>DASZUG010000090.1:0-157165 GCA_035547755.1 Rhizobiaceae bacterium
GCTCGACTGTGAGAGTGCCGTAGCGACCAATCACGAGGAAACGCCGCGGCGCCGAGCGACCACCGCCATCGACGCGGTATCTGACAATGAACGTCTTGGTGCCGCTCTTTTCGACCCGCACTCCGAACCCTGCGAGTTCCAGGTCCCAGAGGTCATATCTGGCGTCTCGCTTTACGGCTTTCTCGACCACGGTCTTGGTCAGCCGAATGCTCGATGATCGATCCATCGGGCCGTCTCCGTTTTCACTTTTCGGTGGACACCACTCTAGAATGGTGTCCACATGGTGTCCACCGTGAAGAAAAAATCGAGCGTGGCGAAGCGAAGTGAGGCGAAGGTGATGTGTATTAAGACACTGAAAATAATCGATTTCGTACAAAATGGTCGAAAGCCAGAAAAGCCGGTAGTAGCTATACAACAACCTTGCCAAGGTTGGGGTCGAGGGTTCGAATCCCTTCGCCCGCTCCAGTTTTCCTTAAATTTGAATGGCTTAGGGCTCGGGGGTATCCGGGCCTTTTTGCTGCTTGGGCGCCGGGGAGCGGGCGGGGGAGTTTTGCCTATGTCGGCAACCCGATTTGATTGCGATGCGCGCAGAGCCAGTATGAGTAGACCGCGTGTGGCCTGCTGCCACTCCTTTGATCCTGCGACACCACTAGAAGCCTTCAGTTCGGAGTTTGCCTAATCGACACGGCACCCACCGGACCGCCCCCATCAATGGGTTCTCTCGATCAAGCGAGGAGATGGTCCCGTGGATGGAGGGATGCACCAGAAAATTGCACATTTGTGCTCCCGTTCGCAGCAACACGGAACCTGTCTAACTAGGCACCATCTTCTGCAAGCGATCGATATCCTCGTCTATTGAAGCAACTAACATGCTCGACATTTTGACCATTGCCGTTAGTCGCTCGCGCCGGTTCTGAAGAGCCTCTATGGCCCTCGTAATCCCCTCTAGCTTCCTTTGTTCTTCGTTCTGCTTCTCACCATCTACTACAACTCTCACCAGTCGCGTCATCGGAATGTCCACATCAAGGGATTCTGCTAGGTCGAACCACTCACGCTTATCCTCGACGAGGTCGCTTGCAGCTTTCCGAAGGGACATGCTGACTAGCAAGCGCGCCGAATAGTCGATGCCTTGCGCCAGTTCCATCCACTGCCTCGTCTCCTCATCCATTTCTGATGACGAAAGTAGCATCTGGGCTTCAGAATGATAAAAGTATGCTCTGTTGTCCGGATCGAGCGATCGGATGACCGCTAGAAGCGGCTCTACGTCCGCGAAAGGTCGATGTCCTCTGGGAAAAAAGCTAATATGCTCCCAGAGTTCTAGAATCGCATTGCGGCAACGGTCTTCAATATCGGCTTTTTCTCGACCTTCCGCCTCTTCTACCGCTTGCATCAATTCTGCAACGTGATGAGCCATCCAACGACCTAAGGTATCAACCGTCTGGTCTAGGTCTAACGCCTTGACGAGCAGTTTTCCGAGCTCAAGAACATCTCTAGAGCGTTTCAATTCTTCCTTCAGCATCAATTAGCACCACCAAGGTATATGGAGGGAGGTATTCAGAAGATTCTTCCTGCCGCCGACGATACGAATCTCGTCTAAAATCCCGTCTGATCTGAACTTCAAGGATAATGTTCATTCCGAGGGGCGAAAGCCACCGCGTGAGGGCCTCTTCGTTAGCGACCATTCGCGAGCCAATTTCAGGACTCATGAATTCATTCTTCGTGGACTTGCGGCCCCACGCACGTGAACGCAGCACCGGTTGATCATCCGATGACGTGCGCCATAGTCGGCGTTCAGAGTCGGAATGCAGTCCGACTAAATCAGAGAACCATTTTGCAGGGCGGATAGGAGGATAACCAACGTCGCCAGCCCAAGGATCACGTTCGTCAATCCCGTGCTCTCTAGAAGTTTCCCAAATCCAACCTTTCAGCTGATACTGCCCAAAATCGATCTCTAGATCATTGCCGCTTGGAGGAATGCGATAGCCATGAGGATCTCCTATCGTTTGAAGGGCGCGTAAGAGAGAATGTCCCCGGTCGGAGTTTACAAGCGCACTCGATATCGTAATGTGCTCCTCTTGATCGCCTTCTGCGTGATTCCAACTGCCCCATACGCAAATGCCATCTTCTTCGGGCCTGAGCGCGTCGAGAAGATCATTTTTAGTGATCGAGAAGCGCCACGCGTCATCCTCCTTCTGTGATTTCCAGTTCGCCGCTTCAGTGGGTACAGGGTCTCGACGATCAGCTAACCAGAGGCCATCTGACCGGGTAATCTCATGTCTAGCGATCCACTCAACAAACTCGTCAGAATACTCGCTGTGCTGATGTCTTTGAACCGTATCGATCAACTCACCTGCTACCACCATCATGGAGTGATAAGAGTGGTAAAAAGATAGGTCCTCTGCTTGAGGATAGGAGCCGTGAGAGTGCGTTGTTTCATAGTCACCATATAGCCTACGATGATGCCTAGGGTCGCCTTTCGCGCCCCCCTGATCGTAAATGCCCATATCTTCGCGTAGGAAGCGAGTTGCGCGATGTTCTATTTCCTTGGGGCCGAATGCAAAAATCCTCCCCAAACTTTCAAACCAATAGCGGGATATGTCGTAGCTAAAGTAGAATTCTCTCTCGTCATCTTCTGGTCTAGGTGTAGAGACCACAAGATCGCGCTGGTAGGCGTCTGAAATCAGCAGTTCGTGCTTGGAAACGTTGATAGCTCGAAGGCGATCGCTTTCTTTTCTCGAAAGTTCGATGCTCCCGTGCTCATGAAGTGCGAGCAGAATGTCTGCGCTGATCCCGCGGAGCATGAGATGACGCTCCGATTCACAGCAGGCTAGGCGAATAAAATTCTCAAATCGAAGAACTGACTTCGAGCCACCGAGTTTGAGCGCCCTTCGCAATGCGATCAACAGCCAAAGTTTGGCACTCAGATTGTAGAACGGAAGGCTCACGTCATGAAATGGAGCGGAATCGGTACCGTTGGCAAATAACGACAACGGCTCAAGAATATCGAGTCTCTCGAAAGCGCAAAGCAAGCCAACCACATGAGCCGCCTGCCAGCGTTCCGGTGTCTGGGGAGACCCGAGGGCAACCCATATGTAGCCTGCGAGCGATGTAACAGTTTCATCCGGTGGGCGTAATTTTGGAGACCAGTCTCCATCGCCATCCTGCTCGGTCATGTCGACCTCGAGCAACTGCAGTCCGAAGGTAAGCGCGGCTGCGGCCTGTTGCGCATCAAGCGTCGGCGCTATCAATCCGACGAGAGAAAACAACCGCCCAGACCCGAGAATTAGTGGATTCTCCGCACTGGCTTCTACAACCCACGCATATATCTGGCGCTCGTTGATGCCAGTACATCGAGCGATGACTTCGTAGGGCAAGGCTTGGTAATATCTGGATTTGGCAATCTCGTAAAAATTGGCTTTGCATACCTCCTCAGTAATCGTTCGAAGCGACCTGCGAATATGGTTGCGGGCTACCCAATTGCTCGGCACTGCCTCGAAGAGGCCGCGAAATTCATACAGGTCAAAATCACTAACGGAGAAGATCGCTTTTAGCGCGTTGGGTTCGGCGCCCCGGGGGACGCGCCCGAAAAACTCTGTAGCAAACTGTCCGACATAGAATGGCGGACTGCCAGCTCTAAACCGCCTGTACGCACTTTGAACGGACTCAGAGGACGACACATCTAAATTCTCAAATATGTCATCCCATTCTTTTGGCGGATCAGGCTTCGATTCATAACTCGTGTGCGGGCTGCTGTTGCGTCGTTGCTCGCGCTCCTGAGAGCTTCTCGCCCGCCCTTTGAGGTCTTCGAAATCGAAATCAGACCATCCGTTCTTCTTGGCAAGAGCTTCAAGCTCCTCAAGGTCTTTCGGAGTTGGTTCCGAAATGGCGATATATCGCAACGAGCGTTCAAAAAGTGCCCTCCTCTCTTGCGCGTGATCCGCCGCTGCAGTCGCCGCTTGAACCATTGCGGCAGCGGGCCAGTGGTATTGAAATCCAATGAGCGCTAATGCAGCGCGAGGATCAATCGCCGTCGATTTCACCAGCTGCTCAATTGCATGCGGAAAAATCCGATTCTCCCAGCCGAAAGAGCGATCCTTCCAACGGCTTAAGATTGCCAAGCTTGAAGCGGGACAAAGGCTAACGAGCGCGTCGATGGTTCCTTCCCAATCAAAGTGTTTGTCACGCGCAACAAAAGCATAGACGACCTCGGCGGCCCGAGACAGGCGGTAGGTGAGTTCCGGTTGAGGCACACCAAGTTTGGCAGCTGCAGACGCAAGCTCCAAAAAGGATGACCACCGATCCAGATTCTCTTGGCCGATGCGCCCAGCAACCTCTACGGCCTTGTCAAAATAGTGCTCGGCTTCTGGAGGGCTTAGAGTGAAAATTGCGCGCGCGATTTCAATATACGTTTCGACCTTCTGTTCGGCATCCATGCGATCTTGGTCAATGATATCGAATGCTTCCTGTGCGAAGTCATAGGCGTATTCGGCGAATATCTTAGAATTGGCGCACAGTTGCGTAAGTCGCGTTAAAGCTGGTGTAAAAAGACGCTGTTTCAGCGAGTCCTTCCATTGAATAAACCTGTCAATTCTTTCGGCAGTTGGATCGGTCATCAAAAGAGTCTCAAGCCAAAGCCGCGAAATCTCCTTTGATGTGAAGCGGTCGTCCCTAGTGTAGTAGCCGACACCCTTGCGATACTCTGAGTGGCAGAGCTCGATTGCTTGGTCGAGATGCGTAGGTTCCACCTGCCCGAGAAGCGCTCTTACCCAAAGCTTGTGCCAGGCTAGAACAGCTCCGATATCCTCATTAAATTCTCGTGCCTCGGTGGTTTGAGAGTTGCGATCTTTCTCAAGCTGCTTTTTGACCTCTGGCTTCGCAAAATCTAAAACTTCCACAGACTGCCCCCTTAGGGCAGCCCTCAGACAGACCGCGCGAACCAAAGTGAAGCGGGGCTCATCCGAATGGCGGCCGAAGTAGTATCGTTCGGGCGGTGGTATGTAGAGATCGAGAACGCTTGCGATTTCGAGATGTTCGGCTGCGCCCTGGACGACTGCCGATTGTACGAGCGAGTTGACTACAGAAAGGATTGGCTCCTCATACGAAGGCTCCATCCGATATTTTCTTATTTGCCTATGGTATTTTTTCAGACCGTCAAAGGCGGCTTTGACGGTCGGAGCGTCCAGATATTTTAGTACGCGCGCTTCAGCGTTAATTGCCGCAAATAGGATGCAGGGGTTCTCCAGCGAGCATTTAGCAACGGCACTAATCAGAACATGCTCTCCGAGATCGACCAAGCGTTTAAAAACGATTGAGCCTACTCGAAAGGCTACACTACGAGGTCGCCAACTCTGAAGTTCATCGACAAGCGCTTTCGGGCCATTAAGATAAAGCTGACATAGCGCGATTTCCGCGATGTCTGCGTCACTTAATTCTTGTTTCTTGCGTTCGCTTTTCGATAATCTCGCCCAACTGTGTACCCATCTATGAGAGAGGCGGAGGTAGCTCCGAGATTCTGCCAGTGTCTCCGCGCATCCCGACAGTAGGCAAGCTTCGTATGCGTGGTGCCCACCGTGCCAGCTCACCGAAAAAGACTTCTGTGCGACGATTTCCCTGAGCCTATGGGCGGGTAGCAGATGCGAGATTAGGTCAGTATTTGATTGGATCAACGCTTCCTGGCGGTCGCTGCCTGCCGTTTCACCTCCGGCCTTCAAAGCTAGCTTTGCAGCGTCCTCGTACTGTTTCTTTCGAAGCGCTGCCTTCAATGCAAACTGTAAGCGCTGCAAGGATGAGTTGCGCCTTTCGACGGGGCTATGGTTAGGAAGGTCATCATCTTGCAGAACGAGTTCTACGAGCTCCGCATATAGCCCCGCCTCAAGCATCAGTTGAGGCAACGCGGCAGCCACATAGCTGCTGGTCAATGCGAGAGGCTTTATAGTTGCAACGAATGCCGCGAGCTTGGCCTTCTCGGGCGTATAGGTTTCTCGAAACCACGTCTCGGATGGCTCATCAAAAAACTGTACCGCTTCGCCGACGAGCGACAGCGGCCGCCCTAAGTCCACGATGAAGCTCCTGATAGCGCTTTTGTCTAAGCCAGAAACCAAGGACAGGACATCAATCGGAATAAAGGGTCGCAGCGCTGCCATGGCTTCGCATAGAGCTTGTAGTTGCTGCGCCTCCACTTTTGGAACGCGATCGATCAATTGAGCAATAGATTGAGCGAATATGTTGCGGATCGTGTCTTCAACGGTAGTCGGATTTGGTCCTAACATGAGCAGGGTGTCCGACAGGCTGAGCCCTCGACTCATTGCTGTGGCTTGAACGCGCGGATTTTGTGAGGTTATGCGATGGAATTCGCGGACGTCGTGTGTGGTCGCCTCAGGAAACGTGTTTAACAAAAGCCTTTCAGTTTCCGCTTGAGAGAATGATCGCAGAACCAAATCAATATAATGGCCTGGAGGGTCTAGTTTATTAATCCTGTGCGAGCGACATAGGAATACACACTCTACTCCTCCTGGCAGTTTCTGACGGATAAGGTCTTTGGCGAAGCTAGCACGCTCTTGGTACTCTTCCGCTGCCATCTCCGCGTTGTCTGCGGCATCTATTAGCAGGACCAATCTTGCGTCTGGATTGTAGCCTCTCAGTATCTCAATTGATTGCTTCAGGCGATATCTGAAAGCCCTAAGATAGTCCTCGGGTCTCGCGTGAGGGGAAGGGATCAGCGGGTGGCATAATTGCAGCGAGGCAAGCTCGTTTGCCATCTGGACAAGCGCGACGCGGTGTTCGTCCCTCCGCTCTGTCGCGGTGCGATATTCGCCATTGCCAAAGCAATCATATAGTATGGCGACTGAGTGATCTGTTGCTCGTCGACGTAGCTTGTTTGCGATAGCAGATTTACCGACGCCTCCCTCGGCATGTATGATTACCGGGCGACCTTCCGCTGCCAAAATTGCGGACCAGAAATCGTCTTCCTGTTCTCGTGCAAAATGCGCCTCTCCCTCCTCGATCAAGCAAGGAGCTGGGAAGAGCTCGTCCTCATCAGTGTTCAGAAATCGCAGGACATCTTCGCGAGTAATTTCTGGATTGTTCGCGTTCTGAGGCAGGGCTTTGTCGATGACCAATCGCCAAAGTTGATCCGCTACTTCCTTATCGGACCCAACAATGTAGCCACTTAACTCCTCAATTAGGATGCTGCGCTGCTTCCAATGAGCTTCATTTGTGTCGTCGATGCGAAAATTCGCTAGAAAATCAAGAGCGAGACTGTCGTCATCTGTTCCGATGTATCGCTTTATTTGCGCCCATTGCTCCGCATCAGTTGGCTCAAGGCTCCGCTGCTTTATTCTCCCAAAGAGATCATGAATGCCCGTGGCGACAGGGCGATTGGTGATGTACGTAAATTCAACAGTTTGATTGTTTTCGTTAGAAACGTTTTCTAGAAAAACTTGATACCTCTTATAAAATCCAGCCAAAGTTTTTCTTAGGGCGCTTAGTGTCCATGGCACTACCGTCTGATATGAATGCTTAAGTTGATGATAAGATATTTTGCTGGCATGGCTTATTCGGCGGTCTCCATAGTATTCGGCGATATCAACGACTTCTTCACCGGTTCCATTATTTTCGGAAGACGTTTCATCGCTGGATACACCTTCTATCGTAATGCAGGCTAGTGATGAACCGGGATCAATCAGTCCAAGGCAGCGTCGCGCGGCCCACCGATAGTGAAATTGGTCGCCAGCCCTTGTGTGCCGGACATTGTCAGATTTTTGCGCCATCGATCCGCCGCCAGTGAATCCGAATCTCGAAGCTTGTGACCCACTCTATCAGATTCGGTTCGTCACTTAGCGTATTCTGGAGCTGCGATACGTTGCTTTCAGAGCACCTCATGGCGGCTTGGTGGCGCCATCGAGATTGAGCAAGGAGATTGTGGAGCGCGTCACGCTGTCCGTGGCCTTCGAACGCTTCTTCGAGGCACGCAGCAAGATGTCGCCGCACGCTGTGACCAATTGCGGGCGCACTGCCAAGCTCTGCCTCAAGGCTTGGACACCAATAAACGCGATCACTCGGCAGATGGTCCTCAAGCGTAATCGGGAGTCTTCGGCAGAAGTGGACCGGACCACCGCAAACAAAGTCTTTCGCATCTGCGGTCGGTCTCCAATTTGGCCGCTGCGATACATGATTAGTTCCCCCAAACCGGCGCAAGTTTTGACGCAGGGGCAGGCGCGGTATCGCGAGCAGCGACCGCGGACGATAGTGACCGCGCAGGACCCGCGATGCTATCGCGCGATATAGTTCCTAACGCGTCTCCACTTGCCCTGTTCGAAGCTGTCGCTGTACCGCCACGCGCGGTCCTCGTTGATGAAAGCCATCTCTTCGGCCTGGTCCCCATAACGGGCGAACATTTCGGACGCGATGGCCTCGATCTCGGCTTCGGGAATCAAGCGCGGCCGTATCTGCCCCTGCCAGATCTCCCACCCGATCGCGCCGACTATCGGGCTGATCGCCAGAATCAGCAGGGCCCAGCCGATAACGGTTAGCAGGAAATCCTGGATCGTTTGCAGCATCCCATCACCCCTCTGCTACAGCTGGGATGATGATTATCGTCTACATCCTCTGATCCAAAGCGAATTGTGACTCATAGTCCGTGGGCCAATCGTCTACGCGACCGCCTCTATTTCCGACATGGAGGATGTTCGACAGATATTGGCCACGAACATGCGCCTCGCGCGCATCGCCGCCGGCATTTCGCAAGAGGAGCTTGCCCACCGGGCTGGTATCGACCGAACCTATGTGTCGGGCATTGAGCGCGGGAAACGCAACCCGACGATTACGGTGGTCGCCCGTTTCGCGGAGGCGCTGGGCACGACGACGGCTAATATGCTGGCGCAGGATGCCTATGCCCGGGGTGGCCGGCGGAAGCCCTGATTAACACGTTGCCCGCCATGGCGCTCTCGCGCGCGTGCGCGGAAGGGCGGTCCACAAATCACAAAGGGCGGACTGCCTTCCGATCCTCTACGGTTGACCCGCCGATGGGCGCGGCAAGCGGTCCGGGGAGATTTTTTGGCGGGAGGGGATCAGACGGCCTTGAGCAAGGCTCAAAAATGGCGGCTTGGGGCCACCATACTCTCCTTAAGGTAAGGGTGAGCGCCGAAAACGCGCGCCTATGCAATCGTTTACCGCTTGAGATGCCAATCCGGGGGAGCGGTGGGGGAGTGGCAGGCCCGGCATCCGGGTTTAGGGGGTTAGGTGGGTTCCGACGAGGCCGACTCGAGATGGGCTTTGCCGCTTTGGTTTTGGAGCGGTATCGACGGCTTGCGTTCGGCCCTGCCAAAAACCCACCAATCCCCTAGAACCCATTAGAACGGCATCTCGTCCTGCTCCGGCTCCGGTCCATCCACGGATTCGGCTTCGGCCAAATTCTCGACACGGTAGATTTTGCCTGACGAGTCCTGCCGAGCACGAAGAACTAGGCCGCCTACGATCCGGTCGACATGGCGAGACAACGCATGCCCAATGCTCTTGGCGTTGAACAAGTGCCTCGGGGTCAAGGCGATCAGGGCCGACATGAGCTCCGATGGACGCTTGTCTACCCCACGCTGAAGCGGTGGCGCCTCATCATGATAAATCTCTGCGATTTCGCTTAGCCGCACCTCTCTCGCACCAAAGATGCGCCACCACAACATGAGTATTGTGGCGATCTCGGCCTTCTTGGGGTCGCTTTCGATAAGGCGTTCCCGAGTCATTGCGGGGTCCGCCTTACCGAGCCAGACTAACGCTTCCCTCACTATGTTCCACTCTTCAAACGACCCTATCTTAGGCATCGCCCTTGGATAGCCTGCTGCGATGTAAGCTCGCAGGATCGTCAGTGCTGCTGCAACCAGTACTGGTCGTTCACTCCTTGCTTCATCGCGTGGATCAAAGTCGTACTGGAGCTGATCGGGCCTTTCTGTACGAGCATCAAGGCGACAAATCAGCGCTCGCCGGCTGACGTCGCCAGCCAGAAGAAGGTTGTTGCCGGTGGCGATAACAACCGCTGTGGTCGGCAGGCTGATCATCTCGGACTTGCCGAGTATGCGGGTCCCCACGCTTTCCTGGGTCAACATCGAGCAGAGCAAGTCACCCCCGATAGGACGCTCGCAGTTGTCCAAAACGATGACCGGATCGCCAGCGATCAGCACAGAGGCGAGACGCTTCTGATCTTCTTCGGCGCTGGCTCCTTGGGACATCATGGCCGGAGCGTGGCCAGTTGCGATTATGCTAATCGTTTCCGCCAACAGAGATTTGCCGGTACCGGCGGTGGGCGCGTCGATTGCAAACATCGGAGCAGCTCTGAGGCTAGGCCGTACAAGGGCAGTCAGAACGGCCGCAAGCGCAACGCTGCTGGACTCTTCATTTGCAAAGCTGAAAGCGCGAAAGGGGTGTTGCAGTTGCGCCAGTGCACGCTCAGCGTCCTCTCGTGTGGGAGAGTTCGGTATCGGCGGAAATATAACACCGCCGGGATCGTAGAACATGCGCGACGCGGCATCATATCCTGGTGTTTGAAGGATCGACCCATCCGACCGCAGCATCGGTGCCTGTGTTATTCCGATCAAGGAAGGAACTCGCCAACTACCGACACGGGCAAGGTAAGTGGATGCGACCTTCGCTGGCGGATCGATACGCACGGGGTGTTCCGTTCCGGATTTCGACCAGCTTGCAGCGAGGGATAGTTGCTCGATAAGCCAGGCCTGCTTGACCTCTCTCAGCATGACAGTTCCGCCTGTCCGACGAACTCCCGCTATCTGTTCATTCGCGTCCAGAACCACTACCCGGACCAGCGTTTCGCCGCGCTGATAGACGCCAGCACCACCATCGATCAGCGCCTTTTCCGCCTCGTCAACGATTTGGGGAAGTATGCCTGGAAGCACCAAGATATCTCGGCTTGTTCTGGTTTCCGTGGACACAGCGCCACCACCGAGCCATTTTCTAAGAGTGGCCTCCAATTCGCCGATCCCCAGCCTCTCACATAGCTCCGGTAGGCCCCATGTAGGCTCATCGGCGGCTATCTTAGCGCGCGTAGCAGCTGCCTTTCCGCCGCGCTTACTCGCTTCATCATCACCTGCAAGGTGGGCCACCAGTGCAACGAGGTGATCTACCTCATTGTCCTCCAGCCCGACGCGCACAAGTGCGCCGGTAAGAGCCAAGCAAACATTGTCCCTATCTCCCGGCACTCTCGGGTAGACGTTCAGCACCACCGCCAAGGCAGCGCAGAGCCCGCCGCGTCGTTCGAGGTCATCTGCCGCCAGCTCAGGCACGTTGTCAGGCTCTTGGTCCCACCTCACGACCTCTCCCGTTGGGTGGATCGACGGCGGAAACATAGTCTGATGTTTGTCCCCTCTGATCTCCAGGACTGTGGTTCGGTCAACAAGAAGGGCGTCGGCGTTCTTTGCCGGCAATTGGAAGAGCAGCCGCCCCTTCGATAGATGGCATCGCACAATCCGATGTGATCGAAGCGAGCCGGGTCGACCGAAGCTGGGCAGGTCGGCGAAGACGGCATCGGCAATCCTGGCTGCCTCCGGCCAGTCGAAGTCAATGTCAACGAGGCCATTCGACCTTTCGCCTAGGGCCACGCCGATATTGTCGTTCGAGGAAAATTCAGCCGAGATTTGCTGATCGCCCCAGACCACGGGAGTCTTCCACGAAGCCTTTGGGTTCTTGCCCGTGGGCTGGAGAGGGATTGGCTCCCAGCCCCTTTCCACAAAAGCGCGCGCCGCATCGATCGTCTGCACGAGGTTCATGAGCTCAGTCATGACCGCCTCCATCGACGGGAGACGCCGCTTTCCGGCTGGCAATCCAGTTCTCGATATCGTCTTCCGAGAAGGCGATGCGATTGGTGCCAATCCGGATAGACTTCGGAAACCGGCCATCGCGAATGCGTCGATAGATTTCGGTCTTGGAGAGCGGGATACGCTCCATGACCTGCTTGAGTGAGAGTAGACGGTTCGGCATGTCTGGGTCCTCCATGCGGCTACATGCAGGCCCATTCGAGCGGAGAGGATGCGATGTGAGGCGTGGGCTAAATCGGAGTAAATCAGGCCTATTAAGTCCCGCCTATTGACGATGCAGGTTTCTCTTGATCCGGCGAACCACAGTCTCGAAATTCGAGACGTCGTATCTGTGCGGCAAGCACTCGCTCGCTCCCATCAGGAATTCCATTGCCTCCGATTCGGCGACGCGCGGAGCAAGTTCACCCTTGGATGGGTCAAAGCCGGAGGCTTCCTCGTAGCGCTCTACAACGTGTCCGAACGGTTTATCCTTCTCGGTTAGCCAGAACTCGACCAGCACAACGGCAAAGGCCTGTAGCGGCCGTAGATCATGATCTGCGCCGGTCCGAGAATGACCGGGATTGCCGCGCGGTCGTTGATAGTGTTCGCGATACTCTTCCAGAAGCTCGGCGACGAACTGCAACTTTGGGCCGATAGGGTCTTCCAGACTGGATGGGTCTTGGAAGTATGCGACGTCCCGATGCAACTCCGAGGGTAGTGCGCGCCATAGCCGCAACGCACGCTGAACGGCAGTGAGAGCCGGTTTCGTGTCAGGTACGTTACCCGTCGCTTGCTCGCGCCAAGCCCAAAAGGCCTGCTCGTCACGATATGCCTGGACAGCGCGCACCAATGCCTCGCGCAGCCGGTTCGCATCGAAGCCGTGATCCCGGGCAATTTCCTCAACGAGTTCGGGCTGCAAGCTGATTGTCACTTCCGCACGATCTCCATCAAATGCGCGCCATAAGCGTGTAGCGCCTCGCGCTTCTCGTTCAGATAATCGTGCTTGTTGTAGATCTTCTGCAACCCCGACCGTGCGTGGCCTAGCACCGCGTCGCGGACTTCCTGATTGAAGCCGAGATTGGCAAGGCGCGTTTCGCAAGTGACCCGCAGGTCGTGGATGCGAAAGTGCTGGAGGGTGGCCGCCTCGTTGCCCGTCTCCTGCCGCAGGTGCTTTTCCGCGCCCGCGTCGAGCGCCCGCTTGCCCTGCGAGAAGCCGGCGACGGGAACCCGGCCATGCTTCGAGGAGAATACGAAATAGTCGTTGCGGCCGGCCCAAACGGGGAAGGTCTCGAACAGCGTCCAGACGAACTCCGACATGGGCACGATGTGCTCGCGCCGGCTCTTGAAGCGCTCCTTGCCAAGATCGAGCCAGCGGTTCTCCGCGTCGATCTCCGAGCGCGTGCAGAAGCCCCACTCGGCCCGCCTCTGGCCGGTCAGCATGAGCACCTGATAGAGCGAGCCGAACGGGTAGCGCAGGTCCTCTGCAGCCTTCCAGATCGCCCGTAGCTCGATGTCGGTGAGCGCGCGGCCCGCCTCTGTGTTGCGGGCAAGGTCCGTCCGTTTCATGCCGGCGAGCGGATTGCTCTCGATGATCTCGCGATCAGCTGCCCAATTGAAGATGCGCGACATTTGCTTGCGCACCTCGCGCGCCGTGCCGATGCGACCGCTGGCGACAAGATCATCCATAATCTCATGGACCTCCGAGCGGCGAATGTCGGCAATCGGCCGGTCGCCAAGACGCGGCACGACATGCAGGCGAAGCACGCGCTCGACGTTCTGCCAGCTCGATATGGTCCGCATCGCGTCCTGCTTCACATGGCGGTCGAGAACGGCGGTAAAGGTATTCGCCCGCCGCTCCTTCACCGCCTCGATCAGTTCGGCCCTTGGGTCGATACCCTCATTGGCCTTGGCGATGATCGCGCGTGCCCGATCCCTCGCGCTGGCGAGGCTGATGACCGGCCACTTGCCCAGGGTGATACGGTGCTGCTTGCCGGCGAGCGGTCGGCCGCTGTCGGTCTCGCCGCCCTCGCCGAGTACCCGGTAGATCACGGAGAACGACTTCGCGCCCTGCTCGGTCACACGCAGCACGAGCCCAGGGCAAAGCTCGTCGCCCATCTCCAGCCGCCCGATCCTGGGCGGGTTCATGCGCTCCAACACCTGATTGGTCAGTCGCTTCTTGGTCGTCGTAGCCATTGCTCCCCCGATGTGACAGAGTGGGTCGATCCGAATTTTCCAGGGTTTCCACGGGGAGCCGAAAGCTCCGGTTTTCAGTGGGACCCCACGGAACGAATCGTGTCCGCTCCCCGGAGCTACGACAATCAGTTTTGGGATGAGGAAGTTACTCGTCAGGACAGAAAGTTAAGCAGAATCAATGGCTTGCCAAGGTTGGGGTCTTGGCATGGAGCCGTTTATTGCGCTTGCGGCCTCTGACCTGTTCTGAACAACATAAGGCTTGACAATCACGACCGCGAAAGTCTGCGCCTGCTCGCGGATGACAGCCTCGAATGCGCATTGCCGTTTCTCCCTATGCTGCCATTTAAGGCTGCGGTTGTTGATCCAGTTCCAAGCCTCTTGGGGCAGCCAACCCAGGTAATCGCGGGTAACTTCGATCACGAGAAGAACTCGTTCTTATCGACATGAGGTCCGGGCTTGTCCCAAACCCCTTGCGCACTTAGCTGACGTTACAGGATACGAGCCGACCCGTCCGCCTACGGAAACCCCTGACGAAGCCCGTACAAGCCGGCCCTCCCCTTCACGCATGGCGCTCGCGCAAACCGAGGACCGCCAGCACGATCACAAGACCGAGGATGATGCTCTTCATCGCGACAGGCAGCAAAAGACCGGTCAGGACCGTCGTCAGGGAAGTCAGCAGCAGCGCGCCGCCGAACATGCCAAGATAGTGGCCACGTCCGCCGGTCATCAATGTTCCCCCGATCACGACGACCGCGATGGCGGGCAGGAGATAGGGGTCCCCCATATCGTTGAAAGCCTGCCCGGAAAAGCCGACAAGCATGATGCCGACAAGCGCCGAACAAGCGCCGCTGAGCGCATAGGTTCTGATCAATGTCGAACCGACGGGAACGCCGGAAAAGAACGCCGCGGTACGGCTGTTGCCGATCGCCTTCAGATGTCTTCCATAGACGGTGTGACTGAGGAGAAGAGTAGCCAAAATTGCGAAAATCGCCAGTGCGAGGATCACCGGCGTGATACCCGCCACCTTTCCGGTCATCAGCCACGCGACGGACGGCGGCGCGACACCGTTCGGCGTGCCGTTCGAATAGACCAACGACAACCCGGCGACGATGCCGTCCATTGCCAAAGTCATGATCAGCGGGAAAATGCCGAACAAGACAATGCCCAGGCCGCTGAGTGCGCCGATGCCGGCGCCAACGCCGATGACAGCGGGAACGGCCCAGAGAGCGGCGTGATCCGATCCATTAGCCCAGGATGTGAGAAGTATGCCCGCAAAGGTGATGACGGCGGGTGTGGAGAGGTCGAGGCCACCACTCAGGATGACCGCTCCCTGTCCCAGCGCCAGGACGGCCATGAATGATGTAAGAACAAGCAGGGATTCGGCATAGTTGCCGGGCGTGATGCGTGTACCGAACAGGGCAGCCGTGACCGCCAGCACAGCGAGAAGAGCGGCATATGCGGGCAGGGTGAAGCGGAGGGTTTGGGAGTTGCGCGCGAGCCAGCGGCCGAGCGTGCCATGCGGCAGACTGTCGTCCGGCCGGATCAGGCTAGCGGCCTTCGATCGCGCAGAGGGCCTCGGCATTTCGCCCCGCCTTCCCGAAGCGCTGCTCCAGGCCAGCCATTTGAGCCGCAAAGCCCCGGCATATTCGCGAAGGGGCGAACCGCGGCCGAACGAGGTCGCGAGAACGGCGGCGATGAGCATCAATCCCTCGACCGTCGAGGAATAGTAGGTCGAGACATTGAAGACGAGAAGCATGTTGACGATGAGGATGAGTATCAGCGCTCCCAAAATGGTACCCAGACATCCCCCACGGCCGCCCGCCAGAGATGTGCCCCCGAGCACCACGGCAACGAAGATGGGCAACAGCATCGGCGGCCCGACGGTGGGATCGCCCGTCGCCGTCTGGGCCGTAAGAAAGATGCCCGCGGCCGAATAGAACATGCCCCCCAAAACGAAGACCATGAAGCGTGTCATACACACCGGAACGCCTTTCGACAGCGCCGCTTCGGAATCGCTGCCGATCGAATAGAGGTTGATCCCGAATCGGGTCGCGCGCACGAGGAACCAGAGAGCCAGCGCACCGGCGAGAATGGCCGCGGGCATCGGCACGGCGTTTGGAATCGCATCGCCGGTGAAAGCAGCGGAAAAAGCGGGGGGCACCGAACCGCCGGGCTGCTCCATGACCAGAAGCGTTAATCCCTCGACGATGAACATCGTCGCCAACGTCACGATAACCGATTGCAGCCGAAGCACCACGACGAGGAAGCCGTTGAAGGCGCCTACGAAGGCACCCGCGAGGAGGGCGATCGCGGTCCACAACACCATCGATTCCGGTGTCGAGGCCATGTTCGCGGCCATGAGGCAATTGACGAGAGAGATGACGGCGCCCGCGGATAGATCCAGGCCGCCCGCAATGACGACGATCGTTTCCCCGATGGCCGCCAGGGCCAACGGCGTGGCGCTGTTGATGGTGCTTGACAGATCATAATAGCCGAAACCGTTGGACAGCTTGAACGTCAGGAGAATGACCACGGCCACCAAGGCTCCGCCGGCGACAAGCAATCCTTGGTGGCGTCGCGTGAAACGCTCGAAGCTCTTCGACCGATGAAAGGCGGCGGCGCTGACGGTCACGAGATGAACTCCGGATTCCGGCGGTCGTCCTTTGGGACAAAGCCCAGCATGTGCATGCCGATCGCGCTCTCGGTGATCTCCTCGCCCCTCAACTCCGCGCCGATCCCGCCGCGATAGAGCACCACGACGCGATCCGACAAGCCGACAATTTCCGGCACCTCGGTGGAATAGAAGAGCACGGCTCCTCCCGCATCGGCGAACTTCCGCAGCATGAGATAGATCTCGTGCTTGGTGCCGACATCGACCCCACGGGTCGGGTCGAAGACCAGCAGCACCTTACAACCGGTCAGCATCCATTTGGCGAGGACAATCTTCTGCTGGTTGCCGCCGCTGAAGGCGCCGGCCGGCAGATAGTGGGCACGCGGATGGACCTGAAGCTTGGCGAACGCCTCGTCAACCGTGGCTCGTTCGCGGCCCTGATCGATCCATCCAAAGCATGCGTAAGACTCTAGCGCCGGGAGAGAAGCGTTCTCGCGGCCGGTCATTTCGAGCGCCAGCCCTTCGATCTTGCGGTCTTCGGGCACAAGGCCGATGCCAAGGCCGGCGCGAATCGCATCGCGGGGCGAGGCAAGCCAGACCTGGACGCCGTCGACTTTGACCGCGCCACCCTCGAACCGCCTGACACCGAACAGTCCGGTGAAGAGTTCAAGCTGGCCCATGCTCTGAAGCGCGGCTATGCCGAGAATTTCCCCACGAGACACCGATAGCGACACATCCCTCAGGCGATGACCGATCCTGGCTCCTTCGACCTCCAGAAGCGGCTGTGTTTCGAGCGGCGTCGCCGCGCGGCGTGGGAACGTCGCCTCGACGGAACGTCCCATTATCAGCGAGAAAACATCCGCATCCGAAATCTCGTCGATAGCGAACGATCCCACATGCGCACCGTTTCGAAGCACCGAAAGCGAACCGCAATATTCGCGCACTTCCTGCATTCGGTGGGTCACGAGAACAATCGTCGTGCCGGCGGCACGCAGCGCCGCGATGCGTTCGCCAAGCCACTCGACGTCCCGCGACGAGAGCGCCGCGGAAGGCTCATCGAGAAGGAGTATCTTCGGATTCCGCGATATGGCGCGCGCGATCTCGATCTTCTGGCGCACCGATAAATCGAGATCGCGCACATCATCAAGGGGATCGAGATCGGCCAGGTCGAGATCGCTCAGGATTTGCTCGACGCGGCGTCGCGCCATCCGCCTGTCCCGCAAGAATCCAAAGCGTCGCGGTTCGTCGGGGAGAAGGATATTCTGCGCTACCGTCAGGTCGGGGACCAACGGAATTTCCTGAAACGCCGTCTCCAGACCAAGACGGCTGGAATCCTCACGGCTGACCGGTTCCGCTACCAGACCGAAGAAACGCATGGTTCCAGCGTCCGGGCGCACGGTACCACTCAGGATCTTGACCAGGGTCGATTTTCCAGCGCCATTTTCGCCAAGCAGGGCATGGACGGTGCCCGCGGCAACCGTCAATGTCGCGTCCGAAAGGGCGACGGTCGCCCCGTAGCGCTTTTCTATGCGGTCCAGCTCTATGGCATGGGTATCAGGTCGTAATGTCATAAATCGGGTCGAACTGGTGTGAGGTCATCGGTCCGGATACGGCACATGGGCCTGAAAAGCCGCGGATTTCCGGCAAAGCCATGCTCCACTTTCTATTCCCGCGTGCATTTCCGACCGCGAGAGGCGGCAGCACGCCGCCCCTGATCACAAGGTAGATCGGAAACACATCTAGCCGGGCTGCCCCTTGAGTGCCGCCTCGAAGCCCATATGCGGCAGGTCCGGTTCATAGATGTTCGCGAACCAACCTGCGGGGACGAGCTTGGGATCGAATGTATTGCAGCCACCTTTGAGTTCCGCGACTGTGCCTTTTTCGCACAGCTTGATGTTGTCGTTGGTGACGGCAACAAGCGGCATCAGCGTGAGCTTCTTGACTTTGTCGCCCTTGAGCACCTGGAGAGCAAGCTTCAAAGCCATGGCGCCGGCCGCGGGATGGCTTTCAAGCGAGATGCCAGGTGCGCCCATCGGTTCGTAATCGTTGCCGACGCCTTTGGTGGCACCCTCCGGCAACATCATGACGCGCATGCCGTTCGTTCCCTCCGTACCGCAGGGAATGAGTTTCTTCAGCCCCGCCTTCGCCTCCAGCGACCATGACTGGATGCAGGCCGTCGCGCCCCAAACCCCTTGGATCTCATCCCATTTGCGGGTGGCCATCACTTCGGTCAACGCTTTGCGGGCAACGGCCTGTGACCACATGCCGTTGGGCTGGGCGACGATCTTGATGTCGGGATATTTGGCAAAGACAGCGTGCGCAGCCGCGTTGCGTTCGGTGTCGACCGAGGTGCCGGGAACGCCGGTGACGAAGATCAGATTGCCCTTGTGGTTCATCGCCTTCGCGACCCATTCCGCGCTCTGGGTCGCGAGTTCCTTCTGGTCCGTCACGACATTATAGGCACAAGGCGCCGTGACGTTTGAATCGTAGGCGAAGACGACAACACCGTGCTTGCATGCGTTCTCGATAGCCGGATTCAGCGCCGTCGGCGAAATCGGATAGACGATGATCGCGTTCGCGCCCGCCTGCACCATGGCATTGAGTTGCTGGATCTGCTTCTGCGCCACAGGACCCGCCACCTGGATCTGCAGATCCATCTCGTCGGCATGGACCTTGGCCATTGCCTGCACCATGTTCTTGGCCTCGGCCTGCCAATCATTGCCGACATAACTCATGCTCAGGAACACTTTGTATTTCTTCTGCGCCGCGTTGACGGCGCTCGCCACCAGAAGGCCGGCGGCCACAAGGCCCGCCGCCGTGAGCAGCTTCTTCATTCCACCCAGACTCATGTGTCTTCTCCTCCAATTACCTGCCCGCAGTCCCTCGGGCAGAAGCCTCGGTTTTCTCTCAAAGCGTGCTTTCCGACGCCCACCGCTGCGGCGGGCTACCAGTGGACCATTGGTAGGCCGGCAACGGGCGACCGAAAGGACGGAATCCGCGACCCGCGCAGCGTCCCCAGATAAACCGTCCTGAGATCGGGGCCACCGAAGGTCACGCTGGTCAGCCAGGGCCCGACGGTGCCTCCCGTCAACATCATCAGGTCGGGCGTCGCCTGGTCGCGCCGAAATGCCTCCATGAGTGCCCGGCCCTCGTTGCTGTCCCTGTCATCGTCGAGGATAAAGCGCAGATCACCGTCGGGGGTGATGGCGAACACGCGGTCGATCATGATGTGCGTTCCCCACAGATTACCGTAGGAATCGAAGGCGATGCCGTCGATGAAGGCGCCATGGTCCGAGGGCCCGAAGGTTTCGCGATCCGTGAGGCTTCCATCTTCGAGCACCCGCAGGCGGGTAACGCGGCACCCTGTCGTTTCGGCGGCGTAGAGCCATTCCTCGTTGGCATCGAGCCTTATTTCGTTGGTGAAGCCGAAGCCGTCCGCAACGATACGCAATGCATTGCCGTCATAGACAGCGATGAACCCGTCGGCCACGGACGGGCTCATCGCTTTCATCCAGTCGGTGATGCGTGTGGAAATAGTCAACCAAAGGCGGCCCTTGCTGTCGCGCAGCACGAAATTCACCTTGCCGATCGGCTGGCCGTCAATCGCATCGACCAGCACCCGGGTATCGCCGTCGCGCGACATGGCTTCCAGCCGGTCGGTGCCGAAATTGGCGATCAGAAGGTCTCCGTTGGAGGCGAATGCCAAGCCGTTCGGCAGCGTACCTTTCACCAGCCGATCCGCCTCGTCGACGTTATCGGCAAATCCGGTCTGGGCGCGTTGCGTCACCAGCTTCTGGCCGCCGTCGGGGCGTATAAGCATGACACCGCCCCTGGCGTCGGCAACCCAAAGCGAGCCATCTCGCTCGGCCAGAATGCACTCCGGCCGCTGCAAATCCTTCCCGACATAGCTTATGGATGCACGGTCGACGGTGAACCCGTCGATAGGGTTCGTTCTATCCTTGCTCACTGAACTCCTCCCACTGGTTCCTTCATAAACAGCTGGCGTCTGCAATTTCCGCGCCAGCGCGGACCGAATGAGCCGCTTTTCGCTGGAGGGGCCTGAAATTTGTGTGCTCCTCCTCATAGGTATTCGACATTGCCGTCGACCCCGATTGCCTGCCCCGAGATGTTGCACGCCAGATCCGAGGCCAGGAAGAGCGCCAGATTTGCGATATCGTTGCCGTCGACCATGCGGCGCAACGAGATCTTGCCGAGATAGGAGGCACGCATCTCGTCCTCGGATATGCCGGTGGTTTTCGCCCGATCGGCAATCACACGGTCCATGCGTTCGCCCTTGACGACGCCAGGCAGGATGGCGTTTGCGCGGATATTGTCGGGTCCCAGTTCGATAGCAAGGGACTTGACGAGACCGACGAGGGCCCATTTGGTGGCGGCGTAAGGCGTTCGGTAGGCGTAACCGAGGCGGCCCGCGACGGACGACATCGCAATGATGGACGCGTTGCGCGTAGAAGCCCTCAACAAAGGCACGCACCGCCTCAGGAAGTAAAATTGGGAGGTTAGGTTGACCTGGATTGTCTTCTCGATGTCCTCGTCGGAATAGGATTCGACATTGCCGGTCGGTCCGGCTATCCCGACATTGTTAACAAGGACATCGAGGCCGCCGAAACGGCTGCCGATTTCGCCAACGAGACGATCCACGCTCGTTGCGTCGGATGCGTCTCCCACGCTTCCAGAGAGGCCGGACACATCGCGAAGGCAATCGGACAACGCCGCTTCATCGATGTCCGTGACGTGAACATGCGCTCCCGCCGAGACGAAGCGTTCCGCGATGGCCCGCCCGATACCGCGCGCTCCGGCCGTAACCAGCACCCGCATTTCGCGGACATCGATGGTCGTTCCTCCATCAAACCCTGTCATTCTTCCTCCCGCACATCCGACCCGCGCCGACCACTCAGAGACAGCCGGTCGAATTCAATTTCTCAGTTCAGGAATATCTCGGAACAAGGCGAGGCATTCCGGATTGGCAAGGGCTTCGAGATTAGGCACCGGTCGGCCGTGGATGACTTCCCGCACCGCCATTTCGGCGATCTTGCCATTCCTGGTCCTGGGGAGGTCAGCGACGGCGACGATCCTGGCTGGCACATGGCGCGGCGTCGCGCCCGAGCGTATCGCCTTCCTGATGCGGTCGGCCAGCGCTGCATCGAGGCAACCCTCCGACCGCAGCCGCAGGAACAGCACGACGCGAACGTCGTCGTCGAAGCGCTGGCCAACGGCAAGCGCCTCCAGGACGTCATCGATGGGCTCGATCTGGCGGTATATTTCGGCCGTGCCGATGCGCACCCCACCGGGATTGAGCGTGGCATCCGATCGTCCATGGATGATGATTCCCGCATGTGCGGTTTCTTCGGCAAAGTCGCCGTGCCACCAGACGCCGGGAAACTTCTCAAAATAAGCGGCCGAGAAGCGCCGATCGTCCTTATCGTTCCAGAAGCCAAGCGGCATGGAGGGAAAAGGATTGCAGCACACAAGCTCACCGCGTTCGCCGAAAACACGATCGCCGGCCGCGTTCCAGACCTGGACATCCATGCCGAGCGCGGCCCCCTGCATCTCGCCCCTATGAATGGGAGCCGTGGGGTTGCCGACGGCAAAGCAAGCGGCAACTTCAGTACCGCCGGAAAAGGCATTGAGAAAAACGGCAGGGCCGATGTGTTCATGGACGAACGCATAGCCCTGATCGGAAAGTGGCGACCCTGTCGAACCGACCGAGCGGAGCGCGGAGAGATCGAACTTCTCGCGCGGGCTCAAACCTGCCTTTCGCAAGGACTCGATGAATTTCGCCGACGTGCCGAAAAACGTCATCCGCTCGTGGGCCGCGAACTCGAAAAGAACCTCGTTCGACGGATGGAACGGCGATCCATCGTACATCAGAAGCGTGGCTCCCGAGGCGAGCGTGGCAATGTGCCAGTTCCACATGATCCAACTGAGCGTCGAGTAATAGAAGACGCGATCGCCTTGCCGGATGTCGCAATGGAATTGCTGCTCCTTCATCTGCTGGATGAGGACGCCCCCGGCGCGATGAACGATGCACTTCGGCGCGCCAGTCGTCCCGGACGAAAAGAGGATGTAAACAGGGTGGTCGAACGGTAGTTGCTCGAAGACCAGCGGGCCGGGAGCATGGGACGCGGTGAAATCATCCAGCGACTGCACGGCGTCGAATTCGGCAACGAGCGCCAGCGCGCCGCCGGCATAGGGCACCACCACACAGGATGATACGGTCGGTAGGCCGTCGAGGATGTCGGCCAGCTTGGAACTGGTTGGATGCCGCTTGCCTGCGTACCAGTAGGAATCGCAGATAAACAGCATCCTTGGCTCGATCTGCGCCAGCCGGTCCACGACGCCCCGCGCCCCGAAGTCTGGCGACACGGAACACCAGACGGCGCCGATCGAGGTCGCCGCAAGCATGATGGCAAGAGCGTCCGGAATGTTTGGCAGGACGCCGGCAACGCGGTCGCCGATGCCGATGCCCGCCTGCCTTAACGCCTGTTGCAGGCGAGAGACCCGGGCGCGGAGTTCGTCGTGACTGAGCCGCTGCTGCTCCTTGTCTTCCCCCCGGAAAATCACGGCGTCGCCGGATCCGGTGCCCCTGAGCAGGTTTTCGGCGTAGTTCAGCCGTGCGTCCGGAAAGTATCGCGCCTTCCAGAATTGCTCCGCCGGTACATATATACGATCGCCCTTGGTGCCCACGACGCCAAGGCGATCCCACGTCTGGCTCCAGAATTCAGCCGGTGCGGAAACGGACCAGTCTTGAAACGCTCGGTAGTCGATCGTGCCCGTATCGTTGACGCAACCCACCGCTTCAGCAAACTTGAACATCGCGGTTCCACGCGCGGCATCGGGCGTGGGCACCCACAGCGGGTCGGTGAGCGGACTGGGCACCCCGGCGCTCATTCGAGGGCCCCATGCCAGGATTCATCGACAAGAACCGACATCAGGAGTGCGTCCTTGCTCCCCCGATTGGCCCAGGCGTGGTTGGTCCCGCGCTGGATGACCACATCGAACGGCTTCAGCTCGACCTCTTCCAGATCAAGGACAAGAGTGACGCTTCCCGACAGGAGAACGATGTAGTCAGTCGTGTGGCTTTTGTGAGCTGCCGGATGTTTGCTGGTATCAACCAGCATGTTGCTGGCGTTCATGTCTGCGAACCACTGGCGCGCCTGCTCCCACCGCTCGGCATCGGACAGGTGCGCGACGAGGCCCTCCGGCGGCAACTGGAAATAGCGAAAGATCGTGCCGCGACGCGGCGGTTCTATACCTGTTGACTTTTCCGCCATATCGACGCGGGTCTCATTCCGGCCGGGCTTGTCGTCCGTAAGCCAGAGCTCGGTAAGCACTGTGATCGTCTTGGTCGCAGGACCGTCGAGCCAAACCCGGGATTTGCCGCTCGCGTCATTCTCGGTGACGATCCTCCGCACGGGACGCAGCATAGGTTTTCCTCCTCGACTCTTGTTTATGCGTAGCAAGAACTGCGGCCGGAATGACGGGGCCGAAAATGATCTCGCGCATGACCTGCGGCCACGCAGATCGAAGGCGAAGCAGATATCGTCGCCAAGGCAGGCGCCCCATTGAGGGCGCGAGCGCAATCGCTGCGGCCACCGGCGTAGCCTCTGCACCTCCTCGGCGCGGGCTGGCGTCGAAACGATGACGGCAGCAATGCCGCAACGCTCGATCGGAGCATCACCCTCGAGATCATCACTTCCTCCCTGAGGATCGGCCTTGCCGCGGCACCGAACCGATCCTCTTCCCAGACCGCGCTTGAACCTACGCTCATCGGAAAGTGATCGTCAAGATGTTTGATCTGTGATCACAGTCCGGCACGATGTTGCCCACCACCGGCGCGGGTGATAGGGAGGCTCCATCGTAGAGTCAGTTGAGAGGAATGATGGAACCCAAGGTAGCTGCGGTCGACGCTTCGACCTTGCAAGCGCGCGTATACGAGAGCTTACGCCTTGCCTTGCTCCGTGGCCGGTTTGTTCCAGGCGAGCCCTTTTCCCTTCGTGGTGTCGCGGAAATGGTTGGGACGAGTGCAATGCCAGTGCGGGAGGCCATCGGCAGGCTTGTCGCCGATGGTGTCCTGGTACAATCGCCCGATCGGACCATACGGGTCGCACTGGCGACCCACACGGCTTACGACGAATTGATGAGACTGCGTGTCCATATCGAGGGCTACGCCGCGGTACGTGCCGCCCGTCGCGCTGACAGGAAGCTGCTTTCCAAGCTTGCTCGCTTCAACGAACAAATGCGGAAGTCGGCCAGCAAGCTCGATATAGAATTGGCACTCGCGGCCAACTATTCGTTCCATTTTGCGCTCTACGAAACCGCTGATTCCCCGCAATTGCTTGACGTTATTTCAGGCCTCTGGCTGCGCTCCGGTCCCATGCTTGCAATCGCGCGACAGAACGCCCAGGAAGCTCGCACGATGTTCCTGACAGGCGTCAAGGCTCACCAGCGCATCATTGACGCCTTGGCGGAGCGGGACGAGGAGGCGGCGAGGCTTGGCGTCGGGATCGATCTCCGCGCGGCCAGCGCCTGGCTCAAGCGGCATTACAGCGAACCCTCGCCAGCCGTCCGGACCAAGAAGCCGAATTCCAGGCGCACACTGCTGACGCCTATGGTCTAAACATCATTATACAGCGATCATCCTGTCGAATTCACATTCCGATCGGATTGGTAGTGACCAATGCTCAGGACTCGGCGGCGAGCGCCGTCATCTTCGCGGCCGTGCTTTCTACCGGCCGGATCGCCATCGAGCTGACGACCGCCGAAAACACAGTGTAGGCGCAGAGCCACCACGGTGAACCGCCGCCATCTGGCGCGTGAGCCGGGCGGTCGCCATTTCGCCGCTGGCTCACGGCTGGTGCGGCTCGGTCTCGACGTAATGCGCTGGAGTCCGACCGCCGACAAGCGCGCCATTGTGCGTCGTGTCGTCGACCAGATCGGCGAGACCTGCAACCTTACGGCGCTCGCCAATGAACGAGGTCTTCTATCTCGATCGCGTCGAGGCGCGATGGTCGTTGAGATTCCACCTCGAACCTGGATCGCGCGTTCCGCTCCACTGCACGGCGAGTGGAAAGCTCTTCCTCGCGAATATGGCGCCGGCAAAACGCGCTCGTGCGCTCGATTCGCTGGAACTCACCGCCTTCACCATCCACACAGTTACAGACAGGGCCGATCTCGAAGCCGATCTTTCAGAAATCGCGGCATGTGGCTATTCGCTCGACAGGGAAGAGTTCCTCATGGGGTTGAGTGCCGTCGCCGTCCCTATAAGTAGCGCCAAGGGAGAGGTCATCGCAGCCCTTGCCTGTCATACGCCATCGACGCGCCTTGGCCCGGATGTCATCGCGCGAGCAATCTACCGATCGTTCGCGCTGCTGCAAACCGGCTCTCCACCACCCTGCCCGAATGAACAGACACCAACCAGCACAGCGCCTTGCGGCCGATTGTCTGGTAAACTGCTCACTCCGCTACTGTATCCTAGCTGTGGAGTCTCAAGAGGTTGTCCTCGGTGAGGCCGAGACGGCTGATTGGCCCTGCATCATCGTTTCAGCGCATGCGGCGGGGAGGACAACGGC
The DNA here is from genome assembly GCA_035547755.1 of Rhizobiaceae bacterium. Taxonomy (GTDB): domain Bacteria; phylum Pseudomonadota; class Alphaproteobacteria; order Rhizobiales; family Rhizobiaceae; genus Mesorhizobium_L. The sequence goes on from DASZUG010000090.1 coordinate 26,193, forward strand.
AGTAGAAACGGCAATGACAACGTATGGGTAAATGGCGGCAACAGCGCCAGCAATGCCAGCAGTCATGGAGCGCTAGTGGGATCAGGCGCCGGTTCCCGTAACGTCACGGCATGCGCCCAGGCAGCTTCTGCATGTGTCGGATCGAAATCCGGCTTGACGCCGATCGCGACGACCTCCGATTTGTCCAATATTTCGCTCGCGGCCTCGACCGTGATGACCGCACCGACCTTATGGATCAGGATCGATCTGCCGTCCTTCAGGCGGACACGGCCCTTCAGGCGGTAGATCTTGAGGCCTGGATCGTTCGCAAAGGCGATCAGTTCGCCCAGATGGACCTTCTCGGCGCCTGTCCAACTCCAACTCTCATAAGGCAATGCGTGAAAGCGGGAGAGGCCGGGCGTCGGCAGCCGCGCATGGCGCTCGCGCGCCTCGAGAAGATGCCAGGCTTCCCGGTCGCCCTTCTCGATCACCGCGATCGGTGCGGTGCCGCCGGCCTTGGCAAGGGTGATGGAGAGTTCGTCGAGCGCCGATGCAACTGCGCCGGTCTTGGTCAGGAGGATTCGGTCGGCTGCCCGCACCTGGCGCAGCAGCGTATCGTTCAGACGAGGATCGTTGACCACGTCGAGGAAATTCGCGGCATCGACGAGAACCGCCGTGCAGGCAGGCTCGAGGTCGGGTTCGGCGATGGCGATCTGGGCGACCTTGGCCGGATCCGCGACGCCGCTGGTCTCGATCAGGAGATGGTCGAACCGTTTCCTCATGCGCAGGATGCGATCGATGGCGTCGTAGAGATCGCCGCCGACCTGGCAGCACATGCAGCCGTTCGACAACGCCACGACGTCGCCGCTCCGGTTGAGGATCAGCGCCTCGTCGACCGCCACCTTGCCGAAATCGTTGACGAGCACGGCGATGCGCAGGCCGTGGTCGCCCGCCAGTATGGCATTGACCAGCGTCGTCTTGCCGGCGCCGAGATAGCCGCTGACGATCGTGACAGGCAGTGGCGGGCAGGTTTGCGGATCGGGTTCAGCCGTCATCTCAGACCGGGAAGTGCTGGCCGCCCACGATGGTTCCGAGAACGGGAATGTCCTTCAGTCCGACCGGCGGCACGGCAAGCGGATCCTGGCCCAGCACCGCGAAATCGGCCTTCTTGCCGGTCTCGATCGAACCGATCTCGGAATCGAGCTTGAGCGTGAAGGCCGCGCCGAGCGTGATCGCGTGGAGCGCGGCTGCAACGGAAATCCTCTGGTTCTCGCCGAGCACGCGGCCGGACGGCGTCAGTCGGTTCACCGCGCACCAGGCGACATGCAGCGGCCCGAGCGGCGTCACCGGTGAATCGGAATGGATGGCGAGCGGGACGCCGTACCGCAATGCCGAGCCGCAGGCATCGAGCCGCATCGCCCGATCGGGACCCATCGTGCTTTCATAGTGCTGGTCGCCGAAATACCAGATGTGGTTGGCGAACAGGTTGACGCAGACGCCAAGCGCGGCCATGCGGCGGAACTGGGCGTCGTCGGCCATCTGACAATGCTGCAACGTGTGACGATGATCGAAGCGCGGATAGCGCGCCTGCGCCTCCTCCAGCGCGTCGAGGGCGGCTTCGGAGGCTTCGTCGCCGTTGACATGGATGTGCATCTGGACGCCTTCACGATGCAGGTGCAGGATCTGCTCCTCCAGACGGTCGGGCGGCGTGTTCCATATGCCGTTCGGATGGCCTGTTACATAGCCCGGCCATTTGAGGCGTCCGGTATATCCCTGGATCGATCCATCGGCCATCAGCTTGACCGCGCCGAGCCTCAGCTTGTCGGTGGAGCGTTTCCTCAGTTCCGCCACGCGTCGGGCGATGCCCTCGGCCGGCTGGGTGATGCCGTTCAACGCCGGCACGATGCGCAGCTGGAAATCGTCGCGGCCGGTCAGCGCGGTCAGCGTCGCGATATCGTCCTCCGGCAGGTCGGTCAGCAGGTCGGTGCTTGTCGTCACGCCGACGCGCATGGCGGATTTGGCAAAGCCGCGCATGGCGAATTCGGTTCGCGCCAGGCCGCGAAAATCCACGCCGAGACGACGCATGAGCGGGAACATCGCCGCCATTTCCCGCAATTCCCCGTTCGGCTCGCCGTCTTCGAAGCGGGCAACGCCCTCGGCATTGCTGTTGCGGTCGTAGCCGACGACCGCAAGGGCGGCGGAATTGGCGGTCATCAGATGGAAGTTGGAATGCATGACGACGACCGGCACCTCGCGCGACACCTCGTCGAGATGATGGCGGTTCAGCCGCTCGGTGGGCAGGAAGATCGGATCGAATCCCCATGCAATCAGCGGCTTGCCGGGCGGAAGCTCGGCGAGCGCCCGTTTCAGCCCCGCCATTACTCCGGCGATGTCGGCAAGGCCCTCCCACTTGCGCCCGTCCGGGTCGATGCGGTCCTGATGGCCGCAATAGGCATAGGTCCACATGGCGCCCGTCATCATATGGGCGTGGCCCTCGACGAAACCGGGCATGAGGATGGCGTCGCGATAACGGTCGTCGCGAGCGAAGTCCCCCCAGGGCACGGCGCAATCGGCGGCGCCGACGGCCAGGATACGCCCATCCCGAACCGCCACATGCGTGGCTTCCGGCGATGTCGGGTCCATCGTGATGATCTTCGATGCGCTGTAGACGACGATATCCGCCATGGATCCCCTCCGGATGTTGGCTGGTTGAGGGGAAGAGGAGTAAGCAACTTTCAATGGCCGAGAAAATAGTATTTTCTTGGCTATAAACCTCATTTTGCCGATCTTTTGGGGAGGGCGTTCGATGAATTTCACATTGAAGCAACTCCGTTATGTCGAGGCGGCTGGCCGCTGCGGCTCGATCACGAACGCGGCCGAGCTTCTCAGCATTTCCCAATCCTCGATCACCGCGGCGATAGACGCGCTGGAGCAGGCGCTCGGGTTCGACCTCTTCATCCGGATGCCGGCGAAAGGAATACAGGCGACGCCGTCGGGGCTGGATGCGCTCAGCCATATCCGTGGCTTCCTTGAGCAGACCAACCATCTCGACAGCGACCTTCGATCGATCGGCGGTCAGCCGGTTGGAGCATTACGCCTTGCCTGTTACGTGACGACGGCGCCGCATGTGCTGCCGCCCATGCTCAAGGGGTTTGCGCGCGATCATCCCGGCGTGCGCGTCGAGCTTGCCGAGGGCGACATGGTTTCCGTGGTCGAACTACTCCTCGACGGCAGCGTCGACCTTGCCTGCACCTACAGCAACAGCCTGCCCGAGCAAGTGTCGTTCACCCCGCTTTTCTCCGCGCCGCCCTATGCAATCATCAGCGCCGAAGATAGTCTCGCGAAACAATCGTCCGTGGCGCTGGCGGAACTGGCGGAGCGGCCGATGATCGTCCTCGACCTTCCATTTGGCCGCGACTACTACACCAACCTGTTCTTTTCCCGCGGGCTGCGACCGCGGATTGCCCACACAACTCGCTCGTCGGAGATCGTCCGCGCACTGGCGGCGGGCGGTTTCGGCTTCTCCGTTCTCAATATCCGGGCGAGGGAGGCGGCGCGCCCGGAATATGTCTGCCTACCGATCCGGGACCCGACGCCGGCGATTGAGTTCGGGATTGTCTCGATCGCCGGCATTCGCCATCCGCGTATCATCCGGGCATTCCTCGATCATTGCGCTGAGTTGAGCAGCGCCGGCACCTTCGACGAGTTGGTCGTGAAAAACCCTGTCACTTCCCCGCAAAATTAGAGGAAGTTCGCGCATAAATACCTTTTTCCCAAAGATTGTTCATCGACTAGCGTTGGCCGCAGGCCACAAGCAAAGATAAATAAATCGGGGAACGGTCATGAAGCTGACGAGACGGGAAATCCTTGGTTCCGCCGGTGCGCTGCTCATTGCGCCGGATATCGCCTTTCACGCGCATGCCGCCGAGCCGCAAAAAGGCGGCACGATGGTGATGGGGTCGACGCAGGTCCCCCGCCATCTCAATCCGGCGGTGCAGTCAGGCATCGCCACGGCCGTGCCGGGCACGCAGATTTTCGCCTCGCCTCTCAGGTACGACGCGGACTGGAAGCCGCACCCCTATCTGGCGGAAAGCTGGAAGATCGCCGATGACGGCCTCTCCTGTATGCTCAACCTCGTCAAGAACGCCAAATTCCACGACGGCAAGCCCGTCACATCGGCCGATGTGAAATTCTCCATCGAGACGATCAAGGCGCATCACCCGTTCAAGACAATGTTCGAGCCGGTCACCTCCGTCGATACCCCGGATGAATACACGGCGATTATCCATCTGGCGCACCCGCATCCAGCCCTGCTGCTGTGCATGTCGGGGGCGCTCTGCCCCATCATCCCCAAGCACATCTTCGGCGATGGCCAGGACATCATGAACCATCCCGCCAACACGCATCCGATCGGCAGCGGGCCATTCAAGCTCCAGGAATTCAAGGCGGGCGAGCAGATCACCCTCGTCAAAAATCCCGATTTCTTCATCAAGGGCCGGCCCTATCTCGACAAGATCGTGATCCGCATCGTTCCCGACCTGAGCTCGGTGGTGCTCGCGACCGAAAACGGCCAGGTCGATTTCCTACCGTTTCTCGCGGAAAGCCAGTTCATCAAGCGGCTCGAGAAGGCGGAGGGCCTTGGAGTCACCGACAAGGGCTATGCCGCGGTCGGTCCGATCAACTGGCTGGCCTTCAACTGCGGCAAGCCGCCGCTCGACAACAAGGCCGTTCGCCAGGCGATCGGCTACGCGGTCGACCGCGACTTCATTACCAAGGCGCTGCTGCGCGGAACGGCCAGGGAGCAGCGCTCGCCGATCATCGAGTCGAGTCCCTTCTTCGACGCGAAAATCCCGCCCTACGATCTCGATCTCAATAAGGCGAATGCGATGCTCGACCAGGCCGGCCACAAGAAGGGCGCGGACGGCATGCGCTTCAAGCTGACGGTCGACTACATCCCCGGCGGCGGCGAGGAGCAGCAGGGCATCGCTCAATATCTCAAATCCCAGCTGAAGAAGATCGGTATCGACATTGCCGTACGTGCGTCGCCCGATTTTCCGACCTGGGCCAAACGGATCTCGAACTACGATTTCGACCTGACGATGGACGAGGTCTACAATTGGGGCGATCCGGTAATCGGCGTGCACCGCACCTATCTGTCCTCCAACATCCGCAAGGGCGTCATCTGGTCGAACACGCAGCAATACCGCAACCCGAAGGTGGATGACCTGCTCAACAAGGCGGCCGTCGAGATGGATGCCGCCAAGCGCAAGGCATTCTACGACCAGTTCCAGATGATCGTCGGCGACGACCTGCCGATAAAATGGCTGAATGCGCTGCCCTACCATACCGCCTATGACAAGCGGCTCGGCAATATTCCCGAGTCGATCTGGGGTTCGATGCAGTCGATGGACGAGGTCTATTGGAAGGAAAAGAGAAGCTGAGGACGCCGCCTGCGCCGCCTTCCGGAGCGGGCGGGTCGTCAATGGAGCACTGACCGTAGATGGGATCCACCGCCTATATCGCCAGACGGCTCCTCTACGGAGTGATCCTGCTCGTCGGGGTGCTCGTTCTCAACTTCTTCCTGATTCACGCGGCGCCGGGCGATCCGGCGCAAACGATCGCCGGCGCCATGGGCGGCGCCACGGCGAAGATGCTGGCCGAGATCCGAACAAGCTATGGCCTGGACAAGCCTCTCCTTACCCAGCTCGCCATCTATCTCGAGCATGTCGCGCATGGCGATCTCGGCACGTCTTACTATTTCAACCAGCGGGTCATAGGGCTGATCGCCGCCCGCGTCGGACCGACCGTCCTGCTCGTCCTGGCCGCCCAGGTTTTCGCGATCACCGTCGGCGTGGCGATGGGGGTCTTCGCCGCGCGCAAGCCCTCCGGCCCGCTTTCGGCCTTCATCGCCGTGCTTTCCACCATCGGCTACGCTGCGCCGGTGTTCTGGACGGGCATCATGCTGATCATCCTGTTTGCGTCAATATGGCCGATCTTTCCCGTCGACGGCATGACCAGCGCCCGCTTCGCCGGCGGCTATTTCGCCTATATTGGCGACGTGCTCTATCATCTGGTGCTTCCCGCCTTCACCCTCGCCATCATTTTCCTGGCGCAATATTCACGGCTGTCGAGGGCATCGATGATCGACGTGCTCGGCGCGGATTATGTACGCACCGCGCGCGCCAAGGGCGTCAGCGAAACCAAGGTGGTTTTCAAGCACGCGCTGCGCAATGCGGTGCTTCCGATCATTACGGTCGCCGGCATCCAATTCGGCAATCTCATCTCGGGCGCGCTGCTGGTCGAATCGGTCTTCAACTGGCCGGGCATGGGCCGGCTCGCCTTCGATTCCGTGCTGAGGCGCGACTATCCGACGCTCCTCGGCATCCTGTTCTTCGCGGCGCTGATGGTGATCATCGCCAATTTGCTGACGGATCTTTCCTACAGGTTCGCCGATCCGCGCATCCGGACGGGAGGCCGCTGACCATGAGCATGGCCGATGCCACGGCAAACAGCCATGCCGTCGAGGGCGCGCGCCCGCTCAGGGACGCCTTGATCGCCTATCGCCGCAATAAGCCGGCCCTGTTGGGGATGCTGCTGCTGAGCGCGATCATCGCCTTCGTCATCTACGGAACATTCTTCTTCAAGGGCGATCCCTACGAGATCGTCTGGGCGCCGCAGACGCCACCGGGAACGGACGCGGCGGTGCCGCTCGGCACCGACTATCTCGGCCGTGACATCATGCGCGGCCTTTTGAAGGGCGGCGGACCGACGCTCGCGGTCGGTGCAGCGGCGGCGATCATCACGCTCGTCATCGGCATCTCGCTCGGCGGGATCGCCGGCTTTTTTGGCGGCTGGATCGACGATCTGTTGATGCGTGTCACCGAGTTCTTCCAAGTCCTGCCCGCGCTTCTCTTCGCCATGGTCGTCATCACGCTCTTCTCGCCGTCCACACTGACGACGGCGATCGCCATCGGCGTCGTTCTGTGGCCTCAGACCGCGCGGCTGACGCGGGCGGAGTTCCTGAAGATCCGGGAACTCGAATATGTCACCGCCGCCCGCTCCATCGGCGCGCGTAACGGGCGCATCATGTGGAAGGTGATCCTTCCCAACGCATTGCCGCCGCTCGTCGTCTCGGCGACGCTGACAGTCGGGGTGGCGATCCTGTTCCAGGCAGGCCTCTCCTTCCTTGGCCTCGACGATCCCAACACCATGTCCTGGGGGCTGATGATCGGAACCAACCGGCAATATATCCTCGACGCGTGGTGGCCCGTCACCTTCCCGGGCATCGCGATCTTCCTGACCGTCTTCGCCGTCAGCCTTGTCGGCGACGGGCTGAACGACGCTTTCAACCCGAAACTGCGCGGGCGCTGACGTGACGGAGCCACTGCTTTCGATTCGTGACCTGAAGGTCGAATTCTCGACGCGCAACGGCCGCGTCACCGCGCTCGACGGCATCGACCTCGACCTGATGCCGGGCGAGACGCTCGGCATCGTCGGCGAGTCCGGCTGCGGCAAGTCGATCACGGCTCTCGCGACCATGGGTCTCATCCCCGATCCGCCGGGGCGCATCGCCGGCGGCCGGATCCTTTTCGACGGCGAGGACATCACCCATGCCGACGCCAGGCGGTTGAGAAGCCTGCGCGGCGCGGACATCTCGATGATCTTCCAGGAGCCGATGACGTCACTCAACCCGGTCTTCACCGCTGGAGACCAGATCGCCGAGGCGATCATGCTCCATCAGCAGTTGGGCAGGGCCGAGGCCAACCGCAAGGCGGTCGAACTGCTGCGTACCGTCGGCATTCCCGAGCCGGAGCGGCGCGCTCGTTCCTTTCCGCACGAACTATCCGGCGGCATGCGCCAGCGCGTCATGATCGCCATGGCGATCTCGTGCCGGCCGCGCGTCCTCATTGCCGACGAGCCGACGACGGCGCTCGACGTGACCGTGCAGGCGCAGATCTTCGACCTGATGCGCGACATCCAGAAAGAGTTCGGCGTCGCCATCATGCTGATCACCCATGACATGGGTGCGATCGCCGAAATGGCCGATCGGGTGGCGGTGATGTATGCCGGCCGCATCGTCGAGAAGGGCAGCGCCGACGCGATCCTCGACAATCCGCTGCATCCCTATACGCGCGGCCTGATCGACTGTATCCCCGTCCTCGGCAAGGCAGCGGGAGAGCAGGGCCGGATGCCGCCGCTTGCCGAAATTCCCGGCGTCGTGCCGCCGCTTCATCTGTTGGGGCAGGGCTGCGCCTTCGCGGATCGCTGCCCCCTCGCCTTCGATCGCTGCCGTATCGAAACTCCCATCCTGGACGGCCGTTCCCACGGGGTCGCCTGCTTCGCGACGGAAATGGAGGCTGTGTGAGGGAAGGGTCACTGCTCGATGTGCGGGAACTGTCGGTGCGCTTCGCAATGCAGCGCCAGTCCCTGTTGGGAGCGCGGCCAGTCCTTCAGGCGGTGCGCGGCGTTTCGTTTTCGCTCAGACCGGGGCGGACGCTCGGGCTCGTCGGCGAGAGCGGCTCCGGCAAGACGACGACGGCCATGGCCGCGATCCGGCTGACCCCGGCCTTTTCCGGTTCGGCGATGTTCGACGGCGTCGATCTTTTGAGCCTCGATCCGGAGGCGATGCGTCAGCGCCGGCGTCACCTGCAGGTGATCTTCCAGGACCCCTATTCCTCGCTCAATCCGCGTGAGCGCGTCGGCGCGATCGTGCGCGAACCGCTCGAGTTGATGATGCCCGAAATGCCGAAACCCGCTCGCAAGGAGCGGGTACGCGAACTGTTCGGCCTGGTGGGCCTGAGGCCAGACCAGATGGCGCTCTTTCCGCACCAGTTCTCCGGCGGGCAGAGGCAGCGTGTCTCGATCGCGCGGGCGCTCGCGACCAATCCCCGGTTGATCGTCTGCGACGAGCCGGTCTCGGCGCTCGACGTGGCGATCCAGGCGCAGATCCTGAACCTGCTGCGCCGCCTCCAGGACGATTACGGCCTGTCCTATCTCTTTATCAGCCATGATCTCGGTGTGGTGCAATTCATTTGTGACGATGTCGCAGTCATGTATCTGGGGCAGATCGTCGAATTCGCCGATCGTCCGAGCCTGTTTTCGCGCCCGCGCCATCCCTACACTGCGGCCTTGCTAGCGGCGGCGCCGTCGCTTACCCGCCGCAAAAGCGCGGGCTATGTGCGCGAGGTCATGGTCCGGGGCGATCCGCCAAGCCCACTGAGCATTCCTCCCGGCTGCGCCTTCGCGTCGCGCTGCCCGCGCGCCCAGCCGAAATGCCGCGAAGAGCGGCCGCAACTGGTCCATGATGCCAGCGGCTCCGTCGCCTGCCACTATCCGAACCCTTGAGACAATCGCGCTTCACTGGTTGGGGCCAGCAGCTTTTGCCGGAATACTTCCGAAGGTGCCGGGAAGTCGATGCATCTGCGCAGCGTAAAGTGGAGATAATCACGATGTCTCCGTCGCCCCAAGCCAAGACGCCATCGCTTTACGGCACGCAATAGCGGCGAGCGCGATACGGATGCCCCATTAAAGCCCGGGATCAAACACCTAGCCTGCACTCAGCAACACGGCTGAATTTGCGCTGGACCAACGCGCCACCTTTTCGAGCAATGCATTGGGACTGATCGGCTTGGACAGATAGTCGTCCATGCCGGCCTCGATACAACGTTCGCGGTCGCCCTTGAGCGCATGCGCGGTAACGCCGATGATCGGCACACGGGTCCCGCTCTCCGCTTCCAGATTGCGGATGGCCGCCGTCGCCTCAAGCCCGTTCATTTTCGGCATCGATACATCCATGAGGATGATGCGCGGCTTTGCCTCGCGAAAAGCCTGCAGTGCGAGCTCACCATTGCCGACGATCTTGAAGCTCAGATTGGCCTCCGACAGGATTTGGGTGAAAACGAGCTGGTTCACCTCATGGTCCTCCGCGACGAGGATGTCGAATTGGTGGCCCACAGTCCCGCTTGCGACCGTCCGTGGCTGGGTCGGCCGCGCCAACTGCGGTGGCGATGCCTGTCGATTTGCAACGGAACTCCGCACGGGCGCGCCGCCGGAAGAGGAAAACGCATCCGCATGGGCGGTATTCGTTACAACAGTCAACCCATGCGGGGCGCGGTACTTCTGAACGGCAGTGACTATCGTCTCCAGGAGATGCGAGGAGCGCGCCGGCTTGATGAGTTGCGCATTGATGCCGAGGCCGCGATGTTCCACATTCGAGAGCGACTGGTCGACCGAGGTCAGCATGATGATCGGCGTGTCGGCAATTCCCCTGGTCGAACGGATGGCGCGGCTGACATCCGCCCCCGTCATTCCAGGCATCTGATAGTCGAGGATCACGCAATCCACCTTGATGCCGTGGCTGGCGGCCGCGCGCAGCACCTGCAGCCCCTCCTCGCCCGATTCCGCAGCGCAGGCATCGAACGACCATGACGCCATTTGCTCGGAAAGGATGGCGCGGTTCACCGCATTATCGTCGATGATGAGGACGCGCGCGCCGGTCACGTCAATGGGCGTCGGCTTGCGCCTGGCCGACGTTTCGGAGGTCGGGAGATCGAGCGTGAGCCAGAAGGTCGAACCTTTGCCGAACTCGCTCTCTACGCCGATTTCGCCCCCCATCATCGCCACGAGCTTCGAGGTAATGGCGAGGCCGAGCCCGGTTCCTTCATGACGTCTTGTCGAGGAGGCGTCGACCTGGCTGAATTTGTCGAAGACGAGATTGATCTTGTCTTTCGGAATGCCGATCCCGGTATCGGTCACGTTGATGCGCAGCTTCCCGGCGCCGTTCTCTACCCTGCCGTTCACGTCGACGAGTACATGGCCGGCATCCGTGAACTTGACGGCATTGCCCATCAGATTCGTGATGATCTGGCGGATGCGACCGACGTCGCCGACGAACATTTCGGGCAGTTCCGGGTCGACCCGTACGATCAGTTCCAGATCCTTCTCCTTGGCGCGGGTGGAGACGAGGGTCGCCACGTCCTCGATCGCCTCGACGAGATTGAAGGGCGCAGGATCGAGCACAAGCTGGCCGGCATCGATCTTGGAGAAGTCGAGAATGTCGTTGATGATCGTCAGGAGTGCATTGCCGGATTTGACGATAATGTCGGTGAACGTCTTCTGCTTGGAATCGAGATCCGACTTCGCCAGAAGTTCGGCCATGCCGAGCACGCCGTTCATCGGCGTGCGGATCTCATGGCTCATATTCGCAAGGAACTCGGATTTGGCGCGGTCAGCCAGCTCCGCCTTCTGTTGGGCCTCGCGCAGTTCGCGCTCGCGTTCCTTCATCTCGGTGATATCGGTGGTGGAACCGATCAGGTAAAGCGAGCCGTCGGAAGCGGCCATAACGCTCTTGCGCGCCTCCTGATAGCGGATGGATCCGTCGACACGCGTCACCGTCTCATCGAAAATCTGCGGCTTGCGCGAGTGCAGTACGGCATGGTCGTCGCGCATGAAAGTTTCGCCGTCCGGGCCGAAGATATCGGCGTCCGTTTTGCCGATGGAGTCTTCGCGCGCAAGCCCCGTCAGCTCGCACCAGCCTTTGTTGACATAAATGAGCTTAAGGTCTGTCTGCTTGGCATAGATAGCAACCGGCACATTGTCGATGATGGAACGGAAAAGCTCGTTCTCGTGCGAGCTTTGGCGCAGGATTTCCTCGCGCTCTTTCATCTCGGTGATATCGAAATAAGAGACCAAGCGCTTACCGCCCGACAATGCGGTGACGGAGTAGATCAGGGTGCGGCCATCGGCGCGCCTGAACTCGCGCGGCGCAACGTCGCCGGCGCGAATCTCGCCGATCCGTGAGGCTACATACTCCTCCCACCGCTCATCCGGCAGATCGTAGATGCCGTTGTAGCGGTTGATGTCCATCATTGCGCGGAAATGGCTGCCGATCGGGAGCCGTTCCGGTGTTGTCTTCCATTGCTCGTGGAAGGCCGGGTTGATGATTTCGGCGCGCATGTCGGCATCGACGACGACGACGCCCATGTCCATCGCCTCGATAGTCCGCGTCAGGTCGAACAGAAGCTCTTCCGCCTGGCGGTTTGCCGCAGCGAGCTTCTCCTCGCGCTCCTTGATGGCGGTGATGTCCGTCCTGAGACCGATGAACATGCCGTTCTCGAGGCGGTGGTTGCGCAGATGCACCCATCGCCCGTCGTCGAGCACCTGCTCGCCTTCCGCATAGGACTGCCAATATTCAGCGACCCGTTCCTCCACCCAGCGGCTACGCTCGGTCATTTGCGCGGGGCTTCTCGCACCGGGCGCGTCGATCGGCTGGCCATTATCATATGCGCTGACAAGCAGGTCGCGAAGCGCCATGCCGGGTTCGGCGACCTTGCCGAAATGGGGATAGAGCGCGGCCATGCGGCCGTTCCAGAGGAGAAGCCGGTCCTCTCGATCGTAAACGACAATGCCGGCATCCAGCGCTTCGAACACCGCTCCCAAAAGGTCCTGCGATTGCTTGAGTTGGCGATGCACCTCGTCCGACATATCCTGCGCGACGTAAAGATGAGTCACGTTCCTAGCCGTGCCCTCATAGCCGACGAAAATACCCTTGTCGTCGAAGAGTGGGGAGCCGGAAACCGAAAGCCATCGGCAATCGGCCGGCCCATTCGCTATCTCATAGACAAAATCGCGAAAAGGGCGATGCGCGTTCAGATGATCGAAATGCGCCAAATATCCCTTGTTCAGGCGGGCAGCCGTCGGAAGGGAATCGAACCAAGTCCTGCCCAGCACTTTCTGCGGCTTCATGCCGGTGGCACCTTCGAACCCATCGGAGAGATGGACGAAGGCATGGTTGGCATTGGTACGCCATATCCAATCGGCGTTCATTCCGAGGAGAATGCCGGGATCGGCGCCAGCTAGAGGCTGTACGGCCGGCATCGAGCTTCTGCGGCCCGGGTCTGCATCCACAGCCCCGTCTCGTTCTTGTCTTTTGTCCTCAAATCCCACCGGAGCGCCCCCGCGACAAGTGCTGATCCGGCGCGAATGTGGAAGAGAAGGTTTAAAGTTTAACTAACCTTAACGAACGGTGTCTCGAAGACGTATGATCGACCAATCGCAACTGCGCTCACGAGCGCGCGTCGATGGCCGCGATTGATCCTCTTCGGGCCAACATGATGACAAGAGGGACGGAGTGAACCGGCTTCTGCCCGCAATTTCCAAATTGGTTGTTGGATACTCTATGGGAATTGCGGCCATGGTTATGGAAAGCTGTTTCCCAAAGCCGCCGCGGATGCACAGATGAGCGGGCATGGATGCGGAGCCAACTCTGAAAGATTCACGCTCGGTAAATTTGCCGACTTCCGGAGACGGCCATGTTGAAACCGATCGCCGTTTTCGTCATCAGCCTTCTCCTCCTCGTACCGGTCTGTCTCTTCGCCGGATACGGTATAGGTGAAATAATTGCGGCTTATGTCTATCCCGTAACCGAGCGGCCAGACAGGTTCAGAGAAGACCGCGAATTGTTTGCCGGTGTGTACGGCATCATGTTCATCGGCGGATTCATGTATGTCGTTTCCACTGCTTTCGCCGTGTACCGGCTGGTAAAAGCAATCCGGAAGAGCCGGACGTGAGATGTTCCGTTCTTTCGGGTCTTCAGCCGTCTCCGACTGCGACCATCCTCAATAGAGGTAAGGGACGAGCCGCCAGGTGCGCGCGCGATAGGCATCGTAGGCGGCTCCAAAATGCTCCGCGAGCAAACGTTCCTCGGAATGGATGCGCACGATGAGAGGCGGGATGAACAGCACCGCCAGTACCACGCCGATGATTGAGCGGAACGCAAGCCCCCATCCGAAGACACTGATGAGAAGGCCAAGATAGCTGGGATTGCGAACCAGACTGTATATGCCGTCTGTCACCAACTCATGATCCTTCTGGATCGCGACAAGGCCGCTGAACCGTCGGCCGAGCACGAAGACCGGCCATAGCCTCAGCACGCCACCGGCGAAAAAAAGGACAACGCCGAGCCAACGCACGCCGTCACCGCCAAAGATCAGCAGACCGGTGCGGTCCGAGAAGGCCGGCAAAAATCCATCTAGAACACCGACGATCAGAAAGGCGAACAGCACCCAGCGATTGCCGCGGTCCTCATTTTCGCCCGGGCTGAGATTGCCGCGGGTAAAGGCAGCCGCGACCGTCAGCCCCAATATCACGACAACCAGCGCGACCCGTGCAGGATGCGACAGGAGGGGTCCCACGCCATCCCAGCCCCAGGCGGCAAGCCCCAGCCAGAGAACGACCGATATGAGCGCAATCAGGAAAGTCACCATTCTTGACATATGAAGCTCGCTGTTCGCATGCAGGCTGCAAAACCACGCCAATCCACGATTATGGCGTAACGGTAAGTCATCCGGTGTTTCGACCTCGTCGCGTCGAGCCGCTTCAGTAGTTCGAAAGCTCGACGAGATTGCCATCCGGATCGCGGATATAGACCGATTGGATCTGCCCCTTCGCGCCAGTACGCAACACCGGTCCTTCTTCGATATGGACCCGTTCCCGGTTCAGGAGCTCCACGATTTCTGCCACAGGCATGTCGGCGATAAGGCAGATATCGGCCGACCCCGGGGTCGGACGCGCTGCCATCGGCTCGAACTCCCGGCCCGCCTGGTGAAGATTGATCTTCTGATTGCCGAAAGCGAGCGCCTTGCGGCCCTCGCCGAAGACGACGACGCTCATCGAAAGAACGCGCGAATAGAATTCGCACGTTCTTTCGATATCGGCGACAGTCAGCACCAGGTGATCGAGGCCGGATATCTGCATCGGTTCCGCTCCTTCATAGAGTGCCATCCCCCTCAACTTCCATCCCTTCTTGCGGCATCGAACAAGGACAAACTAATATAGCTCGGCGGCGGGGGTCTTGAAAACACGATCGTCCAGAGGCCAGCGACAGACCGATGTCGGACACCTTTCAAATCGTCGGAGCGCACATCCGCTTGAGCGCAAACCTTCTCCTGCGCTTTGGCGCGCCGCTCGGCGCGATATGGATGGGCAGCTGCCTCCTCAATGTGCTGCTGTTGCGCGGCGCGGTCGAGGTCGGGCTCCTCAGCCGTTTTGCCGGGCTGATCGCGATTGTACCCGTCATCTTGCTGCAGCTTCTCGTCTTCGCTGCGATGTTCATCGTTCTGCGTGACGGCTTGCCATCGCTGCGGCGGCGAAAGCCGGCCGATGAAGCTCACTTGAAAGAGGTCAAGGAAGCTCACGACAGCAGTTTCTTTACAGGAGCCCTTGCTGGCCGTCCTCATCCCGTTCTATGGTTATTACGCCGGGTGGGGCTTGCTCTCGAACACATTGCGCGTTTATTCGATACTGTTCCTCGATACGCAGATGAGCCGGATGATTTTTTGAACCCGGACAAGTCCGGCCCCACCGCCCTGGAGGTGGAGAGCTCATTGCGGATCGGCGTGGCGGTCCTCATCATATGGGGGCTGCGCCGAGCCGCGAAGGAACAGCGTAAGAAGACCGGTAATCGCCTCTTGCCGTTGTTCGTCGTTGCCTGCGAGACGACATGGGTTCTGCTTGGCCTCTATCTGATCTCGGGCTGGCAGGATCGGCTCGCGGAATGGCTTGCGCAATTCCCTCCACCCCAGGAGCTTTTCCGGTCATTGATCCCGGCAGCCAGCGCCGAAGTGATGAACCCGGCGGTACGGCCGGTAGACTGGCCGGCCGAATTCGGACCTCGCCCGTGGCTGACGTCCAGCTCCTTTCGTGGGGCCAGCCCCCCGCGCCAAGTGGCAAGGCTCAATTGGGGTATCGCCGTCGGCTCGCATTCATGCAGCCATCAGGGAAGCCGGATCTAGGTCGCCTGTCTGGTCGTTGTCACGATTAATCGCTCCAGTTCAGAGGCTAGTACATCGATCTCGGAGCAGAAACGTAATCGCATGTCTCGCTTCTCCCCATCTGACATCCAGCTTGCATCAATTCCTGACAAAGCCAGTTCCACCGCCTGCTGGGGCGAAATTTGCAATTCATCACTGGCAGTGACGTAGGCCTGGCCGATATCTGTCCCGAACATTGGGGGATCGTCCGTAGCGAGGGTCAGGTTGAGCCCGGCTTCCCGCATTTGTCGAATGCTATTCCAGCGTTTGGGAAAACGTGAAGCGACGCAGGTGTGAGAGCAAACGGTGAAAGGAATTCCACAGTCGCGGCAACGTCCAACCACCGTGGGATCGGCCAACATATTATAGCCGTGATCCAGCCTCTCACACCCCAATATGTCAATACAGGCAGTTACGTGCGAAGGCGGCGCCTGGTCCAATGTCTGGTTGTCCTCGCAGACATGAGCTGTACACCGCAGGCCTGACCGTCCGGCCATCGCGTAGGCTTCTGCGAAAAGATGCGGCTTTCCCTTATATTCAGCGCAGTCCATTCCTATCCCGATTACGCGATCGCGACGATTGGCAAGAACATCATTCATCATGTCAACTGCGGCGCCAGCCCCAAGCTCCCGGTTGATCGATGGAATAAGACGCCCGACGATGCCGAAGTCTTTCTCCGCAGCTTCGAGCCCTTCGATATAACCGTCGACGATCGTCGGGTAGGCTATACCCTGTGGGTAGTGATATTGGGGGTTGAAGAACAATTCCGCGTAGCGAAGGTTGCCGGCGACGCCGGCATCCCGCATCGCTTCATAGGAAACGCGGGCAAAATCATCCTTGGTAATGATGCACTTGGCAATGAGTTCCAGGATTCGGAGGAAATCGTAGAAATCACGAAACCAATAGATTTTATCCGGGTCCCATGTTGGGAGGCCCACTCCGTTCTTCCGTGCAAGGTCTAACAACGTTTGCGGCTGAAGGGTTCCGGCCAAGTGAAGGTGGAGATCCACCTTCGGCAAGCGTCGAAGATATTGTTGCGTGTCCACGGGCGACCTCTCAGGCGACGGAATGGCTGGTTTGCAGGTCCAGGGCGACAGGTTTCCTTGGCTCCGGGTTGGGTACAAGGAACCCAAGGCCAAATGTCACGATGAGGTTGGCGGCAAAGGCGACGAGACCGATATTCGCACCCCAGACGCTTATGCCGGTCATGAAGAGTGCCACTGAGACAATAACCCCGAGGATGAGTCCCAGCCCAACCGACAGCGCCGTAACACGCCGTCCGAAGAAGATAGCGAGCCAGCCAACCCCAAATTGAATGGCGATGTAATTGCTGAAATTCAGGACGCTGAGCATCAGCTTCGGGGCGACCAGCGTGAGGACCGCCGCGATGATCAGGAAGAGGGCGATCGTGGCGCGGGTCCAGAACCGCTGTTTGTTGGGTGGAATACTGGAAACGAGATTTCTCGTGACGACTGCGGAGGCATTCAGCGCATTGACCGAGAGGACCAGAATACCGGCAAGACACGCTCCTGCTATGGCAAATCCGACCAGCCAAGACGGCATCAAACGTTCCGCCACATCGAGGAATATCCGGTTCGGGTTTGCCACCCCCGGAAGCATCGTCAGCCCATAAAGAGCAACAAATGCGCCGAAAGGGAGCATCAGCAGATATAGCGGCATGAAGACGGTGGCGCTCTTCACGGCGGCTTCTGATTTGCCGGTAAAGACAAACGGGCTGACCGAGGGCTGCAGATAAAGCCCAAAACCCTGAAAAAGGATCGTCGTTACCGCGAAGGATAATGCCGAGGACGACATCTCTCGTTGCATGGGGAGCATCGAGACTTCCACAGGAGTGGAAGATCCGCCCCAAAGCGCCCATATCGAAGCCGTTCCCACGGCGACGATACCCAGCATCATCGCCGCATCCTTCAAGAATGCGACGAATGCTGATCCCTTCACGCCAGCCAGTCCCACATAGATGAACGCGAGACAGGCAGCCATCGCCAGCAGGCCCGAAGGGCGCAGCCCCAATCCCAGTTCGGCAAGGGCTACCTTGATGCCAACGAATTGGAATTGGCCCCACGTCGCAATGGCGATGAGCGCGCCGACCGACATGATGACCTCAAGCCCGCGGCTTTCGAAGTGTCTGCCGAAGACCTCTGGCACTGTCATGGCGTCGTATCGCTTTGCGGCGCGCCAGATCAGGGGTGCTGTGAAATAAGCGAAGGGATATGCGAGGAGAAGGTAGCCAATGTACCAATAGGCGCTTTCGATACCCTTCGCATATATGCCGGCAGGGAATGCAACGACAGAGCCAATGCTGTAGACCTCTCCGACTGCGAGGATGAACACCATGATCGCTGGAAGCGAGCGACCGGCTACCAGCATGTGATTGATGTCCAGGTGTTTGATGCCGAACCGCGCAGCCGCCGCTGCCAGGATCGAAATAGCCATGACCGCGGCAAAGACTGGGATGATCATTTGCTGCCTCCATCATGCCTAAGGTAGGCAGGCCGGTCAAAGCAATACCAGCAGATGATCAGGCAGAAGGCTGTTGCCGGAATGCAGAAGAACATCCACAAAAGAAGAAGAGGAATTCCGCTCCAGGTAAGCTCGGCGTTGTTCAAGAATGGGGGAATGATGACGGTCAGGAGGATCGGGATACCAAGGCCGATCAGGAGCGTCGCAATCCTAGGCATGCTGTTCCCTCTTTGTGATTGTTGTTTATTGTTGAAGCTTCCTTTAGCCATGGCGGTCTTGCCGACGACGGAGATCATCGAATAGGGCGTCAAGGGCCCATTCGATGGCATCGGCCACATCCCGCCCGGACATCCCGAATTCTTCTCGCATCGAATGCCATGCCAAGACATTATCCAGAAAGGTGATTACCGCTTCCGCTCGCCGCTTTTCTTCCGGTTTGAGCCCAACCGTTATTGGCGCCAGAGCCTTCCGGCTCGATTCGATAAAACGCCTTCGAAATCCACTTCTCGCACTGCGGCCCAACCGGGTTATGGCGATGGCGTGCGCCAGCTTTGGGTTTTTGTCGAACATCTCGCATGCGTCACGGAAGCCTTTTGCGAGTCCGTCGGGGGTATCGAAAGCCACCAACCTGAAGACCTTGGTGCTGATCCATTCGCCCGCTGCTGAGATGAGGTCGGCGCGATTGGGGAAATGCCGGAATATCGTTCGTTCCGCGACGTTGGCGTGCTTTGCCAGCATCGCCATCGAAATCTGTTCAAGATCATCCTGTTCAAGGAGTTCGACAAATGCCGAGACAATGCGGTCTCGGGTCATCGCAGCCTGTTCTTCCCGTAAGGGTAAGCTGTTCCTTTTTGCATTCATGTCATAATAATGACATGAATGCAGCATTATGTCAAAACACTATTGCCGCCGCTGGTTGAGCAATTCTCCACGCAGGAACACCGTGCCGATAGGGTCGAAGACTCTGTTCGCGCCCGTTATGATGCGCAACTGGAGCGAGAAGATGCTTCGCCGTTCGATTATTTTTGGCGCCGCCTTCCTGGCGTTGGCATTCGTTCCGCTCATTGCATCAGGAGTGACCATGAACAAGACCCCCTTGCATGCCGCGGCGAGACAGGACGATGCCGGGGCAATCGAAAAGCTTCTCGCCGAAGGCGCGAAGATCGATGCCCGCGACGGCACCGGCGCTACTGCGTTGCTCGTCGCTACCCACGAAAACAGGATCGGCGCCGCCAGGGCGCTCATCGAGGCCGGCGCCGACGTCAACGCCAAGGACAATATCGAGGACAGTCCCTATCTCTATGCCGGGGCGCGCGGCCATCTCGAAATCCTCAGGATGACGCTTTCGCACAAGGCCGACCTGAAGAGCACGAATCGCTATGGCGGGACCGCGCTGATCCCGGCATCGGAGCGCGGCCATGTCGAGACCGTACGCACGCTGATCCAGGCAGGCGTCGATGTCGATCATGTCAACAAGCTTGGCTGGACCGCCCTTCTGGAAGCGATCATCCTCGGAAACGGCGGCGAGCGCCACCAGCAGATCGTCGGCCTGCTCATAAAAGCAGGGGCGAATGTCAATCTGGCGGACGGCGATGGCGTCACACCGCTCCAGCATGCGCGCAACCGCGGTTTCAAGGAGATCGAAAGACTTCTCGCCACCGCCGGCGCGCGGTGAAGCGACGGAGGCGAGCATGGGCAAGGAAAGCCGTTTTCTGCGCGAGGCCATCGAACTGGCGCGCGCCAACGTCGCGAAAGGCGGCCGTCCCTTCGGCGCGGTCGTCGTCAAGGGCGATGAAGTGATCGCCACCGGCGTAAACGAGATCCACAGTACCAACGACCCTACAGCGCATGCGGAACTAACGGCCATCCGCGCCGCCAGCCGCGCTCTCAACTCGCCCGATCTCAGCGGCTGCGCGGTCTATGCCAGCGGCCATCCGTGCCCGATGTGCATGGCCTCGATGCGGCTGGCTGGCGTCGGTGAGGTCGCCTACGCCTATTCCAACGACGACGGCGCACCTTATGGGCTTTCGACGGCGGCGATCTATGCGGAGCTTGCAAAGCCGTTCGCCGAGCAGTCGATGAAGATCCGCTACCTGCCAGTGCGGCTGGAGCGGCACCCGGATCTTTATGCCGAATGGACACGGGCCCAGGATAGGCGGACATAGCAAATGGAACGCGCCACCGGTCCTCAGCCGGAGGCCTGGCCGTACCCCGGTACGACCGGCGCCAAAACCCTCGACCCCCGGGTCCGGCCGTTGGCCGGCCCGAGAGCAGGCCTTGACCCGAATTGCCTCCGGCAGAACGATTCCATCTAGCCCTGCACCGCTCTAATCGCCACGCACCCGCACTTCCGGGGCGGCGGCGATAAGCATCCGGGCGTAATCGGTCTTTGGCGCCTCGAATATCTCTTCGCTCGGGCCTGTCTCCACCAGTTTTCCACGATGGATCAATGCTACCCGGTCGCAGAGATAGCGCACGACGGCGAGATCGTGGCTGATGAAGAAATAGGTCAGCCCCAATCTGTTCTGCAGGTCGATCAGGAGATTCAGCACCTGCGCTTGCACCGAGACGTCGAGCGCCGATGTCGGCTCGTCCAGAAGCAGCAGGTCCGGACCCGAGGCGAGCGCGCGGGCAATCCCGATCCTCTGCCGCTGGCCGCCAGAGAATTCGTGCGGATGACGCCGCAGATGGCGGGCTCCCAGTCCGACCAGTGACAGCAGCTCCGCCGCCCGCTCTCTTCGCCTGGTTTTGCTCATCGGCATCAGGTCGCTGTGGATGACGAGCGGCTCGGTAACGATTTGCTCCACGGTCATCCTGGGGTTGAGCGAGGCATAAGGGTCCTGAAACACGATTTGCATCCGGGCTCGCAGCGCGCGAAGCGCCTTCGGGCCGAGTCGCGCCACGTCCTCGCCACGGTAGAGGATCTGCCCTGCTGTCGGCACTTCCAGCCGCAGGATCGCCCGGGTCAGCGTGGTCTTGCCGGATCCACTCTCGCCAACCAGCCCGAAGCTCTCGCCTTCGGAGACGGCGAGCGAGAAGTTCTGCAGCGCCCGCACTTCCGTTCCTCGCCCGAACAGGCCTGCACGGGCCGGATAGATCTTCGAGACGTCGCGGATCTCCAGGATCGGCTCAGACAAGGGCCGCCTCCTCCAGATGGGGGTGATAGCACGCCACCTCGTGCAGGGGGAGAACGGCCTCGAGTTTCGGCAGCGTCGCGCAGGCCGCCGTCGCTCGAGGGCAACGAGGGGCGAAGCGGCAGCCGGGAGGCGGCCGGACCAGATCGGGTACGGCGCCTGGCAGGCCTTGTAATTCGCCTCGCTTCGTCTCCCGCCTCGGGACCGACGCCAGCAGCGCCCGCGTATAGGGATGCGCCGGCGCTCCGATCACCTGGGCGACGGGGCCCCTCTCCACCACATTGCCGGCATACATCACGGCGACGTGGCTGCAGGTTTCCGCCACGACGCCCAGATTGTGGGTGATCAGGATGACGCCGATGTCGTGATCCGCAACCGTCCCCTTCAGGAGCGCCAGAATCTGCGCCTGCACCGAGACGTCGAGCGCCGTCGTCGGCTCATCGGCGATGAGAAGGTCCGGCCTTCCGATCAGCGCCATGGCAATCAATACCCGCTGGCGCATACCGCCCGAAAATTCGTGCGGATAGCTCGCAAGCCGCGCCTCCGGCTCGGGGATGCCAACTCTCGAAAGCATCGTAATGGCCAGTGCCCGCGCCGCCCGCCGGCCGCCCGGCGCGTTACCGAGAACAGAAGGATCATGGCCGGCCGCCGCCAGCGCCACGTCGATCAGCTGATCGCCGATCCGCGCCGTCGGGTTCAGGTTCGTCGTCGGGTCCTGGAAGATCATCCCGATCCGCTTTCCCCGCAGCGCCTGCATCCGCCGGGGCGGAAGCTGCATCACGTCTTCCCCCTCGAAAAGGATTTCGCCGGCCGGATAGTTCGCTGGCGGGCTTGGCACCAGCCGCGAAATCGAGAGCCCGGTCAAAGATTTGCCGCATCCCGACTCGCCGACAAGGCCCCATATCTCGCCTCGCCGCACCGAGAGCGCGACGCCGTTCAGCACATGAGCAACGCCGTCGAACGTGGTCATCGTCAGATGCAGGTCCCGAATGTCGAGCAAGGCCGCCATCACCGCCTTCCCTTCGGATCAAGGATGTCCCGCAAGCCGTCGCCCAACAGGTTGAAGCCGAAGACCGCCACGAACATCGCCATGCCCGGCGCCATCGCTGTCCACCAGTTGTCGGGCATATAGTTGCGCGCCGTGGACAAAAGCGTACCCCATTCGGGAATGGGTGGTCGTACCCCGATTCCGATGAAGCCGAGGCCGGCTACCGTCAGGATCGCAAAGCCCATGTCCAGAGACATCTTGACGATGATCGGAGAGACGCAGTTCGGAAGGATGTGCAGGAAGAGAATCCGCCCGGGCGTCGCCCCCAGGGCTCGGGCGGCCGTCACATAGACCTCCTCCCGCGCCGCCAGCACCTCGCCCCTGACGAGCCGCGCATAACCTGGCCACCAGGAGAGCGAGATCGCCAGCACCATGTTCTGGAACCCGGGACCCAGAGCGGCGGCGATAGCCATCGCGAGAATCAGGCTCGGGATCGTCAGGATAAGATCGGTGAAGCGCATCAGCACCTCATCCACCCAGCCGCCCGCGAACCCCGCTGTCGCGCCGACGAGAGTGCCGAGCACGGTCCCGATCACCACCACCCCGAAGCCCGCCAAAACCGAGACGGTGGTTCCCGCCATGGTCAGCGACAGGACGTCCTGCCCAAGTTCGTTGGTGCCGAACCAATGCTGGGCCGATGGCGGCTGGAACTTCGCCGCGACATCGACCGCTCCGGCCACCTGGTCGGGATATGGCGCCAATATCCGGCCGAAAACGGCGAAGAACAGCACGATCAGGACCAGCACCGCGCCGACCTGCGACAGCTTGCTCTGCCGGAAGCGGTGGAGCGCGCGGGCGAAGCCGTCGGAAGCGGGCAGGTCCAGGTCAATGACTTCGGTCATGTGTAGCGGACCTTCGGATTGACCAGCCCGTAGGAGATGTCGATGATCAGGTTGGCGACCACGAAGATCAGTCCGATCACCAGCGCGACGCCGATGACCGGCATCATGTCCTGCGCCATGATGGCCTTGGTGGCGTAAAGCCCGAGGCCCGGCCAGTCGAACACGGTCTCGACCAGCACCGTCCCGCCCAGCAGCCAGCCGAAATAGAGCCCGATCACTGTAAGAGTGGCCGACACGGCGTTGCGCCCGATCACCTTCAGCATGATCTTCCGGCGGGGAAGCCCCAACGCGCGGGCCGTCATCACGTAATCCTGCCCCATCACCTCGATGGAAGAGGCCCGCATCATCCGCATGATCGTCGCCAGAGGCGAAAGCGAAAGCGCGATAGCGGGCATTGCGAGATGTCTCAGCGCGGTGACGAAGGTCCCCGTATCGCCCGCAATCAGCGCGTCGACAGTGATGAACCCCGTCACATGCGGCGGTGGAAAGACGACGATGGGAAGCTGGCCGCCGAGCGGCAGCCATGAAAGCCACATCGCGAAGACGAGTTGCATCAGGAGGCCGAGAAAGAACCGCGGCATCGAGATCGCGCCGATCGCCAAAACCTGTGACAAATAATCAGGCCACCGGTTCCGCCAGGTCGCCGTCAGCAGGCCAAGCGGAATTCCGATGACAACAGCGATCAGCATCGCCGCGATCACCAACTCCAGGGTCGCGGGCAGATAGGCCGCGATGTCGAGCGCCACCGGCCGTCTCGTCAGCAAAGAGCGGCCGAGATCGCCATGGGCGAGGCCCGAGACGTACTGGATGTACTGCACCCAGATGGGCTTATCGAGCCCGAATTCCTTCGCGAGCGCCGCCCGCTCCGCCGTAGTGGCGTTCGGACCCGCCGCGAGCCCCACCGGATCTCCCGGCAACAGCCGCGCAATCGCGAACATGATGACAGTCAGCCCGACGATCACTGGAATGAGTGTCAGCAACCGCCGGAAGATGAATTTCAGCATCGGTCCGGGCCTTTTAGATCATGACGCGATCGGATTGAACCGCATCACGATCTTGTCTCCTTGTTTTGGCATGATCTTTTCGGAAAACCGGTTTCCATTTTCCCGAATCATGCCTAGCTGGCCGGGAGCCCGAGACGGGCCCCGGATAAATCAGGCAAGCGACAGCGGCCAGCACTCGATGGCGTTGGAGGCGACCGGGGTGAAATGGTAATTCTTCACCACGTCGCGGAAACCCAGCTTACGTTTCTCCAGCACGCCGAAGATGTCGGGAGCATCGGCTACAACCTGCTTCTGAAATTCCTCATAGAGGGCGATGCGCTTGGTCTTGTCGGTCTCGGCGCGCGCCTCCTCGATCAGCTTATCCACCTTCGGATCATGGAAGACGGGATTCGACCAACTGCCGTTGCGCGATGAATGATAGGCCGCATAGGCGATGTTGTCCGGGTCGCCGTAATTCGCCGTCTGATAGACCGGGAAGAAATCCGGGACGGTTTCCGGCTTGGCGCAGGCCGCGACCATGTCGGGCCAGTTGAGCGGCTGGATGTCGAGCCCGATGTTCAGCGTCTTCAGGCTGTCGAGAAGGATCAGCGCCCAGCGCCGCTCCTGCTCAAGCCCATTGACATAAACACATTTCAGCTTGAACCCGCCTTGGGGCTTGGCCGTCTTCGCCATGAACGCCTTGGCCTTTTCGGGATTCATCCGCGGCACGTCGAGCTTGGCGTCCCAGCCGAGGATGCCCTCAGGGAGGGGGCCCACCATCAGTTCGGCATAGCCCTCGGCCTGCACCATCGCCTTATAGTTCATCGCGTAAGAGACGGCCTTGCGCAGGTTAACATCCATCAGCGGCCCATGCGCCGTGTTCATCTTGATCGAGAAGGTGCGGTATTCCGGCTCGATCACCCGCACCACATGCGGCGCACCCTTCAGCGCGTCCATGTCCTCCGCCGTCAGGTCGACTGCGATGTGGGCCTCGCCCTTTTTCAGCATCAGCCGCTGGGTCGCGGTTTCCCGCACGATCTGCCAGACGACACCCTCGAGGTTGCCGCCGCCCTTCTGCCAGGCCGTCTTCGCCCGGATAAGCTGGTAGAGCGTGCCGACCTGGAAGCGCCCCACCTCGAACGGGCCGGAACCCGCGGTGTTGGTCAAAAGCCAGGTTTGCCCGTCGTCCTTGCCGAGATTGGCCTCCACCTGCGCCTTCTCGGCGACGAATATCCAGGGCAGCACCTGCAGGAAGGCGGCAAACGGCGTCGCCAGGGTGAACTTCACCGTGCCAGGGTCGGGCGCCTGTATCCCTTGAGGCGTAACGATGTCGCGGATCATCCAGGCATTGCCCTTGGCGAGCTTCAGCGCGCGGCGGAAGGAATAGATCACATCCTCAGCCGTCACCGGCTTGCCGGAATGGAACTTCGCAGCAGGGTTGAGCTTGAAGGTATATTCCTTTCCGTCCCCGCTCATCGTCCAGCTTTCGGCGATCCCCGGCGCCGGTTCCGGAGGGTTGCCGGTTACGCGGACGAGCCCGTCATAGACGTTCCGCAGCAGGAAGGCGGCGGAATAACCCGTCGCCGTGTGGGGATCGAAGTTCGGGATATCCTGGTCGGATGCGATGATCAGGATCTTCTGCTCCGCCGCGAAGAGGCTCTCGGGGAAGGTGGCGACGGCAAGCCCGGCGCCGGCCATCCCCAGAAGCTCCCGTCGGGATATCCGGAAAGTGCTGTCGGTCATTGTTCCACTCCTTTTTGGTTCGTACCTGGGGTCTTGCGCCCCGCATTGGCCTGTCGGGCCCCGTTCACTTCGCAAGCTCTTCCGCCGGGACCGCCCAGTATACCCCGGCGCCGCTCTGGGTGACGAGGCCGAGTTTCACGTCCTCCGCCACCATCGCCGGGCTGCGCTCCTCCGCCCGCCCGTAGCCCGCGCCGCCGGCGATGACGATCTCGACGATCTCGTCGGTGCTGGACAGGGTGACGAGTTCGCCCGTGCCGCAATCCCGCAGCAGCTGCCCCGCCCCGTTGAGTATACGGCCGGAGGCATTGCCGCCCGGCTCGCCGCCGAACAGCCCCTGGATCGGGTTGTTCACGCCCTCGGGATAAACCGAGACGAGCATGCCCAGCCCGTCCTCATCGCGTTTACGGAACCGCACCCGCTGCCCGAGTCCGCCGCGGTATTTGCCAGCGCCACCGGAATCCGGCTGGAAAGTCTTTTCCATGACCAGCACCGGCACCCTGCTCTCCATCAATTCGACGGAAGTATTGGCGGCCGAAGTCGGCCAGAGCAACGTCGAATGCCCGTCGCCCCGCGCCGATCCCCCCTGCCCGCCGCCGCAGAACAGCATATCGGAATAGAATCGGCCCTGCGGATCCCGTCCATAGACGTTCGCCGCCACCGGCAATCCCGTGAAGCTTTGCACCGCCTTGGGCGCGGCGCCCGCGAGCGCGGCGAACACGTTGGGCGCGATATACCAGCCCGTCCGCGTCCGGATGTTGACGGCGGCAGGATAGGCGGGGTTGAGGATCGATCCCTCGGGCGCCGTCACCGTAAACGGCCGATAACATCCTGCGTTGCCGCGCACGTTCGGCGTCAGCATGCATTTCAGCGGATAGGTCGCATGAGCGGCGGTGTAGTTCATCGTCGAGTTCAATCCGCCCTGTGGCAACTGCGGCGGGGCACCGTCGAAATCCACGGTCAGCGCATCTCCCTCGACCGTGATCGCCACCGGATAGCTCAGCTTTTCCCCGAGCGGATTGTTGGTGATGATGGAGCGGTAGGTCCCATCCGGAATGGCGCGGATCGCGTCCCGCATCGCTTTTTCCGACAGTCCCTGCACGATCTCCGCCAGCGCGCCCAGATCATGCAGACCGTAGTCACGCATGAAGGCGAGCAGCCGCTCCGCCCCGAGCTCGTTCGCCGCGACGAAGGAAAACACGTCGCCCAATACTTGGTCGGAGTTGCGCACGTTCTGCCGGATCATCTCGACCAGGGTCTCGTTGACCCGCCCGGCATCCACGAGCTTCATCGGCGGGATCTGCAGCCCCTCCTCGTAGATTTCCCGGGCACGGAGCGAATCCTTTGTCCCCCCGATGTCGGAGACATGGCCCACGGTCCCCATCAATCCCACCAGTCGCCCGTCCGCGAAGGCCGGCGTAACGATCGCGATATCGAAGAGATGTCCGGCGCAGAGCCATGGGTCGTTGGTGATCAGGACGTCGCCCGGCTTCAACGTCTCCGCCGGGTATCGCTCCAAAAGCGCCTTCACGGCGCGGGGCAGCGTCAGGTTGAAGACCGGCATGGCGCGGGGCGAATGGGCGAGCGTCTCGCCATCCTTGTCGAGGAGCTCGCAGGCGAAATCCTGCGCCTCGGCGATGACAAGCGAGAAAGCGGTGCGGCAGACCGTCAGCCACATCTCCTCCACGACGTTGACCAGCCGCGACCACATGATCTCCAGCCCGATCGGATCCGCCTCGATCCGTGCCACCGCCTCCGCGCGCGACATGCCCTCATCGACCAGCGCTTCCGCCGCCGGCAGCTCTCCGATCTCCAGGCAAAGGGTGAGACTCCCGTCCACCGTCACCCGATCCGCCGGACCGACGACCGTCGTCGCCTCGCGCTCCTCGATGATCGCCGGCCCTTCGATCTCATCCCCGGGCCGCAGGGCATACCGGTCATAGACCGGCGTCTCGAAGGCGCCGCCTTCGAAATGGCAGAGACGCCGCCCCTTCACCTTCGCCGTCGCATCGCCCCCGCCCGCGGCGCCGCTGAGCGACAGCGACGGCGTCGGCCCGGAGACGCGGCAACGAAAGTTCACCGCCTCGAACCGCGCGCCCTCGAACGGAGCGGCATAGCGCGCCGTATAAGCTTTCACGAACGCCTCGCGCAGTGCCGGCAGATTTGCTTCGGTCAGTTCGCCGGCCGGCAACGGCACCGATATCTCGTGCATCTGCCCGATCAGCCGCATGTCGGCCGTGCGCTCCACCTTCGCCGCCTCGACCCCGGCGCGGGAGAGATGGTAGCGGCCCTCCTCCTCCAGCGCCCCGAGAATCGTGTTCACCGCCGCCGCCTCAAACGGTTCGGCAATCTCGATCCGCTGCGACCGCACGCCTTCGAAGGAAAGCGGCGCTGCCAGGAATCCCAGCGCCGAGGCCGCGCCGGAGGCCGGAGGCACCAGCACGTTCTTCAGTCCCATCACCCTCGCCACGTCCGCGGCATGCGCCGGCCCTGCGCCGCCGAAGCCCACCATCGCGTAGTTCCGCGGATCCTTGCCGCGCTCCACAAGGTGCACCCGCGCCGCCGCCGCCATCCCTTCGACGACGACCTTGTGGATTCCCAAAGCGGCCTCTTCGATGCTCAACCCCAGAGGCGCCGCCACTCGCGCTACCGCGGCGCGCGCGGCTTCCGCGTCGAGCGCCATCCGGCCGCCCAGGAAGAAACCCGGATCGTAATAACCCAGAACAAGGTTGGCGTCCGTCACCGTCGGTTCCTCGCCGCCAAGTCCATAGCAGGCCGGCCCCGGATCGGAGCCTGCCGAATGCGGCCCGACCTTCAGCAACCCGACCTCATCGATCGCCGCAATCGAGCCGCCACCGGCGCCGATCTCGATCATCTCGATCACCGGCGCCTTGATCGGCAGACCAGAGCCGCGCGTAAACCGGTGCACGCGCGCCGCCTCCATCATCGGCGCCACCTCCGCGCGGCCGCCTTCGATCATGCAGGCTTTCGCCGTCGTCCCACCCATATCGAAGGAGATGACGTCCTCAAGCCCCGCTACCTTTGCGAACAGCGCGGTCGCCAGACCTCCGCCCGCCGGCCCGCTCTCCAGGAGCCGGATCGGAAAGTCCCGCGCCGTCTCGAGCGATACGAGGCCGCCCGCCGAATGCATCAGCCTCAACTCGCCCGCGAACCCGGCCTTCCGGAGCGCGCTTTCGATCCTTGTCAGGTAGCGATGCATCAGCGGCTGGACAAAGGCGTTGGCAGCCGTTGTCACCACACGCTGGTATTCCCCCATCTCCGCCACTACGTCAGAGGAGATCGACACCGCCAGTTCCGGGAACTCTGCCCGAAGGATTTCCGCCACCCGTCGCTCATGCAAGGGATTGGCGTAGGAATGCAGGAACGCCACCGCCACCGCCTCGCAGCCTTGCCCGAGCAGCGTCTCGGCCGCTTTCCGTACAGCTCGTTCGTCAAGCGGCGTAACCACTCGGCCCTGCGCATCCACCCGCTCGGCCACTTCGAGGCGTGCGTCGCGCCGTACCAGCGGATCGGGGAACTGAACGAAGAGGTCATAGATATCGTAACGCTGCTCCGTCCCCATCTCGAGAATGTCGCGGAACCCTTTGGTAGTGATCAGCCCCACCGGCGCGCCCTTCCTCTCGATCACCGCATTGGTGACGAGCGTCGTGCCGTGCACGATCTCGCAAACCTCAGGATAGCCGATCCCACCCATCTCTAGGATTTCCGACAACCCGAGGAGGGCCGCCTCGGACGGGTCGTGTGGCGTCGTCAGCCGCTTGTGCAGCCGCACCGTATGGGACGCCGCGTCGTAAAGAACGAAATCGGTGAAGGTGCCGCCGATGTCGAAACCGACGCGCCAGCGGTTGGAAACGCTCATGGGATTTTCTCGCTCTTCAGTCTGGGAAATGTGAAGGCATCGTCGCGGACCGCTGCCGCGATCTCGCTTGCGCCCTTGGCGAGGGCGGCGATCATGGCGTCGCGCTGGAGCAACGTGACGAGCGTGCTCGGGTAGACGATACAGAGGCTTACCGCCTCGTCTGTGGCCGGATCGGCGACCGCTACCGCGATCCCGTCGACGCCTGGCGTGCTCTCCTGATGCGAGAAGGCATACCCTTGCGCTCGGACCCTGGCGACCTCGGCGAGCAACCTGTCGAGTCCCGCCCGCCCATGAAAGAGCGCGGCGACCTGCCCATCCGTCAACCGCGCCAGGAGGCTCCGCCCGGTCGCGCTTTTATCGGCGGCAAGGCGGCGCCCGATATTGGAGACGACGCGAAGCGCGTTGGTGCCCTCGAAATCGGCGACCGCCGTCACCTCCCGCCCCTCGCGCAGCGAGACATAGCCGGTATGTCCGAACCGCCGCGTCGCCTCCCCGACCACCTCGCTCGCGCGCGTGATAAGCCGCGAGGAATGACGGAAGGCCGCGGCGAGGTCGAGCATCATGCGCCCCGGTCGGTGCCGCTTCGTGTCGCCGATGACTTCGAGCATCCCTGCCTCCCGCATCGCGCGGAGAAGCCGTGATGCCGAGGCCTTGGGCAATCCGAGTCGCGCGGCAACCTCCGTTACCGTGACATACGCGCAGCCACTGCCAAAGCAGCGCAGCACCTCCGCGGCGTTGTGGAGCGTCGACATGAGATCCTTATTGAAGTTCCATTTTACGGAACTGTATTTCCATAAATCGGAACATTGCGCGACTCGCAGCCGCCGTCAAGCCGGAATCTCTTCGCCAGCGGCAGAAAAAACCGGCTTCAGCCCGCGACTCTTTTACGCGCGGCTCTGAACAGCGTAGGGGTTGAGATCGGTCTTTAGAGCATGATCCGGAAAAGTGGATGGCGGTTTTCCGAAAAGATCATGCTCAGACAAAAAAGTTAAGAGCATGAGGCGATTCAACCTGATAGCATCATGCTCTAACGGCGTTGGCGAGGACGCTTGCGGGCTTGGGCGCGATCCGCGGTGAAGGGTCAGGCGCTTCCGCGGCTTTCGACCAGATGCGCGAGCAGGCTCGCGCCCACCGGCAGGATCGTGTCGTCGAACAGGAAGCCGGAATTATGCAGCGGCACCGTGCCCCCATGGCCGAGCGTGAAGAAGGCTCCCGGCACCACATTCAGGAGATCGGCCATGTCCTCCGACCCCATGGTCAGATCCGCCTCGCCCTTCGCTCGATCGCCCAGCAGGTCGGAAGCAGACGCGATCAGGTCCTCTACCCGCTGCGCATCGTTGGAGAGCACGCTGAAGATGCTGCGGATGTCAGCCTCGATCTCCACCTCATGCGCCGCTGCGAGTCCCGCGCAAAGCCGCTTCATCCGCTCGCCGATCATATCCCCGACCTTGGGGTCGAAGAAGCGGAACGTGCCCGAAAGCGTCGCCGATCCCGGGATCACATTATAGGCCGAGCCCGCCTGGAACCGTGTCACCGACACCACGGCCGGTTGCGTCGGGTCCATATTGCGCGAGACGATCTGCTGCAGTTCCGAGATCAGCGCTGCCCCGATCGCGATCGGATCCCGGCTCGCCTGTGGCATGGCGCCGTGGCTGCCCCGGCCGGTGATCTCGATGTCGAAGAAGTTCGCACCTGCCTGCGCCGGTCCCGGCCGGCAGCGCAGCACCGAATGCTCCTGGTATGGCGAATTGTGCATGCCGTAGAGTTCGTCGCAGGGGAATTTTTCGAATAGCCCATCCGCAAGCATCGCTCGCGCGCCGCCAAGACCCTCCTCGGCCGGCTGGAAGATGAAGACGGCGCGCCCCGCGAAATGGCGGTTTTCCGCCAGATACCGGGCCGCGCCGAGCAGCATCGTGGTATGGCCGTCATGGCCGCAGCCATGGAACACTCCGGGGTTCTTGGAGGCGTAGGGCAGATTTGTCTGTTCCTCCATCGGCAACGCATCCATGTCGGCGCGCAAGCCGATGGCCTTTCCCGGGCGATTACCCTCCAGCACACCGACGACGCCGGTCCTACCGATGCCCCGCGTCACGCTTACGCCCCACTCTTCCAGCAGCTCCGCTACCCGCGCCGAGGTCCGGTGTTCCTGGAAACCGATTTCCGGATGAGAGTGGAAGTCGCGGCGGATAGCGGTCAACTCATCGGCGAAAGCTTCGATCTCGGGCAACGCGGTCATTGCGGTTCCTTTTACATGGTTGGGGCATGGATCTGCAGCCGCCTACGGCAACGGCGAGCATGAGACGATCGGCAATGCCGAGGAAGTTCTATCTGCCCTTCCGGCTACCGTAAATCGCTCGATCCCGGCCTGAAAGGGCGCCGGTAGTATCTCTTGCACCTGCCCGGCCAGCATCGGGACCTCAATAGCCGGAAGCTTGATACGGTCGGCGTCTTCATCTCCTGGAAATGACTGCATTGGAGAACCGATGCTCATCTAGGTCGTGAACCACTCCAAGAGCATCAGTCGTCCATTATGGCGACGGCGCGCGTCCAGCCGGCGGAAGCCTTTTCGATCTTCACCGGGAAGCAGCTTATCATGAAGCCGTCGGCCGGCAGCCTTTCGAGATTGTGCAGCTTCTCGATATGGCTGTAGCCGATATGCCGGCCGGCCTTGTGCCCTTCCCAGATGAGCGACGCGTCGTGCGTCTCGGCATATTTCTTCGCCGTATGCACGAAGGGCGCATCCCAGCTCCAGCCATCCGTACCGGTGACGCGCACGCCCCGCTCCAATAGGTACATGGTCGCCTCGTAACCCATGCCGCAGCCGCTCGCGACATAGTCCTGGCGGCCGAATTTGGCGCCGGCGGAGGTGTTCACCACGACGATCTCCAGTGGCTTCAATTCGTGGCCGATACGCTTCAATTCCGCCTCGACGTCGGCGGCGGTCGCCACATAGCCGTCCTCGAAACGGCGGAAATCGAGCTTCACGCCGGGCTGGAAACACCATTCGAGCGGCACTTCGTCGATGCGCATGGCCGGTTTTCCCCGGTCCTGCGTTGGATGGTAATGCCAGGGCGCGTCGAGATGCGTGCCGTTATGGGTGGAGAGATTGACGCGCTCGACCGCCCATCCCTGCCCCTCCGGCAGTTCGCTCGCCTCCAGACCGGGGAAGAACTTCAACATCGCATCGAGGCTCTGCTGATGGTCGATATAGGTGACGGAAAGATCCTGCCCCGGCGGATCGGCCGGGATGCCGTTGGCGATCGGAATGGATAGGTCGATGATGGTGCGGGGCATTGTTTCCTCCTGTGCTATATTCGGCTTGTGACGCCGTCAGTCCCTTTGACGAATGACCTTGTTTCTCAACACGCCGATCTTCTCCACTTCGAGCTCGATTGTGTCGCCGTCGGAAAGGTAGCGGCCATGTTCGAGTCCGCAGCCGCCGCCGACGGTGCCCGAGCCGACGAACTCGCCGGCGAACACCGTCTCGTCCTGCGACATATGGGCAAGGATTTCCTCGAAGGAGAAGAGCATGTCCTTGGAGACGTTGCTCGACCAGGTCTCGCCGTTCACCCGTGCTTCCATCTTGAGATGGTACGGGTCGCCGATCTCGTCCGGCGTCACGATCCACGGCCCGAGCACATTGCCGCCGTCAAAACTCTTGCCCTTGGCCGGGCCGAGATGGCCGGGCATCTCCCTGCCCTGCTGGTCGCGGGCGGAGAAATCGTTGAAGATCGTATAGCCGAGGATATGGTCGCCGGCCTGCGCCGGCTTGATGTTGGCCGACGTGCTCATGGTCACGATACCGAATTCGAGTTCGTAATCCATCACCTTGCTGTAGCGCGGCCAGGTGATCGTCGCCTCCGGCCCGCGCACGATCAGCCGGTTGGTAATGTAGTA
This sequence comes from Rhizobiaceae bacterium, assembly GCA_035547755.1. GTDB lineage: Bacteria > Pseudomonadota > Alphaproteobacteria > Rhizobiales > Rhizobiaceae > Mesorhizobium_L. The sequence continues at coordinate 59,986 of DASZUG010000090.1, forward strand.
GATGGGCATCTTGCGATAGACCTCGGCGAGCGGCGCCAGCGGCTCGGCCTCGATTGCAGCGACCGCGGCCGCGTCCCGTGCGAAGAGCTTGCGCATGCCGCGCCCGGATCTGCGGATATGCTCCTCGAAGTTCATTCCGTCGCGCATCTGGCGCGGCTCCGGCAAGGGCGCTAGTAGCTTCACGTCCGAAGGCGAGTGCGACAAATCCTCTTCCTTGCCACGCTTGGCAAAAAGGTCCGCCGCCGCGTCGAGCCCCCTCTTCCCGGCATCGGCGAGCGCGATCATGGAGCGGAAGGCGGCATTGGCACGGCCGGCGCGTTCGGTCGCCGCCGCCAAGTCGAACAATCTGTTTTCGGCACCATGAACGAGAGCGATGCGCTGCTCCCCGCGCGCATTCTCGAAAGTGGCGAGCTTCATGAGACCTCCTCTTGCAGATGTATATATTTTATGTTTTTGTCGATAAACCAAAAGCGCGGCGTTGGGAAGCCGCCCACAGGAGGAAACCCGATGAACATCTCGAAACCAGTCGTGGTCGCGGCCGCCGCGCTTGCCTTGACCGCGCTCACGCCCATTGCCGCTGCCAATGCCGCCGACAAGATCATCATCGGCTGCACCGCCACGACCGACTGCGCCAGCGCGGCGGTCGCGGAAAAAGAAGGCATCTTCGAGAAGAACGGCCTCGACGCCCATATGCTTCTGATCGGCCTCAATTCGAATATCCCGGCCGCGCTGCTCTCCAACTCGATCCAGATCGGCGGGCCGACGCCCTCGGTGTTCCTGCAGGCGGTCGATGGCGGCCTCGATCTTGTGGCGGTCGCCGGCGCATCGGTCAGCGCCAAATCGACAGCCGACACGGCGGCCGTCGTCGCCAGGCCGGATTCCGGCATCAAGACCGCCAAGGATTTTATCGGCAAGAAAGTCGGCGCACCCGGCATCGGCGCCTTTTTGCAGGTGCTCTTCGCGCAATGGCTGATCCAGAACGGCGTCAATCCGAAAGAGGTCCATTTCGTCGAGGTCACCTTCCCGACCATGAACGACGTGCTGAAATCCGGCTCGGTCGACGCGGTGGTGACTGCCGGTCCGGTCATGGCCAATATGATCTCTTCGGGCACCGGCGTGGTGGTTTCGCATTATCTGGAAGAACTGCCGGAAGGCGAGCCGCAAGTCATGCTCGCCGCGACCCGTTCCTGGGCCGATGCGCATCCCGAGGAATTAGCCGCTTTCCGCAAATCGCTCGACGAAGCGGCGAAGATTGTCAATTCCGATCCGGACAAGGCGCGTCAAGCCGTTTCGGGCTTTACCAAAATCCCGATGAAGGTGCTCAATACCATCAAGGTGTCGGTTTCCGAGCCGAAGATTACCAAGGAGCAGCTCGACTGGTGGGTCGACGTCATGAACAAGCAGGACATGCTGCAGAAGAAAGCGCCGGATACGGCGGCACTCATCGCCAAGTGACGCCGGAAACGGAAAACGCGCGGGCGGCCCGAACCGATACCGAGGCCGGCAGCGACACGCTGAGCATGCGCGCCGCCAGCCTGATCGAGCGGGACATCCTTTCCGGCCTGTGGGGGCCGGAAGCGCGGCTCGGCATACACGCGCTTTCCGCCCACTACGGCATCGGAGCCACGCCGTTGCGCGAAGGTATGTCGCGCCTCGTTTCGCGTGGGCTTGTGATGGCGCTCGGCCAGCGCGGCTTTCGCGTGGCAAGCGTGTCGCGTGCGGATCTCGAAGATATTACGCGTGTCCGGACACTGATTGAATCGGAGGCGCTCAGCCGCTCCATCGAGAAGGGTGACGACGAATGGGAGGCGGCGATCGTCGCCTGCCTGCACCGGCTCCGGCAGAAATTGCTGCGCGATCCGAAGACGATGCGCGAGGGCACGCCGGAATTCGACACGCTGCACAAGGCGTTTCACCGCTCGCTCATTGCCGCCTGCGACTCGGAACGGCTGCTGGCGCTTCACGACGACCTCTACCTGCAGGCCTATCGCTACCGGCGCGTCATGATGAGCCGCTTCGAGGACCCGCAATGGTTCATCAGGGTGCATCAGGAACTCGCTGATCAGGTCCTCTCGCGTGAAACGGATGCTGCGCTGAAGCTTCTTTCGGGGCATCTCGCCTCTACGTTGGAGGTGGTCTATGGAAAGGACTGACCTCCATGGTCTTGCCGGACAGGGAGCCTGTGCCGTAAGGCCTGCGGCGATCGAATTCCGGGAAGTCGGTCTTGCCTATAGCGGCAAGCCGATCCTTGCCGACCTGTCGCTTGCGGTCGGCAAGGGCGAGATCGTCTGCGTCATCGGCCCTTCCGGCTGCGGCAAGACGACGGCGCTCAGGGTAGCGGGCGGTCTCGTGAGGCCGGGTTCCGGCAGCGTGACGGTCGGGGGCAGGCCGATCACCGGACCGCGACGCGACGTCGCCATCGTCTTCCAGGATTATGGCAAGGCGCTGCTGCCCTGGCGCACCGCCGCCGGCAACGTGTCGCTGGCGCTCGAAGCGGCCGGCGCGCCAATGCGCGAGCGCAAGGTCCGCATTCACGCTCTGCTCGAGAAGGTCGGGCTGCACGGCCATGCCGACAAATATCCAACCGAAATGTCGGGCGGCATGCAGCAGCGGCTGCAGATCGCCCGCTGCCTCGCCCAGGAGCCGTCGGTGCTCCTCATGGACGAGCCTTTCGGGGCACTCGACGCCATGACCCGGCAGACGCTCCAGGACGAGATGCTGTCGATCGTGGCCGAGACCGGCGCGACTGTTTTCTTCGTCACCCACGACCTCGAAGAGGCGATCTATCTCGGTGACAGGGTGATCGGGTTGCTGCCCAACCCTGGGCGCATCGGCACCATCGCCGAGGTTGGCCTCCCACGCCCGCGCAACCAGCTCGAAACCCGCGAAATGCCGGAATTCCTCAGGCTCAGGCGCGCGCTGTTCGATTTCATCGAGAAAGCGGAAGGATGAGCCGCACGGCAAAGGCGCTGGCTATACCGGCAGCGCTGCTGGTTGCTGCGGAAATCGCCGTCCGCCTCTCCGGCACGGCCAGCCTCGCGGTCGCGCCGCCGAGTTCCGTGGTCGTCGCACTTCTGGCGGCGCTCGGCGACGGTACCATGCTGGCCGCGACGCGCGACACGCTGGCTTGCGCCTTCGGCGGCCTCTTCCTCGGCGGGGCGATCGGGCTTGTTCTCGGACTTCTCTTCGGCCTCGTTCGGCCGCTCGACCGGTTGATGGAACTGACCGTCGAAGCGATCCGTCCGATCCCTTCCGTCGCGCTCATCCCGATCGGCATGCTCTCGCTCGGCTTCGGCTACGGTTTCGAGATTGCCATCGTCGCTTTCGCCTGTGTTTGGACCATGCTGATCATGACGCGCGCAGCGATTGCCGGCATCGAACCGCGCCTGCTGGAGGTTTCGCGGGCGTTGCGCCTTTCCACGCCCCAGCGCATTTTCAAGATCGTCATTCCGGCGGCGCTTCCGCGCATTATCGTCGCTTTCCGACTGGCCGCCGGCTTCGCGCTGGTCGTGGCGGTAACCGTCGAGATCGCCGCCAATCCGCAGGGGATGGGTTACGGCATCCTGATCGCGCAGCAATCGCTCAGTCCGCAGCTGATGCTCGCCTATCTCCTCTGGATCGGCCTCGTCGGCTATGGACTGAACGTTCTTCTTTCGCTGGCGCAGAAGAAACTGCTTGGCCGCGCGGCGATGGTGGAGGTCCGGCGATGAACGCCCGCCGCGCGCTTTGGCTCGCCGGCAGCTTCCTCGTCGCGGCGGGCTTTGTCTGGCTCTGGCAATGGATCGCCGACCACCGGCTGATCTCGCCGGTCTTCCTGCCCGGACCCGATCGTGCGTGGGCGGCATTGGTCAAGGGGATGACTGACGGCGACCTCGCCGAAAAACTCTTCGCCACCATCAGGCGCATGATCTATGGCTGGCTGCTCGCCTCGCTTGTCGGCATCGCGCTTGGCGCCGCCATCGGCACGTCGAAGGTGCTGCGCGAATATCTGGCGCCGATGTTCGAGTTCCTGCGGCCGCTTCCCGCCTCCTCTATCATCCCTGTCGCGATCGCCCTCCTCGGGCTTTCCGAGCCGATGGCGCTCGTCGTCATCGCCTTCGGTTCTCTCTGGCCGGTGCTGCTCGCCACTATCCACGGTTTTTCCGCCGTCGAGCCCCGGCTTTATGAGGTCGGCCGGGCGCTTCACCTGTCGCGCCCGGCCGTTATCCTCAAGATCGCGCTGCCTTCGGCCAGCCCCGACATCCTCGCCGGCATGCGGCTCGGGCTGACGGTCGCGCTCATCCTGTCCGTCGTCTGCGAGATGCTTGCCGGCCGCGACGGCCTCGGCAACTGGATCCTGCTCTCGGCGCGCGCCTTCCGCGCGCCCGATCTCTATGCCGGCGTCATCCTGCTCGGCGCATTGGGCTATGTCAGTTCCGTGGCCATCTCCGCCGTCGAGCACAGGCTGCTCATCTGGCGCGACCGGGCGCGGTGATGACATTCCTCTTCGCCGATGTCTTCTCAGCCCAGAGGTAGCAGAACGAGGGTGTAGACGCCATTTCGGCGTGGAGCAGTATGTGCCGTCGGACCGACTGATCGAATCCATTGTCGCCGATGCAATGCGCCTGCCGTCGACGCTTTTCGGTTTCTCCACGCGGCAGCAAACTCATGCGTCTTAAACCATAAGGATGTCTATGCGTTTCAAGTTCCATGGGCGAGAACACGGGGAAAATAGCATAACGTTCGCAATGGCCTTTGCCGTGACGCCATGGAGAAGAGCCTTCTCAAATATATCTGGATGCACACCAACGGCCTTCAGGCGTGGATCTTTGTTGTCATCCTCGTATCCATGCCGCTTTATTTCTATTCGCTTAGACCTGATCGCCATCCTGCGACAGTCCGCGGATGCGAGGGTGGCTGATGCGATTGGACGGCTGATCGACGAGGGGCCGGACCGCCATCTCTGCCGGATCAATGTCCTCGCCTTCGCGGATAGAAACGGTTTCGACCAACCTTTCGCGACCTCTACCGGACGGACACGATCGAGATCGATCAGCGCCTCAAGATAACCAGCCTGACCTTCCTGTTCACCGATCTGCGCGGCTCCACGGAACTTTACGAACGTGTGGCGACCTAGCCGCCTTCGACCTCGTGCGCGCGCATTTCCGCGTTCTGAACGACATCGTCGCGGATGAGGCGGGCGCTGTCGTGAAGACGATCGGAGACGCTGTCATGGCAACATTTCCCTCGCCGGACAGGGCGGTGGCCGCTGCACTCAGGATGCGCGAGGCCATGCGCGAACTGAACGCAAGCCGCGGTCGCGAGGATTTGCTCCTGAAAATCGGTATACACGAAGGGCCGTGCATCGCCGTGTCGATGAATGAAAGACAGGACTATTTCGGCCAGACGGTGAACATCGCCTCGCGTGTCCAGGGTCTCGCCACGTCGCAATCGATCTTCGCCACGAACGCGGTGATTTCCGATGCGCGTGCCGCCGCCGTGCTTGACGCCGCAAGCCTCACGCCGGTTTCGCAGGAAGCCATGCTGCGCGGTGTGGCAAGCGAGATGTCGCTCTACGTCATTCCTTGATCCGATTCCCTGCCGAGGAGATTGAGCATAAAACGTCGGCTCTCTGCGGTTCTCGCCCTCGACATGATCGGCTACTCCCGCCTGATGGGCGCGCATGAGCACGACACGCTGGCCGCTTTCCGCCGGCACAGAAGAGACATCCTCAATCCGAAAGCCGTCCACAGGAAGGGGATAGCGGAACCCCAAAGATATCGCATAGGGAACTGCCCCGCCCCCACCTCTGGCCTCATGGGCGGAAAAATCCGAAGCAGATATTATCATGGGCAGCGCGCTGCGGTCAGCATACGGGATACGCAAGCCGCGCAAAACTATCCGAATTTGGTAGCATGCCGACTACCTAAATAGACTTATGACCAGTAGATCGGATCCCATCGAAGCCTTGCACCTGGCGCCTCAGAATTCGCGATGCAGTAAGGCCTGGCGATTCATTTTCCGGGAGAGCCGTGATGACGTTGCGTTTACGGTTGCCATCCGCGCAAGCGATCTTCATGTTCGAAAGCGCCGCACGCCATCTCAATTTCACCCATGCCGCGCGCGAGTTTAACGTCACACAACCTGCCGTGAGCCGCATGATAGCGCGGCTTGAGGATCATGTCGGCGCAAAACTTTTTCGGCGCACCTCCAGCGGGATCGAACTGACGGAAGAGGGAAGGGTCCTCTCTACGGCGGTCGCCGGCGGCTTCCATCAGGTCGAGATGGCGCTTGACGACATCAAAGCGCAGCAAAACGGTGCCGGGACGGTGACGCTCTCCGCCTCGTCCGCTTTCTCCTTGCATTGGTTCATGCCGCGCTTCGATCGCTTCCAGGCCGCTTTTCCCGAAATCGACCTGCGGTTTCAACTGGTCCGCGGAGAGCCCTCGGGTCCGATCGAGGATGTCGATTTCGCTATTCGTTACAATCAACCTCCCACGGTTGACCAGCACAGCTGGAAGCTCATGGAAGAAGTCGTCCTGCCGGTCTGCAGCCCTGCGTATCTCGAGGAATATGGCACTCTGGACAATTGTCCCGATTTGCGGGGGCACACATTGGCGCATCTCGCCGATTCCCCGCGCATCCCATGGTTTCGCTATCTCTCCACGTTCCACTACCCTTCGCCTGCCGGTAGCCGCAGCCTGACCTTTACCGATTACACCCTCGTCATCCAGGCCGCGATCAAGGGCAGGGGGGTGGCACTTGGCTGGTGGCATGTGGTGGCGCATGAGCTGCTGCAAAGGGGCCTTGTGCAGGCGGCGAAGCATGAATTGCGGACGGGCGATTACTATCACCTCGTGGCAACCAAACGACGGCCGTTGCGCAAATCCGCAATCCTGGTTCGGGATTGGCTGCTCGACGAGATGAGTCTTCTCCGGCAACAAATCCTGAGGGAATAGCGGCTAACCGTGAAGAGCTAGACATGACTCCAAGTTATGTCGCTCCTCACAATTTTGGACAATTGAATGTAATTCCCCTGTTGTATGGTGTCCTGATGGCAATTCGCATCAACTCCACATCATGGCTGCCATATTGGAAGCGGGGAGGTTGCTCTGTCGACGCAGGCTTTCGAACTCCATCCATCTTCCGGCCTCTCGATGCGGAGGGGCGGAAATGATGTGGTTCACAGGCTCGATCCGCTCCTCAAACCGCTTTCGATTGCGCTGGTCGGCGCGTCGAGGCGTCCTTCGACGCCTGGCAACACCATGGTTCGGGCCGTCGCAACGGATGGCTATGGTGGCCGCGTTTACCCGATCAATCCGAAATATGACGAGGTGGAGGGATTTGCCTGCTACCCCGATCTCGCAAGCCTTCCCGAACAAGTCGACCATGTCGTCCTCGGCTTGGGGAATGAACAATTGGAAAGCGGCTTGCGCGATGCCGTTAGTCACGGAGCGAAAGCGGTCACCATCTTTGCCAGTTGCGACGTCACCGGAACCCCCGACGATGGGCTGGCTGATCGTCTGATTGCCATCGCCCGTGAAGCGGGCATTGTCATGTGTGGCGGCAACTGCATGGGTTTCAGCAACCCAGGCATCGGGCTGCGCGTCGTCGGCTACGCGGGCGCAATTGCCATGAAGCCTGGCGGGATCGCCTTCATCACGCAATCCGGCAGTGCCTTCGGCGCACTCGCCTACAATGATCCGCGTTTGAAATTCTCGCTTTGCGTTTCGAGCGGCCGCGAATTCACGACTACCGCGGCGGACTATCTCGACTGGACCCTCGACCAGCCTGAGACGCGTGTGGTGGGGCTTTTTCTGGAGACGGCCCGCGATCCGGCTCGATTTGCCCAGGCTCTCGAAAGAGCCGACGGCCTCGGCATCCCGATCGTCGCCCTCAAGATAGGGCGCACGCCTCTGAGCGCCCATTTCGCCGCTGGCCATAGCGGGGCGATCGCGGGGGACAACGCGGCTTACGAGGCCCTCTTCAGCAAGTGGGGCGTGATGAGCGTCGATACGCTCGATCAACTCGCCGCCAATCTCCTGCTGTTTTCCGCAGGCCGCCCGGCGGCGGTAGGCGGATTGGCCAGCCTGCACGATTCGGGCGGTGAGCGCGAAATGGTCGCCGATCTCGCGGCAGCCCATGGCGTGCCTTTTGGTGCGATTTCTGGCGCGACACTGGATCGTCTGAAACCACATCTCGATAGCGGCCTCAAGCCTGCGAATCCCCTTGACGTATGGGGATCCGGCCGGGATTTCGAGCACCATGTCGAAGCATGCATGGACGCCATGCTGGATGATCCGGCGGTAGCCATGGGTGCTCTTTTCCAGGACGTCCGCGATGATTCCTATGTCGCGTCCGGCTTTGCGAGGGCAATCGTCGCCTCCGCCCGGAAAACCACCAAGCCTGTACTCATTGCCACCAACTTCGCTTCTTCCAATCACCGTGCATTGGCCCTTGCGACAAGCGAGGCGGGCGTGCCTGTTATCGACGGCACCGAAGAGGCGCTCAACGCGGTGAGGAATATGTTTGGGTTCCGGGACCGGCACGCGTCGGAAAAAACCTGGTTGTCGGGAGTTGCCGATGCGGTACGCCAGCGATGGCGTCATCGGTTGGCGAACGGTCAGCCCATGGATGAAGCGGCCAGCCTATCGCTTCTTGGCGATTATGGCATCGCAATTCCGCGCATGGCTTTCGTCCGGACCCTGGCGGAAGCGCGGTCGGTGGCGGAAGAGATCGGTTTTCCGGTGGCGCTCAAGACGGCGGCGGAAGGCATCAGCCACAAAACCGATCAGGACGGCGTCAGGCTGGGAATTGACGAAAAGACGCTGACGCCGGCGTACACCGATCTGGCCGGCCGATTGGGTCCCCAGATGATCGTCGCCGAGATGGCGCCCAAGGGCGTCGAGATCGCTTTCGGAATGGTGCGCGATCCGCAGTTCGGCCCCTATGTGGTGGCGGCATCCGGCGGCACCTGGATCGAAATGATGAAAGACCGGGCGCTGCGATTGCCGCCGCTAAGCCTGCAGGAGGCGGAAGCGATGATCTCGGAATTGCGGATCAATCCGTTGCTGGACGGCATGAGAGGAATGCCGCCGGCGGACAGAGCCGCCATCACGGAAGCGCTCGCGCGGTTTTCGATGATGGCTGCGGATCTCGGCGATCTCATCGATGAAATGGATGTCAACCCGCTTCTTGCCTCGGCGCGGGGCTGCATGGCCGTCGATGCGCTGGTGATCCCGGCAGCGGCAGGCAAGACAAAGGTAAATTCCGAAGGGAACGAGGATGCGCTTCGAACTTAACGCCCGTGAAAAAGAGCTTGCACGCAACGGGAGAGATTTCTGCGACCAGGTTCTTTTGCCTCTCGAAATCATCACGGACGAGCATGGCGAACTACCGATGGACAAGCGCGAGGCCGTCAAGCAGGCCGTTCGTGATTGGGGTCTTGCCGGCATCAACCAATCCAGGGAGGATGGCGGCCTCGGCCTCACCATGGTCGAGCAGACGGCCATCGAAGAACAGCTCGGCCGCGTTACGAACGGCTTGTGGAGCTGTGTCTGGCGGCCACCGGTCAGCCTGAGGTTCGGCACGCGCTCGCAGAAGGAGAAGTACCTCGTTCCGTCATGTCACGGGCATCGCCGCGGCTGCTTTGCGATCACCGAAGAAGGAGCGGGCTCGGATCCGCGCCGCGTCCAGACAAGCGCACGGCGGGGAGAAGGCGGATGGGTCATCACCGGCGAGAAATGGTTCGTCACCTCCTACAATGCCAGCGATTTCATCATCGTCCATGCCCATGTGGACGGCGATCCCGACAAGCCGACGCTGTTCCTCGTCGACAAGCCGGCGCCGAACCTCGTTCACAAGCGCTCACCGAAATTCATGCACAATTTCGCTTTCGACCATGCGGAACTCCGCTTCGACGATGTCCTCGTCGGCGAAGACAAGATGCTGGGAGGGATCGGCCAGGGTTTCGAGTTGACAAAGGACTGGTTCGTCGAGGCGCGCTTGCAGATCGCCTCGCACGCGATCGGAGCCGCGACGCGGGCGGCCGAAATCGCCAACGATCATGCCACCTCCCGCCACCAGTTCGATCGCCCGATCCGTGATTTCCAGGGCGTCGAATTCATGCTCGCCGATATGGCGGTCGAAATTTTTGCCGCTAAATCGGCGCTCTACCGGGTGGCCTGGGAAATCGACAGCGGCGTTGACCGGAAGCAGGTCCATGCCCATGCGAGCGCGCTGAAACTCTATTGCTCGGAGGTGTCCGGCAGGGTCATCGACAAGGCGCTGCAGATACTGGGCGGCCGCGGCTACATGCGCGAAAACCCCGTTGAACGGCTTTACCGGGATATCCGCGTCGACCGTATCTGGGAAGGCACATCGGAAATCCAGCGCACCGTCATTGGCGGGCAGATCCGCAAACGCGGCCTCGGCCTTTACACCGAAGTCGCATAACGCGGCATGACACGTATCATCGCGGGGAGGACAACAGCGCATTGACGAAAAGGTCGCATATCGAGACTGTTTGTCTGCTGGCGCCGGGTCTGATCGTGCTGGTGCTGTTGTTCATCGTGCCGCTTGCACGTTTTTTCTCGCTCGCCTTCACCGATCCCGCGGGCCCCTTCGCTACATTCGCCACATTGGGCGGAAGTGCTGTCTACCGCAGGGTCGCCTTGAACACTCTCCTGACCGCCATCGTGGTAACGGCCATCTGCGCGATTTTGGCATGGCCGGTTGCCTACGGGCTGAGCCGGCTCAAGGGGATCTGGTTCGGCCTTGCGCTCTACGGCGTGCTCTTCCCGTTCTGGATATCGGTCCTGGTGAGGACCTTCGCGTGGATGCTGCTGCTCGAACGCAACGGCCCGATCAACCGATTCCTGATGAGCCTCCATCTGATCGATCGTCCACTTGCCCTGCTTTTCAACAATACCGGCGTCGTGATCGGCATGGTGCATGTGCTCCTGCCTTACATGATCCTCCCGCTTTACAGCGCCATGGCGCGGGTCGACCGCCGCCTGCTACTTGCGAGCGATGGCCTTGGCGCCGGGTTATTCGATACGTTTAGGCGTATCTATTTTCCCCTGTGCCTGCCCGGACTGGCCGGCGGAGCCATATTCGTCTTTCTACTTTCACTGGGCTTTTTCATAACGCCGTCGCTGCTCGGCGGCTCGAACGCCATCAACCTTTCGATGCTGATCGCCAGCTTCGTGAACGATCGCCTGGCCTGGGCCTTGGCGGCCGCAGCTTCGATGCTGCTCCTGGCGGCGGTGCTGATCATTATCGGGATCGCAGCCAGGCTGTTGCCGCTCGAGAAAGGGGTTTTCGTGCGATGAGCAGACTTCCCCTTCCGCTCCGGATTTCGGCGAACGGCGCCTGCAGTCTGGTGCTCGCCTTCCTGGTTCTTCCCATCCTTTCCGTGGTGCCCGTCTCGTTCAATCGTTCGAGTTTCATCTATCTGCCCCCGAAGGCCTATTCGGATGTCTGGTATGGCCGGTTCTTCGCGGATACCGAATGGCGCAGTTCGCTGCTGCACAGCATCGAGGTGGCGCTTCTCGCCACAGCCATGGCGCTCGTTCTGGGAACCCTGGCGGCAATCGGACTTCGGCGTGTCGGTGGCCGGCTCCGCGCCGGTCTTGCCGCTCTTTTCCTTGCGCCGATGATCGTCCCCGTCATTGTCACGGCTGTGGCCTTCTATCGAAGCGCGCTTGATGTTGGGCTCAATGGCACGATCATCGGAATGAGCCTGGGCCATCTGCTGCTGGCGCTGCCTTTTGTCGTGATCAATGTCGGAATATCGCTGCGCGCGGTCGACCCGAACTGGATCCGCGCGGCGGAAGGACTGGGCGCCGGGCCATGGACGATCTTCCGCACAGTAACCCTGCCGCACGTCGTCCCGGGAATCGTCGGCGGCGCGGTGTTTTCCTTCGTCACGTCATTCGATGAGGTTGTCATTGCGGTTTTCATGGCCGCCTACAGCAACAAGACCTTGCCGGTAAAAATCTGGGAATCGATCCGCCTGGAGTTCACGCCGGTTGTGGCGGTTGCAGCAACCATGATGATCCTGATCGCGATCGTGCTTTATGCCTGTGCGCAGGCGATTACGCCAAAGGCGCGGGAGGGCGGCCTATGACAGCTTCGGGCTTGTCCCTTCATATTGCCGGAGTCTCGAAGCGCTACGGATCCTTTAAGGCTCTTGAGCCAACCGACCTTGATGTCCGTGCCGGCGAATTCCTGACGCTTCTGGGTCCCTCTGGCTCGGGAAAGACCACGCTGCTCAATCTCATCGCCGGTTACAGCGAGCCGAACGAGGGCGAGATCCGCATCGGCAAGCGCGACGTCACGCGCCTGGCGGCCAGGCATCGCAATATCGGCATGGTGTTCCAGAACTATGCCCTATTTCCGCATATGACGGTGAGCGAGAATATCGGCTATGGGCTTGCCGTGCGGCGCGTGCCGAGCGAAGAGAGCGCCCGGCGCGTCGGCGAGATGCTCGCGCTGATGCAATTGGGCAGCTTTGCCGATCGTTCGATACAGCAACTCTCCGGAGGTCAGCAGCAGCGCGTCGCGTTGGCGCGCGCGCTCGTGATCGAGCCTGATTTGCTCCTCATGGATGAGCCGTTGAGCGCACTCGACAAGCAACTGCGTCGTCAGGTCCAGCTTGAATTGCGTCGCCTGCATCTCAAGCATGGCCGCACGACCATCTACGTTACGCATGATCAGGAAGAGGCTCTTGTACTCTCCGACCGCATCGCGGTGCTGGACCAGGGGCGCATTCAGCAATTGGGCCGCGCCGACGACCTCTACAACAACCCCGTCAATTCGTTCGTTGCGGGATTTATCGGGGAATCGAACCTCATTCCGGTAATCGTCAAATCTATTTCGGGCTCCCGGGCATTGGTCGAGTCAGAGGGGCTGCGGAAGAGCTTCACGGTCGAAGCGGGTCCAGGCATCGAGGCCGGCGGCAACGCACAACTGCTCGTTCGGCCGGAGCATCTGCTGATCACCGGAAAGATGGAAGGTGGCGGGTGCGATGGGATTTCCGCTGAAATCATCGAGATCGCCTATCTCGGCGAACTCAATCAGTTCACGCTGTTGCTCGAAAGCGGACAAACCATGACAGCGAGGGAAGTTGCCGGCAGGTCACTTGGGCTTGGAGCCAAGGTCCATGTTTCGTGGAAGCCAGGCTGCGCCCGGGTGGTTACAAGCTCAACAAGGGAGAAGGAGAAAAAGTCCAATGCATAGGCGCACATTCCTGCTTTCCATGGCTGCCGGAGCGACCAGTCTCGCAACCGGCCTGCCCAGAGGAGCGCATGCCGCCGATCGGCCGTTTACCTTCGTGTCGTGGGGCGGCGCACTGTCTAAGGCCGAGGAGGACGCGTTTATCGATCCGTTCGGCAAGTTAAAGGGGATCAAGGTCGTCAATACCTCGCCCACCGAAACCGCCAAGATAAAGGCAATGGTCCAGGCAGGCTCGGTGGAATGGGACCTTGTCGATGTCGGCGGCCGGACCGTGTGGCAAGGAGCTGACGGCCATTTCCTCGAAAAGCTCGACATGTCGAAGATACCGAACGCCAAAGCGCTTGATCCGAAATGGATAGCGCCGAACGGCATCGCCACATCGACCGGCGCGACGATCATCGCCTGGTCGACGAGCGCTTTTCCGGGAGGCGGCCCGCAATCCTGGGCCGACTTCTGGGACGTCAAACGCTTTCCCGGGCCACGCGGCCTCTACAAATACTTCTATTACAATTATGAGGCGGCGCTCCTCGCAGCGGGCCTTAAGAAGGAAGAAATCTATCCGTTCACGGACGAGAAGGCCAAAATGGCGCTCGGCAAGATCAAGGAGCTCAAGCCGCATGTTACGGTGTGGTGGGGAAGCGGCGCCCAGCCGCCGCAGCTACTTTCTTCTGGCGAACTGGCGATGGCTTCGGCGTGGAGCGGACGCGTCCTTGCCGCAGTCGAGGAAAAGGCTCCGGTGGGTTATACCTACAAGGACGGTATCGCCTGGGCGAACTGGTGGGTGATCCCGAAGGGCTCGCCCTATGTCGAGCTGGCGCATGAAGCAATCGATTACGCCCTCGCCCCCGAACAGCAGGCCAAGCTCCTAACGCTGAAGACTTATGGCCCGATCCTGAGTTCGGTGGCAGCCAACGCCGACGAGGCGACGAAGAAGATCCTCGTCATGGCGCCGGAAAACATCAAGGAGATGTTGATCATCAATGAGCGCGACGCCGGAACCTACATGACCGACTACGCGGAAAAGTGGAACGAGTTGATGTTGCGGTAGCCTCAATATGTGAGCCTCCCCTGGATTTCTCCGGGGAGGCATCCACGACACTCTCCTTCCGATAACTGCTCTGAGGGACCATGAAACCGCAACCGGATGCTCTTCCAGCCAGCCTCTGGGCTGCTACAGCTGTGCCACGACCTTCCTATGAGCATTTTACCAACGACGGTAGTGTCGACGTCGCCGTCATAGGCGCCGGCTTCACCGGATTGAGCACGGCCCTTCATCTGGCGCGCGCCGGACGCTCCGTTGCGGTGCTGGAGGCGTATGAACCGGGGTGGGGCGCATCGGGGCGCAATGGCGGCCAGATCATCGCCGGGCTGAAACATAATCCCGACCAACTGGAAGCTGAACTGGGAGCTACGCTCGGTACGGGCATGGCCCGTGAATATGGCGCGGGCGGGGATCTCGTCTTTTCACTTATTGATCGATATTCAATCCACTGCGAAGATCGGCGCAGCGGTTGGATCCAGGGCGCGCACGGGCCGAAGGCGATGCGCGAGTTCGTCAAGCCGCGATGCGACCAATGGAAAGCGCGGGGCGTCGATGCGCGGTTGCTTGACCAGGAGGAAATATCGCGCCTTGTCGGCTCAAGTCGCAGCGCCTATTGCGGCGGCTGGTTCGATCCGCGCGGCGGTGTGTTGCAGCCACTTTCCTATGCGCGCGGACTCGCGGCAGCTGCCCAATCGGAAGGGGCCACGATCTATGCCGACGCTGCGGTGCGCCGGTTGCGCCAGGACAACGGCAAATGGGAACTGGTCCTCGACGAAGGCAGTTTGCGGGCGCAAAAGGTCGTTCTGGCCACCAACGCTTATACTGACGATCTTTGGCCGGGACTCCGCAGGACTGTCATCCCGGTAACAAGCTTCCAAATAGCCACTCGTCCGCTCCCCGCCAGCATTCGCGAGACGATCCTGCCGGGCGGCCAAGGCGTTGCGGATACTCGCCGGCTCTTGCTCTATTTCCGCCTTGATCACGACGGAAGACTGCTGATGGGCGGCCGCAGCCCCGTCGACGATAATCCAAGGATGGAAGACGCCGCGTCCCTCAGATCGGCGATTGCGCG
Organism: Rhizobiaceae bacterium; assembly: GCA_035547755.1. Classification (GTDB taxonomy): domain Bacteria; phylum Pseudomonadota; class Alphaproteobacteria; order Rhizobiales; family Rhizobiaceae; genus Mesorhizobium_L. Next base: position 75,318 of record DASZUG010000090.1, read on the forward strand.
TATCTTTCCGCAGGCGGCCGGAGAGGAAACCGAGTTCGTCTGGAGCGGGCGGGTGGCCATTACGAAAGACGGCTTGCCGCATGCCCACATATTGGCGCCCGGCCTTTACGCGGCGCTCGGTTTCAATGGTCGTGGCGTTGCGGCCTGCACGGTCACCGGCAAGCTTATGGCGCAACTTGTCAACGGGGCGGAACCCGGAGAGCTTCCCCTATTGGTGGCGACGCCTGATCCTTTCGTCTTCCATTCCTTGCGCAAGCTCGGCGTTTTTGCGGCCAGTCAATATTATCGAGTGTTGGATAGGCTGGAGGCCCGATAAATCTGGCATATCAAGATCGTCTCACCGGCGGGGCGCAGCATTGCCTGGCCATCATCGTGTTGATCGCGCACAGCGGGCCGTCGCGCCAATGGGAGAAATATTTCTGCGATGGCCGGCGCCAGCGGCTAGGTGGATTTGCCAGTCTCGCAGTCATCCAATTCGAAAAGGCCCCGGTAAGGTTGACCTCCGCCCATCTCAATGCAGCGATCTCTTCGCGACGGCAACCAGTCAGCACCCACAGGCGAGTGGTGTTGATCGCTTTCAGGTAAGACGCTATCGAGGGGGAAGCCGCCTACATGAAGCGGAAGGGCAGTCCCGACAGAAGCGCTTCGACATAGCGCTTCTTTTGGTAAAGCCCGTTCAGCGAGACCCGCGCGAGCAGAGTCGGCTGCGCGATGCTGGATGGACCAAGAACGCCGGGTTGCGTGGTGACGGCGACGAGAAATCCGGCTTCCGCCGTGGCCTGTGCCTCACGCTCGCCTGCTGCCGATGACCAGCCATAGGGATACGAAAACGAAAGGGGGCGAGTGGCGACATATTTTTCCACCGCATCTGTCGAACCCTTGATTTCCTTGCGCAGTCTTTCGGCGCTCACTCTTTTGAGGTTCACATGTGTCAGCGTATGCGCACCGAGATGAACCAGGGGATCTTTCGCAAGCTGGCGCAGTTCGGGTTCGTTCATGATCAGATTGTCGACGATGGCCATCGGATCGATCTGATGAGATGCCGCTGCGTCATCCAGTCGCCGCACCGCCTCGTCTTCGTCGACTGTTCCGACAAATGACGCCAGTCGGTCGAACGCGGCGAATTTCTGGGCGGTTGTGGCGGCGTTCACAAGTTCCGGTCCATGACCGAAATCGAACCGGAAAGAGGAAGCCTTCCGAGTCAACGCCGCGGCTGTCTCCCACCAGATGCTGCGGCTCCTCTCGACAAAGCCGGCGGTGATGAAGATCGTATAGGGGACACCGTGTTTGCGAAAAACCGGCGCCGCGAACTCCGCATTGTTCCGATAGCCGTCATCGAGCGTGAAGACGACGAATTTCCGCTTGTCCGACGGATCGGTCAGCAAAGTCGGCAGATCATGGAGATGGACCGGCGTCATCCCGCGCTCCTGCGCCGTCAGGATCGCGGTTTCCAGGAATTCCGGCGTCACTGACAGGATGGCATTAGGATCGAACCGGGGCGGCCCTTTTTTCGGCAGAACATGATGCAGCGTGAAGATCACGCCCCGTCCAGCGGCGGCGGGGAAAAGCATCGGCGCGCGCGAAAGTGCGATCGCTTCCAGGCCGGCGCGGATCCCGCCATATTTGAGCTGTCTCATCGTCGGCTTCAGGGCAATCATATCCAACTACCTCCCGCCGATCCGATGGTCCCGGCCAATCTTGAACACGCGTCTCGTAAGAACGCGCCAGGCTGTGAGAGGCAGATCGACCAGTCCCGGCACGGGATCGCGCATCGAAAACGTTGCCCATGACCGCACGGTCGCGAAGGAGCGCAGATACTCTGAAATGCTCAGCCGACCGTCGCGAACGAGCTTGGCCGCGGCGGTAGCATCCCGGGCGAGATACATCCATGATGCCTTGGACCGCGCACTTTGTGACTGGACCTTGCCGCCTGCCGCCAGCGTCCACAGCATCGCCCCGAGGTCGAGGCCGGCGGCGCGGCAAAGCGCGAACCATGACCATGGACGGGGATTCACATCGAGCAGTTTCAGCGTACCATCTCGCTTGTCGCGCTTGAATTCGATCTCGACAAGACCGCTATGCGCGATCGAGGCGAGCAGCAGGCGCGCACCCGCCTTGGCTTCCGGTTCGTCCATCACTTCGACGAAGGTGCTGGTATAGCCGAAATCGATGGGATATTGCCGCGTCCGGCGCGCCGTGAATTCCGCCACGGGCGCACCCTCGTGCCAAAGGGCAGCGTAGGAGAACTGGCTTTCCCCACCGCCGGGAATCATTTCCTGCACGACGACATTCTCCGGACCGACCTCCGCGACGGCTGCGCCATAGGCCGCAAGAAAGGAAGACTGATCGTCCGCGCGGATCACCTTCGCCTTGACGAAATGGGTGTCGCCGCCGCCCATGTGGGGCTTGAGAATGACCGGGAAAGTCAATTTCAGCTCGGCCGCCCGCTCCAGAGAGGCGATCCTGTAGGTTCTCGGGAAAGCGATGTCCAGTTCCTTCGCTCTTTGGTAAAGCAGAGGCTTTTCGCAAACCCATCGCAACGCCTCCCATTCCGGCAGCATGATGCGATAGAACTCGGACAGTTCGCGGCGGGATTGCGACACGAGACGAACTTCGGCATCGCCGGCGGGAACGAGCAGATGATCCTGCAGGCCATGCCGATATGCGGCGTCCAGAAGAAAATCCAGCGCTCCGTCCTCATCCGCTCCCGCCCAGGACAGGGCGCCGTGTACATGACGTGACCAGCCAGGAAGCGCGCTGTCGTCGCTGACCAGCCAAACCGGTACGCCGAGCGCGCCGATGCTCCTAGCCAGGGCAAGTGAGCCATGCGCACCGCCCACGATTACAACACCTGGTTTACGCACCCGAATTCCTTCACAGTGCCCGATCGGCCGGTCATCTCTGCGAAATTCCGGCAGTAGCAGGTCTTTATGAAGAATTTGATGATGACGGCCGTTTACCGCGGGCTAACGACGTCGCCGAACTGGAGGGTCTAGGCCTTCACCTTTTCCATCTTCGGGTCGTAGAGGGGAGCGAGTGTCACGCTGCATGGCACGCGCTCGGTGGCGACTTCCAGTTCGTAACGGCCTTCAGTGACATAGTCCGACGAAACCCCATCCGGATTGCGCACATAGCCCATTCCGATCGACTTTTGCAGCGTATGGCCGAAGCCGGCGGAACTCAGCCAGCCGACCCGCTCGCCATTGCGGTAGATCGTTTCCCGGCCAAGCAGGATCACGTCCGGATCGGCCACGAAGGTCGCCATCCGCTTCTTGACACCGTTCCTGCGCTGGGCCTCAACGGCGGCGCGCCCCATGAAGGCGATGTCCTTCTTCATCTTCACCGCCCAGCCAAGGCCGGCTTCGTCGGGCGTGTGGTCCGGCCCGATATCCGCCCCCCAGGCGCGATAGCCTTTTTCGAGGCGCAGCGTCTCGATGGCGCGATAGCCGGCATTGACGAGGCCGTGCCGGGCGCCGACTTCGCGCAGCGCCGCATAGACATTCGTGGCGCATTCGACGGGTACATGCAGTTCCCAGCCCAGTTCGCCGACATAGGTGACGCGCAGCGCCGTCACCGGACAGCCGGCAATGCCGATCACTTTCGCGGTTCCGAACGGGAAGGCGTCGTTGAAAAGGTCGGCCGAGGTGACGGCGCTCAGAATATCGCGGGATTTCGGGCCCATCAGCGACAGAACCGAATTGGACGAGGTGATGTCGACGAGTTCGGCCCTCATGCCACGCGGAATGTTGCGGGAAATCCAGTCGAAATCATGCGTGGCGAAGCCGGTGCCGGTGACGATGTAATATTCGCCAGGCCTCGTCCGCGCCACTGTCAAATCGCACTCGATGCCGCCACGGTCGTTCAGCATCTGCGTGTAGACAAGGCTGCCGACCGGCTTGTCGACGTCGTTGGCGGCGATCCAGCCGAGCGCGGCGCAGGCGTCGGCGCCCTTGAGGATGAACTTGGCAAAGGAGGTCTGGTCGAAGAGCACTGCGGCCTCGCGGCAGGCCCGATGCTCGCGTCCCACCGCTTCGTGCCAGTTCGGCCGTCCGAACGTATAGATGTCCTTCTGCTCCTCGACGGCGGCGCGGTCCGCGAACCAGTTCGGCCGCTCCCAGCCGAGTTTCTCGCCGAAGACCGCGCCTTCGGCCAGAAGCGTGTCGTAAAGCGGAGATCTGCGGCAGGGGCGGGCGGAATGGTGCTCCTCCGACGGCCATGCCATGGTGTAGTGCTTGCCATAGGCTTCGTAGGTTCGCTTGCGGATCCAGTCGTCGTCGAAATGCGGCCGCCCGAAGCGGCGGATATCGGCCGGCCACAGATCGAAGGGCGGCTCGCCATTGCGGACCCATTCGGCGAGCGCCATGCCTGCGCCGCCGCCGGACGCGATACCGAAGGCGTTGAAGCCGGCGCCGACGAAGAAATTGCGCTGTTCCGGCGCCTCGCCCAAGATGAACATGCCGTCGGGCGTGAAGCTTTCCGGTCCGCTGACCAGTTCCTTGACGCCGGCGGTCTGGAGCGCCGGCACGCGGCCGAGCGCAAGCTCCATGATCGGCTCGAAATGATCGAAATCGCTTTCGAGCAGCGTGTAATGGAAACCTTTTGGTATGCCGTCTACCGCCCAGAGCACCGGGTTCGGCTCATAGCCGCCCATGACCAGACCGCCGACCTCCTCCTTGTAATAGGTCAGCCGGTCCGGGTCCCTGAGCGTCGGCAGGTTCGGCGCCACGCCTTCGATCCGCTCCGTCACCATGTACTGGTGCCTGACCGGCACCAGCGGCACGTTGACGTCATAGGGTTTGGCGAAAGCCCGCGTCCACAGCCCGCAGCAGGCGACGATCTTTTCACAGGCGATGCGGCCGTGGTCCGTCTCAACGCCCCTGATCGCCCCATTCTCGATGACGACCGAGAGGACCTTGGTGTCCTCGATGATCCGGGCGCCGGCCATCCGCGCACCCTTGGCCAGCGCCTGCGTGATATCGGACGGATTGGCCTGGCCGTCCGTCGGCAGGAAGGCCGCCCCGACGAGATCGTCGATCGTCATCATCGGCCACAGATCGAGCGCCTCGCGCGGCGACAGAAGCTGCATGTCGAGGCCGAAGCTGCGGGCCGTCGTCGCCTGGCGGCGTACCTCCGTCCAGCGTTCCGCGTTGCAGGCGAGCCGCAGGCCGCCATTCATCTTCCAGCCGGTTGCCTGTCCGGTCTCCGTTTCCAGCTCGCGGTAGAGATCGATGGAATAGCCGAGAAGCTGCGTCACATTGGCATTGGAACGCAATTGCCCGACAAGGCCGGCGGCGTGGAAGGTCGATCCCGATGTCAGCTTCTTGCGCTCCACCAGCACCACCTCGACGCCGGCCTTTGCAAGATGATAGGCGGTCGAGCAGCCGATAATACCCCCGCCAACGATAACCACTTGTGCTGATGAGGGAATATCGGTCATCTGATCCTCGATCCTTCTGCGCAAGCCAACATCGCGCGGGCGGCGGTGAAGGTAAAGGCCTGCAAGACCATCACAGATGACGATCTTGCGCCGGAGAACGGAAATTTCGTACCAGATCGAAACTGGGGTGGGGTGTGGGAGCTGTCGCGAGGGAGAAACTGGATGACGGCGATCGAAGAGGCCATCGCGAAAGCCCGCGCGTTGCCCTGCTGGAAGGATCCGCGCGAGATCGCACCGCTTCCGGGCGGCATCACCAACATCAACCTGACCGTAATGGACCGGGGCCGCAAATTCGTCGTCCGGTTCGGCCACGACATCGCCGAGCATGGCATCACGCGGTCGAACGAGGTCGCGATCAGCCGCGCCGCCGCCGAGGCCGGCATCTCGCCGGCGGTCCACCACGTCGAACCGGGCATCCTCGTGCTGGCCTTTGTCGATGCGGCGCCGCTGACCGAGGCCGATCTCCACGAGGTCGACACACTGCTGAAGGTCACGGCGCTTATCCGTGATGCGCACGAGCAAATTACCGCGCATGTGCGGGGGCCGATTCACGCCTTCTGGGTCTTCCATGTGCTGCGCGACTATGCGGCTTTCCTCTCCGAACGGAGCTCGCCGCATTGCGCCGAACTCCCCCGGCTGATGCTGGAAGCCGCAAACCTGGAACGGGCCGTCGGCAAGGTCGACCTCGTCGTCGGACACAATGATCTCTTGCCGGCCAATATCCTGCGCGGAAGCGAGCGCCTTTGGCTGGTCGATTGGGAATATGGCGGCTTTAACTCGCCGCTCTTCGATCTCGGCGGCCTCGCGACCAATTGCAGCCTGCCGCTGGAAGCCGAGCGCCTGATGCTGCGAACCTATTTCGGGGCGGAGCCCGACGCGGCGCTGCTGCAAAGCTATGGCGCGATGAAATGCGCATCGCTCCTGCGCGAGACGTTGTGGAGCATGGTCTCGGAACTCACGTCCACGATCGCCTTCGATTATCCGGCCTATACGGCGCTCAATCTCGACAGATACAGGCGGGCTTTCGACGCTTTCGAAGGCTGCAATTAAAAGCAACGGGCCGCTAGCTGTTCAGCCCGACGAGGCGCTCGAGGGCCTCCCGAACCTGTCTGAGCCTCCGCGGCAACACGAGATAAGCACAGCCGAGAACGGCCAGCCCCCATCCGAAATCCCACCAGTTCATTTACATTCCTCGCGCATCGAAAAGCACGCGCAGGTTGAACATTTTAGTCCCTTCGATATCCCGGACGAAAGCGGAACGCCATCCTTCATAGAGAAATCGTACACGATTGTGCCGCGGCGAAAAGCATCAATGCCGTTGCGTCATCACCGGAGCAGGAACTATGTCGATCCAAAGCTTGGCATGCCCGGCGCCTTCTGCGGAATGGCTCGCTTCCATCGGACCAGAACGAGCCGCTCGGCCTTCCTCAAGGCGCCAAAACCATTATGGAACCGGATCGACCTCGCCCATGCGGCAGATTTCCTTCCATTCCGCCTCCGTAACGAGCTGGACGGAAAGACGGGAATTGTTGACCAGCACCATTTTTGCAAGCTTCGGATTGGCCTTTGCCGCTTCAAGCGTCACCGGCTTTGGTACGTCGCGCACCGCGCGGATATCGACGCATTCCCAGCGCGGGTCATCCGTGGTGGAATCATGATGCGCCGTAGCTGAAACCTCGACGAGGCCGACGACAGCCATGCCCTGATTGGAATGGTAGAAGAAACCGAGATCGCCGACCTTCATGGCGCGCATATTGTTCCGCGCCTGATAGTTGCGGACCCCGTCCCATTCCTGCCCGGCCTTGCCTTTTGCCTTTTGCTTTTCCCACGACCAGGAATCGGGCTCGGATTTGAACAACCAGTAGCTCACATGCGTTCTCCCCGATCAGGCGGCAGGGTTGTTGACGGCCCAGTTCCAGGCACGGATCTCGACATCTGCGAAGAGACCGGCCTTTGCGTAAGGATCGCCTGCAGCGATCTCCCGGGCTTTTGCCCTGTTTTCCGCTTCGATCACGACGAGGCTGCCATTGGAGTTGCCGTCATTGCCGAGAAAAGGCCCGGCGAATTTGAGAAGGCCTTTGGCGTTGAGGTCGTTCAGATAGGCCAGGTGCGCTGGCCGCGTCTCCTGGCGAAGCTGGAGATGGTCGGGCTTGTCCTGGCAAAGAATGGCGAAAAGCATGCTGGCGTCCTTACGGTGGTAATCCCATTGAAGCTGTGCGTCAGGCGTCCTCGCTTTTCAAGGGCCTTGCAAGCAATCCGGCGACAGCCTCACTGACTTTCAATCGCCCGTCGAGAAGGGCTGAGACGGCGAAAATGATCGGCGCTTCGATGCCGCGTTCGGCAGCGATCTTCGCGGCAATTGCCGCCGTCGCGACGCCTTCTGCAAGGGGCAAACCCTCGGTGCTCTCGCCACGCCCGAGCGTTTGGCCGTGCCGAAAATTGCGCGATTGCTCCGACCCGCATGTCAGGATGAGATCGCCGAGACCAGAAAGCCCCATCAGCGTTTCCGGCCTGCCACCGAGCGCAGCGCCGACACGCCTCAACTCGACGAAGCCACGCGTCACCATGGCGGCCAGCGCGCTTGCGCCAAGACCGGCGCCGGAGACGGCGCCCGCCGCGATCCCCATCACGTTCTTGAGCGCGCCGCCAAGCTCCACGCCGACAAGGTCGCCACTCGAATAGCAGCGGAAATGCGGGGCCGAGAGGAAGGCGGCGAGTTCCCTTGCGGCAGTTACATCGTCGGCCGCGACCGTCACCGCCGTCGGCAGACCTTGCGCCACATCGCGGGCGAAACTCGGCCCCGAAAGCGCACCGATCAGGTGCCCGGGCAGGAATTCCGCCGCGATCGCCGAAGGCAAGAGCCCACTCGACGCCTCGATGCCCTTGGCGCAGATGATGGTTGGAACGCCGGGCGCAATCCGCTCCGAAAGCATCGAGAACACATTACGCAAGGTCTGTGCCGGCGTCACGACGAGGACAAGCGACGCGCGTTTCAGGGCGGCATCAAGATCATTCGTCGCCTTCAGCCGCTTGTCGAGCACGATGCCTGGCAGGTAGCGCGGATTTTCCCGCTTCCGATTAATCGCCTCGACCGTCGCCTGCTCCCGCGCCCACAGAACCGCGTCGCGCCCTGCGGCGATCATGGTCAGCGCCAGCGCCGTTCCCCAGGCGCCGCCGCCGATCACCGCGACCTTCTTCCGATCGCTCATGCCTTGGCGCCTCTCTTACCTGCACCAATTAGGGGAGCGGCCGTGTGGTCGAGCGGCCAACGCGAGCGCGGCACGGCCTTCATACCGTCTTCCAGTGCGGTCTCGCCCGCCCTGAGACGTTCAAGGCCGGCCCAGGCAATCATCGCGGCATTGTCGGTGCATAGATTGAGCGGTGGCGCGACGAAATCGAAGCCTATTTGCCGGCAAAGTTCTTCCAGTTTCGTGCGAATCGAGGTGTTCGCGGCGACACCGCCGGCGACGACGAGCGAGGGGCTGGCAAGCTCCGGAAACGAGCCCTTGAACCGGAGAAGGCTGCGCCCGACCCGTTCTTCCAGCGTCTCCACGACCGCCTGCTGGAACGAGGCGCAGATATCGGCGATGTCCGCCGCGGTCAGCGGCTGGATGCCGGTGGCCGCCTGTCTGACCGCCGTTTTGAGGCCTGAGAAGGAAATATCCGGCCGCGCTTCGCCTCTGAGCGGCCGCGGGAAATCGAAGCGGCGCGGATTTCCATCACGCGCCTCTTTTTCGACGCTTGGCCCGCCCGGATAGGGCAGGCCGAGAAGCTTGGCCGTCTTGTCGAAGGCCTCGCCCAGCGCATCGTCGATCGTCGTCGCCCAGCGCTCATAGGCGCCGACGCCGCGCACCAGCAGGATTTGCGTGTGCCCGCCAGAAACAAGAAGCAAGAGGTAAGGAAAAGAAAGGCCGTCCGTCAGCCGCGCCGTCAGCGCGTGACCTTCGAGATGGTTGATCGCGAGAAGCGGCTTGCCAGACACGGCGGCAAGCGCCTTTGCCGTCGTCAGACCGACGATCAGCCCGCCAATCAGTCCCGGCCCGGAGGTCGCTGCGATCGCATCGATCTCGCCGAGTTCGACACCGGCATCGAACAAAGCCGCTTCGATTACACCGTCCAGCGCCTCGACATGGGCTCGGGCGGCGATCTCGGGTACGACGCCGCCGAAGGCGGCATGGTCGCCGATCTGGCTGAACACCACCGAGGAACGGATTTTGCCCGATCCGTCCGCCGCAAGCGCCACGACCGCCGCCGCCGTTTCGTCGCAGCTCGTCTCTATCCCAAGAACGCGCGTCAATCCGTTCGTCCGTCCAACATTGCCGGAACAGCGCTTCCCCGTTAGGAAGAGCTTCATCAACGGGTTATCATGGCCGGCACGACATGCAAACAGCGACGATCAGGATCGGCACCAGGGGAAGCGCGCTGGCGCAGGCGCAGGCGCGTGAGGTCCGCGACCGCCTGATGGCCGCGCACGGCCTCGCCGAGGACCGCTTCGCGATCGAAATCATAACGACCAGCGGCGACAGGATCCAGGACAGGCCGCTGACCGACGCCGGCGGAAAAGGCCTCTTCACCAAGGAGATCGAGGAGGCGTTGCTGGACGGCCGGATCGATCTTGCCGTCCACTCCTCAAAGGACATGCCGTCCTTCCTCCCCGAAGGCCTGGCGCTCATCGCCTTTCTGGAGCGCGAGGATCCGCGCGATGCCTTTATCGGTCGCACTTCCCGGACCCTTGCCGGCCTGCCGCGAGGCGCCGTCGTCGGCACCGCGTCGCTGCGCCGCCAGGCGCTCGTGCGGCGGGCAAGGCCGGACCTTCAGGTCGTACCGTTCCGCGGGAATGTGCAGACCAGACTGGGAAAGCTGGCGGACGGACAGGTCGACGCGACATTGCTGGCGCATGCCGGCCTGAAAAGGCTCGGCCTGCAATCCGTCGTCACCGAACTCATGTCGCTTGAACGCTTCCCGCCAGCGCCGGGACAGGGCGCCATCTGCGTCGAGGCGCGAAGCGATGATATCGCGACCCGAGAACTGCTCGAACCCGTCAATCACATGCCGACCATGCAGACCTTGCTTTGCGAGCGGGCCTTCCTGGCGACCCTCGACGGCTCCTGCCGCACGCCGATCGCCGGACATGCGCGAAGGCTCGGCGGCCATCTGCAATTTTCCGGCCTGATCATCCTGCCGGATGGAAGCGAATGTCACACGATCGAGGATTCGGGACCGGTTGCGGCAGCCGAAGAGATCGGCCGGCGCGCCGGCGCGGCGATCCGTGCGAAGGCGGGACCGCAATTCTTCAATCAGTGGAAATGACGCGCGTTCTTGTCACGCGCCCCGAGCCGGCCGCGTCGAGGACGGCGGAAAAGCTTGCGGAAAGGGGCTATTCCGTCACCGTTCTCCCTCTGACCCGCATCGTCCCGCTTCCTGTGCGCGAAGAACTTTTCAGTGGCCCCTTCGATGGCGTCGCGGCGACCAGCGCAAACGCCATCCGCCACGCGCCGGCGGGTCTTCTGGCTACCTTGCGCCATCTCCCGGCCTTTGCGGTCGGAGAAAGCACCGCGCTGGCCTTCCGCCGACACGGCTTCACCGCCGTGCACAGCTCCAACGAAGATGCCGGAGCGCTCGCCGCGCTTATTGGCGGCCAAGGGCATACGCTTGCGCGTCTCGCCTATCTTTGCGGACGCGTGCGGACGCCGGCTTTCGAGGCAGAGATCGAAAAGAACGGCACGGAAATAAGCACGATCGAAACATATGACGCTCAAATCCTGTCCTACGATGCCGATCTTCTGAGAAACAGCCTTGGCGGGGAACCGTTCGACGCCGTCCTGCTTTACTCGGCAAGGGCGGCGGAAGCCTGCGAACGTTTGCTGGGCGGCGGCGTGGTGGAGCCCGCCCTTTTCGACAGAGCGCGCTTCGTTTGTCTTTCCGCAAGAATTGCCGCGGTTCTGTCCGGAAAATGGAGGGAAAACACCGTCAGTTGCGCCCTGCCCGAGGAAAAGGCGCTTTTCGGGCTTCTGGCAAATCTTTGATGCCACAGCGCTGCCCTTTTTCTCAGCGTTTTGTGTTAGAGCCACATCGAAAGCGCCATCCGCGCAGCAGAATCCGGAGCAGGTAATGGTAAAAGCGCCGAGAACTCGGCATTCCAAAGGTGACAGGCAGCCGGTGACGATCGATCTCGGCGCGGCTGATATCACGCGTATCGAAGAGAAGGCTGACAAGCCGGAATTCGTGTCCTCCATATCCGAAACGGAACCGGCGACTCCCGGCGTGGATGATAACCGGGAGACCATGGCTGGCGAACAGCATGATACAGCCAGCAGGATGCAGGCAGGTGGACAAAACGCGGATCGGGCTGGCGCGCATGGCGGCAACGTGCCGCCCGCCACCGACGAACCGTCTGTCACGCCGAACGAGCCCGCGGCTCCTTCCCGCCGGGACAGCGCGGGGTCCGTGCTGGCGGCAGGCGTTGCAGGTGGCGTCATCGCTCTCCTCGTCGCCGGCGGCCTGCAATGGGCGGGCATCATTCCGGGCCTGGCCAGAAATGACGCCAATGGTCAGAAGATAGCGACGCTGGAAAGCGATTTCGCGGCGCTGAAACAGGATCTCGCAGCGGTAAAGAACACTCCGCCGGACAATGGAATCGTCGCGCTGAAACAAGGGCTTGATCAGGTGAACCAGAAGATACGCCAGCAGGCTGACGCGCTCGACCAACTCCGCGCTGCGCAGGCGAAGGATAGCGCCGGGGCCGGCCAGCCTGTTGCCACCCAGTTGAAGGACCTGGAAAACAGGCTTTCCAAGATCGAAAATACCGTCAAGGCGAATGCTTCGGGTGAGGCGGGGCTGACCGCGCTTGACCAAAAAGTAAACGGTCAGGCGAAGAGCGCTCAAGCCAACAGCCAGGCGCTCGCCAGCCAGTCAGAGCGCATCGGGAAACTCGAACAGTCGCTGGCGGCGCTGTCGCAGAAGGTCGCGGCAAATACCGAACAGCCGAAAATCGCCTTGGCGATTGCTGCGTCGGCGCTGAAATCGGCAGTCGATCGGGGAACGCCCTTCGTTTCCGAACTCGACACCTATGCTTCTCTCGCGCCCCATTCGCCTGAACTGGACGCGCTGCGGAGGCTTGCGTCCGCCGGCGTTCCGACCCGCGAGGAGATCGTCGCCGGGATTGGACCGGCAGCGGACGCGATGGTCGAGGCTGGCCGCCCGGCGCAGAAATCAAGCGGCCTATTGAACGATCTCGTGGAAAGCGCCCGCTCGCTGGTCAAGGTCCGGCCGGTTGGCGAGGTTTCGGGCACCGGCGTCGGCGCCACGGTCGCCCGCATCGAGGTCGATATCAAGGCCGGCGATTTCGCCAAGGCCATGCAGGAGTACAAGACCTTGCCGCAAGATGTGCAGGCGGCGGCGAGCGCCTATTTCACCAAGGTTGAAACCCGTCTTCAGGCGGAAAACCTCGTCCAAAAGACGCTCGCCAACGCTTTGAAGACGGGATGACGGCGACGATGTTTCGCATTCTCTTTTTTATCATCGTCGTTTTCGCGCTGGGGTTAGGTTTTGCCTGGCTGGCCGACAGGCCAGGCGATATGGTCATCACCTTCAACGGCTATCAATATCAAGTGACGCTGATGGTGGCGGCGGTCGCCGTCGTGGCCGTCGTCGCGGCGGCGATGATCCTCTGGTGGCTGCTGAAAAGCATCTGGATGAGCCCCTATCTGGTGTCGCGTTATTTCCGCGTCCGTCGGCGCGACCGTGGCTATCAGGCCCTGTCGACGGGAATGCTCGCCGCGGGCGCCGGCGACGCGGCCGTCGCCCGGCGCATGAACAAGCAGGCGGGCAAGCTGATCAGCGCGGATCAGGAGCCGCTCCTTCACCTTCTCGAAGTGCAGACGCTTCTCCTGGAAGGCGATCATGAGAAAGCGCGCGGCAAATTCGAGGCCATGCTCGACGATCCGGAATTGCGGCCGCTCGGCCTGCACGGGCTTTATCTCGAAGCGCAGCGGCTTGGGCATAAGGACGTTGCGCGCCATTATGCCATAGAAGCGAGCCGCGACGCACCACAGCTGACCTGGGCCGCGAACGCGGCGCTCGAAGACAAGGCCGAAGCCGGCGAATGGGACGAGGCCCTGAAACTTCTCGACCGGCAGCGCGCATCCGGCCAGATTGCGAAGGGCGACGCGGACAGGCGCCGGGCCGTGCTCCTGACCGCAAAGGCGACCGAGACACTGGACCGCGACGCGCTCGCTGCGAAAAACGCGGCGCTCGAAGCCAATCGCCTCGCGCCCGATCTCGTTCCAGCCGCCGTCACCGCCGCGCGGAGCCTCTTTCGCCAGAACGATTTGCGGCGTGGCTCGAAGATTCTTGAGGCGGCATGGAGGAAGGAGCCGCATCCGGAGATAGCCGAGGCCTATGTGAATGCGCGATCGGGCGATTCCACCCAGGACCGGCTGATGCGCGCGCAGAAGCTCGAGAAGCTGCGAACCAACAATGCCGATTCGGCGCTCGCCGTGGCGCGCGCCGCCCTCGATGCCGGCGAATTCAAGCTTGCGCGCGAGGAAGCGGAGGCCGCGATCCGCCTCAGGGCGAGCGAAGGCGCTTATCTGCTGAGAGCGGATATCGAGGAGGCCGAAACCGGCGACCAGGGCCGCGTCCGCCATTGGCTGCAGCGCGCCGTGCGCGCGCCGCGTGATCCGGCCTGGACCGCAGATGGCATTGTTTCCGATCGCTGGCTGCCGATTTCGCCCGTTACCGGCACACTGGATGCGTTCGCATGGGAACAACCCGTTGAGCGGATGGGACAATTGATCGATTCGGAAAGAGAGCCAGCACCTCCGGCGATCGAGAGGGCGTCCACGCTGACCAGCCCCGATACCGCCAACGAGGAAAGGGCCGACATCGCGGATCAGATGGACGATTCATCTCAAACCGGCCCCACTGGAAAACCGTCCCCGACCGACGGATCGACCGACATGGTGGCGGTCAATGGGGGATCGACCGAAAAAGGGGGCAGAAAGCCCACGACGGATGGTCCGGTTCTGGTCGCTCCTACGGCGGAGGAAGAAGCCGCGCGGCAGCATCACGCGATCGAGAATGGTGCGCCGACACCGCCGACGCCGGACGATCCCGGTGTGGAGGAAGACGCTGGATCGGAAGGACAATCGCGGCGCTTCCGGTTGTTTTGACCGAGCCCGGAGCGTTAAGAATATTCACGACCAGCGGTCGCTCTATTGCGCCCGCGAAGGATCAGAGAGTTGATGTTCGAACGTCTCATTTCATTCCTGAGTGAACTTCCTGGTCAGCGTCCCGATATGGGGAAATTCGGACCAGACGATCCGCGAGTAGCTGCCGCCGCCTTGATGTTTCATGTGATGGATGCCGATGGCGTCCGCCGCGACGACGAAACGGAAAGCCTGCGCGAAATCCTTTCGCAAACCTATGACATGGCAGGCCAGGAACTGGACGAGCTGATGCAGGCGGGCGAGGATGCCGATCAGGAAGCGATCGACCTCTACGCGTTCACGAGCGTGCTCAAGCGGCATCTCGACCATGCGGCGCGCGCCGAATTCATCAGGATCATGTGGCAGATCGTCTATGCCGACGGAGAACTGCATGAGTTGGAGGATAATGTCGTCTGGCGCGTCGCCGAACTGATCGGCATCGAGCAGAGGGAGCGGATCGCTCTCAGACAGCAAGTCCAGCACGAAAGCGATGGCGACGGAAAGCACGAGGCAAAATAGCCAGCTTCAGGACGCGGACGCGCAGTCTTCAAGAGATCGGGCGGTTGCTTGCTGAGCCGACATTCCCGCCCCCTGCCGTTATTCCTATTAATCATATAAATAGCCATTGCTCATATTAATGACCCATGCTTAAGTGGCGACGCGATCTCCGCCGCCGGCATCGGACCCTCTGCGGATCATCGCGCTGGAGGAGTGCGGCCTGGTCAATCGGCCGCGCGTAAAAGGAGGATCATCATGAGAAATATCGCCCTGGCGGGCGTGGCGCTGGCATTTGCGCTGTCTGCCGCAACGGCCCACGCAGCCGACAAGAAGACGCTCGTATTCGTTGCAAACGGCGCTTCCGATTTCTGGAAAGCCGCGGAGGCCGGCGTCAAGAAAGCCAATTCGGAGCTGCCAAACTACGACATGCAATTCAAATATCCGTCGCAATCTTCGGCCGCCATTCAGGAGCGGCTGATGGACGACCTCGTTGCCGCCGGCGTTTCCGGCATCATGGTCAGCGCCGTCGATCCGAAGACCGAAACCGACGCGCTCGCCAAGATCGCCAAGCAAACCCTGCTCCTGACCACTGACAGCGATGCAGCGAAGAGCGGTCGGGTCGCCTATATCGGTTCGAGTAACGTCGCCGCCGGCAAGCAAGTCGGCGAAATCCTCAAGAAGGCCCTGCCGAATGGCGGCAAATGCATGGCCTTCGTCGGCCTGCCCGGCGCCGACAATGCGCGCGAGCGTATCCAGGGCATCAAGGACGTCATCCAAGGCACGAAAATCGAGATCGTGGACGTGCGGGCCGACGATATCGACATGGCGCGCGCCAAGCGCAATGTCGAGGATACGCTGACCGCACATCCCGAAGTGAATTGCATGCTCGGCATTTATTCCTACAACATCCCGCAAATCTACCAGGCGCTCAAGGAAGGGGGGCAGCTCGGGAAGATTACCGTTACCGGCTTTGACGACGATCCGATCACGCTCGGCGGCATCAAGGAAGGCACCGTCGCGGGCACCGTGGTGCAGCAGCCCTATCTCTGGGGTTATGAAGGCATGAAGGACATGGCCAAGATCCTGAGTGGCGACAAATCCTTCATCCCCAAGGACGGCCTGATCATCATCCCGACGAAAGTCGTCGACAAGTCCAATGTGGACGAATACGCCAAGGAGCTGGCGAAGCTTCAGGGCAAGGGGTGAGCTGAGCGGCTGGCGACATCCGACCCCGGAATTTCCCCGACTGCTCGGCCGAGGAGGATTCCGGGAAACGGTTGCGGCCCTGAAATGATGCCGGTGGCGAGAGGTGACGCCGGCATCGATCGGCGAGGTGCGTTCCGGGCGCATCGCCCTTCATGAAGGATGCGGGATAGGTGGAACCGTTCCTAGAGCTCAAGGCGATCAGCAAGACGTTTCCGGGCGTGCAGGCCTTGGCGGATGTCGGCCTGTCAGTCAGCCCGGGAGAGGTGATCGGCCTCATTGGAGAAAACGGCGCGGGCAAATCAACCTTGATGAAGATCCTGGGGGGCGTGATCGCGCCGACCTCCGGCTCAATACGCATCGATGGCGTGGACCGTCCGGCCTTGACGGTCGAGGCCGCGATTGGCGCCGGCATCGCCTTTGTCCATCAGGAACTGAACCTGTTCGACAATCTCGATGCGGCGGCGAACGTCTTCATCGGGCGCGAGCCCCGGAAGGGATGGCCGCTGCCCCTCATCGACCGCAAACGCCTCCATGATACCGTCCGGCCTCTACTGAAACGGCTGGATGTCGATTTCGAGCCGCAGACACTTGTCGCCGACCTGTCGCTGGCGCAGCGTCAGCTCCTGGAAATCACCAAGGCGCTGTCGCTTGACGCACGAGTCGTCATCATGGACGAACCGACATCCAGCCTGACCATTTCGGAAACGCGACGCCTGCTGGCGGTGATTGCCGATCTGAAGCGGAACGGCGTTGCGATCATCTTCATCTCGCACAGGCTGCATGAAGTCACGGAATGCGCGGACCGGGTTGTCGCGCTTCGTGACGGCCGCATCGCAGGCCGCCTCGCAAGGCACGAGATCACGCATGACGCGATGATCCGGCTTATGATCGGACGCGACCTGAAGTCGCTTTACACGCCGCCAGCCGCGCCTCCGGCGGATGCCGTGCTCGAACTCAAAGGTTTTCGGACGCCGGCCTTTCCGGATTCCTCCATCGATCTGACACTCCGCCGTGGCGAGATTCTGGGGCTTGCCGGCCTCATCGGCGCCGGCCGGACGGAACTGGCGCGCGCGGTCTTCGGCATCGACCGGCCGCTCGCGGGCGAAATACGCGTTAACGGGGAAGCAGCCGAAGTGTATTCGCCTTCCGACGCGATCGCGCGCGGTATTTATCTTATCCCGGAAGACCGGAAACAGTCGGCCCTGATCCTCGAGGATTCGATCGCCCAGAATATTTCGCTGGCGAATATCCGGGCATTCGTCCGCTCGGGCCTCGTCAGTTCGGCGCTGGAGGAACAGAATGCCGAACGCCAGATACGCGCACTTCGCATCAAGGCGCCGAATGCCTCGATCATTGCCGGCAGCCTATCGGGCGGCAACCAGCAAAAGGTCGTTCTGGCGAAATGGTTGTCGATGGAGCCGAAGATCCTGATTTTCGACGAACCGACGCGCGGCATCGATGTCGGATCGAAAAGCGAGATTTACGCACTCATGCGCGGCCTTGCGGACAGCGGCGTCGGCGTGCTGATGATTTCGAGCGACATGGAAGAGGTGGTCGGGGTGAGCGACCGGATGGTCGTCATGCATGAGGGCGCGATCGCGGGCGAGCTTTCGCGCGACCGGTTCAGCGAAGAAGCGGTCATGCAACTCGCCGTCGGCCATCGGCGGAGTGAGCCAATCGGGGAAAGAGCATGCTGAAAAAAGATCTGGGCCTTCTGATCCTTGTCGTGATTGTCTCCGCCATCGTTGCCTTCCTTAATCCGCGATTCATCTCCCCGATCAACCTCTCGAACACCGCAAATCTCGTCGGGCTCTTCGGCATTTTCTCGATCGGCGAGGGTTTTGTCATCATCACCGGCGGCATCGACCTGTCGATCGGATCGATGCTCGCGCTGCTGGGCGTCGTCTTCATCGATCTTCTGACCACCTATCAGATGAACTGGGTGGCGGCGGTACTGCTGATCGTGCTGGCTGGAACCGCACTCGGCGCGATCCAGGGTTTTTTGATCACGAAGATGCGCATGCAGCCCTTCATCGTGACCCTTTGCGGCCTGCTGCTCTATCGGGGCATCGCCCGTTGGTACACGGATGACGGCACCGCCGGTTTCGCCTTCGGGCAGAGCTTCCCGAGCCTCGAATGGCTGACGACGGGCCGCGTCCACGGCATCCCGTTGACCTTCGTCGTCTTCGTCCTGATCTCCATCGTGATGGGCATCGTGCTCCATCGTTCGGTCTTCGGCCGGCATCTCTTCGCCGTCGGCCGCAACGAGGAAGCGGCACTTTATTCCGGCATCAGGAGCCAATGGGTGATCGCCGCCACTTATATCATCCTTGGCGCCCTCTCCGGCCTGTCGGCGATCTATTTCGCCATGTACACACGCTCCATCTCGCCCGCATCGCACGGCACCTTCTACGAACTTTACGCCATCGCCGCGGCCGTGCTCGGCGGCTGTTCGCTGAGGGGCGGCGAAGGTTCGGTCTTCGGCATCGTGCTGGGCACGATCCTGCTTCAGGTCCTGCAGAATCTCGTCAATTTGCTCGGCATTCCAAGCTCGCTCAATTTCGCTGTCATGGGCGCCGTCATCCTTCTCGGCGTGCTGGCGGACCAGCAATTGGTGAACTACAGATCGCGGCGCGCGGCACTTCGGTCGCAAAAGGCGCTCGCCGCGGTGGACAAGGCGGCAACTGTGTGATGAACGGTGGTCATGAAAAAAGGGGAAGACCTCCAGAAAGAGCGGTCGGCGGATAGGACCATAAGGTCCCATCAGGGCTTCGGGCTGCTTGGCGCGCATCGGCGCTCGCCTACCAAGGGCGCCTTTCAGACCGTGCTGCGCGGCATCGGCCTCGGTATCGTCGCTGGTGAATTCCCCGTCGGCCAGACGCTGCCCGGCAAGGAACTCTTGATGCGGCGTTTCGGCGTCTCCAACACCGCGCTGCGGGAGGTGCTGAAAACGCTGGAGGCCAAGGGCATGGTCGCCGCACGCACCAAGGTCGGCTATTGGGTACGGGAACGGGACGCCTGGAACCTCCTGGACGAGGACCTTCTCGGCTGGCAGCTCGAAACCGGCGTCGATAAGGGTTTCATCGGCCGCCTCTTCGAAATGCGCCAGTCGATCGAGCCGACGGCGGCGGCGCTTGCCGCGCTTCGACGCGACGAGGATCACGTCATGCAGCTTTACAGGACGGCGGAACGGATGCTGAATGCCGGGCTCGACCGGCAACATTTCACCGACGCCGACCTCGCCTTCCATCTCACGGTGATCGAGGCGTCGGGCAATCCGATGATGCGCTCGATCGGCGCGCTCATCGGCGCGGCGCTCGCGGCTTCCTTCCGGCTCAGCGCGCCGAGCGACAGCATCGAGGAGCTGAACCGCAGCTATCGCCAGCACATGGCGATAGCCGAGGCGATTAAAGCCCGTGATGCGCAAGCCGCGGCGGATGCGATGATGACCGTCATCGAACAGGGCTGGTCGATCGTCGCGCGCGACACGCAGCCGGTCATGGCCACGATCAGGACGCATCTTTCGCCCTGAACCGGCGCTGCGCCCTTCCACGCCTGCAAAGGGCAGATAATGCCGTGCCGCCACGATTGAAGCTTGATGCGGTCGCTCCTCGTTGAGAGTAGGGGAAGCGTCGCAGGCTGCCTGCCTTGAAAGGTCATACCGGTGACCTCCGCGCTACCCGGAACGTACTGGATCACCGGCCGTTTAAAGACAAATCTTCGGACAGCACGGCCTCGGAGGGGCGTGGCCGCATCCTCCGGGTGGAAAGGCGAGACGTGGCGGTCGAACCGGCCTTAGACGATGCCGATGCCGTAGGACGATCAGGCATGCCCCGGATCCACACTGGCTTCTGGGCCTGGATTACGCGACCCTGGCGCGGGTCGTCCCTTGCTTCTCAGTTTTTGGTTACGGGCGGTCTTGTTGCGCTGTTCGCCATGCTTCTCGTCAGCGTGCTGGTGACGAGTTTGATCGAGCGCGCCGTCACCCGTAGTGCCGCGGCTACGACGGCTCTCTATGTCGACAGCGTCGTCGCTCCGCTGCTTCCCGACATGCAGAAAAGTACCATGTTGGACGACATCGTGCGGCGCGCCCTCGATGAAACGCTCGGCCAGGGCGCGCTGGGCCGTCGGCTGGAGGAAATGCGGCTCTGGGCGCGCGACGGCAGGATCCTCTATGCCAAGGAGAATTCGTTGATCGGCCGCCGCTTCGAAATCACGCCCGATCTCGCGCACGCTTTTGCCGGACAAATGGTCGCGAACTACGATCACTATGATGTGCTCGACCAGAATGCCAAGCCGCCTACCGGACCGCTGCTCGAAATCTACAATCCGATTCTGCAGCCCTGGTCGGGCAAGGTCGTGGCGGTGTTGGAGTTCTACGAAAGGGCGGACGATCTTCAGGCAGCGCTCGCGGGTGCGCGCATGAAGAGCTGGCTCGCAGTCGCGGCGGTGACGGCGTTTTTCTTCCTGCTTCTCAGCGCCATCGTCCTGCGCGGCAGCCGTACGATCGACCGGCAGGCAAGCGACCTCACCGCTCGCGTTTCGGAATTGACCGACCTTCTCGACCAGAACCGCGCGCTCCATGCCCGGGTGCGGCGGGCGAGCCAGCGGGTCACATCCCTGAACGAAAGCTATTTGCGACGGCTGGGCGCCGACCTTCATGACGGTCCGGCCCAGTTGATCGCGCTTGCCTCTCTCCGTCTCGACAGCGAGGCGCTGCTCGCCGGCGGCGCGGCGCGCGAAGCCCGCGAAAGCGAAGTCGAGCAGATCCGGACGTCCCTCGGCGAGGCGCTGCAGGAAATACGAACGCTCTGTCATGGTCTCGTCCTGCCGCATATCGAAACCTCGGGCTTCGAAGGCGTGGTGTGCCACGCCATTGACGCATATGAGCAACGGACCGGCTCCCGAGTGGCGCGCCATATGGAAGATATGGATATGGATATATCCATGCCGCTGCCGCAGCGGATCTGCGTCTATCGCTTTCTGCAGGAGGCCCTCAACAATGGCTACCGTCATTGCCGGGAAGCCAATCAGTCGGTCGCCATAGAGCGCTTCGGAGCGAAACTCCGCATCGCAGTGTCCGATGACGGACCTGGATTCGATCCCGACAGGATGAAGGCCGGCAGTATCGGCATAGCCGGTATGC
Organism: Rhizobiaceae bacterium; assembly: GCA_035547755.1. Taxonomy (GTDB): domain Bacteria; phylum Pseudomonadota; class Alphaproteobacteria; order Rhizobiales; family Rhizobiaceae; genus Mesorhizobium_L. The sequence continues at coordinate 96,814 of DASZUG010000090.1, forward strand.
GCGAGCGGGTCGAAAGCCTTGGCGGATCGTTCGAGTTGGCCACCTCGCGTCTCGGGACGAAATTGGCGATGACGCTCGACGTCGAGGAGATCCATGAATCATGAGTTCCACGGTGAGGATCGCTGTGATTGATGACCACCCACTCTTCAGGGAGGGCGTAATCCGCAGTCTGGCGGAAACTGGCCGGTTCACGGTCGTGGGAGAAGGCGGCTCCAGTGCGGATGCAATCCGGATCGCGGCAGAAGCGCGGCCGGACATTCTTCTGATCGACCTGTCCATGCCCGGTGAGGGGCTAAGCGCGATCGCTCCGATCAGGGCCAGCGATCCCGATATGCGCATCGTCATACTGACCGTATCGGAGGCAGCGGAAGATGTCGCGGTTGCGCTGAACAGCGGCGTCAACGGCTATGTGTTGAAAGGCGTTGGCTCCCGCGCGCTGACCGAGATACTTGCCGCCGTTGCGAATGGCGAAACCTACGTCACGCCCACACTGTCGGCCCGCCTTCTCTCGCACCTTTCGTCGGGTAAGCATTCTCTCGTCATGACGAACCCCATCCACAGCCTCACCAGCCGTGAGCGAGAGGTTCTGGATCTGGTCGCCGAAGGCCTCAGCAACAAGGAGATCGCCATCAGGCTGGACCTGCACGAGAAGACGATAAAGCATCACATGACAGCCATTCTCGCCAAATTGCGTGCCAGCAATCGAACCGAGGCCGCGATGAAGCTTCACGCCTCATCAGCCCGAAACCGGGTATTGTGAAGGGTATCGGGGAAGACCGATATTTACAGTCAGCGGGCGGATCTGAGCCGCGAAACGTCACCGATCGTCGCCCGGCGGCGAACGATCAAGCGGCCTTGCGCGTCGCGCATTTCGTAGCGGCCACCGCTGACGCGCTCGCTCATCCCGTTTGCATGGACAACCCTGGCATAGCTCGTCGGACTGGCCGGCGTTGCATTCAAGCCGGACCCCGTCGGTGACGCGGATACACCGCCCTTGCCGTTTCCACCTTTGCCATTACCGTTATTGCCGTTCCCACCGTTATTGCCGCCGCCGTTGCCATTTCCATTTCCGCCGCCGTTGCCTCCGCCATTGCCATTGCCGCTCCCGCCTCCCCCTCCATTCCCGTTGCCATTTCCTCCACCATTGCCATTGCCATTGCCGTTGCCCTGTGCATTTGCGGTGCCGGCCAAGATTAAGGGGTTTGTGGCGGCGATTCCCAGCGCTGCTGCTCCGAGCAGTCGCGCGATTATCGTTCGCCGGGAAACGCTCATGCCGTACGGCTCTTCTTCGCAGCAAGGTTCGCTCACAGTCTACAACAAGCCAAAGGCTCTTGGCCCAGTCCGGTCCAAAAAAAGGCCCGCCAGACACCAGGGTCCGGCGGGCATCGGCGTAGGAAGGGACGATGCTACGCCGATCTCACCACAGCTCGTCATGTTCGAAGGACGACGCCGGCTGCGAAGATGCCGAAACTGGCAAGATGGCCGGCCGGTGCGGGTTACGAACTTGACTGGAGCTGCTTTTCGCATGCGCTCCCTTGAGCGGCATTGATCGTTCGTGCAGCAAAATCACCGAGTCCGCCAAGCGTTCCCACTTTTCTGCGGCTCTGGACCAATGCGCACGCGATCTGGGACTAAAGTCCGATGAGGCGCCCGATTGAGCCCGACCGATGGGCGCCCGATGCCTGCAAAGTCATCTGAACGCGCGGAGCACAGGATCCATTGTCAGAACGCGAACGGCTCGACCGTGACCCGACGTCCGATCGTGAACGCGTCCGCGACATGGACCATCGGCGAAAGATCGACATCGCTTTGTGCGGTGGCGATCAGTTCCGCGAAGCGCCGATAGATGCCGGCGTATTCGCGGTTCGGTTCCTCGACCACGCTTCTCCCGTCGATCGCAAGCCCGGCGCCGCCACGGGACAAAATCATGTTGCCGCTTTCGGTCTCGATGGCGATGTCCCAGGTTTGCGGTCCTTCCTGACGCCAATCGAACTCGGCGGTGATTTCGGCCCCTTCCGGATCGCGGAATGCAAGCGAAGCGGCGATCGGCGTGTCCCGGCGTTTCGGAAACTCCAATGTCGCCGAGGAAAGATGGACGGAGCGGGGATAGATTGCCGTCAGCACCGAAAGCGCATTGATGCCTGGATCGAAGACGCCGAGGCCGCCGGCATCCCAGATCCATTCCTGGCCAGGATGCCATCGCCTGACATCTTCCTTCCATGTGACGGCCACACGCCGGATCCGCTTTCCGGCCAGCCACTCGCGCGCCTTCGGCACGGCGGCGGCAAAACGGGAGTGCCAGGTGGCAAAGAGAGTGCAGCCCTTTTCCAACGCAAGCCGCTCCAGTTCATGCACTTCGCTCAATGTCGCGCCCGGCGGCTTTTCGAGCAGCACATGCTTGCGCGCGGCCAGCGCTTCCGCAGCGTAGGCGAAACGTGCCTGTGGCGGCATGCAAAGCGCAACCGAATCGATATCCGTCCTAGCGGAAAAAAGGCCGGAAAGATCATGGTACGCATCGATCCCATCCACCGTACCATGGCGGCTGACGGTTGCGGCCAGGACGAAATCGGGATCGCCTTCGATCGAGGGGATATGCTGGTCCCGCGCGATTTTTCCGATGCCCACGAGCGCGATCCGGTGAGGATTGTCCGTCATCTCATTCACCTCAGGTCGGCCAATTTGCGATTGATATGATTATTTGGCGTTGGTTCTTCATCGCCGATAACCGCGGAAAGCGCAAGCTGCCGTTGAAGGGGAGTATGACCCTCAGCCGAACAACCCGTCGAGGAGAGGCATGCCCGCAATGGCCGAAATAGCGATGAGAACGAAGCAGATCGTGCGGAACATCTTTTCGCTGGCAAAGCCGAAAAGGTGACTTCCCGCTGCAAGACCGAGCGCATAACAGGGCGCGGCGAGGATCGCGATGGCAAGCACCTCCCATCCGATCAGGCCTCCCATCAAGTAACTGACGAATGAAAAAACAGACGAGATGGCGAAATAGAGGATGATGTTCGATCGGACGATCTTGCCTTCATGCCCTCCACCCAGCCAGTAAGCTGCAACCGGCGGCCCTCCGAGTTGCGCCGCGCCCGAGAAGAGGCCGGCGATCAGACCGACGCCTGCCGTATATTTCGGCCGCGGGCGCCCATGATAGCGCCAGCCGGAGATCAGAAAGGCGAGAAGCAGGAGCACGATAGCGCAGATCGCCCAGCGCAGAACGGTGGCGGGCGCCCAGGCCAGGATCGCCGCGCCGGCCGGAACGCCGACAATGGCGCCGGCGGCCATCGTTCCGACCTCCTTGCGATCCGCAAACCGCCAGGCATTGGGAAGCATCGCGGTGGTCAGCACCATATCGGCCAGCAGCAGGATCGGCGAAGCCTCCCTCGGACCGATTGCCGCGCTGGCGAGGGGGATGAAGATGAGCGCCGCGCCGAAACCCGCAAAGCCCCGAACAAGCGCCGCGAAGAAGGCGGCCCCCAGAATGAAGACGACGCTGCCGAAACTCTGCGTGATCACGAGGAATGGTCCGGAACTGGAGGATGAAGCGGCAAACCACCCTTCCTGTCTGGCCGCCTCCGTCACGTGTAGCCGTTTCGCTTCCGGCATGACTAGAACCAGTGACCCGCGTGGCAGTGTCACAGACGGCGCTCCGTCGCGAGTGACCGCTTCCGCGCCAAATCATTTTGTCGAAACAGGAGCCGCCATCACAAGCCGCGGAAACAGGAGGAACTCGGTGTACGAAATGCCTCGTTCGGATGTCCGGGAGGAAATTGGTGGAGCTGAGGGGGATCGAACCCCTGACCTCATCATTGCGAACGATGCGCTCTCCCAGCTGAGCTACAGCCCCGTCCACCAGTCGGAGCCGCATTTACGTGCGCACCCAGGCGACTGTCAAGCGGTTGCCTTGGCTTGACCGATATCGGCGGAAACCGCCTTGCTCAGTGCGGCGGCGAGATCCCCGCGCGGTGGCGACGACGTGGCCGGTCGTCCAACAACCAGGATGTTTTGCCCCAGCGGCTGCTTTTCGCTTGTTCAAGGCCGGATTCCCACTCGCTTCGCACCCGAAACCTGATAAGCAGCGGGTTTCGATCGGCAGCACCGAATCCAAATCCGCAAGCGGTCCCGGCCTCCGCCGGGCGTGGGGTCTTCGCATGGCTGGAATTGCCGCCCTTGGCGTGGCTTACATTCTATCTCAATTCTATCGCTCCTTCATGGCGGTTCTGACCCCGGCGCTGACACTCGAACTCGGCGCCAGCAAGGCGGAATTGTCCTTGGCGTCGGGCGCCTGGTTCGCGGCTTTCGCGCTGCTCCAGTTCCCGATCGGTGTTTGGCTGGACAGATACGGACCGAAACGCACGGTGGCGGTCATTCTGGCGCTGTGCGGCGGCGGCGGGGCGCTTGTTTTCGCGCTTGCCACCGCGCCATGGATGATCGTCGTGGCGATGGCGCTTCTGGGCGCCGGTTGCGCGCCGGTACTGATGGCCGCCATGTTCATATTCGCCCATTCCTATCCGCCGGCCCGGCTCGCCGTCATGACCTCGTGGATGATCGCCTTCGGCTCCGCCGGCAATGTGGCGGGTACATCGCCGCTCGCAGCGGCGGCGCAAGCCTTTGGATGGCGCAACGTGATGCTGGCGCTGGCTGCCGCCTCCCTGCTTACCGGCCTCGCGCTGATGGTGCTGGTGCGGGATCCGCGAATCGACAGGCATCCACATGCGAGCGTTGGTTTCTACGGTTTCGTCGAGGCCCTCAGGCTGAGGAAATTGTGGCCGATTTTCCCTTTGATCGGCATGAACTACGCGCCATCGGTCGGTATACTGGGCCTTTGGGCCGGGCCTTATCTCGCCGATGTTTACGGCGCTAACTCGCTTCTGATCGGCCATGTGACGTTGTTTATGGCGATCGCGGTGGTGACGGGGTCCTTCGTCTACGGTCCGCTCGACACCATCTTCGGCACGCGCAAATGGGTGGTGGCCATCGGCAACACGGGATCTGTCCTTGTCGTCGCTTTCCTGGCGCTGTTCCCGCAAAACGGTATCCCCGGCGTGACAGTCGCCCTCGTTCTGGTCGGCCTGTTCGGCGCCAGCTATGCCCTGATCATGACGCATGCGCGCGCCTACCTGCCGCCGCATCTGATGGGCCGCGGCATTACGCTTCTCAACTTTTTCTCGATGGGAACGGTCGGAATAATGCAGTTCCTGACCGGCGCCGTGGCGACGGCGGCGACGGCGTCAGGCAAGCCGGCGCAGGCATATTCCGCTCTGTTCGCCTTTTATGCCCTTACACTCGCGGCAGCGGTCGTCATCTATCTCTTTTCGCAGGATGCACCGCCAGAGAGAGGCGGGTCGGCAACGGCAGATCCGCGCCGGCATTGATCCGCGACGCACGCCCGCGCAAAGCCGGCCGCGCGGTGCTGGATAGAGCAGTGCGCGTTATGCCTCCGGCTCCTTTCCAAGGCTCCGCTGCCTACGGGCTTGCCGGGCTCCGACGCAATGTTTACATGTCGCGGGGTTTATCCGGAGGCGTGAATGCTCGCTCTTATTCGAACCATCGACCTGGCGCTTTATCTTTACTGGCTGATCATCATAGGGGCGGCGATCTTTTCCTGGCTCTATGCATTCAACGTCGTCAATCCACGCAACCAGTTCGTCGGAATGATCGGTGATTTCCTCTTCCGCGCCACGGAACCCGCCTTGCGGCCGATCCGTCGCTTCATACCCGATCTCGGCGGGATCGATATTTCCCCCATCATTCTGCTGCTGATCATCTATTTCATTAGACAACTGCTCTGGACGACGGTCGCGCCGGCGCTGCTCTAGGAATGGCGCAGAAAAAGGCACACGAAGTCGATGCATGGCTCGCGAGGCCCGAGCCGTCACGGCAGATCGTCCTTATTTATGGCCCGGATCGAGGTCTCGTCTCGGAACGGACCCGGCAATTCGCGCAGGCGACCGGGCTGCCGCTTGGCGACCCGTTTTCCGTCATCCGTCTCGACGCAGCCGAACTCGACCAGTCGCCGGGAAGGCTCGAGGGCGAAGCGCGGACAGTCCCCATGTTCGCCGGCAGGCGCCTCATCTGGGTTGGGAATGCCGGCGCGCAAAAGGCGCTCGTCGAGGATCTGAAACGGCTGATGCAATCCCCGGCCGAGGATACGCTTATCCTCATTGAAGCCGGCGATCTCAAGAAGGGAAGCCCGCTTCGCGCCGCTGTCGAGAGCACCGGCAACGCCATGGCGCTCCCCTGTTACGCCGACGATATGCGCTCGATCGATCTGTTGATTGATCAGGAATTGGGGCGCGAGAACCTCAGGATTTCGCTCGATGCCCGCGAGGCGCTGAAGGCGAGTTTAGGCGGAGACAGGCTCGCCAGCCGCGGCGAGATCACGAAGCTCGCTCTTTATGCCATCGACAAGGGCCAGATCGACCTTGACGATGTGAGGGCGGTCATCGGCGATGTCGGAGCCGTGTCGGCGGACGACGTCATCGACGCCGTTCTTGGCGGAAAGCGGCGACAGTTCGAAACGGCTTTCTCGCGCTATGTCGCGGCCGGTTCGCAGACCTTCATCCTTCTGAACGCCGGCATGCGGCAATTCCAGGCCTTGCAGATGATGAAAGGCGCGATGGAAAAGAACGGGAAATCCGCAACCGCGGTTGTCGCCTCCGCGCGGCCCCCGGTCTTCTTCAGCCGCCGTGCGCTCGTCGAAAATGTTCTGAAAAGCTGGGCTCCGGACATGTTGGAACGCATGCTCGCCCTCCTTCAGCGGGCCATATTGCAATCCCGTCAGACGCCTGCTCTCGCAACCTCTATTACGCGCCAGGCCTTGTTATCGGTTTTGATCGCTCGTTCCAAACGTTAGTCGGCTCTGGAGTTGATAAGCCGGCTATTGTTTCAGCCGCCGGCAGATTTCGTCCAGTTGGTCCAGCGTACGATAGGCGATGCGCAACTCTCCGCCATTCCTGTGGTGCGCGATCGCAACCTTGAAACCCGTGGAATCGGACAGAAGCTTCTCCAGCGCGACGGTATCCGCGTCCTTCTCGACCGGCTCTCGCCTTTTTGCCGATTGGCTTTCCGGCTCCTGAGCAAGCGCTTCCGCCTGCCGCACGGACAGGCCGCCATCCACGATACGCCGCGCGAGTTTCTCCGGATCGTCGGCTGTGATGAGCGTTCGCGCGTGTCCAGCGGACAACGCGCCATCGACCACCATCGCTTTGACGCTTTCCGGCAGCTTGAGCAGTCGGAGCGTGTTGGCGACATGGCTGCGGCTTTTGCCGATCACCTGCCCCAGATCAGCCTGGCTGTAACCATGCTCGTCGACCAATTGCTGGTAGCCGAGCGCTTCCTCGAGAGGGTTGAGATCGGCCCTTTGCACATTCTCTACGATCGCGAGTTCAAGCGCCACGCGATCGCTGACATCGCGGACGATCACGGGAACTTCGGTAAGACCGGCCTTCTGCGCGGCGCGCCAGCGCCTTTCGCCGGCGATGATCTCATATCGGCTGCCATCCTGAATCGGCCTGACGACGACCGGCTGCACGACCCCATGTTCGCGAATGGATTGGGAAAGATCGTCCAATTCCCCTTCTGCGAAGTGGCGGCGCGGATTGCGCGGATTGGGGCTCATCAGTTCGATCGGCAGGTTTCGATCGGCGGCGACCGGCTTCGCCGCCGGCTCGGTCGGCTTGTCGATCTCCCCGATCAACGCCGCAAGACCGCGGCCGAGTCTCCTGCGGGACAGATCATCGTTCATCGCGCATCACTCCAATTCGATCATGCGGCCCGAAGCCGGCGCTCGCGGCGGATCACTTCCGAAGCCAGCTGGAGATAGGCCTGGCTGCCGGCGCATTTCAAATCATAAAGAATCGCCGGCTTTCCATGCGAAGGCGCCTCCGAGACCCTGACATTGCGCGGAATGACCGTCTCATAGACCTTGTCGCCCATATGGGCGCGCACGTCATCCACCACCTGATTCGCGAGATTGTTGCGGCCATCGAACATGGTCAACACGATGCCCTGGATCGACAGGTCGGGATTGATCGTCCGGCGGACCTGATCGACCGTTTGGAGCAACTGGCTTAATCCCTCGAGCGCAAAGAATTCGCATTGAAGCGGCACCAGGACGGAATCAGCGGCCGCCATGGAATTCAACGTGAGAAGATTGAGGGAAGGGGGGCAGTCGATAAGCACGTAAGAAAAGCGGTTCTCTTCCGCACGATGGGCTTCGAGCGCCGATTTCAACCGGGTTACGCGGTCAGGCGCCGCGGCGATCTCCATTTCGACGCCAAGCAGATCAAGCGTGGAAGGAACGATCGACAGGCCGGGAACGGCTGTTTCGATCGCAGCGGCGCCGAGCGTGGCATTGCCCGTCAGCATGTCGTAAGACGACAGCGTCCGGTTATGGCGATCGATGCCTAGGCCGGTGCTGGCATTGCCCTGTGGGTCGAGGTCAACGATCAGAACTGATTCGCCAATCGCGGCAAGCGCGGTGGCAAGATTGATCGCCGTGGTTGTTTTTCCCACGCCGCCTTTCTGGTTGGCGACGGTAATGACACGAGGATAGGACTTCATGGGCGCGCCGAATGAACCTTCTTCGATGCCTTTCCGGCCGCTTTGGGCCGCAAATTGCTGATTTCGAGAACGATCCCCTCAGGATTCGTCCTGCTTCGGTGTTCTACCAGATCGAAATCCCAACGGTCACGGCTTTCCTGCACTTCTACACCGAATTCACGGCCCTTCATAAAAAGTGCGCGGGAACCTCTCGTCAGCCATGGTTCCGACCATTGCAGCAATTGCGGTAGGGGCGCGAGCGCCCGCGCCGTTATAATTTCGGCCGTTCCGATCGCGTCGACGGCATCTTCTATTCGGCGGGGCAGGATTTCCGCAATTTCGACGTGCGCGAGGGCGGATTGCAGAAAAGCCGCTTTTTTTCGGTTGCTTTCTACAAGGCGGACACGCGATCCCGGTCTGTCACTGAGGAGAATAGCAAGGATGGCGCCTGGAAATCCACCGCCGGAGCCGAAATCGACCCATTGGCGAGCAGCCGGAGCCAACCGTAAAAGTTGAGCGCTATCAAGAATGTGGCGATCCCACAGCTTCGGCAGTTGAGACGGCGAAGTCAGATTAATCTGCGTCGCCCATTTCAGGAAAATCGCCTCGAACCCCAGCAAGGCTTCAAATGTTTCACGTGAAACGGCCCCGGCGACCGCCTCCAATTGCTGCAATCTGCTGTCGGTCAAGAAGCTTTTCGCGACAACGCGCCTTCCCTCGTCCTCAGATGCCCCAGTATAAGGGCAAGCGCCGCCGGCGTCATGCCATCCACCCTGTTCGCTTCGGCAATCGATCTCGGTTTGGAAGCGGATAATTTTTGGCGCAACTCGTTGGAAAGACCGGAAAAATCGGAATAATCGAGATCGTCGGGAATCATTCTTTGCTCCTCACGCCGCAGCAATGAGATGTCGACTTTCTGGCGATCGAGATAGACGGAATACCGTGCCTCCGTCTCGAGTTTTTCCCGTGTCTTGGTATCGAATTCACCGATTTCAGGCCAAATGGTTTGTAAGCGTGATATATCTGTTCCGCTCTGCGCCATCAGGTCGTAGGCACTGCGTCGGACGCCATCCAGATTGACGTTGAGCCCGTGTTTGCGTGCCTCGTTAGGCGTCAGGGAAACGCTGCGGGTGAAGCGCCTTGCCTCGTTCAATTTCCTTATTTGTTCGCGAAACCGTTCCGATCGCTCATATCCGACCATGCCGAGTTCGACCGCTATGGGCGTCAACCTCTCGTCGGCATTGTCGGCGCGCAGCGAAAGCCTGAATTCCGCGCGCGATGTGAACATCCTGTAAGGTTCTGACACGCCGCGGGAAATCAGATCATCGACCAGGACGCCGAGATAGGCGTCGCCACGTCCAAGGACAATCCCAGCCTCGCCAGCGGCGCGCCGGGCTGCGTTCAACCCGGCAAGAAGACCCTGGGCCGCTGCCTCCTCGTAGCCCGTCGTTCCGTTGATCTGTCCTGCAAGGAACAGGCCGCCGACCCGTCTCGTTTCAAGTGTCGGTTCCAACTCACGCGGATCAACGTGATCATATTCGATTGCATAGCCCGGCCGGAGCATTTTCGCTCTTTCGAGACCCGGAATCGTTTTCAGGAGTTCCAGCTGGACGTCTTCCGGAAGCGAGGTCGAAATTCCGTTCGGGTAAACCGTGTCGTCGTCAAGACCTTCCGGTTCAAGAAAAATCTGATGGCTATCCCGATCCGCGAATTTGACAATCTTATCCTCCACCGAGGGGCAATAGCGCGGCCCAATGCCCGAAATCGAGCCCGAATACATGGCAGACCGGCGAAGGTTTGTACGGATGATCTCATGGGTGGCGGAAGTGGTTCTCGTGATTCCGCACTCGATCTGCGGCGTCGAAATGACGTCGGTCAACAAGGAAAACGGAACCGGATCCTCATCCGCCTTTTGCATGTCGAGGGAGACCCAGTCGATCGTCCTGCCATCGAGACGCGGCGGCGTCCCTGTTTTCAGGCGCCCGAGCGCGAATCCGGCGCGCTCCAGCATGGTGGAAAGACCGAGAGAAGGATTTTCGCCGTAGCGGCCAGCGGGAAAGCGCCGCTCGCCTATATGGATGAGACCTCTTAGGAAGGTGCCCGTGGTCAGCACGATAGCGCCGCAGCGCAGCGCCCGGCCGCCCGACAGCTGAACGGAATGAGCGTTTCCGTCCGGAAGTTCGATATGGAGCGCTTCACCTTCGATCACGTCCAGGCGGGGCTGCGCCTCGATCGCCGCCTGCATGGCCAGCCTGTAAAGTTTTCGGTCAGCTTGTGTTCGCGGGCCTCTGACGGCCGGCCCTTTCCTCCGATTCAGCAATCGGAACTGGATGCCCGCCGCGTCGGCGACACGCCCCATCAGGCCGTCGAAGGCGTCGATTTCTCGAACGAGGTGGCCTTTTCCCAGCCCGCCGATCGCCGGGTTGCAGGACATCGCGCCGATCGCGTCCTTCGACATGGTAACGAGCGCCGTCGAGGCGCCATAGCGCGCCGCGGCCGACGCCGCTTCACAGCCGGCATGACCACCACCGATAACGACCACATCATAATGAGAGAGCATGACCACAATCCGTTTGCCGTCAGATGTCCCTGCTTCCGTAGCCTGTCAAGGAATTAGTGAGTTGTTTCACGTGAAACAATCTCCCGCTGGCACGTGATCAAACTGATCCAATGGCCAATGTTTCACGTGAATCATTTGCCGATGCAGAAGCTGGAAAACACCACGTCGAGAATATCCTCGACGCCGATCTTGCCCACAATACGTCCGAGCGAATCGCTTGCCTCACGCAAGTCCTCGGCTTTCAATTCCAATTCCTTCCGACCGTCTTCAATCGCGGCTTTCAAAGAAGCCTGGCAACGTAGCAGCTGTTCCACATGCCGTGCACGGCTGGGCAGAATATCCGCCACAGAACCGGCGTGATCCGCCGCCCAGCGAGAAAGTATCTGCAGGAGAACAGGAATTCCCGCCCCCGTTTTTGAGGAAAGCGCAAGATCAAAATCGCCCTTCACCGCACCGTTCCACAGATCCGCCTTTGTGCCGACGCGGATCACCTTTTTATCCGAAGGGGGAATGACGTCCTGATGTTGATCGGTCACGTCGCTGACAAGCAAAATAAGATCGGCGCGCTGGCTTTTCTCGAGCGCCCTCTCGATGCCGATGGTTTCCACCGCGCCGGCTCCTTCCCTTATGCCGGCTGTATCGGTCAGGATGACCTTGTAACCGTCAAGATCGAGGACCACCTCGACGAGATCGCGCGTCGTCCCGGGTTCATCCGTCACGATGGCGACGTCTCTCCTGGCCAGAGCATTGAGGAGGCTCGACTTGCCGGCATTGGGCGCGCCGATGATGACGACGCTTAGCCCTTCCCTGATGATCTCGGCGCGGTGGTAATCGTTGAGATGCGCTTCGATCTCCTCCGCAAGTTCTTTGACATTTTCCCAAACAGTATCGGCCACGGAACCCGGAACATCGCCCTCATCCGCAAAGTCGAGATCGGCTTCGATCAGGGCACGCGCGCGGATGATCTGTTCGCGCCAGGAGAGATAAAGGGCGCCCTGGCGGCCGGCCGCATTGGAGAGTGCGAACCGCCTCTGCGCTTCCGTCTCGGCCGCGATAAGATCGCCGAGCGCCTCCGCCTCGGTCAGGTCCATCTTGCCGAGAAGGAAGGCGCGCCGTGTGAATTCGCCCGCCTCCGCCTGCCTGAAACCGGCTTTCGCCTGAAGAAAATCGAGCATGGCGCCGACAACGGCAGGGCCGCCATGGAGGTGGAATTCGGCCATATCCTCTCCGGTAAAACTCCGCGGTCCGGGAAAGAACAAGACCAGCCCGCGGTCGATAAGAGCACCGACGCCGGTGCGGATCGGCCTCAGCGCAGCCATCCTTTCCGCGGGCAGCATTCCCGCCGAAGCACGAAGGACCTCCCGCACATGTGGGCCGGAAAGCCGCACGACTGCGACACCGGCCGGAAGCCTGCCGCTCGACAGGGCATAGATCGTATCGCGAAAGAGGAGTTGCCCGGTGTCCATCTCCGTCCTAGCTTTCATCACCTATTCCGCTCGAAAGGCGACCGATGCCCCTGCCCGCTCGAAACCTGCTCGATCAGGAAACCAGCCCCTATCTGCTCCAGCACAAGGACAATCCCGTCCACTGGCGTGCCTGGACGGCCGATGCACTGAAGGAAGCGCAAGAGCGAAACCGACCTATCCTCCTCTCGGTCGGTTACGCCGCCTGCCATTGGTGCCATGTCATGGCGCATGAGAGCTTCGAAAATCAAGCCGTGGCCGATGTGATGAACCGCCTCTTCGTCAATATCAAGGTCGATCGGGAGGAACGGCCTGACATCGACCAGATCTATATGGCCGCGCTCAATGCAACCGGAGAACAGGGCGGCTGGCCGTTAACCATGTTCCTCACCCCCGACGCCAAGCCATTTTGGGGCGGAACCTATTTCCCGCCCGAACCGCGCTATGGAAGGGCTGGTTTTGTCCAAGTTCTGGAAGCCATCAGCAAAGCCTGGGGGGAAAAGAAGGACGAGATCAGCCAAAGCGCGGCCAAGCTCACCGTCTTTGTCGGCCGGCAATTGTCTCCGGAACATCAACCCGCCGCCTTCAGCGCCGAAAGCCTTCCGCGCCTGGCTGAAGCCATTCAGAGCATGATCGATCCAAAAAAAGGCGGACTGAATGGCGCCCCAAAATTCCCGAACATGCCTCTGATGTCCACCCTATGGCTCAACTGGCTCGAGAATGGCGACCGACAAAACCGCGACTCGGTCCTGAATACCCTCTCCCATATGCTGAACGGCGGGATTTACGATCATGTTGGCGGCGGTCTTTGCCGTTATTCGACCGACGCCGATTGGCTCGTGCCGCATTTCGAGAAGATGCTCTATGACAACGCCCAGCTGATCCGGCTATGCAATTGGGCGTTTGGCGCGACAAAGGAAGAACTGTTTCGGACTCGAATCGAAGATACGATCGGGTGGTTGCTGCGGGAAATGCTCCTCACGGGCCCGGCCTTCGCGGCGAGCCTCGATGCCGATTCCGGCGGCGAGGAAGGGCGCTTCTATACCTGGACGGACGAAGAGATCGCGGCGGTCCTCGCGGGAGAGACAGAGCAATTCCTTCGAAACTATAATCTATCCAAACCGACACAATGGGAAGGCGATCCAATCCTGCATAGGGCGGTGGATGTTTCACGTGAATCCACTTCCGATCGCCACCTGCTGGAGAAACTGCGCATTGCCCGCGAGCATCGGACGCGTCCCGGACGTGACGACAAAATCCTTGTCGACTGGAATGGCTTGGCCCTGCGCGCGCTTGTCGAGGCCAGCCGTCTGTTCGGCCGGAATGACTGGCTTGAATCGGCGCAATCCGTCTACCGCTTCATAGGCGGATCGATTGATCCCGCCGGTCGACTACCGCATTCGATCCGGGATGAAAACCGCCTCTTCCCAGCGATGGCTACGGATTACGCCAGCATGATCAATGCAGCGATCTCGCTCTTCGAAGCGACGCGGGACAATGACTACCTCACCGACGCTCACAATTGGATGGCGAAGCTTGACGAATGGTATCGTGACGAAAGTGGTAGCGGCTATTACCTCACCGCTTCCGACAGTGGCGACGTCCCGCTCCGGATCCGCGGCGATACCGATGACGCCGTTCCCTCCGCCAGGGCCCAGATCATCGAAGCGATGGCGCGCCTCGCCAATGCCACAGGCGCCGAGGATCTGGCGATCCGATGCGAGACGCTTGTCCAGGCGTCGCTCGGGCGGATTGCGAACCGGCAATACGGGCAGGCGGGCATCATCAACGCCGCCACACTCGCGGCCAACCCGCACAAACTCCTCCTCGTAGAGGCTGAAAATGCAATATTTATTCCGGTAGCGAATCGGTGTCCCGATCCACGACGGGTTGATGTGGTCGTCGGCATCGGCGCGAAAGCCGCAAACCTGCCAGGCAATGTTCTTCCGGACACGACGAGGCCGGGAGCCTGGCTCTGCCGCGACCAGGCTTGCCTTCCCCCAATCCATGATCCCGATAAGCTTGAGCAGGCGTTAATGCGCTAAATCGCCTATGCGAACATAAAGAGAACAAACTATCATTGAGCGGTGTGATAATGGCGTCGCTCTGAATGACAAGCGGCAGAACCTATTCGATCAGACTAACCGCATACCGCATCAGGTGTTCATCGAATCGAAGAAGTCGGAGTTCGATTTGGTCTGCTTGAGCTTGTCGATCAGGAACTCGATCGCATCCGTGGTTCCCATCGGAGCCAGAATACGGCGCAAGACGAAGATCTTCTGCAAGTCGGCCCTCGGGATGAGCAAATCTTCCTTGCGCGTGCCCGACTTCAGAATATCCATCGATGGGAAGATGCGCTTGTCCGCGACCTTGCGGTCGAGAACGATCTCGGAATTTCCTGTTCCCTTGAACTCCTCGAAAATGACTTCGTCCATGCGGCTACCGGTATCGATAAGCGCGGTGGCTATGATCGTCAGCGAGCCGCCTTCCTCGATATTGCGGGCCGCGCCGAAGAAACGCTTCGGTCGCTGGAGCGCATTCGCATCGACACCGCCGGTCAAAACCTTTCCGGAAGAGGGCACGACGGTGTTATAAGCGCGGCCGAGACGCGTGATGGAATCGAGCAGGATGACCACGTCCCTGCCATGCTCGACCAACCGCTTCGCCTTCTCGATCACCATTTCCGCGACCTGGACGTGGCGCACGGCCGGTTCGTCGAAGGTCGAGGAAATCACCTCGCCCTTCACCGAGCGCTGCATGTCCGTCACTTCCTCCGGCCGCTCGTCGATCAGGAGAACGATCAGAAAGCACTCGGGGTGATTGGACGTGATCGAATGCGCGATGTTCTGCAGGAGGACGGTCTTGCCGGTCCTTGGCGGCGCGACGATCAGACCGCGCTGTCCCTTTCCGAGCGGCGCCACGAGGTCGATCACGCGTGCCGAAAGATCCTTGGTCGTCGGGTTCTCGACCTCCATCTTCAGACGCTCGTTCGGATAGAGCGGCGTGAGGTTGTCGAAATGGATCTTGTGACGAATTTTTTCGGGGTCTTCAAAATTGATCGTGTTGACTTTGAGGAGGGCGAAATAGCGCTCGCCCTCCTTGGGTCCGCGAATGGGTCCTTCCACCGTATCGCCGCTCTTCAGCGAAAAGCGTCGGATCTGAGAGGGCGAAATGTAAATATCGTCCGGGCCGGGAAGATAGTTCGCATTGGCCGAACGCAGAAAGCCGAAGCCGTCCTGGAGGACCTCAACCACGCCTTCCCCGACGATCTCCGTTTCCTGCATCGCGAGCTTTTTCAGGATCGCGAACATGAGTTCCTGTTTGCGCAGAACGCTCGCATTCTCGACCTCGAGCGATTCGGCAAAAGCGATGAGATCGGTCGGAGTCTTGCTCTTGAGTTCCTGTAGTTTCATTTCCTGCATGATGCGGGCTCTGTGCGGTACGAGATGGGGATGAGCGAAAGCCTGCTGCGGTATGAGGGAAAAATGCAGAAGCAACGCTGGAAAGGAGAGGGCGACTTCATACCGTTCTCCCGCCGAAAGGGCAATACGCGTTTTGCAGTCGCCTTGCTCAGAACGGCTTTACGATCACCATCACGACGATGACGATCATCAGCAATGTGGGAATTTCGTTCATCAAGCGCCAGTGCCTTGATGATTTTTTGTTGCGGTCCTCGTTGAACGCCCGCACGGCGCTGGAAAAATAGCCATGCAAGGCAGACAAGGCGATGACCGCGGCGAGTTTGACGTGAAGCCAGCCAGCCGAAAACCAGTGGCCGTCCCATGCCAGCCAGAGGCCGAAGACCCATGTCACGATCATCGCTGGGTTGATGATCGCCCTGAGCAGGCGTCGTTCCATCACCTTGAAGGTTTCCGATTGTGGCGATCCCGGCTCGACTTCCGCATGATAGACGAACAATCGGGGCAGGTAGAGCATCCCCGCCATCCATGAAATCACGGCGATGACGTGAATGGCTTTTGCCCAGGGATAGAAGCCCGAGGGGTTGATATAGAAGAGCAGCCCGGCAAGAACGAGAAAAATGACAAGGGCGACTGCGGCGCGCAACATCGCGCTGCGGCCGCTGCCATGGCGCTTGTCAAGGACGAGCTTTTCCGACATTCAGGGCTCCGCCTGCCGTACGCGATCGATCATCATCCTGACATTCTCCAAAGGCGTTTCCGGCAATATGCCATGCCCAAGATTGAAGATGTGAGGACCTTCCGCGAAGGCTTTTACAATCCGGTCAACGCCCTCATCAAGCGCCTTGCCGCCCGCGAACAATCGCAACGGATCGAGATTCCCCTGAATAGCGCCTTCATTTTGCAGCCTCCTCCCATCCGCGAGCGGATAGGTCCAATCGAGCCCGAGAGCGGTGAGGTCGGTCTTCTTGCGATACGATCCATAAAACATCCCCGCGCCCCTTGGAAATCCGATGATCGGGACATCCGGATATTTCGCCCTGACGTCCGAGACGATCCGTTTCACCGGAGCGATGCAGCACATCTCGAAAAGATCCTCGTCGAGTACGCCCGCCCAGGAATCGAATATCTGCACGGCGTCGGCGCCCGCTTCGATCTGCCTTATGAGATAGCCCGCAGAATATTGCGCCAAAAGATCGAGAAGCCGCCGCATCAGGTCAGGCTCGCGATAAGCCAGAAGCCGGGCCGGCGCCTGGTCGGGCGTTCCCTGTCCGGCGATCATATAGGTCGCCACGGTCCAGGGCGCGCCGCAAAAGCCGATCAGCGTCACCGCATCTGGTAGTTCCTCCCTAAGCCGTCCGACGGTCTCATAGACCGGCGCCAGATTCACGTGAAACATTTCGCCATCGAGCTTCGGAATATCACCCGGCGAAATCGGCTCCATCCTCGGTCCGGCACCCTCCTCGAATCGCAATTTCCGGCCGAGAGCATGCGGAACGACCAGAATATCGGAAAAGAGAATGGCCGCGTCGAACCCAAAGCGTCTGATCGGCTGCAGCGTCACCTCGACGGCAAGATCGGGAGAATAGCAGAGATCAAGAAAGCTCCCCGCCTTCTCTCGCAAAGCCCTGTATTCCGGCAGATAGCGGCCGGCCTGGCGCATCAGCCAGATCGGCGGGGGAAAGACAGCTTCTCCTCTTAGCACATCGAGGGCAGGGCGACCGGATATCAATGTAAGGGCTCCAATCTTCAATAAATCAAATCATAGAGAATCTATTTTCTGATTCTACGACTCTGTTGGAATCGGTAATTCTTCGCTGCGCACGATCCGGTTGGATTCCTTTCCGGCAGGATCCGGGCTGCAGAAAATCACAGCCTGTGAAGTGTTTTCGGGATAGCGCCAAAAGATGAACGTTTCGAGGCGGTTACAAAGGGGGAGCAGGGAAGGTGACGAAAGAACGGATGTGGACAGGCGATCTTTCCCCCGAAATCATCCACAGCACGGACGCGCTTTCCCTCTGGGAGGGAATTGTGAATAAAGAGAGGGTTTTGAACTGGCCCTGTCCCAATCCTGATTTTTACCGCCGGGATATCCACACAAGCCACAGGATGCGGAAACGCTGTGAATAGAGCGCAAAGTTTTTTTCATCTGCATTTGATTTCCGATGCGACGGGAGAGACGCTACTCGCGGCCGGGCGCGCTTCGGCCGCGCAATACAAGGATGCGCGCGCCATCGAACATATCTATCCCCTCATCCGCACCGAGCGCCAATTGGAAAAGGTGCTGGAAGAGATCGACCTGGAGCCGGGCATCGTGCTTTATACGATGGTGGACCAGACGCTTTCCCGCATGATCGATGAGCGCTGCATGGCCATGGGCCTGCCCTGCGTCTCCGTTCTCGAGCCTGTCCTTACCGTGTTCCAGTCCTATCTGGGGACGCCGGCCGGCCGGCGGGTCGGTGCGCAGCATGTGCTCGATGCGGATTATTTCCGCCGCATCGATGCGCTCAATTTCACGATGGAGCACGATGACGGCCAGATGCCGGAAGATGCCGAGGATGCCGACATCGTTCTGGTCGGTATTTCCCGTACCTCGAAAACGCCGACAAGCATCTATCTCGCCAATCGCGGCATCAAGACGGCCAACA
This sequence comes from Rhizobiaceae bacterium, assembly GCA_035547755.1. Lineage (GTDB taxonomy): Bacteria > Pseudomonadota > Alphaproteobacteria > Rhizobiales > Rhizobiaceae > Mesorhizobium_L. The sequence goes on from DASZUG010000090.1 coordinate 115,448, forward strand.
TCCCGATCGTGCTGGGCGTGCCCATACCCGAAGCAATCGTCAAGGCCAGGCACCCGCTTGTCGTCGGTCTCGTAGCTTCGGCCGAACGCATTTCGCAAGTTCGCCAACACAGGGTGCTCGGCAGCGAGGAAGACGATTTTTCCGCCTATACGGACCGGTCGAGCATCAATGAGGAACTCACTTATGCACGCCGGATATGCACCCGGAACGGCTGGCCGATGATCGACGTGACGCGTCGCTCGATCGAGGAGACGGCGGCTGCGATCGTTGCCCTCAAAAGCAAGGCGCGATAGGGAAGCCGAAATCGCATCGTCGGCGTCGCTCGCGGGCGAATTCATGAAAGCGGTGATTTGCCAAAGGATTTTTGCAATGGCTGCTGATCTGGTTCTGGCGTCGGGAAGCCCGCATCGTCAAAAGATGCTCAAGGATGCCGGCTTGCATTTCCGCGTGATCAAACCCGTTATCGACGAGCGCGCCGTGGAAAGCACTGTTGCCGACACCGGGGTGACGCCGGAAGAACTCGCTCTTATACTCGCGGAAGCGAAAGCTCTCGATGTCAGCGAACGCTCTCCCGATGCCCTTGTGATCGGCGCCGACCAGACCCTGTCCCTCGATGACAGGCTTTTTCATAAGCCGGCGGATATGGACGCGGCGCGACGCCATCTCCTGACCCTATCCGGCAAGACACATCATCTCAATTCGGCATTCGCCCTTGCCCGCTACGGGCGAACGATCAAGCGGCATACAGAGATAGCGCGAATGACGATGCGAAAGCTTGATCCGGCCTTTATCGGCCGGTATTTGGCGCGGGTCGGAGGAAAGGCGCTGACAAGCGTCGGCGCCTACCAGATCGAAGGCGAGGGCATCCAGCTTTTCGATCGGATCGAAGGCGATTATTTCACCATCGTCGGCCTGCCGCTCCTGCCCCTGCTGGCCTGCCTGCGTGAGGAAGGCGCGATCAATGGCTGAAACGATGAGGCGCGCCTTCGTCTGCGGCCATCCGGTCGCGCATTCACGCTCGCCGCTCATCCACAATTATTGGCTGAGGCAATTGGGGCTTTCCGGCACCTATGAAAGGATCGACGTTCCGCCGGAGGAGTTCGGGATATTCGTGCGCGATTTCTCCCGAATGGGATTTGTCGGTGGGAATGTCACCCTGCCGCACAAGGAAGCAGCTTTTTCCCTTGTGTCGGAAGTCGACGCGGCCGCCCGGCTGATCGGCGCCGTGAATACGCTATGGCTGGAAGAGGGAATGCTTCATGGAACGAACACCGACGCCCCCGGCTTCCTGGCGAATCTGGATGATCAGGCGCCGCAATGGCGCCGCGCAAGGGCAGCAACCGTTCTTGGTGCGGGTGGCGCAGCGCGGGCGATCCTCTATGCCCTCAAAGAAAGCGGAATGGACAATATCAGGATCGTCAACCGCACATTGGCAAGGGCCGTCGATCTGGCGAAAAGGTTCGCGCCCGGACCGACCGCGCATGGCTGGGACGAACTGCCCCTACTCCTCAAGGAAACGGATCTCCTCGTCAACACCACATCGCTCGGGATGGAAGATACAAGCGGATCGGATTTCGACCTGGCCGCCTTGCCTCGGCACGCCGTAGTGACGGACATCGTCTACGTCCCGCTCGAAACGCCGCTCCTGCGTGAAGCGCGGTTGCACGGCCTCGCTACGGTGGACGGGCTCGGCATGCTGCTTCACCAGGCGGTTCCGGGCTTTACCCGCTGGTTTGGCAGGAAACCCGAAGTTACCGAGGAATTGAGGAAACTGGTCATCGCCGATCTGGAGACGAGAAAGTGATCATCCTCGGACTCACCGGCTCGATCGGTATGGGGAAATCGACCACAGCCCGGATGTTCATCGAAGCAGGGGTGCCGGTGCATGATTCGGACGAAACCGTTCACAGGCTCTATTCCGGCAAGGCAGCGCCGCTGATCGAGAAGGAATTTCCAGGTACCGTCATCGATGGCGTCGTCGATCGCGCCAGGCTCGCTGCCGCGGTCCTCGGCGATGCTGCTGCCTTGAAGAAGCTCGAAGCGATCGTCCATCCTCTGGTCCGGGAGGATGAGAAGTCATTTCTCGCCAGGCATCGCGCCGCCGGCGCCGCGCTCGTCGTCCTCGACATCCCTCTTCTCTTCGAGGTCAAGGCCACGGATCGGGTCGACAAGGTCCTTGTCGTGACGGCACAGCTGGACGTTCAACGCCAACGCGTGCTTGCACGGCCAGGGATGACCGAAGGGAAGTTCGAGGCAATCCTGGCGAAGCAGATTCCGGACGAGGAAAAGAGACGCCTCGCGGATTACGTAATCGACACGGGCGGGGGCATGGACGCGGCCGAAAAGGCGGTCCGCGCAGTTGTCGCTGAGTTGACAGGTAATCCCCCGATTTCCTGACAAGTGGCGGCGCCGCAATCTTGCCAAGGAAGTCTCAGGCGGCCAACCTGTTTCCGGAGCGACTCAATGCGCGAAATCATTTTCGACACGGAAACCACCGGCCTCGACCCGAGGGAGGATCGAGTGATCGAGATCGGCGGCGTGGAACTCGTCAACCGTTTCCCGACCGGCCGCAGCTTTCACGTCTATATCAACCCGCAGGGCCGTGAAGTGCATGCCGAGGCGCTGGCGGTGCACGGGATCAGCAATGCCGATCTGGCCGACAAGCCCATCTTCGATGATATCGTCGCGGAGTTCATGGCCTTTATCGACGGCGCGCATCTGGTCGCCCATAACGCGACTTTCGACATCAATTTCATCAATGCGGAGTTCGCCAGGCTTGGTCATTCGGCGATTACGGCCGAGCGCGTCATCGACACGCTGCTCATCGCGCGGCGCAAGCATCCGATGGGGCCGAATTCTCTCGATGCGCTTTGCCGGCGCTACGGCATAGACAATGCCCGCCGCACCAAGCACGGCGCACTGCTCGATTCCGAACTCCTGTCGGAAGTCTATATCGAGCTGATCGGCGGCAAGCAGGCGGCGCTCGGCCTCGAAGTCGCGGAGCGGATCACGGTCGAGCAGACAGAGGTGGAAACCACGATCATCGCGGTTGCCGCGCGTCCAACGCCGCTTCCGCCCCGGTTGAGCGAAACAGAAATCGCGGCCCATCGCGCACTGATCGAGGGACTTGGCGAAGCCTCTATCTGGTCGAAGATCGCATTAGATTAGAGCATGATCTTTTCGGAAAACCGGCACCCACTTTTCCGGATCATGCTCTAATAGCGTAGCTTCGGCAAAGCGTCAGCTCACCTGGACTTGCGAGCGTGCCTGTTCCTCGGCCATCTTCTGCTGGAACATGGTGGCAAAGTCGATCGGATCGAGGAGCAGCGGCGGGAAACCGCCATTGCGCGAGGCATCGGCGATGATCTGCCGCGCGAAGGGGAACAAAAGCCGCGGGCATTCGATGAAGAGGATGGGCAGGAGATGCTCCTGCGGGAAACCATCGATCCGGAAGACGCCGCCATAGACGAGTTCGACGTTGAACAGCACTTCCTTGCCGAATTCCGCTTTTGCGTTGAGCGTCAGATTGACGTCGAATTCCTTGTCCGAAAGCGGATTGGCGCTGACGTTGACGTTGATGCTGATCGAGGGCGCCTTGTCGCGTTCCCTGAGCGAGGTGGGAGCGCCCGGACTCTCGAAGGAAAGATCCTTGGTGTACTGCACCAGCACGTTGAGCGTGGGCTGGGCTCCATTGCCTGCCTGCTGGGCGGGGCTCCCATTATCTGCCTGTTCGGCCATCGGCCACATCCTTGTATCTTGTTATGACCCGCAAGGGCCGTATCAGGTGGCGTTCGCTAGCATGGTGATCGGGGCATGACAAGTTCGGATGACGACAAGCCGGGTCGTCAATCTCGCGGCAGGCGCCACGGCGTGTCCGAATTGTTGGAGCTTGTATAGTCGTCGGCGTCGAGATCGATCATCTTTTCCGACTTTCGATGGTCTTCCGGTCCGCGGCGGCGAGTACGAAAGGACGCCCCGGAGACGACGATCTTGCGGCCGAGAAGCTGCCAGACCCTGTCCCTTACCCATGGAATGAACAGCAGCAATCCGAAAATATCGGTGATGAAGCCGGGCACCATCAGCAGGAACCCGGCCAGGAGGATCATGACGCCGTGGGTCATTTCGCGCCCTGGAACATTGCCACGTTCCATTTCGCGGCGGATGCGGCCGAGAATGTCCAGACCCTGGATTCGCAGGAGAGCAAAGCCGATCACCGAACTGAGCACCACCAACCCCAGTGTCGGCAGCACGCCGATTTCACGCCCGACAATGACGAAGCCGGCGATCTCTGCGAAGGGCAGGATCAGGATCAGGGGGAGGACAGGCAAGCGCAATCGGTTTCCGTTCGTTATCGTATCAATCCTTGCCGATCAGATAAGCACGCAGTCGTTGGATTTGAATGATTATGATGGAGGCTTTATATGGGGGAAGAAGGCGTTGAGCGAAAGCTGCCCGAGAAAAGGGCGCGTTCCGACGAAAATCCAATTTGGCGGATGAGAATGGAATTCTTCGATATCGGAACGATACTCTTCCTGGTCGCGGCGGTCGTTATCTTTTTCCAGCTGCGGAACGTCCTCGGGCGCCGGACCGGCCATGAGCGCCCGCCCTTCGATCCCTATTCTCCAGCCAAGCCCTCTGAAAACGGGGCTGCTGCTCCGGAGAACGTTGTCTCCCTGCCGCGACGTCCTGCCGATGGCGAAGCACCCGTGAACAGCTATGCCACGATCGATGCGGTCGCGGCGCCGGAAACCGATCTCAACAAGGGCTTGCGTGCCGTCAAGGATGCCGATTCGTCGTTCGATCCCAAGATCTTCATCGACGGCGCCAAGATGGCTTACGAGATGATCGTGCTCGCCTACGCCGATGGTGACCGCAAAACGCTCAAGAATCTGCTCTCCAAGGAGGTTTACGACGGTTTCGTCACAGCAATCTCGGATCGCGAGGCGCGCTCGGAAAAGGTCCAGTCCTCCTTCGTCGGGATCGCCAAGATCGACATGATGGCGGCCGAGATGAAAGGCACCGAGGCCCACATCACGCTGCGGATCGTCAGCGAACTGATTTCGGCGACACGCAACGCGGCGGGCGCCGTGATCGACGGCGATCCCGATACGGTCGCGGAAGTAAAGGATGTCTGGACCTTCGCGCGCGATACGCGCTCGCGTGACCCCAACTGGAAGCTGGTGGCGACCGAAGCCGAAGATTGACGCGTTGTCGCCGTGGCGCTTTCCCCGCTCTTCAAGCCTCTCTCATTCGATGAAGTGCCTGGCTGGTCGTCCGATCAGTCAATGGAGGCATTCGAGGCTTTCCGCCGTTCCGCTTTCCACGTCTTGACGAAAAACTATCGCACGGGCGCCCTCGGCGTTGCGACGGAAGCGCTTTACGGCGCATATGAAGAGGCACGAACGGCGGCAAATCTGGAACCGCGGGGGTTTTTCGAGCGCTGGTTTATTCCATGCCTTGTTTCTCCCGCGCCGCGGGATCATGGCTTCATCACCGGCTTCTATGAGCCGGTGGCAGAGGCGTCGCGCGTCAGCACCGGGACGTTCCGCTATCCGCTCTACGCCCGCCCCCCTGATTTGATCGATCTGGCCGAGGAAAATCGCCCCGCTGGCATGGATCCATCCTACAGGTTCGGACGCTATACGCCTTCGGGTATCATCGATTATTTCGACAGGGCTGCCATCGAAAAGGGCGCGCTCGCCGGCAGGGGATTGGAAATCGCGTGGCTCTCCGATCCGGTCGATCTCTTCTTCATTCATGTCCAGGGCGCCGCACGGCTCCAGATGACCGACGGCGATACGATTCGCGTTACCTACGCCGCCAAATCCGGCCATCCGTTCACCGGCCCCGGCGGCACTCTCCGCGATCTTGGCGAGATTCCGGCCGCAGAGATCACCATGCAGTCAATTCGAGCATGGTTTCGCGCCAATCCGTCGCGCAGGGAAGAAATCCTGCACAGGAATCGTTCCTTCATTTTCTTCCGCGAAGCGCCGGTCGATGACCCGTCGCTCGGCCCGGTGGCGGCTGCGAAGGTTCCCCTCGCGCCAGGCCGCTCGATCGCCGTCGATCGCGAATTGCACACATTCGGCACGCCATTCTTCATCGACGCGCCTTCGCTCACGGCATTTGACGGTTCGCCCTTTCGTCGCCTGATGATCGCGCAGGATACCGGCTCGGCCATTGTGGGCGCCGCGCGCGGCGATCTCTTCGCCGGTTCCGGTCACGACGCCGGAGAAATCGCCGGGATCATTCGTCATCCGGCCGATTTCTACGCTCTCCTGCCCCGCACGCTTGTCGAGAGCGCGGCGCGATGACCGGGCTTAGCAAGGAAGACCGCATCCTGTGGAGCACGGTCGCCCGGACGGTGACTCCGCTGAAAGGAAAGCATCCGGAACTGGTCTCCGCGGAGCGCGAGACCGGGATGGAAGCCATGTCGGAGCTGGACATGTCTCCCCGGGTGATGGCCACTCAACAGGAAAGCATGATGCCGCCGGGCCGCAGGCCGTCGCGCCCCACCCATCTCGACCTGACCACGCGGAAAAAACTTTCCAAGGGCTCCATACCGATCGATGGGCGCATCGATCTCCATGGTCTGACGCAAGGCGAGGCGCATCTTCTGCTGCTGTCTTTCCTTCATCGCGCCTTTATGGAGAGCCGGCGGTATGTTCTCGTCATCACCGGCAAGGGTTCCTCCTTGGGCAGCGACGGCGTGTTGCGCCGGGTGGTGCCTGCCTGGATGGCCACGCCGCCCTTTCGAGCCATCGTCAGCGCGCATGAAAGCGCCGCGCGTCATCATGGCGGCGCCGGCGCGCTTTATGTGCGGCTGAGACGCAAGGAGGGGGACCGGTGACGCCGTTCGGCGAGCGGATACGTGCGATTCGGCGCCAGCGCGGCATCATGCAGCGCGATATGGCCAGGGCGCTGGGCGTCAGTCCGGCCTATCTCTCGGCCCTCGAACACGGCCGGCGCGGCGCCGTCAGTTGGGCGATGGTGCAGAAGATCATCGGGTTCTTCAACGTCATCTGGGACGAGGCGGAGGAGTTGCAGCGTCTCGCCCTGCAATCCGATCCGCGCGTAACGATTGACACGGCCGGCCTTTCGCCGAAAGCGACCGAACTCGCCAATCTTCTGGCCGATCGGATCGCGGATTTGCCGGAAGAGAGGATTGCTCAGATGATGGAATTGATCGGCAATCCGTCGAACAGGTGATCGGCGGTAAGCGGCTTTGGACAGCTACCGCTTGAGGGTGCAACGCATCGGCGCTAGATGGAGAGGAGCAGGGCAGGATGTTTTCCGGCCATGATGCTGCAAGAAACAAGGAGTCCGGCATGCGCGCCGTTTTCGTTCAGCTGCAATGCGCTCCCGGCAAGACCTATGAGGTCGCCGACATGCTCTACGAACGCGAGATCGTGTCGGAGCTTTATTCGACGAGCGGCGATTACGACCTGTTGATGAAAATCTATATCGAGGACGGCGTCGATATTGGCAAATTCATCAACGACAATGTGTCGAACGTGCCCGGCATTATTCGCTCGCTGACGACGCTCACATTCAAGGCGTTCTGAGTGGCGCCGCGGCTTCTCACTTCCGGCCCCTCCATCTGACTGGCGGCCTCCTCTCCCTGTAAGCCGGGAAAAGAAAACTGGCATTGCCGCCTCCATTCCCTCTCCCCGCGGACGGGAAGAGGGTGGGGTGAGGGACAACTGAGCATATCAGATCACCGTGGGAAGAGCGGTTATCGGCGTCCTTTTTGGCCCCCGCACCTTCCCAATCTCCTTACGATCCCAACGGATAGATGATTTTGGCCTGTGCAAGTTTCTTCGGCGCCACGGAAACAACCTTGCCGTTCTGGATCTGTGCCAGCATCGGCGGCGGCAGTGTGTTGTCGTGGAAATGTTTGCCGCTCGAATTGAACTTGATCGGGCCGTAGAAGGTATGGATGTCGGTCTCGCCGATGATCTTGGCGAGCTTCTCGCGATCGCTTTCAGACAGGCCGGGTCCCTTGCCGAGTTTTTTCAGCGCGATCTGCAGCACCTCGCCGGAGACCGCGCAGCCCGCGCCGGTGTAGTCGGCATCGACATTGTATTTCGCCTTATAATTGTCGGCGAATTGCTGGGCCGTTCCGAAGACGTCGTCCTTGTAGGGGAAAGACGGATCCCAGTCGACGATGCCGAGCACCCCCTCGGCGTCCTTGCCGAGCGCCTGGACGAAGGCCGGTTCGGTGACGCCATAATGCTGGATCAGCGCCTTCGGCATGAAATTCTGTGCTTTTAGCGTTTTCACGACATTGATCAGGATCGTATCATGGCCGCCGACCGCGATGATGTCCGGCTTCTGAGCGGCTACGGCGCTGATGATGGGGCTGAGATCGGCGGCGGGCGGGAAGAGCGTATTGGTCGTGATCTTCAGTCCGGCTTCCTTGGCGCCCGCGGCAAATCCGGCGGCCGCATCCTTCGAGAAGGGCTCGTTTGCCCCAAGGATCGCGGCCGATTTCGGCTTCGGCGTGCCGGTCTCGACGATGAATTTGAGCGCCTTATCGGCGGTCAGGTCAACCGAGGGGATGATGCCGAAAGTGAACTTCGGCTTCGGCGTCCAATTGCCCGGCGATTCGGCCGAACCGGCGATGCAGGGAACCTTGTATTTGGCGCAGATCGGATTGATGGCGAGCTGCACGCCGCTCGTATAGGAGCCGAAGATCGCATCGACCTTCTCCTCGTTGATCAGGCGGCTTGCCGCTTGCGCGCCGGCCGCCGGCTCGCTGCGGGAATCCTGCGAAATCATCTTCACCGGATATTTCTTGCCGCCGACCTCGATGCCCCCCGCCTTGTTGACCGTATCGACCCAGAACTGATAGCCGCGCTGGGCGAGTTGCCCGCCCGAAGAATCGGACCCGGACAATTCGAGCACCGCGCCGATCTTGAATTCGGAACCACCTTCGGCGGCCCTTGCGGGCACGGTCAGGCGTCCCCTTCCGAGCACGGCCCCTCCGGCTGCCGCCCCTGCCAGACCAAGAACCGTCCGGCGTGATACCTTGTTGCTGCTCATGTGCTTCTCCTTCCCTTGAAAATTCTTCTCTTTGAAAATTACTCCTCGGCCGCCGCGCCAAGATAGATTTCCATCAGTTGGCGCCCGTCCGCAATATCTTCGGGTCGCCCCTCATAACGATTGTAGCCGCCGACGAGGACATAGATGCGATCCGCCACGCGCAGTGCCTCGCGGATGTTCTGTTCGACCATCAGGACACCGATGCCGCGCTTGGCGAGCGTCGCAACGAGGTCCAGCGCCTCGGCGGCAAGCTTCGGCGACAGGCCCGCCGACGGCTCGTCGAAAAGGATGAAGCGGGGCCTGACGATCAGGGCCCGCGCGATCGCCAGCATCATCTGTTCGCCGCCGCTCAGATTTCCGGCCGGCACCGACAGGCGCTCGCGGAGGCGCGGAAATTCGTCGATGAGTTCGCCGATACGTTCGGTCAGCACGCGGCCGTCGGACAATGTATGGCCCCCGACGCGTAGGTTTTCCCATACGCTCAGCTGCGGAAAGACGCCGCCGCCCTGCGGCATCAGCGCCAGCCCGCCTTTCAGGATCGCATGCGCCGGCCTTCCGGCCAGCGGCTCCCCGTCAAGCTCGACCGCGCCGCTCCATATATCGACGATGCCGGCGATAGCTCCCAGAAGGGTGCTCTTGCCGCAGCCGTTCGGGCCGAAGATGCAGGTCACTTCGCCGTCGCCCGCCTGCACGGAAACACCATGCAGGATTTCCACCGCGCCGTAGCCGGCGACGACGTCGGTTGCGACGAGCCGCGTCATGTCTCGGGCCTTCCGAGATAGGCATCGACGACGCGTTCGTTCCTGGCGACCTCCTCGAACGTGCCTTCGAAGACGATCTCGCCGGCATCCATGACGATGATGCGCTCGCAAATGGTCCTGACGAGTTCCATGTCGTGCTCGATGACCAGGAATGTCTTGCCCTTCTGCCGCAGGTCGCGCACGCGCGCCAGGATGATCTGCCGGAGCCGGGGATTGACCCCGGCCGTCACCTCGTCGAGCAGGATGATCTGAGGATCGCGCATCTGGATGCGCCCGAATTCGAGGAGCCGCTGCTGGCCGCCGGAAAGCGTCGCGGCCAGATCGTCGGCGATATGTCCGATCTCCAGCGCATCGAGAACTTCCTCGGCGCGGCTCCGGGCGCTCCGCCATTCGCCTTCCACTGCGGCGGCGAGCAGGTTTTCGCGCACCGTCATATTGATGAAGGGCGTCGGGATCTGGAAGGTCCGGCCGAGCCCCTGCCGCGCTATCCTGTAAGCCGGCTGATGCGTGACGTCCCTGCCGAGCAGGCTGATCGTGCCGCTCGACGGCGGTATGGTTCCCGAAAGCAGGTTGAAGAGCGTGCTCTTGCCGCTGCCATTCGGCCCGATGATCCCGACGATCTCCTTGACCGCGACATTGAAGCTGACGCCGGCGACGGCCCTGATGCCGCCGAAGGAGCGCTTCAGATCGCTGACCGCCAGCGCGTTCATGGCCGGTCCCCGGAAGTATCGACGCTTGGGCCGGCGGCGCCGGCCGGCCTCTCCGGCAGGCGCAGTATCTGGCGCACCAGCCGCATGTTGCGGACGCGCGGCAGAAGGCCGACAAGCCCGTCCGGCAGAAACAGGACGATGAGCGCCAGAAGCGCGCCGATCATCGCGATATAGCCGGTCGAACTGCCGAAATGCGCGTTGAGCCACGTACTGGAGAGATAGAGAACGGTCGCCCCAATGGCCGGCCCCCACAGATGGCCGAGTCCGCCGACGAGACTCATGACGACCATCTGGTCGGTGATGTCTCCCGCAAGCACGCTCTGTGGGTTGATAAAGGTGATCCAATAGGCGTCGATGCCGCCGAGCACGGCCGGCAGCGCGGCGCTTAGCACGAAGGCTTGGAGTTTGACCGAAGTGGTGTTGATGCCGAGGCTCTGCGCCGCCGCTTCATTGTCGCGCACCGCCTTCACCTTGTAGCCGAAGCGGGACCGCTCCAGGAGCAGGAAGATGATGAGATAGATCGCCGCCGATGCGATAAGCATCGCGTAATAAAAGAAACCGGTTTCGGCATTGCCCGGCGTCGAAAGGCCGAAGGAACCGCCGGTGAAGTCGACGGTGTTGACGATTTGGGTAAGCGCCTCGGCAAGGGCCCAGGTTGCGATGGCGAAATAGGCACCGCGAAGACGCAGCGTCGGCCAGCCGACGATGAGTGCGAAGACGCCCGCGACGACGGCGCCGACCGGTAGCGTCAGGAAGAAATTCCAGTCGAGTCCCGGCTGCATCAGGATGGCGGTGGCATAGGCGCCGATGCCGAAAAAGGCGACCTGGCCGAAGCTGATATAGCCGGCATAGCCGCCGATGATGTTCCACGAGGCGGCGAGGCCGGCCCACATGGCGACACCCGTCCAGATGCGGACCCAATAATCGTCGGTCCATAGCGGCAGGGTGGCGAGGAAAGCAATGATGACAATGAGGGAAAGCGCACTGAGCGCCGCCGACCGTTTCGGCTTGACCTCTTGCACCATCATGCGGCGAGCCCGCGGCGCAGCACGCCTTGCGGCGAGACGAGCAGGATCAGGAAAAGCACTCCGAAGACGATGGCGAGCGTGTAGTCGGCCCCGACATAGACGGTGACGAGGGCCTGAAGCATGCCGAGGAACAGCCCGGCCACGAGCACGCCGCCGACCGATCCGAGTCCCGCCATGACGACGACGAAAAAGGCGAGCAGCGAATATTGCGGGCCGACCTGCGCCGTGAAGGAATAGATCGCGCCGATCAGCACGCCGGCCATCGCAGTCAAGCCTGCATAGATCGCGTAGACGAGGCCAGAGAGCCGCTTCACGTCGATGCCCATAAGGCTGGCGTTGCGCTTGTTCTGCGCCGTGGCGCGGACGGCGAGCCCCGTGCGCGTGAAAAAGAGAAAGCCCATGAAGAGGGCCGTCGAGACAATGGCGAAGATGAAGCCTGCCAGCCTCAGCCATGGAATATGGATGCCGCCGATCATCAGCGTTCCGCCGACCAGATGGGTTTCCACGGTGCGCGGGTCGAAGCCCACGCTCGTCAGCATGACGCCGCGGGCGAACATCGCGATGCCGAAGGTGAAGGCGAGCGCCATCAGCGCCGGACGCGCGTAGCGGCTGGTCCTCACGCGATAGATGAGCGGCGCGACGAGAAGGCCGATCAAGGCGAAGATGACGAAGACGGCCGGCAGGAAGGCGATCGGATCGATCCCGAGCCAGGCTTGCGAGGCAACGCCTGCGAAGGCGCCGAGCATGACCCATTCGCCGACCGCGAAATCGACGACGTCAAGCACGCCGAAGGCGAGCGAAAACCCGATGCTGATTGCGACATAGAGGCCGCCGACGAGTAAGCCGTCAATTACGGTCTGCACGAGAAGTTGCATGGCGACGCGCACCATAGCATTCTGTCACCATTGCACAATCCGCGTTGTTCCGGTCCAAATGGATATTCCCGGAAGTCCCGGGTCCATCCGCCGTTGGAGCATGAGGGTTATGAGATCCTAACACCGAGCGCCCGAACGGAGATCGGCAAAGGAAACATGTTCGGTAGCTAAACCGCTGATTGTCTTAGGCTCTATCGCCTAGAGAAATTTTGGTGGAGCCAATCGGAATCGAACCGACGACCTCTTGAATGCCATTCAAGCGCTCTCCCAACTGAGCTATGGCCCCACTTCCATGCGCCGTCTCCCGGCGCCGAGGTCTGCCCGGCGTTGCCGCCGCAGCCTTTGTGGGCGGCTTCCTAGACCGCGCCGGCCAAGAGATCAAGCCCTCTGAACAGCCTCTTTGAAGAATCCATCGCGCAACGCGAACCGGTCAGACCTCGTCCTCGTCATCACCGACGCCGATGATGCCGCTGACGTCGTCATCCTCCTCTTCCTCATCCTCGAGGAAGCTGTCCTCCTCGTCATCGCCAAGATCGACATCGGAATCGTCGTCAATATCCGGAATGTCGTCGCTCGTGCCGGAAGCCTCCTCGTCCGCTTCCTCGAGCGAAACCGTTTCCACATCGCTTTCCTCGGAATCGACCGCGTTCTGCTCGACTTCCTCCTCCTCGTCGGGCCCGTTGTCCGAATCGGTGTCGAAATAGGAACGCGGATAGCTCTTTCCCGTATAAGGGGAAACGATCGGATCCTTGTTCAAATCGTAGAATTTGCGACCCGTCTCCGGGTCTATGCGCTTGGTGCCAAGTTCAAGTTTCGCCACTGTTCTGCCTCGCCGTCGCAGATAACTTTCGCCCATTCTCTCGAAATTCGCGAGAAGGGAACGTCGTGAAAATTTCCGGTCCCCATATCCAGATCAAGCTTTTCTGTCAAAGCCTATCGGCGCAAGAGCGTTTCGATCTGGAAAAGAGTGCGGTTTCAACGCTGGAAAGGCTTAAAGAAGCCCCCTTTGCGGACAACAACGGAGCCCATCGAGGAAGATGTCGACCATATGCAGGACGGTCGTCTGCCAACCCGGCTGATCGCAGATGTAGCAGAGTCCGACGAGCGTCCGCAGCAGTTCTTCCGCCCTGATGTCCGAACGGATGCGACCCTCCTCGATCGCCCTGTGGAGCAGGCCTCCAACCGCCTTTGTCAAGGTGGTGAAGGAATAGATATAAAGCTCCGAGGAACCGCTGGCGGCAAGCGCCAGTGTGGCCAGCATGCCTTTTTTCGTGGCCACGAGCTGCACATTGGCGTGCAGCCATCGCCGGAGCGCCTCCATCGGGTCCGGCTCCCCGGCCAGCTCGTCGGCCAAAGCGGCGAGATGATCGACTTCGTGACGGTAGACGGCCTCGAACAACGCCTCGCGGGTCGGAAAGTGGCGGTAGAGCGTTCCTATGCCGACACCTGCGCAGCGGGCCACCGCTTCGAGGCTTGCATTCTGGCCGCCTGAGCCGAAAACTCCGGCTGCGGCGGTCAGCAGCCGTTCGCGATTCCTGACCGAATCGGCGCGGATCCTGCGGCTCGTCTTCTCCTCCAGCTGCTCCATTGCAAATCCGCCCTTCCGCCGAGCGGAAGTCCCCTCCCCTGCAATCACGAACGGACAGCGAGGTGCTGTTCTTGACGGTTTTGGTTCCCCGCATCGGCGCTGCCCAGCTATCGTCCATAACAGAAACAGGGCGCGATATCACCAATAACTGTCGCAATATTTTGTCGAGCCGGTCCTGAAAACCGTTGTTTCGGGAGCGTGACCTTCGCCATGGGTCGTGTTAGGAGACCGCGCCCGCGCCGATGCGTGGCAGACAGCATGATCGAGGTCCTCATGTCGCATTCATCCATGCCGCAAAAGGCAACGGCGCGCCGCTCGAGCGCACTGAAGGGCAGGGCGCGGGTGCCTGGCGACAAATCGATCTCCCACCGTTCGATCATGTTCGGAGGATTGGCTTCGGGGGAAACGCGGATTACCGGCCTGCTCGAGGGCGAGGATGTCATGCGCACGGCAGACGCGCTGCGCGCCATGGGCGCCCGCATCGTGAAGACCGAGGCGGAGTGGATCGTCAACGGCACCGGCAATGGCGCGTTGCTCGAACCCGAGACGCCGCTCGATTTCGGCAATGCCGGAACCGGCTCGCGACTCACGATGGGCCTCGTGGGCGCCTATGATATGGAGACGACCTTCATCGGCGACGCTTCGCTCTCCAAGCGGCCGATGGGGCGCGTTCTCGATCCGCTCCGGCAGATGGGCGTGCAGGTGCTGAAGGCGGCGCCGGGCGATCGCATGCCGATTACGCTGCGCGGCCCACGATCGACCGCGCCGATCGTCTATCGCGTGCCGATGGCCTCCGCCCAGGTGAAATCCGCCGTGCTTCTCGCAGGGCTGAACACGCCGGGCGTCACGACAGTCGTCGAGCCGATCATGACGCGGGACCACACCGAAAAGATGCTGAAGGGCTTTGGCGCGAATATCGAGATCGAGACCGACCTGGATGGCATTCGCCATATTCGTATCGAAGGGCAAGGCAAATTGACCGGCCAGGCGATCGCGGTGCCGGGCGATCCGTCCTCGGCAGCTTTCCCGCTGGTCGCGGCGCTGATCGTTCCCGGCTCCGACATTACAATCGAAAATGTGCTGATGAACCCGACGCGCACCGGCTTGATCGCGACGCTTCTCGAAATGGGCGCCTCGATCGAGCTCATGAACAGGCGTGATGCCGGCGGGGAGGATGTGGCGGATCTGCGTGTGCGTTCGTCCGAACTGAAGGGCGTTTCGGTGCCGCCAGAGCGGGCGCCCTCGATGATCGACGAATATCCCGTGCTTGCCGTCGCGGCGTCCTTCGCCGAGGGTGAGACAATCATGAATGGATTGGAAGAACTGCGTGTCAAGGAATCGGACAGGCTTGCCGCCGTCGCCCGCGGTTTGGAGGCGAATGGCGTCGACTGCACGGAAGGCAAGGATTGGCTCTCCGTCCGTGGCCGGGCAGGCGGCAAGGGGCTTGGGGGCGGTTTCGTCGAGACACATCTCGACCACCGCATCGCCATGGCCTTTCTCGTCATGGGCCTTTCGGCGGGAAAGCCGGTGACGATCGACGATTCCGCCATGATCGCCACCAGTTTCCCGGAATTCATGGGGCTGATGCGCGGACTGGGAGCGGAGATCGAATAGGAGGAAGATGATGACGGAACGCAAGGTTGCGATGGTGATTGGCGGCGGCTCGGGCATGGGCGCCGCGGCGGCGCGCCGGTTGGCCGCGGACGGCTACATGGTTGCAGTCATGTCTTCCTCCGGCAAGGGCGAAGCGCTCGGCAAGGAACTGGGCGGCATCGGCTTCACCGGTTCCAACCAGTCGAACGGCGATTTGCAGCGCTTCGTCGATCTCGTCATGGAAAGGTGGGGCCGTATCGACGCGCTGGTCAACGGCGCTGGCCATGGGCCGCGGGCGCCGCTGCTCGAAATCACAGACGAGCAATGGCACGCCGGCTTCGACACCTATTTCATGAATGTCGCGCGCGCCGTGCGGCTGGTCGCGCCGGTCATGATCGCCCGGAAGAATGGCGCCATCGTCAACATCTCGACGGCCTGGGTATCCGAGCCTGCCGCGATGTTCCCGACCTCCGCCGTGGCGCGGGCGGGCCTTGCCGCCTATACGAAGCTCTTCGCCGACCAGAATGCAAAGCACAATGTCCGGATGAACAATGTGCTGCCCGGCTGGATCGACAGCCTGCCCCAGACTGACGAGCGGCGCGATGCGGTGCCGATGCAGCGCTACGGCAAGGCTGAAGAGATCGCCGCGACCATCGCTTTCCTGCTGTCCGACGACGCCGGCTACATCACCGGCCAGAGCCTGCGCGTCGACGGCGGCCTGATGCGCTCGGTGTAGCTGTCGCTCATGTCGCCTCGTCCCCTCATCATCGCCATTGACGGGCCGGCCGGTGCCGGCAAGGGCACGCTGGCCACGAGGCTGGCGGATTATTATCATCTGCCGCATCTCGACACCGGGCTGACCTATCGCGCCGTGGCGCATATGCTCATCGCAAGGGGCTGGCCGCTCGGCGACGAGCCGCACGCGATCGAAGCCGCGAAGCTGGTGGACCTTTCCCACCTCGACCGCGCCGTGCTTTCGACCCATGCGGTGGGGGAGGCGGCTTCCAAGGTGGCCATCATACACGAGGTGCGCAGGATCCTGGTCGAAAAGCAGCGCGCTTTTGCCGCTCAATCCTACGGCGCGGTGCTCGATGGGCGCGATATCGGCACGGTGGTCTGCCCCGAGGCAACGGTTAAGCTCTTCGTCACGGCAAGTCCGGAGGTGAGGGCGAGACGGCGGCTTGACGAGATCGAGGCCAAGGGAGGCGCCGGCGATTTCGCCACGATCCTCTCCGATATAGAGCGCCGCGACGCCCGCGACATGGGGCGCGCGGACTCGCCCTTGAGGCCGGCTGCCGATGCGCACTTGCTCGACACGACCGAAATGGATATAGAAACCGCGTTTCTTGCCGCGAAAACCTTGATCGACGAGGCGCTCGCCAATAGAAACCGCGGTTGATCGCGGGGCTTTGCCCTCCCATATCGGGAAGGCGGTCTGGTTCCGCATTATCCACGTAACCGTCTTTCCAGCATCCGCATGCGCCGACCGCCGTCTATAAAACGGCAAACAGGCTTTTGAGCCGGGATGCTTGGCCAGACATGTGCAACACGAACCAAGGGCGCTTGCCTCGCGAAAAAGACGGGGCTTTTCAGGAGAAAGTATGCCGCAAGCTGCAGTGAGTGGGTCGAGCCCCACGCGCGATGATTTCGCGAAAATGCTCGAAGAATCCTTTTCCGACGGCCATTCAGGCGAAGGCCAGGTCGTCAGGGGCCGTATCACGGGCATCGAGAAGGACATGGCCGTCATCGATGTCGGCCTCAAGGTCGAAGGCCGCGTGCCGCTCAAGGAATTCGGGGCCAAGGCCAAGGACGGCCAGCTGAAGCCGGGCGACACGGTGGA
The DNA here is from genome assembly GCA_035547755.1 of Rhizobiaceae bacterium. Taxonomy (GTDB): domain Bacteria; phylum Pseudomonadota; class Alphaproteobacteria; order Rhizobiales; family Rhizobiaceae; genus Mesorhizobium_L. The sequence continues at coordinate 132,888 of DASZUG010000090.1, forward strand.
AGTCTATGTCGAGCGCATCGAGAACGCGCTTGGCGAGGCCATGCTGAGCCGAGAGAAGGCGCGCCGCGAGGAGAGCTGGGTTCGCCTCGAAGAGAAATTCAACAAGGGCGAGCGCGTCGAAGGCGTCATCTTCAACCAGGTCAAGGGCGGCTTCACCGTCGATCTCGACGGCGCCGTGGCCTTCCTGCCGCGCAGCCAGGTCGACATCCGTCCGATCCGCGACGTCACCCCGCTGATGCACAATCCGCAGCCCTTCGAGATCCTCAAGATGGATCGCCGCCGCGGCAACATCGTCGTGTCGCGCCGCACCGTGCTCGAAGAGAGCCGCGCGGAGCAGCGCTCGGAGATCGTGCAGAACCTCGAGGAAGGCCAGGTGGTCGAGGGCGTCGTCAAGAACATCACCGATTACGGCGCGTTCGTCGATCTCGGCGGCATTGACGGCCTGCTTCACGTCACCGACATGGCATGGCGTCGCGTCAACCACCCGACCGAAATCCTCAATATCGGCCAGACGGTCAAGGTGCAGATTATCCGCATCAACCAGGAAACGCACCGTATCTCGCTCGGCATGAAGCAGCTCGAGAGCGATCCCTGGGAAGGCATCGGCACCAAATACCCGATCGGCAAGAAGATCACCGGCACCGTCACCAACATCACCGACTATGGCGCGTTCGTCGAGCTGGAGCCGGGGATCGAGGGTCTCATCCACGTCTCGGAGATGTCGTGGACGAAGAAGAACGTCCATCCCGGCAAGATCCTCTCGACCTCGCAGCAGGTCGAGGTCGTGGTGCTCGAAGTCGATCCGGCCAAGCGCCGCATCTCTCTCGGCCTCAAGCAGACGCTGGAGAATCCGTGGGAAGCCTTCGCCCGCAACCATCCGGTCGGCTCGATCGTCGAGGGCGAGGTCAAGAACAAGACCGAATTCGGCCTGTTCATCGGCCTCGACGGCGATGTGGACGGCATGGTCCATCTCTCCGATCTCGACTGGACGCGTCCCGGCGAGCAGGTCATCGAGGAATACAACCGTGGCGACATCGCCAAGGCGCAGGTGCTGGACGTCGATGTCGAGAAGGAGCGCATCTCGCTCGGCATCAAGCAGTTGCAGCGCACCGGTGGCGAAGCGGCCGGCGGGGAACTCCGCAAGAACGCGGTCGTCACCTGCGAGGTCATCGCCGTCAAGGATGGCGGCATCGATGTCAGGCTTGTCGAAAGCGGTATCGAGACCTTCATCAAGCGGTCCGACCTATCGCGCGATCGCGACGAGCAGCGGCCGGAGCGTTTCGCGGTCGGCCAGAAGGTCGATGCGCGGGTGATCTCCTACGACAAGAAGACGCACAGGCTGCAGGTCTCCATCAAGGCGCTGGAAATCGCCGAGGAGAAGGAAGCCGTCGCCCAGTACGGTTCGACCGATTCGGGCGCGTCGCTCGGCGACATCCTGGGCGCCGCGCTCAAGAAGCAGGGCAAGGAAGAAGAATAGCTTTCGCCTGCAAGCTTAAAGATACCGAGCCCGCCGCAGCGATGCGGCGGGTTTTTTATCGGGTCGTTCAAGAGAAAATGAAGAGGCGATGGGTCCTTTCCGCCGCGCCGGCGCTCTATAAACAGGGCGAACGCAATCCGAAACGATAGGGCGAAGACAATGGATTATGTGCGATTGGGATCAACCGGGACGTCCGTATCGAAAATATGCCTCGGCTGTATGACCTATGGCGACCCCGGCCGCGGCAATCACGAATGGACGCTGCCGGAGAAGGACAGCCTGCCGCTCATCCGTCAGGCGGTCGAACTCGGCATTAATTTCTTCGATACGGCGAATGTCTATTCGGCCGGTCATTCGGAGGAAATACTGGGCCACGCACTGAAGGAATTTGTGCCGTCGCGCCAGGATGTCGTCGTCGCGACCAAGGTCCATGGCCGCATGCGGCCCGGCCCGAACGGCGCCGGCCTGTCGCGCAAGGCGATCATGAAGGAGATCGATAACAGCCTGAAACGGCTCGGCATGGATTATGTCGATCTCTACCAAATCCACCGCTGGGACCCGAACGTTCCGATCGGGGAGACGATGGAAGCGCTGCATGACGTGGTGAAGTCCGGCAAGGCGCTCTATATCGGCGCCTCATCCATGTATGCGTGGCAGTTCGCGAAAGCCCAGCATGTCGCTGAAAAGAACGGTTGGACGAAGTTCGTCACCATGCAGAACCATCTGAACCTCCTCTATCGCGAGGAGGAGCGCGAAATGTTGCCGCTTTGCATCGAGGAGGGTGTCGGCGTCATTCCCTGGAGCCCGCTGGCGCGCGGCAGACTGACGCGCGCCTGGGACGAGGAAACGGAACGGACGCGCACCGACAATTTCGGCAGGACGCTGTATGACAGGATGGTCGATGCGGATCGCAGGATCGTCGAAGCGGTCGGGCAGATCGCGGCGGAGCGAAAGATTCCGCGCGCACAGGTGGCGCTTGCATGGATGCTTCAGAAACCCGGCGTAACCGCTCCTATCATCGGCGCGTCGAAACCCGGTCATCTGAAGGATGCCGTCGAGGCATTGAAACTGACACTTTCCGAGGAAGAGATCGCGCGGCTGGAGGCGCCCTATCAGCCGCATCCGATCGCCGGCTTCAGCTGAAAACGGATGGGAAGGACGCGCCGGTCTGAGGCCGGCGGCGCTTCTAAATCCGCGTCGGGCATGGGCGGCCGGCTCAACGGGCCGCCCCGGTTGCCCGAGACGCGGACTCAATACGAACCGCGAACGGATCATTGCCGCATAGGGTGAAGAAAAGGTAAAGGCTTTAACGGGCGACGTTCGAAAGCGATATTGCTGGCGGAACTATCCGGCGTGTTGGAGGAGCGCGCCGAATTGCGGTGCCGTTTGAATTAGAGCAATTCCAACAAAAGTGTGCAGCGGTTTTGCGCCAGGAAGGAGCCGCCACGCGTCGCGCGTCTCGTGCCTCCTTCCGGTCCGGCTGGGTTTCGTTGGAGGAGCGGGGATAATGGACGGGGTCGAACCAGTGGGCGCACCATCCTCGGACATTCCCGACGGGGAACGGCCTTCGTTCCGCATGGCGGTCGCGCCGGTGGTGGAGGGGCTGCATTTCATCGTTCCGTTCGCATGAGGACCGCTCATGGTGGCGCATCGCGCCGCGACGCCCGCAGCCAGGCGGACGTGATGCTGGCCACGGTCGGCCTGACGGATTTCGGCGGCGTCGTGATGAGCGCTCGGCCCGCCAGCATCCGGAAGATCATCCCTGTCGAGCGCGGAGACCGGAACCGCGCCGGCCCCGGCTACGCCCGCAAGATGACGGAGGCTCTGCGCTCGCTCGGCGTGGAGACCGATCTCAGCGACGCTTGAGAGGGCGCTGGTTCACGGCTGAAGAGCGCCAATAGCGGCGTCGACGGCGTCGCCGAGGCGCTCGACGATCGTATCGATGGTCGCCGCGTCGGTGATGAAGGGCGGCGCAAGCAGCACGTGGTCGCCGGCGCGTCCGTCCATCGTTCCACCCTGAGGGTAAACCATCAGGCCGCGCTTCATCGCTTCGGCCTTGATCCGGGCATGAAGTTTGAGCGCCGGATCGAAAGGCTCCCTCGACGAACGGTCGGCGACGAGTTCGATGCCCTGGAACAGGCCGCGCCCGCGGATGTCGCCGACATGGTGATGGTTGCCGAACCGTTCCTTGAGTCGCCGTTCCAGATCGGTGCCGCGCGCCTTGACATTGGCGAGCAGATTGTCGCGCCGGACGATCTGCTGGACGGCAAGCCCGGCCGAGCAGGCGAGCGGATGGCCGATATAGGTGTGGCCGTGCAGGAAGGCGCCGGAGCCTTCGGCGAAGGCGTCGAAGAGCCTGTTCGAGGCGAGCACCGCGCCGAGCGGCGCGTAACCGCCGCCGAGACCCTTGGCGACGACCGCGATATCGGGGGCGATGCCGTCCTGCTCGCACGCATAAAGCGTGCCGGTGCGGCCCATGCCGCACATCACCTCGTCGAGTATCAGCAGGACCCCGTAACGGTCGCAGATTTCGCGGATGCGCCTGAAATAGCCGGGCGCAGGCGGAACGGCGCCAAGCGTCGCGCCCACCACAGTCTCGGCGACGAAGGCGATCACCGTTTCCGGCCCGAGTTCCTGGAGCTTCGCTTCGAGCAGGTCGGCGGCGCGCGCGCCATATTCCTCCGCACTTTCTTCCGGCCGCTGATAGCGATAGGCATAGCACGGGTCGATGTGGTGGCTCTCGATCAGGATCGGCTCGAACGGCGCCTTACGCCAGCGATTGCCGCCGACCGAAAGCGCGCCGATCGTGTTGCCGTGATAGCTCTGGTGCCGGGCGATGAAGCGGCGGCGCTGCGGTTCGCCGCGCTCGACGAAATATTGCCGCGCCATCTTCAGCGCCGTCTCGATCCCTTCCGAGCCGCCGGAGACGAAATAGACATGCCCCAGATCGCCCGGCGCACAGGCGACGAGTTCGTCGGCCAGCGCCTCGGCCGCCTCGCTGGTGAAGAAGCTCGTATGCGCGTAGGCGAGCTTATCGAGTTGCGCGTGCATGGCCGCCAGAACTTCAGGATGCTGGTGGCCGAGGCAGGAGACCGCCGCCCCGCCGGAGGCATCGATATAGCGGCGTCCGTCACGGTCGATCATCTCGACGCCCTCGCCGCCGACGGCAACCGGATAGGAATGATGGATCTGGCGGTGAAGGATGTGTGTCATGGCGTTGCCCGAACCTGGATATGCGTTGTCAGATATGCGTTGAGAGGTCTTCGAACTGTTGTTCCATTTCGCGCACGGCTTCGAGCGCCTGCTCACCTGCTGCGGCGGCGAGCATGGCGGCCAACGCCTCGACGGTCGCGAAGGCGGGTGTCATCGTGTGGAAGAAGGAAGGACTTGCCGTCGGCACGACGATCGAGGTGCGCGCCCGGTTAACGAGGGGAGATACGAGGCTGTCCGTCAGGGCGACCACGGCGAGCCCGCGGCGCCGGCCGTAATCGACCAGTTCGACGGCGCTGCGCGTATAGGGCTTGACGCTGATGGCGAGCATGGCGTCGTCGTGGCCGGCGTCGCGCAGCCGGTCCGCGCCCGTTCCGCCGGGTGCATCGAGGAGCCGCGCGTCGCCGCCGGCGAGGGAATGGACATAGGCGAAATGGCAGGCGACGGGATAACTCGACCGGAAGCCCAGCACGTAGATGCGTCGCGCCCCCGATAGCACGCCGGCGGCAGCCGCAACCGAATCGAGAACAGCCGGGGTGGCGAGCGCCTGCATATGGCGGCTGAGCGTCTCGGCAAGATCGAACGCCAGCGCTCCGTCGCCTTCACTTTGCCTGCGGGCCAGAAGGGCTTCCGCTTTGCTGGAGAATTCCGCCTCGCCGCGTCGAATTCGTTCGGCATAGACGCCGCGCAGGCTGTCATAACCGTCGAAACCCATGCGCTGCGCAAGCCGCGTCATCGATGCCGGCGCGACGCCGGCCTTCCTCGCCTGCTCGCGCATCGATAAGAGCGCGACGTCGCGCGGATTGTCCAGCACCCATTGCGCCGCCATCCTGATCCGCCGCGGCATGGCGTCGAATTCGGCCAACAGACGGGAGCGAAGCGTCGGTTCGAGCATGGGATCAATCTATGCTCCCCTTATTAGACTTGCAATAAATGTTTCAAAAAGCCGATAATGAGTGTAGTGTTTCAATATTGTCTCATAAGCAGGGAGGAAACGCGCATGAGAAAATGCGTCAGCATCTATCTGGGAGGGCTGGCCGCGCTGGCATTGACGGCGCTGCCACTGGCAACCCTGGAGGCATCGGCGGCCGAGCCGATCGCCATCGGCTGGGTCGGGCCGCTGTCGCCGCCTGGCAACTATGCCGGCGGTCAGGAAATGGAATGGGCTGTCCAACTCGAGGTCGATGAGATCAACAAGGCGGGCGGCGTTCTCGGCCGACCATTGAAGGTGACGTATGAGGACACCAAGGGACAGCCGGCCGAGGGAAGCGCCGCGGCCGTCCGGCTGATCACCAAGGACAATGTCTCGGCGATCATCGGCGAGTTCCACTCCTCGGTCGCGCTTGCCGAGATCGACGAGGCCCATAAATACCACGTTCCGTGGATCGGCACGGATGTCTGGGCCGATGCTATCACGGCCAAGCAATATCCGGAGGTTTTCCGCCTCTCGCCGGCCAACTCCCTTGTTTACGTCAAGGCAGCGGACTGGTCGGCCGAGCATTTCAAGAATATCGCCATCGTTGCCGAGAACACGGATTTCGGCCAGGGCGGCGCCAAGGTCATCGCCGACGAACTGAAGGCGAAGAACGTCCCGCACACGCTCGTGACGATCGATCTCAACCAGCAGGATTTCACGCCGGCGCTCCTGCGCCTCATGCAGCAGAATCCGAAACCGGACGCGATCCAGATGGTCGTCGCCGGACAGGCGCAATACCAGCTCGTCAAGCAGGCTTGCCAGCTCGGCTTCGCGCCGACGGCGGATACCGCCTTGATCGGCTCTTCCGGCCTCCTTCAGAAGGAAGTCTGGGAGGTCGACGGCAAATGCGCCAAGAACCTTCTCATCGTCAACATAGGCCAGCCGAAGAACCAGTGGAACGACAAGGCGAAGGCGTTCGTCAAGGCCTTCACCGAGCGCTACAAGCGAGCCCCAACCGGCGTCGCCATGGAAGCCTATGATACGCTCGGCGTCGCCGTTGCCGCCATCGAGAAGGCCGGTTCCGCTGACCGGACCGCGATCATAAAAGGCATGGAGGAAATCAAGTATGAGGGCGTCAACGCCACATACAGTTTCCCGACGACGAAAGATCCGGCCTGGGCCTATCATCAGTTCATGGACGTGCCTTTTACCATCATCCAGTACACGGAAATGAACCAAGCGCCGGAAAGCGCCGCCGTTCTCTATCCGAAGAAATGGGCAACGACGGACAAGATCGCGCCGCAGAAATGAGCGGAACAATGATCAGCCATGGCCGGCGGAATGTCGGCCATGGCACCGTCCAGCCTCTCTGTTCAACGATCAAGCGAAACGCCGGATCATGAGCTATTTCTTCCTGCTGACCGTCAACGGCCTCGTGATCGGCCTGATCTACGCGCTAATCGCCGCAGGCCTGACGCTGGTTTTCTCGGTGCTGAAGGTCGTCAATTTCGGCCACGGCACGCTCTATATGCTGGGAGGCTACGCTTCCTATTACATCATCCAGTGGCTCGGCGTGCCGCCGCTTCTCGGCGTCGTCGGCGCGATGGTCCTGCTCTTCCTCTTCGGCATCGCCTTCGAGCGGCTGGTCATCGCGCCGATGTATACCGACAAGGTGGAGCGCAAGGACGAATACGCCATCATCGTCACCTTCGGCCTGACCATCCTCTTGTCCAATCTCGGCCTCGTGGTCTTCGGCCCCTTCGCCAAATCGCCGCCCGCCTTCATGACCGGCGCGCTTGTCGCCGGGCCGCTGATCCTGCCCTATGACCGGCTGATCGCGGCGGTCGTCGCCGTGCTTCTCCTTGCCGGCCTGACGCTTTTCCTGAAGAAGACATCGCTCGGCCAGGCGCTCGACGCGGTGAGCCAAAGTCGGGAATCGGCGGCCGTGATCGGCATCAATCCGCAGCGCATGTATACGATCGCCTTCGGTCTCGGCTCGGCGCTTGCCGGCGGCGCCGGCGCGCTGATCGCGCCGATCTTCTCGCTGTCGCCGTCGATGGGCGAACTGCCTGTGGTGCAGGCTTTCATCATCATCGTCATAGGCGGCATGGGTTCCGTCGGCGGCAGCATCATCGGCGGCATATTGCTCGGCTTGGTGCAGGGCCTCGGCGTCGGCTACCTGCCGGACCCGAACCGGGCGCTCGCCTACACGCAGGCCTTCGGGGCGCTGCTCCTCGTCGTGACGCTGCTCGTCCGGCCGACAGGCCTGTTCGGTCGGTCGCATCTGAGGCTCGAATAAGAATGCGACCGATGCCCCGCCTCTCTTTCTCGCATGCGGTCCAGGCGCTGCTCCTCGCGGTCGCGGTGCTGTTGCCGCTTGTCGTCGGCGCCTACTGGACCCATGTCGGCGCGATTGCATGGTATTACGCGCTGCTGGCGGCGAGTTGGGCGCTGCTCGCCGGCTATGCCGGGCAGTTCTCCTTCGCGCATATGGCCTTCGCTGCGCTCGGCGGCTATGCCTCGGCGCTGTTCGTCGAGAAACTCGGCCTGCCGCTGCCGCTGGCTATCATCCTTGCCCTTTTTCTCGCGATGGTGATGGGCGCCCTGATCGCCGCGCTCGTTCTCAGGCTGTCGGGTCCCTATCTCGCGCTTTTCACGCTTGCCATCTCAGAGATCTTCCGTCTCGTCCTGGTGGCCGAGGACGAGATCACGCGCGGCATGCTGGGCCTCGAAGTGCCAGGCTTCTTCCCCGGCTCATCCGACCGGCCCTATTATTATCTCGGGCTTGCGCTCGTCGTCCTTTGCGTGCTCGGCATGAACATGCTGCTTTCGACGCGTGTCGGACTTTTCCTGAGAGCGATCCGCGAGGACGAGGGGGCGGCCAGGACCAGCGGCATCGACACGACGCGCTACAAGATCCTGGTCTTCGTCGTCACCAGCGGCATTGCCGCGCTCGCCGGCACCTATTACGGCCATTTCATCGGCATTCTGACGCCCAATATCGCCATCCTGCCGGAAATGGGACTGGTCATCGCCATGGCGGTCATCGGCGGCATCGAGAGCCTGCCGGGTGCGGTGATCGGCGCCGTCGTCGTCTATCTCCTGTCGGAATCGCTTCGCTCTTACGGCGAATGGCGCTTCGTGCTCCTCGGCCTGGTGCTGATCCTCGTGCAGCGATTCGCGCAGAACGGTCTTTTCCCGTTCATCGAGCGGCTGGGGAGGAAGCAGCGTCCGGCGCCGGCGCTCAAGGCCGCGCCCGTCCCGGCCAACTCGGTGGAGGACGGTCATGCCGGCTGATCATTCCTTCATCTCGGTCGGCGGCCTTGCGAAGCATTTCGGCGGCATCCATGCGGTCCAGGACCTCAGTTTCGGCCTAGACCGCCGCGAGATCGTCGGGCTGATCGGACCGAACGGTTCCGGCAAGACGACGACGATCAACATGCTGACCGGCGTGCTGAGGCCGGATGACGGCACCATTGCGGTCGATGGCGTCGACATGGCGCGCTCCCCTGCGCATCATTTCGCCCGCTCCGGCATCGCCCGCACCTTCCAGGTGCCGCGGCTGTTCCGCCGCATGACGGTGATGGAGAACCTGATGGTGCCGGCGCTCTCCGATCCGTCCGAGCGCCGTGCGAGCGCTACCCTGCGCGCAAGGGAAATCCTCGCCTTCCTGCGGCTTGACCACCTCGCGGACGACTATGCCCGCGCCCTTTCGGGCGGCCAGCAGAAGCTTCTGGAGCTTGGCCGCGCGCTGATGCTGAAACCGCGCCTGCTGTTGCTCGACGAACCCTTCGCCGGTGTCCATCCGCGCCTGCTCGAACAGATCATCGACCATATCAGGAGCCTCAACCGCGACGGCCACACCATCGTCGTGGTCGATCACAATCTGGAAGCGATCCAGTCGGTCGTCAGCCGCACCATCGTCATGACGCGCGGCCGCAAGATCGCCGACGGCGCCGTCGCGGAGGTGCTGCAGGATCCCGAAGTCGTGCGCGCCTATACCGGCGCCCGTGCAAAGCAGTGAGGACGGGATGACCGAAGCCACGCTCGCATCATCGCCTCCACGCTGGACCGAAGCGGCGCCGCTTCTCTCCTGCGAGCATCTGGTCGCTGGCTATACCGAGGACATCAATATCCTGCGGGACATTTCGGTGAAGGTCTGGCCGGGGCGCATCTCCTGCGTCGTCGGGCCGAACGGCACCGGCAAGTCGACACTCCTGAAGGCTTTGTTCGGTTTTCTCAAGCCGGCGAGCGGCACGGTCCGCATGGGCGGCAACGATATCACTGCGAGCGCTCCCTATCGTATGCTCGGCCTCGGCATCGCCTATTTGCCGCAGCGGCCAAGCCTTTTTCCCTATCTCTCGGTGGAATCGAACCTGAAACTCGGCCTCTGGCACGCCAGGCCGAAGAAGTCCGTTCTCGCGGCCAAGCTGGACGATGTTTATCAGCGCTTTCCCGTGATCCGCGAAAAGCGGGGGCAGCAGGCGGGCCAGCTTTCCGGCGGACAGCAGCGCCAGGTCGAGATCGCCCGCAGCCTGATGACCGACCCTTCGGTCTATCTGATCGACGAGCCGACGGCCGGCGTTGATCCACAGACGAGTGGCACGATCTACGAGATCGTCGAAAGCCTTGCCAAGAATCTCGGCAAGGCCGTGCTGCTGGTCGACCAGGATATCCGCGCCGCGCTTGCCATCACCGACTATGTCTATGTGGTGAAGACCGGCAGCGTCTTCTCGGAGGGTGCGCGCGAGGATTTCGGCACCGATACGAATGCGCTTGTCGCGCGCTGGCTCTATGCGAGCGGCGAATGATGGAGACCTTATGAACGAATTCCCGCGTCCGCCGCTTCTGGACGAAGCGAACCTGTCGCCGGCGCAGCAAGTGGTCTTCGACGCCATCCGTTCCGGCCCGCGCGGGATCGTCGAGGGGCCGCTCAGGGTCTGGCTGCAATCGGCGGACCTCGCCGACAAGGCGCAGGCGCTTGGCGCGTTCTGCCGCTATGGCACATCGCTGCCGCCGCGCCTTTCCGAGCTGGCGATCCTGGTGACGGGCGCGTTCTGGAAAGCCGGCTTTGAATGGGCCGTGCATGCGCCGATCGCCATCCGTGCCGGTCTTTCAGAAGAGGTGGTGGAGGCGCTCAGGAAAGGGGTTCGGCCGGATTTCGCCGAGGAGGACGCGGCCGTCGTCTACGGTTTCTCCAGGGAACTCCATGAGAACCATCGCGTGAGCGACGCCACCTACCGCCGCGCCTGCGCTATCCTTTCCCCCAGGACCGTTGTCGAGCTGGTCGGTCTGCTCGGCTATTACACGCTGATCTCGATGACGATCAACGCGTTCAACATCCCGCTGCCGGAAGGTGTTTCCGATCCCTTTGCGGGAGTGTGATCACCTGCACTGGACTGTTCTGCAAGCGGGTTTCCTTTGCCGGCAAAGCACGATCCAGAACGTCTGCATAAATGTTTAGCGCAGGGAAGGACAGGCGCGCTCACGAGGCCGAATGTCTCTTCTGCATGAGGTGAGCTACCGCTTCGGCCATCTCGTCACCCTCGGCGCGGAGCCCGTTCAAGATCGTCTCCAGATCGGCCGGCTTGTTTTGGCTGAGTTTCTCCATGCATTCGACCCGGCAAGGACCGATGCGGAAGGCGACGATGCCGCCGAGAAGACGCTCGACGAGATCGGTCGGCGCGTCTGAAAGTTTCCAGGGTCTTTCAGCGCGCGCCTCGAACGTATCGACGGTGCGTTCAAGCACCTCGTACATACCTGCTCGATCGGTAATCATCGAAATCGGCCCGCGCAGTTGCAGCCCGATATAGTTCCACGTTGGTACGTTGATCGGACTGCCATACCAGCGCGGCGAGATATAGCTGCTGGGGCTGTTCACCACGACGAGCACATCTTGCCCGTTTTTGAGCGCTGCGGCATGCGCATTGCGGGCCGCCATGTGGCTGATGACGGCGACATCCGTTGAGCTGTCATCCAGAATGAAGGGAAGTGAGGTGGCGTGCAGCGCGCCGTCGTGACCCGAAATCAATGTTCCAAATGGGTAGCTGTGTAGCCAATCGGCAGCCGAATTTTCGTCGATGTTCGCGAAATGTGTGGGCACATACATGGTTTAAAACGGCCTTCCCCGATGAATTTACACTTGCCTGATGCACAGATTGCATTTTATCATTAAATAACACAATCGGAAACGCAAGCAGGCGATGGCGGACGATATCGAGGGAAATACGCTCGATCCCGAGTTGAAGGCGATGATCGAGCGCGCGGTCCTGGCGGGCGGTCCGGGTATTCGCGAATTGCCTCTCGCGCAAGCCAGAGAGGCCTATCGGGAGCGCTATCTGTCGCGCGGGATTAAAAAGCCGAAGGCGAGCGGTTCCGTCACGGAATTGCTTCTCGATCTTCCCGGACGCAAGCTTCCGGTGCGGCTTTACCGCGCATGCGAGCCGCGGATCGAGCCTGCCCTGATGGTTTATTTCCACGGCGGCGGCTATGTCGTCGGTGATGGGGACGCCTATGACGCCCAGTCGCAGGCGCTCGCGGCCGCATCCGGCTGCAGCATTCTCTTCGTCGATTACCGCCGCGCTCCCGAACACCGGTTTCCTGCGGCGGTCGAGGACGCACTCGACAGTTTTGCGTGGGTCCATGCCCACGCAGCGGCGCTTGGCTTTCCAGCGGAACGGATCGTTGTCGGTGGCGACAGCGCCGGCGGCGCGCTGGCGGTCGTGGTGGCGCTCAGCCGCCGCGACCTGGGCCTGCCTCTTCCTTCGCTTTGCTTCGCGCTTTATCCATGGCTCGACATGCGCCCCTATGTCGGCCGCGGCGATTATCCGTCGGTCGCCCGATTCAGCCGCGGCTATTTTCTCGATCGCGAGACGATGGAATGGTTTTCCTCATCCTATCTCGGTTCGTCGACCGAAGCCGCCGAGGATCGTCGCGCATCGCCCATTCTCTGGGAGGCGCTCGAAGGCATGCCGGAAACGATCATCGTCACCGCGGCATTCGATCCCCTGCGCGACATGGGTGAAGCGCTGGCTTCGCGGCTGGCCCGCGCGGACGTACCGGTGACATGCTTCCGTATGGCGGGCATGATCCACAATTTCATCGGCTATGCCGGCGTTTCGGCAGCCGCCGCCGGCGCTTTTCACCAGGCGGCCGAGCGTCTGCGCCTGGCGCTTTCTTGATAAAAGTGCTCCTGGCGGGACAAGTCCCGCCGGGCCGCCGGTTGTCCCTATCCCTGCGCGTCGTCCTTCCAGGCGCCCCAGCCGATCGGACGGCTGGCGGCCCATGGTTGATAGCCGTGAACATGAGGGCCGATCGCCTCGACTGTCGGATCGTAATAGAGCCCGATGATCGGAACGTCCTTTTCCATCAGCTGGTGCATCTGAAGGAAAACCGCCTTGCGCTTGGCGCTGTCCGTCGTGCTGGAGCTTTCCGCCAGAAGCTTGACGGCCTTCGGATCGTCCCATTGCGCCCATGCGCTCTTGCTCTTGTCGCCGATGAAGGTGGCATACATCAGGCTTGGATCGAAGCGAGGCGAGTAGCCGAAGGACTGGATCTGGAACTTGCCGGACAGATAGTTGTTGAGTTGCGTCGCCCAATCGAGCACCTGCAATTGCGCGTTGACGCCGGCCGCCGACAGCATCGCCTGGACCAGGATCGCGTTATCGTACATGCCGGGATAGCGCTTGTTGGTCTGGATGATGACCGGCTGTCCGTGATAGCCGGCTTGTTTGAGCAGCGCCTGTGCCTTGGCCGGATCATAGGCCGGCCATTGGTCGAACGCCGGATCGAAGAACTGGCTCGCATCGGCCACCCCCGAAGGGTTGCCCTTGGCGAGGCCGTTGGTCCTCGCTGCGGCGATCTGGTTGATATCGATGGCGTGGGCAAGGGCGAGACGGATCGTCGGGTTGGAAAGAAGCGGATCCTTGGTCTGGAGGAGGAGGGCTGTCCAGCCGAGGCCAGGCGCCGTGACGACGTTGACGCCCTGCTTCCGCAGCTGGGTAACACGCATGGGATCGACTTCCGGGACGATGTCGACGGCGCCGGTCTGCAATGCCGCCAGCGCCGCATCCGCATCGGGAATGACACGGAACTGGATCTGGTCGACATAGGCGGTGCGCTTGCCCGCCAGCCCGCTCGTGGGAGCCAGGCTTGGCGTATAGCCCTTGAAGCGCTCAAGAGTCAGGCTTTCGCCATGCTTCCATTCCTTGAGCCTGAATGGACCCGTCCCGATCGGCGTTTTCCACTTCCCGTCCTTATCGACGCTGTGGGGACTTTCGACATAGATGCCGCATTGGATATTGGCGAGCTGCGCCAGGAAGGTCGCGTTCGGCTCGTTCAGCTTGTAGACGACGGTGTCGTCGTCGGGAACCGCAACATCCACGACCTTCAGCCCGGCGCTGCCGTCGAAGAGCCTGTGGCAGGCCCAGTCCTTGTGGCTGTTGAGGCGGTCCCAACTCCATTTGACATCCGACGCCTTCATCACCGATCCGTCTTGGAAATGGATCCCGCGCCGCAGCTTGAACGTATAGGTCTTGCCGTCGTCGGAGATCCGCCAGCTTTCGGCAAGGGTCGGCCCCACGCTCAGATCGCGCCGGTAGCCCACCAGCCCCTCGAACATGTGATAGACGACCGTATCGGTGTTGGCGTCGCGATTGACGCCGGGTTCGAGACTACGCACGTCCGAATTGAGGGCTATCGAAAGCATACCGCCGGTCTTGGGCGCCTCGCTGGCCCCTTGTGCCGTCGAAGACAAGAAGATTGGGCCGGCGATGGCGGCGCAGAAGCCGATGAGAGGTAGCCATTGTCGTTTCATCTGTTGTTCCCTTCCGTGGAGTTCCGAGAATCGATCCGCTGACGAGATGTGAAAACATCAGAAAAGAAAGCCTCGGCGCTGGGGATGAGGTCGTCGAGCCGGTGGGCAACGCCCGGAACGATATCGAACCTGACGGCGATCCCGTGTTTCTCGAAGCTGTCCTTGAGCGATCGCAGGCGATCCTTGCGGTTGGCCCCGGCGGCATTGACCCCTTCCTGCCACCATGGGCTGTCTGGCCGGATGGTGATCTCCCAGCTGTCGGTGTCGTCTTCGCCGACGATCATCTGCACGGCGGTGTCGCGCATGGCGTCGAGGTTGATCGGCGCACCGAAGATTTCGGCGGCGTTGCGCACGCCGACCATCAGGTCGTGATTTCGATCGAGAAGCGTCACGACGCCCGGCGCGCCGATCGAAACCGCTTCGAGGCGCGCGGGATGTGCATAGAAGAAGCGGTGGGCGAAATGGCCGCCGCCGGAAAAGCCGAAAAGCGAGAATTTCTCCTTCTCGATCCTGTAAATCGCCGACAGTTCGTCGATCATCGCCAACAGGATCGTGTCGTAATGGACGCCGTCCGAGCGCAGGCGCTTGTAGCTCGAAAGCTCGCGCGGCGCGGTGATCCCGCCGGGAAACAAGGGCGCCAATATGACGAGGTTGTGCCGTTCGGCGAGGTCGATGAAGTGGTCCCGCGTCGCCATCATGTCGCGCCCGGTGCCATGAGCTGCGACGAGAAGGCGAAAGCGGTCGTCGCCATCCTCGTCATAGGATCGCGGGACATAGGCGCAGTAGGAAAAGCGTGGGTCGGCCTGACAGGCATAGACGGTGGTGCGGCCGAAATCATAATAGGAAAGATGCCGTCCATGGCCGGGAATGTGTCTCATCGCGTGTACACTCCGGCGGCGGCCGCCGCTTTGCCGACGGCCGCGCGATCGAAAAGAGGGTCGATTGGAGTAAACGGGATGTCGTCCTCCAGGAGTTCGCCGACGGCAAGGCAGATGTCTTCCCGGCCGGGCGCCGCGACGATCTGCACGCCGCCGGGCATGGGGCCCGCGCTTCGCAAAGGCAGCGAGAGCGCCGGCAGGCCAAGCACCGAAATCGCCATCATGGGCGCCTGCGCGGCGATGATCCCGGTGGTCGCGGCGGCGTCGCGCGTGTCCGATCCGACGGCAAAGGGCGGCTGGAGCGAGACAGGCATGATCAGGACCGGCCATTTATCGAGGACAGCGAGCCATGACCGCAGGAGCGCGTGCCGGGCGATGACCGCGTCGAGGCAATCCCTCACCGTGTAGTCCGGCCATGCCGCACGCCACAGTTCGACAGCGCGCGCGCCATTCCTGTCGCTGGATTCCATGAGTGGCCCGGCAAGAAGGGCGAGGATGTCCGGAACGGCGATTTTCGGCCACGCGGCGATGGTTTCCTCCAACAGAGGCGGCTTCACCTCCTCGACGGCATAGCCGGCCAGCCCAAGTTTTTTCCCGGCAGCCGCCACTGCCTCTCCGGCGGTCCTGTCCACATTCCCGAAGCCGTCGAACGACACCAGCGCCGCCCGCTTCGGATGCGACGCCTCCGTTCCCGGCGCGGCGAGCATGGTTCGCGGATCATCAGGTGACGGGCGCGCCATGGCCTCAAAGGCGAGGCGCGCGTCGCCGACGGTCCTGGTTAGCGGCCCTTGCACAGCCATCAACTGCGACGCGATCGATCCCTTCCCCTTCGCCGTGGCATTGAAGGAGGGCACGCGGCCATAGCCCGGCTTCAGCCCCACCAGGCCGCAGCAATAGGCGGGGTAGCGGATGGAGCCGGCTATGTCGTTGCCATGGCCGATCGGCGTCATGCCGGTGGCGACGGCCGCCGCCGATCCGCCGCTCGATCCGCCAACGGTTTTCGACGCGTCCCATGGATTGAGCGTCAGACCGTGTAGCTCGTTGTCGGTGAACCAGCGCATGGAATAGGCCGGCGCGTTGGTGCGGCCGATGATGATCGCGCCTGCTTGTCTGAGATTGGCGACGACGGGGTTGTCGCGTTCGGCGACTAGCGCGCGATTGGCGCGCACGCCATTGTCGGTCGCTGCCCCGCACTGGTCGATGTTGATCTTGATGACGACGGGAACACCATGAAGAGAGCCAAGGGGTTTCCCATTCGCTCGCCGGCGATCCGCCTCGTCGGCTGCCGACAGCGCCTCCTCCCGCCTTATCTCCGTGACGGCGTTGACAATCGGATTGATCGCGTCCATCCGGTCGAGGCAGGAGGTGACGAGTTCCCTGGCGCTCACGGAACCCGCGGCTGCCAGGCGCGCCATTTCGGCTGCCTCCAATCGCCACAACCGGCTTGCCTCCCGTGTCATGGCGCTACTCCGCCGGGCCTCGGAGGCTATATTTTGGACGCGGGCGTCTTGATCGGCTGATGGAGCCCACCGAAATGCCTCCTCGGCATAATGCGCGCATGAGAGCGCACTATATAATTGCATTTTGTGATGCTATGATACAAAACTGAACGAAGCAAGGGGAGAAAGTGGAACACGAACCGACACGACTTCAGCGGGAACTCCTGCCGCGCGTCGTCGACTATATCCGTCATCAGGGAATAGGACTCGGCACACGGCTGACGGAAATGGAGCTTGCCCGCTACCTGCAGGTTTCGCGCACGCCCGTACGCGCAGTTCTGGAGCAATTGGCGGAAGAGGGCATTCTCGATGCCCGGCCCCGACGCGGTTTCGTTCTCAAATCGGTGCCGGAGCCTGCCTCGGCGCCGGATTCTCCCCCGAACGAGGTGGATGAGCTTTGCCTGCGCATTGCCCGCGACAAGATGAATAATCATCTCCCTCCAGAGATATCCGAATCCGATCTGATGCGTCGCTATGACGTGACGCGGCCGTTTCTGCTGCGTGTTCTCATGCAACTCGCCGAAGTCGCCCTTGTCGAGCGCAAACCCGGCAATGGCTGGGCTTTTCTTCCGTCGCTGGAAGATGCTTCAGCGCGGCAGGAGAGCTACGATTTCAGGTTGCTGATCGAGCCGGCGGCGGTCCTGGCGCGAGGCTTCGCGCTCGATCCACGCTGGTTGGAGGAGACGCGGCGCCAGCATGAGGCTTTCCTTGCGACGCCGTGGCGGGAGACGGCCAGTATCGCGCTTTTCGAGATGAACGCGGCATTCCACGAGGGGCTCGCCGCCGCGTCGGGCAATCGCTACATCCTGCTCGCGGTGCGCCAGCAGAACCGCCTGCGCCGCTTCTCCAACTATGATTGGGTCTACGGTTTCGAGCGCGTGCAAATCTCCTGCCGGGAACATCTGGAGATCCTAGACCGTCTTGAGTTGGGCGAGCGCGAGGTTGCCGCGGCGCTGCTGCGCCGGCATTTGGAGCAGGCCAGGAGCCTTTCCCGGCAATTCGGCGAATGATATGCGATTTGTCTTGTGGTTTGTATTTTGTAATTATATAATTCAATCGCTTTTCGTCGCTTGATTGCACCGGGGAAAGTTTTCATGGACGCCGTTTCGATCGAAGGTTTCGCGCCGCTCTCCGACTCCTACTGGATGCCGTTCACGGCGAACCGCGCTTTCCGCCGGCATCCCTGGCTGTTCGCGCGTGCCGAGGGCATGTATTACGAGACGGTCGATGGGCGCCAGATCCTCGACGCGATGGGCGGGCTGTGGTGCGTCAACGCCGGCCATAACCAGCCGCGCATCGTCGAGGCGATCCGCAGGCAGGCGGGCGAACTCGATTTCGTATCCTCCTTCTCGATGGGGCATCCTCTCGCCTTCGAACTCGCCGACAGGATCGCCGCACTGACGCCGGAGGGGCTCGATCATGTCTTTTTCGTCAATTCCGGGTCCGAAGCGGTCGATACGGCGCTGAAGATCGCGCGCGCCTACCACCGGGCCCGCGGCGATCACGGTCGCGTCAGGCTGATCGGGCGCGCGCGCGCCTATCATGGCATGGGCTTTGGCGGCCTCTCGGTCGCGGGTATTTCGCGCCACCGCCGTGATTTTGGCCCGCTTCTGGGGGAGGTCGATCACCTGCCCCACACACACAATCTCGAGCACAACGCCTTTTCCCGAGGCCAGCCGGAATGGGGCGCGCATCTGGCGGACGAGCTGGAGGCGATCCTCGCCATCCACGATCCGTCGAGCGTCGCTGCGGTCATCGTCGAGCCGGTTTCCGGTTCAGGTGGCGTCCTGCCGCCGCCACGGAATTATCTCCAGCGCCTGCGCGAGATCTGCACCCGGCACGGCATCCTGCTCATCTTCGATGAGGTCATCACCGGCTTCGGCCGTCTGGGAACGGCTTTCGGCGCCTCCAGGCTTGGCGTGACGCCGGACATCATCACCTGCGCCAAAGGCATGACCAATGGCAGCGTCCCGATGGGCGGCGTGATCGTCTCCAGATCGGTGCATGACGCCTTCATGGCGGCGCCCGAACAAAGCGTCGAGCTCATGCATGGTTACACCTATTCCGGCCATCCGCTCGCCTGCGCCGCCGGACTGGCGGCGATCGAGACCTATCTCGACCTCGACCTGTTCGACGGCAATGCGAAGCGGATCGCGGCGTGGGAGGCGGCGGCGCACGCCCTCCAAGGCGCTCCGCATGTGATCGATATCCGCAATATCGGCCTGCTCGCCGCGATCGAACTCGCGCCCCGAAAGGACCCGGCGGCGGGATCACGCGCTGCAGAGGCCAGCAAGCTCTGCTTCGAGAGGGGCGTTCTCGTCAGGACCGGAGGCGAAAGCCTCGTTCTCTCGCCGCCGCTGATCATCTCCGAATCCGAGATCGGCCGGGTCTTCGAGACGATTTCCGCCGCCCTCAATACGGTCGATTGATTGATATCCTCGCCGCGAAGACGTGCGCAAAAAAACAGGTAAATATGACGAAACCGAAAAGCTTTCCCTTCGTCTCCGTCAGCGGCAAACCCTATGAGCGCGGCCGCCTCTATGGCGCCGCTGTCGCCGACAGGGTACGCCTGAGCGCCGAACTCTATGGCGGGACACTCGACGAACTCGGCTATCGCGGCGCCGAGCGGCGTACCCTCATCGAAGGCTTCGCCCACCAGATAGAGAGTGTAGGGGTCCATTATGTCGAGGAGATGCGCGGCATCGCCGATGGCGCAGGCGTCGAGTTCGCCGACATCGTCATGATCAACGCGCGCACCGAGGTGGTTGCCAAGGCCAGGCGGGAGCGCGGCGTGACGGCGCGACGTGAGCCGGAGGAAGGCTGCACGGGGATCATCGTTCTCGCCCCGAGAAGCAAGACCGGATCGCTGCTCCACGCGCAGAACTGGGACTGGCGCGCGGAGTGCGCGGAAACGGGAATCGTGTTGCGCGTTCACCGCGACGACGGCCCCGATTTCCTCACTTTCGTCGAAGCCGGCGGGCTCGCCCGCTCCGGCCTGAACGAGGCCGGCATCGCCATCACCGCCAACTATCTGGAGTCCGACCGCGATTTCCGCCAGGAGGGTGTCCCGCTCGCGCTGATTCGCAGGATGGTTCTCGAGCAAAGCCATTTCGCGTTTGCCGTCAAGGCGGTCGCGACAACGCCGAAGGCATGCTCCAACAACATGATGATCTCGACTGTCGAAGGCTTCGGGATCGATTTCGAATGTGCGCCGGACGAGGCGTTCTCCCTCTATCCTGACCGCGAATTGATCGTACACGCCAATCACTGGGTCAGCCCGGTCGCACTTGCAAAGCTCAAGGATACGGGCATCGCCAATACGCCGGACAGTGTCTATCGCGACTGGCGCGTCCGCCGCCTGCTCGACGAGGCCGGGGAAAAAATCGGAACCGCCGACATCAAGCAAGCGCTGTTCGACGGTTTCGCCACACCCTATTCCGTCTGCCGCCCGCCGCGCCCTTCCAGCAACAGCAATCTCTCGGCGACGGTGGCCATGGTCGTTATCGAGCCGGGCGAGGGCACGATGGAGGTCGCGCCCCTGCCGGCGCTCCAGCGTGAGTTCACGCAATACAGCCTGCATAAGGATCCGGTCGTGCTGGCCGCCTGACGATGACCGGGCAGCAGCCGAGGAAAGGGGTTTCGAGAGAGGGCGGGAAGACCGCTTGGCGGCGAGCCGTCGAAACGATGGAAAAGGACCGGAGATGCTGCGGTTCATCCTGACGCGCCTGGGCATGGCCATACCGACCCTCCTGATCGTCGCCTTGACGGTCTTCCTTCTTGTGCGCCTCATCCCCGGCGACCCTGCTAGCCTGATGCTGGGCGACATGGCAAGCCAATCGAGCCTGGCGGCGCTGCGCGCGCAGCTCGGCCTCGACCGGCCCATTCCCGTTCAGTTCGTCATCTGGATCGGACAGATATTGAAAGGTGATTTCGGCCATTCGATCGCCACCGGCCAGCCGGTCCTCGGCCTTGTCATCGACCGTTTCGAGACCAGCGCGACAATCGTCGTCATTGGGGTTTTCCTGGCCTCCGTGGTCGCTGTTCCCGCTGGCCTGATCGCGGCCTGGCGGCAGAACAGCGCCATAGACCTGCTCTTCGTCGGAACCGCGACGGTGTTGCTTTCCATACCGTCTTTCTGGCTCGGCCTTCTGCTCCTCCTGCTCTTCGGGTTGAAACTGCAATGGCTGCCCGTCGTCGGCTATGTCTCCTTCTCGACCAGCCCCGTCATGGCGTCGGTCTATCTCATCATGCCGGTGGCGACGCTGGTGCTGCATGAATCGGGCGTTCTCGTGCGGATGGCGCGCGCCAGCGCGCTTGAAGTGCTGCGGCTTGACTATGTCACGCACGCGCGGGCCAAGGGGCTTTCCGAAGGCGCCGTCCTGCGCCGGCATGTGTTCCGCAATTCCTTCGGGCCGACCTGGACGCTGATCGGGCTCGTCCTCGGCAATCTGCTTGCGGGCATCGCGGTGGTCGAGACGGTCTTCACCATTCCGGGGATCGGCCGGCTTCTGGTCGATTCCATCTTCGCCCGCGACTATCCCGTCATCCAGGGCTGCATGCTGTTCATCGCCTTCGTCTATGTCCTGATCAACCTCGTGGTCGACCTGTTCTATCCGCTTTTCGATCCGAAGGTCGCGCAAGCATGAGGCTGCCTTCTCTCAACACCGTGCTCGGTGCGACGATTGTCAGCCTGATCGTGGGCGCCGGGTTGGTCGCAATGGTCTGGACGCCTTACGATCCGCTGAAACTCGATTTTCTGGCGCGGCTCGCGCCGCCGAGCGCACACCATCTGCTTGGTACGGACGAATTTGGCCGCGATGTCCTGAGCCGCCTGATGCGCGCGGCGACGACGAGTGTTTGGATCAGCATTCTGACGGTCTGCGCTTCCATCCTGGCGGGGACCGCGCTTGGGCTCGTCACCGGCTATATGCGGGGCTGGACCGACCGCATCCTGATGATGTTCAACGACGCGCTGCTCGCCTTTCCCGGCATATTGCTTGCGCTCGGCCTGCTCTCCGTCGTTGGCGCCAATATGTACGGCATCATTCTGGCGCTCGGCCTCGCCTATACGCCGCTGGTGACGCGCGTCGTGCGGGGCGCGGTACTTTCCCTCAAAGAGAAGGAATTCATCGAGGCTTCGCGGGTTCTCGGCAATTCCGAATCCTTCACCATGGTCCGTCATGTCTTGCCCAATTGCATCGCGCCGCTGATCGTCCTCGCGACATCGATGTTCGGCTGGGTGCTTCTGGCGGAAAGCGCGCTCAGCTTTCTCGGGCTGGGCGTCCCGCCGCCGGCTCCCACCTGGGGCAACATGCTGGCCGAAAGCCGGACCTATATCTCGCAGGCCGCCTGGCTCGGCATCTTTCCGGGCCTGTGCATTTCGCTTGCTCTTCTCGGCATCAATCTGCTCGGCGATGCGTTGCGCGATCGGCTTGATCCGCATATGCGGGGTCTTTGAGATGAGCGGCGCGGGCTTGCTGGAAATCGAGGGTCTGACGCTGACGGTCTCGCGCATCGGCAAGGAGGTTGTCAGCGATTTCTCTCTCGAACTGGCGCCGGGGGAGATCGTCGGCATCGTCGGCGAATCCGGCTCCGGCAAAAGCATGGCGGCGCGGGCGATCATGCGCCTCGAACCACCGGCGGTTAGCCGTCGTGGCGGGTCGATCCGCTTCGACGGCAAGGACGTTTGCGCGATGCCGCAGCGCGTGCTGCGGCGGATGCGCGGCGGCGATGTCGGCATGGTATTCCAGGAACCGCTGACATCGCTCAACCCGTCGATGCGGATCGGAAGCCAGCTGGAGGAAGGCCTGAAACTGCATCGCCGCATAGCGGTCGCGGAACGGCGGCGCCTGATCCTCGACATGCTGGGCCGCGTCGGCCTGCGCGATCCCGAAGCCGCGCTTGAGGCCTATCCGCACGAATTCTCGGGCGGCATGCGGCAGCGCATCATGCTGGCTTCGGTCATGCTTCTGAAGCCACGGCTTCTGATTGCCGACGAGCCCACCACTGCTCTCGACGCTGTCGTCCAGCGGGAAGTGCTCGACCTGATGCTGCAATTGACCCGCACGAACGGCACGGCCGTGCTGCTGATCAGCCATGATCTGCCGATGATCGCGCGCTATACCAATCGCATCGTCGTGATGCGCCAGGGTCGGATCGTCGAAGAGGGCGCAACCGGTGCGCTTCTCGAAAAGCCGCAGCATTCCTATACACGCCAACTTCTGGCGGCGATGCCACGGCGCACGGCAAAGCGCGGCATCGATCATTCCGTGCCGCCGCTCGTCGAGGTGCGCGACCTGACCGTCGACTATGGCGGCAGGAAAGGATTCCTCCGCCGCGATCCCGGCAAGCGCGCGCTTCGCGGGGTGAGCCTGTCTATACGTCCGCGCGAGGTTGTCGCCATCGTTGGCGAATCCGGCTCGGGAAAGACCACGCTCGGCCGCTCGATCGCCGGTCTCGTGAAGCCGAGTGGCGGCAGCATCCTCTATGGCGGACATTCGATCCTACCGGGTTCGGAAGGCTGGCCGGATTATCGGCTGAACTGCCAGATGATCTTCCAGGATCCTTATTCCTCCCTCGATCCGCGCATTCCGATCGGCGCGACGGTCGCGGAGGCGCTGCGCCACGGGAAGGCGCTATCGGCTGCCGAAAAACACGCCCGCGTTATCGAAATCCTCGGCGAGGTCGGGCTGTCGGCGGAATTCGCGAAGCGCTATCCCCACGAATTGTCGGGCGGGCAGCGCCAGCGTGTAGCGATCGCACGGGCTCTTGTCAGAAAGCCGGCCTTCGTCATTGCCGACGAGCCGGTTTCGGCGCTCGACGTGACGGTGCGCATGCAGGTGCTCGACCTTCTGACGCGGCTGCAGGAGCGGCACGGATTTTCCTGCCTTTTTATCAGCCACGACCTTTCCGTTGTGGAACAGATCGCCGACCGGGTCGTCGTCATGCGCGACGGGGCGATCGTGGAAGAGGGCAGCCGCGACGCCATCTTCGACAGGCCTCGGGACAGCTATACCCGCAGACTGCTTTCCGCCATTCCCACGCTCGAGGGCAATCCAGAGGGTGGGGTGCGGCTCGTCGAGCGCGGCGATTGCCGGAATGTGATTGAATTGCCCGCATGATGGATGTCCCGGAGTGGTTTCCACAAGGGTTGGCCACCGGTCTTCGGTCGCGCCGATAGCGACGGCTATGCTGTCCAGGCTCGACGCCTCAAGGCGGATAATTCCTTCGGCAGAACGATTCCATCTAGCCCTGAACCGCTCTAGAGCGTCGGACTTTCATGTGAGTCCATAGCCTGCGGCGGTGAAGTAGTTTCTGCATTCTGTTGGAGAGAAGAGATTGTAGATATCGCCAATTGCCTGCCACAGGGCATCGATGGTTCTGATGGCCTTTGCGCGCAGATGCGCCTTGAGCTTGGCGAAGGCCATTTCGATCGGGTTGAGATCGGGGCTGTAGGGCGGCAGGAAGAGCAGCCATGCGCCTC
>DASZUG010000091.1:0-35531 GCA_035547755.1 Rhizobiaceae bacterium
AGTACGAGAGGACCGGGATGGACGTATCTCTGGTGGACCTGTTGTGGCGCCAGCCGCATAGCAGGGTAGCTATATACGGACGGGATAACCGCTGAAGGCATCTAAGCGGGAAACCCACCTTGAAACGAGTATTCCCTGAGAGTCGTGGTAGACGACCACGTTGATAGGCCGGGTGTGGAAGCGCAGCAATGCGTGAAGCTTACCGGTACTAATAGCTCGATCGGCTTGATCATTCTCATTTGCCAATGCCCATCAGGGCTGGCAGTCGTAAGACCGGCAATCGGCAGAAGGGCTAATACCCCCGCGACTGCCGACTGCCTATTCCCGATTGCCGGATATGCCAGCTTCTCGAAAACATGCCCTTTGCCGACCTGGTGGTTATTGCGGGGTGGCTGCACCCGATCCCATTCCGAACTCGGCCGTGAAACGCCCCAGCGCTGATGGTACTTCGTCTCAAGACGCGGGAGAGTAGGTCGCTGCCAGGTCTGCCAAGTGCATGTTCTCATCTTCTCTTTTCGGTTTCGGCCTGCAGTGGCCACCCATTACGGTTCGACGCGGGGTGGAGCAGCCCGGTAGCTCGTCAGGCTCATAACCTGAAGGTCGTTGGTTCAAATCCAACCCCCGCAACCAAATTCCGATAGGATATCGGCATGTTACGCAAAACGCCCCGGCCTGACGCCGGGGCGTTTTGCTGTTTGGCCCGCTCGAACGTTGCGGTCGAACACGTGGGCAAATCCGGCCATTCGGCGTTCCTGGGTATAAAGCTGAATGATTGTGGGCCTACGGACGATGGTGTTCGGATTGTAGGCAGCACGCTGCGGGATATTTAATGTGAGCACAAGCAGCAAGGATGATGGGCATGAGACCCGTCAAGCTGATGGGCAGCCGGACTTGAGCAGCCCAGCCGAACCCGTTCGGCGCGGGCTGATTTTCATCATTGTGGCGTTGTCATTACTGATGATGTCGGTCGACGCGACGATCGTCGCGACGGTTTTGCACGCGTTGCAACGAGGATTGGGAACGACGGTCAACTGGGCCGGATGGACTCTCACGGCCTATTCGTTTGGCTTCGTGCTGATGCTGCCGATCAGCGGTAGGCTCAGCGAGCGGCACGGCCGCCGCAGAATTTTCCTCGGCTCGGTTGTCGTCTTCACCGTCGCGTCGCTGTTCTGCGGACTTGCGGACAATATCCTCTTGCTCATTGTGCTTCGTGCGATTCAGGCAGCCGGCGGAGCCGGCTTCACGCCGTCGGCGACCGGAATCATTGTCGATCATTTCGGCAACGCGCGCGATCGCGCAGTCAGCTTATTTGGCAGCATCTTTCCAATTGGCGCTATGATCGGGCCTATATTCGGCGGCCTGTTCGTAACCTACTGGAGCTGGCGCGGCGTGTTCTTCGTCAACGTGCCGATCGGCATTGCCGTCATTTTGCTGGCCTTGCGCTACATCCCGCGCGACCAGCCGCGCATCAAGGAAACCGATTTCAAGATGGATATCCTCGGCATGGCGCTCCTCGGCGCCGGATTGCTGGGGGGAATGCTGGCCGTCAGTTATCTCGGCGAAAGAAACGCTTCTTTGTGGTCACCGGCATTCTTGCTTCCATTGCTCGTCGCGATTGCCACGCTATTGATTTTTTTGCGGCATATCGCACGCTCCGCACAGCCGTTTATCGCTCCCCGGCTCATTCATGGGGCCAATTTCGGCTCGGTCAATCTGGTCAATGTGATTTACGGCGGCGTCACCATCGGTGCAGCGGCACTTATTCCGCTTTATGCGGCCAACCGGTATGGCATGAGTGCGTTCGATTCCGGCACGCTGTTGATCGCTCAGGGAATTGCAACCGTGTTGCTATCGATCGCGGCTGCATTTTCACTCAGGCGCACCGGCCACAGGCTTCCGCTCTACATTGGTGGCGTGATCATCGCTGTTGGCATGCTTTTGCTTGCCGTCACTCCTGTTTTCGGGATTTCGCCCTACGCCTGGTTGGCAGGCTCGGCATTCCTGGTCGGAGCGGGCGGTGGTACGATCAACCCGGCCAGCCGTAATGCCGGACTGCAATTGGCGCCCCGGCAATCCTCGACTCTTGCTGCATTGCGTTCCCTGTTTTTGCAGATCGGGGCAATTGCCACCGTCTCGATCGTGACTGCGGTCCTCACGAGTTCCGATGACCCTGGCGGCATACAGGGGTGGATCTATGCGATTATCGCTCTCCTTTTTATCGCCGCGCTGCCGCTCATCAGGCGCATACCGGAACATCATGGTTCCTGGTGATGAATTAGCGGTCTTCAGGCTGCCCCGCTGCCTTGACGACCAGTTCCGACCGACCGGGAAACCAGTAATAAGCGATTAGCGCAACATAGAGCCAAATCGCCAAAACGGGGTATTTGAGCGAGACAAGGGTAGCGACGAGATATGATAGCGGCCCGGCCGCAAATCGAACCGTTATCTGCGTGAAATGGCGCCTGACGTGTTGCGGACCGATCCTTATACGCGTCCGGCTGAGTTCGTAAATCCAGAGCGCGTTGAAAAAGATGCCGCCAATGGTGAGAACCAGGCCATAGAGAAACGCCGCCTGGAGAAGCCCGTTTTCGGAGGAGATCGCTTCGGCGAGCAGCGCTGTCGGAAACGGCAGGAATGCCACATCGGCAAAGAGCAGCACACTCAGGAAGATCGTCAGGCGATTTGCATCGCCGAAATGCAAAAGCATGGCGCGGTAATTGGCCCAGATCAGCCCGATCAGGAGGCAACTGATAGAGTAGGCCAGGAGTTGCGGCCATAGCCCGAACAGGAAGGTGCTTAGATGATCGAGGCTTGACGGTGGATGGAAATCGAGGACGAGCAGCGTGAATGCGATGGAGAAGACCCCGTCGGAGAACCCTTCTATCCGTAGGCCCTTACGCGAGAAGGCGGCGCCGGACCCGTCTTTATCGCCTTGTTGACTTGTCATGAGCCTCACTGTTGGGTGCGAGCGTCGATGAGCGGCATTCTGCACGCGTGCCGGTAGCAGGCAAGTCCGGCTCCGCTGAAGCGCTTCGCCCTTTTCGTCCTGGCGCAGCATTGCCAAAGGTGTGGGCGGAACCGGTGGTGCCGATCAGGCGAACTGCCTGGCAAAGATGACACAGAGAATGACAACGCCCGTGGCCGCGATCATCGTCCAAAGGATCGGCTCGCCCAGAAGTAAGCCGGCAAGAGCGAGACCGAGGAAAGGCTGCAGCAACTGCAATTGACCGACGCTGGCGGTGCCGCCGAGCGCCAGGCCGCGATACCAGAAGACGAACCCGATCAGCATGCTGAACACCGAGACATAGGCGAGCCCCACCCATGAGGGCGCAGCGATAGCGGTCCAGGAGGCCGGAAACGCTATCAGCGCCAACCCCGCCATGAGCGGAAGGGCAATTACGAGCGCCCAGGAAATCACCTGCCATCCGCCAAGGCGCCGTGAGAGTCTTGCGCCTTCCGCATAGCCCAGTCCGCACAATATGATTGCAGCGATCATGAGGAGATCGCCCAGAAGCGACCCTCTGCCGCCATTCGAGAGCGCGAAACAGGCGACGGTTGCGCTGCCGAGGACCGAGAACAACCAGAAAAGCGGCTTCGGCCGTTCGCCGCCGCGCAGAACGCCGAACGCGGCGGTGGCGAGCGGGAGAAGTGCGACGAACACGATCGAGTGCGCGGCGGTGATGTGCTGCAGCGCCAATGCCGTCAGCAGCGGAAAGCCGATCACCACTCCCAGCGCCACGATCGCCAGCGAGCCGAGATCATGGCGCTCGGGCTTAGCCTGGCGTCCGAGCCACAACAGGAGTGCGCCAAGCAGCGCAGCAATAACAGCCCGTGCTGAAGTGAGGAACAACGGAGAGAAACCGGCGACAGCCACGCGCGTTGCGGGCAGCGAACCGCTGAAAATAATGACGCCTAGAAGCCCGCTGCCTAGTCCGCTTGTCCTATCGCTCATTCCGCCTCGCTTTCGGTAAGGCGTTTTAAGATGGTTTCCGGTAGCGGAACAGCAACAGTTTGGTACAATTTGTACAAACTGTATCGTTATAGAGAGCCATACACCTTGGATGATCGAGCGGTAAAAGCCGGACGCGGGGGAAAGCGGACCATCGAACTGATGGATGCGATTCGCGGCAGAGTGGCGAGCCGCGCATTGACAGCCGGCGATCGATTGCCGTCGATCCGCGGCTTCGCGACCATTATGGGCGTTTCGCCATCAACTGTAGTCGAGGCCTATGACCGCCTGGCGGCGCAGGGTCTGATCCATGCCCGGCGCGGTTCCGGCTTTTACGTCTCCGCATCGGCAATGCCGCCCCTCGCGCTCGCCCAGGCCGTTCCGCGCCTCGACCGCGAGGTCGATCCCTTCTGGGTATCGCGCCAGTCGCTCGACGCGGAATCCGATGCGTTGAAACCCGGTTGTGGCTGGCTTCCGGCGGACTGGATGCCGCATGCGGCTCTCAGGAAAGCTTTTCGCGCTCTTGCCCGAACCGATGACAGCGTGCTTGCCGATTATGGCAGTACGCGCGGCTCGCCTGTTCTGCGCCGATTGCTGCTGGCCCGTCTCGCGGAGGATGGCATCGAAGCTTCGGCCGACCAGGTGCTGCTTACGGCTTCCGGCACACAGGCGGTCGATCTTCTCTGCCGCTTCCTTCTGCGCCCCGGCGATACGGTGCTGGTCGACGACCCATGCTATTTCAATTTCCGCGCCCTGCTCAGGGCGCACCAGGCGACCATCGTCGCCGTGCCCTACACGCCGACGGGACCGGATCTCAACCGTTTCGAGGAAATCCTCGCCGACAGACGGCCGCGTCTCTACATAACGAATTCCGCTCTGCATAACCCGACCGGCGCAACGCTTTCGCTGCGGACTGCTCACCGGTTGCTCACAATTGCGGCCGTCCACGAGTTGACCATTGTCGAAGATGACATCTTTGCGGATTTCGAGCCGGATCCGTCGCCGCGCCTTGCAGCGCTCGATGGGCTCAGTCGCGTCATTCGCGTCGGCAGCTTTTCGAAAACTCTCTCCGCCTCGATCCGCTGCGGCTATATCGCCGCGCGACTTGACTGGATAGAAGATCTCGTCGATCTCCAGGTCGCGACCAGCTTCGGCGGCCCAAGCCCGGCGGCGACGCAATTGATCGCAGATCTGCTCTCCGGCGGCTTCTACCGCAAGCATATGGACGGGTTGCGGCGGCAGCTTTCCCGTGCACGACACGAGACAGCGGAGCGACTGGTAGGATTGGGGATCGTACCGTGGCTGATGCCGCGTGGTGGTTTCTACCTGTGGTGCCGCCTCCCTGATGGAAGGGATTCGGCTGTTCTGGCCAGAGCCGCGCTTGCCGAAGGCGTCGTGCTCGCTCCCGGCAACGTCTTCAGCCCGTCGCAGACCGCTTCGTCCTTCCTTCGCTTCAATGTCGCACAATGCGGCGATAGCCGCATCTGGGACGTCATGCGGCGCGCTATGGCGATGCGAGGCGACGTTAGGGACCGCTCGTAGGGGCCTTCGAGCGACCGGAACTCCAGGAGAGATTGAAAAAGTATTGTTCCTGTATCGGGAACGTGGTGGCGTGAGTGGCCGCGACCCGCTACTTTCCCGCGATCCAGCGCTTTCAACCGGCCTTTACCGGCCGAGGCTTACGAGTGAAATGGGAACGTAGGGCATGCCACCAACCTATCTCGGTATCGATGTCGGCACCGGCAGCGCCCGAGCGGGCCTCTTCGACCCGGCCGGCCAAATGCTCGCCACCGACAAAGCCGATATCATGCTGTGGCGCGAGACGGGCGATGTCGTCGAGCAATCGAGTGACGATATATGGCGCGCTGTCTGCCGCAGCGTGCGAGGAGTGATCGGCAAGGCCGGCGTGGCGCCCGAAACGGTCGCCGGCATCGGTTTCGATGCGACCTGTTCCCTGGTGGTGCTCGGCGAAGGTGGCAAACCTTTGCCCGCTGGCCCGTCGGGGGATCCTTCGCGCAACATCATTGTCTGGATGGATCACAGGGCGACAGATCAGGCGCGGCGGATCAACAGCACTGGCGCAAAGGTACTCGACTATGTGGGTGGTGCGATCTCGCCGGAGATGGAGACGCCGAAGCTGTTATGGCTCGTGGAGAACATGCCGCGGACGTTCAATGACGCCTGGCAGTTCATGGACCTGACCGATTTCCTGACCTGGCGCGCAACCGGCAGCCTCGCCCGGTCCACCTGCACCGTCACCTGCAAATGGACCTATCTGGCGCATGAGCACCGCTGGGATCCTGATTATTTCCGCTCGATCGGACTTGGCGCTCTGGCCGACGAGCGATTCCGCCGGATCGGCGCCGAAACAATTGTGCCGGGAGGAACGGCGCTGGCTGCCGGCCTGACGGACGGGGCGGCCGCCGATCTCGGCCTCGTCGCCGGCACGCCTGTCGCGGCAGGCCTGATCGATGCCCATGCCGGCGGGGTCGGCACGGTCGGCGCACGCGGGGCCGCGGGCACGGTCGAGAGCCGCATGGCTTATGTCTTCGGCACCTCCGCCTGCACGTTGACGACCACGAGGGAACCTGCCTTCGTCCCCGGCGTCTGGGGACCTTACCTGTCCGCTATGGTGCCAGGGCTGTGGCTCAACGAAGGTGGCCAATCCGCCGCCGGCGCGGCGATCGACCATCTCGTGCAGATGCACCCGCACGCACCCGAGGCGACGCATGCGGCGCGCGAGCGGGGGCAGACGCTTGCCGCCTGGCTGGCCGCCGAAGCGGAAGCGCGTGGCGCCGCCGCCAGCATGCCCGAACTGGTCGGCGGCATTCATGTGGTGCCCGAATTCCTCGGCAACCGGGCTCCCTTCGCCGATCCCGATGCACGGGCGCTGATCGCCGGGCTCAATACCGAAACCGGCATCGAAAGCCTTGTGGCGCTCTATCTGGCAGGCCTGTGCGGCCTGGGTTATGGCGCCAGGCAGATCGTTCGCGCCCAACAGGAAAACGGCATCGCAATCGATACCATCGTTGTCAGTGGCGGTGCGGCCCAAAGTCCACTCGTGCGCCAGGTATTGGCCGATACAACCGGGCTCGCGGTCGCGGCTTCGTCATCTCCCGAACCGGTGCTTCTCGGCTCCGCCATGCTCGGCTCCGTCGCGTCGGGAGAGCATGTCGATCTTGGTCGGGCCATGGAGGCAATGTCGGCCCTTGGTGAAATTCACAGGCCGCAATCGGCATTTGCCGGCTGGCATGACCGACGTTTCGCCGCCTTCGAGGCTCTGCAGAAGGTGGGACGTGCGATAAGGAGGGGCCTGTAGCCGGACCGAATACGGTCAGGCGCTCGACGCCGTCTCGGTCATCGATGCCGTTTCCTGATAAAGAGAGGGCGTCTCCTCATAGCTCGGCTGGGGTCCGAAATTGATCACACCGGTTGCCAACTGCTCCTCCAGAGGCATGATGCGGAAGGCAAGCGCATCGAGCAGGCGATGCGAATAAGCGTGATTGCCGTCGGAAGAACCAGTCACACCCGCATTGAGGAAATAGGTGCCGGTGTTCAAGGCCCAATTGAGCTCGAAACGAACCTGATAACAGGAGCCGGCGGCGGCCTGTTTCAGAATCCTCCTGGGAGAGAAATCGGTCGCGCCTCCGCCGAGCTCTGTGCCGTTGACTGTCTTGACGAGCATACCGAAGCCGACATTGGTCACGTCGCGGTCGAAATGCACGACATATTCGTAGATGTAGCGATGGCCCGATTGCAAAACATTCACCTGCCGACCATCGAGCGTGGTGATCCTGATATCAGTGATCCGGGCGCCTTTCGTCTCATATTCGACGCGGGAATGTGAAATCAACGAAGGGTCGAACCAGGCCTCTTCGCGCTCGGCGGCGGCCGGTGCTGGTGTTTCGGCCGGAGCCGTTCCGAGGTCGTTTTCCGGCGCAACGCCCGTGGACGCGCCGGCGACAGCTTCGGCCGTCGGGCTGCCCCACCCATCCATGGCCTTGAGTTCGTTGCGCACCGCTTCCGCCTCGTCGCCAGAGAGGTTGAGCAGACGCTGATATTGATTGACGACGATTTTCGGCCGGCCCTCGAGGATGTTCTCGCCCCGGTCCATGAGAATGGCGCGGTTGCAGAGTTGCACGATGGTTTGGGCGCCATGGCTGACGAAGAGAATGGTGCCGCCCTTGTCGCGGATGTCTTCGATTCGGGCGAAGCATTTGCGCTGAAAAGCCTCGTCGCCGACCGAAAGCGCCTCGTCGACGATCAGGATATCGGGATCGACATTGATGGCGACGGCAAAGGCGAGCCGGACATACATGCCCGACGAATAGGTCTTCACCGGCTGGTTGATGAATGCGCCGATATCGGCGAAACGCGCAATGTCGTCGAATCGCCACTCCATCTCCTGGCGCGGCACGCCGAGAATGGCGGCGTTGAGGAAGACGTTCTCGCGGCCGGTGAATTCCGGATTGAAGCCGGCGCCGAGTTCGAGCAGGGCCGCGATCCGCCCGTTGACTTCGACCGAGCCCGAAGTCGGCTGCAGCGTGCCGCAGACGATCTGGAGCAGCGTCGATTTACCCGACCCGTTGCGCCCGATGATGCCGACCGTCTCGCCCCGCCCGACCTCGAGGGAAACCCCGTTCAGCGCCGCGAAATCGGTGAAATAGCGTCTTGGCTTGCGGCCGACCAGCCTTTCCAGCCTGGGCACAACCATCTGCTTGAAGCGGTCTTCCGGCCGCTCGAACATGACGTAGTGTTTCGACACCCTCCGCACGCGGATGGCGATATCCTTGCCGCCGTCGGCAGGCTGGAAGCCGAAGGGATCAGAGGACATCGGCAAAGCCTCTGCGTGTCTTCTGGAAGAACTGTTCGCCGACCAGCGCAACGGCGATCGCGACAAGCGAATAATAGCCGAGCGCCGTCCAGTTAGGCTGGGTGCCGAAGATGACGACCGCCCGGAAAGCTTCGACAGGAATGGCGAGCGGATTGAGCGACAGATAGGGCTGCAGCCAGGACGGTAAAGACGTTCTCTGAAAGAAGATCGGCGCCAGGAACAACGTCGCAGTAATGAACGGTTGCACGATCTGGCTCATATCGCGGAAATAGACGCCTATTGCCGAAAGGATCCAAGCAACTCCCACCACCATGATTACCAAAGGGGCAAAGACCATTGGTGTGAGGATGACTGTGAATGGGATGCCACCGAAGACGAAATAGACAAAGAAGAGCAAAACGAGAAGGCTGACAGCCGCGTGAAACAGCGCCGCGCCTGCGGATACCACCGGAAGAATCTGGATCGGGAAGACGATTTTTTTCACGTAGTTTGCGTTGCTGATAATGATATTGGGGGCCAACGACACCACTTCTGCGAAGAATTGAAATGCGATCAATCCTGAAAAGAGAATGACGGCGAACTCGCCCGTACTGTGATGCGCCTCTTGTCCGTTCGGCATCGACCAGCGAGATCGCATGACTATGCCGAATACGAAGGTATAAACGGCAAGCATAAAAAGAGGGTTGAGCAAGGACCAGAACAGACCGAACATCGAGCCGCGATAGCGGCCGATGATCTCACGATGTGTAAGGGAGAGAATAAGGCCTATCATCGAAAATCCGGTCGAAATAATGTCTCAACGATACAGTTCATCTACCGGCCAGTTCCTGATCCATCCATTGCCACAGACGTTCCAGACCCTCTTGCAGCGAATATCGAGGCGTCCAGCCAAGCTGGGCGGTCGTGCGAGATATGTCGCATGCCGCATGCCGCACGTCACCGTGCCGGAACTGTGCGGTAACGATGGGCTCCGGCGCATGGTAGTGCTGTGCGACGAGGCGGGCGAGATCATGAATAGTTGTCGCCTGTCCCGAGCCGATATCATATGTACCGGGAGCGCCGCGGCCTGCTGCTGCGATCATTACAGCGTCAGCTACATCATCCACGAAAATAAAGTCGCGCACGATATTTCCGTCCTCGTAAACCGGAATAGCACGGCCGTCGCGGGCGATTTGAGAAAAGATTTGAACGATGCCGGTGTAAGGATTGTGGAGGGATTGTCCTACCCCAAACACGTTCTGGAAGCGGAGAATATACAGGTCAATGCCAAAAGCAGACGCCCAGGATTGCATGATGTGCTCCTGCGCGAGCTTCGTGCTGGCATATATATTGGTCGGGCGGGGGAAGGTGACTGAAGCCTCGAATGGAAGGCCTTCAAGTCCAGGAAAGTCCCAGATATGATTATCAAGGTTCTTCCTGGACCGCAGTCCCGGATAGACCAGATTGCCGGTCGCCCGATCACGCCATGCGCCTTCGCCATAGACCGCGCGGCTGGACGACAAAACGAGGCGCTTGGGAACGATCCCGGACCGGCCGAAGGCATCCAGCATCTGCGCCGTGCCGACGACATTCGCGCTGGCATGACGCGTCGCCTCCGTGAGCGATTGTCCGGTGCCGGTTTCGGCGGCGAGGTGAATGACAATATCCGGCCGTAAAGTGCCCAAAAGACTATCCCACGTCCCACGGTCCGACACATCGCCGACGATCAGTTCAACGTCTGGATGCAGCGCGGCTGGCCGCGTCTGGTCAGGATGAACCTGTGCGAGCAACGAGTCGACAGCGATCACCCTTCCAAACTGCTTGACGAGACGTTCGGAGAGCGCGCAGCCGATGAAGCCCGCGCCTCCCGTTACTAAACATGTCTTCATCATCTGCGAGGAATCCATTCGCTGACGAGCTTCCGATCCACATTAAACTCGAAGCGATTTCAACCCATAACCGCCCTTAAGCGAGCGCGAGCGAAGTGATAGATGGGCCTTAACCTATTAGCCAGGCGAGGAGACCTAAAATTGATCGACCTTCCAATCGCATGAAGAAGCCCGTCAAAAGCCATTGTTACGGTGGGAGCAGCATAGTGGCCTGCCCCAACCATCGGATATCCGGCTTGTTTCCAACTTTCAAGCAAAAGGCAATGCTGGTTGAATTCCGCTAACGGCAGATATGATAATAGCTTTTGAAATTTATACTCCAGTGAAGCATAATTTTGTCCGGCATAATCCGTAGTCATTATCTGGTAGGTTAAATAACCTGCGTCTTGTGCAACATAGCACGTTAATCTTTCCAATGCATGTGCCAGGCTGCCATCGACATGATCTGGTTCTTTGTTGAACTCAGACCAACTCCAGTCTCGAAGGAAAAGCTTTCTTAATGCTTTAGGTCGAAACCAAAACATTGTACCGAAAATCGCTATGGGCGTTTCGCTATCGATATGCGCCCTTAGGTTTAATTCGTTTGAAAGTCTATTTACATTCTCTCTATTATTGTACCAAGCGTGACCAAAATGATTGTACGAAATATTCACAAGAGGGGGGACCGCTACCCCCAAATGCCTATTCCTCTCAAAGAGCTTTATAATATTTTCTACATACCCTT
This sequence comes from Rhizobiaceae bacterium, assembly GCA_035547755.1. Taxonomy (GTDB): domain Bacteria; phylum Pseudomonadota; class Alphaproteobacteria; order Rhizobiales; family Rhizobiaceae; genus Mesorhizobium_L. Next base: position 11,376 of record DASZUG010000091.1, read on the forward strand.
TGCTGTATAATAAGTTGTCTAGCAAATGCCTTTTAAATAGGTTTCCTTTCGTCGCAATAACTTGTGGCGACTTTTTGGTGTGAATCCTGCATACCAAATCATATTTATCAGTCAAAAAGATGTCACGACAAGTAATGTAAAGAGCCGCCATATCCCTCCCGCGGTTTTCCTCCATAATTCTTACAATAACATCTCCACTATTAAATTTATCAGAACATATGCGTCGTATTTCATCGCCCTTCTCTCGCGTATCGGTCGTTATGATCATATCGAATGGAGCCGGTATATTTCGTGCATACGATATAACTTCGTCCATCATATCGACGTAGTAGACATGGGCGCAAAGCGCAATTCGGCCAATAGAACCATTTAGCGGTTTGCCATCCGTAAAGTTCGGCAAAGCGAATGTCAGGGCGGCATTTGTATTTATATACCTCGGTTCGCCTGATCGAGCTATATTTGCCCATATAAGGTTCAAATCGTAATCGCTATTGCTTTCGATAAGCCGTAGCGCTCTAGGGAGGTCTACTCCTTCAGAATCGAGATAGCGAGGTTCATGAAAAAACGCTCTGCGTTTTAACAGCGGATTCCTGTTTCTAATTGTCTCGTCAATATCGAACATGCCGGGGTAGCGAGAGCCATATTGATCACCATCTACATACGTAGAAACCTTGAAACCTTTGTCGGTAAAATACTTTGTGAATTGTGATTCATGAAGGAATACTGCATCATTATATGAACTTATCTTTGGAAATCCCTTCCAGTAATCCTTAAATGCACCAGACTGCAATATTGCTTTTCTAAGCGCGATAAAGTTTGCATTTATATGGAATGGCATCGTCCCCTTGCCGGTGAATGGATTCGGAATCATTTCTTTGTGCGCCATGACGCCCCATATGTCGCAATCCCGATTGTCCATTTCCGAAAAAAGCTCCGAAAATGGAAATATCGGGCCAAAACAAGTATGATTTAGGAGCAGGAGTTCATCATAATTCTCTAGAACGTTGTACCCGATATTATCAATAAATTCCCTGTGTGCTTGAGCGTCGAGACCTTCGTTCTTTCTTATAATTACTTTTTCTACTATATTTACTATTTTTTTTATTTCATTTTCACATAAGTCTCCATTTGATGAGAAAAATATGCTCTCGGAATGGAGCGATAGCTCTTTTAAAAAGAAAACAACGTCCGGATCTATAATTCCGTATGGGTTATAGAATGAGAAATGAGTAATTCTTTTCACAGGTCCAATTTCCTAATGATGCAGACCAGCTTTCCCCCGGCTGTGTCGTGATCGGCCGGCGCTGTGTCTCGTCCCGTCAAAGACCTAGCGCTGCCATCGCTCGCCGGCATCTGCTCGTTCATGCTTTTCGCGTCTGTCCCGTTGTTTCGCTCATCAGACGGCGGACCACTTCATCCGTCGACTGCCGCCAGTCCGGCGCTCTCCATCCGAATATATCCGAGAGCTTGTCCGTCGACAGGCGGGAATTGCCGGGCCGCCGCGCCCTGGTCGGATATTCCGCCGTCGCGATCTCGCGCACCCTGGCCGTCGCGCCCCCATGCCGCGCGCTTGTGTCGAGAATGTGACGCGCAAAGCCGCTCCAGTTGGTCGCGCCGGTTCCGGCGAGGTGATAGACGCCCCAGCCGGCGAATTCCCTGTTACGCTGCAGGAGTGCGGCGGCGTGCAGGATGCCGTCGGCGATGTCGAGCGCCGAGGTCGGATTTCCCCATTGGTCGGACACCACGGCGATCTCGTCCCGGTCGCCCGCCAGGCGCAGCATCGTCTTGACGAAATTCTTGCCGAAGGGGGAATAGACCCATGCCGTCCGCAAGATCAGGTGCTTCGGCTGCGCCTCGGCCACCCGCCTCTCGCCGGCAAGCTTTGATGCGCCATAGACCCCTTGCGGTCCGGTCTGCGCATCCTCGCGGTAATCGCCTTCGCCTGTGCCGTCGAACACATAATCGGTCGAAAGATGGATGATCGGCACGCCGAGCCGTGCCGCTGCCTCGGCGACTTTGCCGGCGCCGTCGGCATTGACGGCATAGGCCTTGTCCGGCTCGTCCTCGGCCTGGTCGACCGCCGTATAGGCGGCGGCCGAGATGATGAGATCGGGCTTTATGGCTGCGAGGGCGGGAGCAATCGTTTCGGGAGCGGCAAGGTCGAGATCAGGCCGGCTTACGGCTATAAGCTCGATTTCCGGCCGTTCCGCCGCCCGTTCGGCCAGACTTCGCGCGACCTGGCCTTCGCGCCCCGTTACGGCGATCCTCATGCTGCGCCTTTCCGCGCTTCTCCCAATCGTTCGCCGGCATAGCGCTCCTTGCGGATCGGTCCCCACCACCATTCGTTTTCGAGATACCAGTCCACGGTCCGCGCCAGGCCTTCCTCGAAGGTCACGGACGGTTTCCAGCCGAGCTCGCGCTCGATCTTCGAGGCGTCGATGGCATAACGGCGGTCATGGCCCGGCCGGTCGGTGACGAAGGAAATGAGCGCCTTATAGGATTGGCCGTTGGCGCGGGGCTTTTTCCCGTCGAGGACGCGGCAGATCGTCTCCACCACATCCAGATTGGTCCGCTCCGACCGGCCGCCGACATTGTAGCTTTCGCCCGGCGCGCCGCGCGTGGCGATCAGTTCCAGCGCCCGCGCATGGTCCTCGACAAAGAGCCAGTCGCGCACATTGGCGCCGGCGCCATAGACCGGCAGCGGCTTCTCTTCCAAGGCATTGAGGATGACGAGCGGAATGAGTTTTTCCGGGAAATGATGCGGCCCGTAATTGTTGGAGCAGTTGGACAGCACCACCGGCAGCCCATAGGTTTCATGCCAGGCGCGCACGAGATGGTCGGACGCGGCTTTCGACGCCGAATAGGGCGAGGAGGGCGCGTAGGGCGTCTCCTCGGTAAAGATGCCGCTGTCGAAGGGCAGGTCGCCGAAAACCTCGTCGGTCGAGATGTGGTGGAAGCGGAAGCGCTCCTTCTTCTCGCCTTCGAGACCGCGCCAATATTCGAGCGCGGCGTTGAGCAAACGGAAAGTGCCGACGATATTCGTCTCGATGAAGGCGCCGGGACCGTCGATCGAGCGGTCGACATGGCTCTCGGCGGCAAGATGCATGACGATGTCCGCGTCAGCGGTCTGGAAAATCTCCAGCATCGCCCTGTCGTCGCATATGTCGCCCCTGACGAAGCGGTAGTTCAGCGTGTTTTCCAGCGTCCTCAGCGAATCGAGATTTCCCGCATAGGTCAGCTTGTCGACATTGGTGACGAGATAGCGGCCATTGGAACAAAGGTGCCGGCATACCGCGGAGCCGATGAAACCCGCGCCGCCTGTGACAACGAATTTCGTTCGTGCTTCCGCGCTCATGCGAATGTCTCCGCTTCTGTCAAAAGGGGCGCCTTGCGGTCCTTATCCGAAAGCTGAAAGCTTTCCAGCGAGCCCGGCCAGTCAATGCCAATCGAGGGGTCGTCGAAGCGGATCGAACGGTCATGGGACGGAGAATAGACATCCGTCACCTTGTAGATCACTTCCGTGTGCGGCTCGATCGTCAGGAAGCCATGGGCAAAGCCTTTCGGAACGAGGATCTGATTGCCTTTTTCAGCGGTGATTTCAAGCGCCACCCACTTGCCGAATGTCGGTGAAGAGCGGCGGATATCGACGGCGACATCCAGAATGGCGCCCTTTACCACCCGCACCAGCTTGTCCTGGGCGCGGGGCTCGAGTTGGTAATGCAGGCCTCGCAGGATGCCCTTGGCTGCTGAATAGGAATGGTTATCCTGAACGAAGACGAGGTCTATCCCCGCCTCCTTGAAACGCTCCAGATTGTAGGTTTCGCTAAAGAATCCACGATCGTCGCCAAAACGCCTTGGCGTTATTTCGAGGACTTCCGGCAGTTCCAGCTTTCTTATTTCGAGCATTCAGGACCCCGTTATTTCCGCGACTCGCCGCTTCAGATAGGCGGCATATTCATTTTTGCCGAGCTGCGCCGCGCGCTCCAATACCTTTTCGGGCGTCAGCCATCCTTGCTCCACGGCGATCTCTTCGGGAGAGGATATCCGTATTCCCTGGCGATGCTGGATCGTGCGCACGAAGGAGGATGCTTCGTGCAGGCTGTCATGCGTGCCGGTATCGAGCCACGCATAACCGCGGCCGAGGCGATGGACAAATAGCTCGCCCTTTTCGAGATAGATGTTGTTGACGGTCGTGATCTCCAGTTCGCCACGCGGCGACGCCTTGATCGAGGAGGCGATGTCGACGACGCGGTTGTCGTAAAAATAAAGTCCGGTGACGGCCCAGTTCGACTTCGGATGTTCCGGCTTTTCCTCGATTGAAAGGGCGGTTCCTGTTGCGCGGTCGAAGGTGACGACGCCGTAGCGTTCGGGATCTTCGACATGATAGGCAAAGACCGAAGCGCCTTTCTCCCGCGCAGCGGCCTCGCGGCAAATGCCGGAAAGGCCCTGGCCGAAATAGATATTGTCGCCGAGGATCATGGCGACGCTATCGCTGCCGATAAAGGAACGTCCTATAATGAATGCTTCCGCCAGGCCGTTCGGTTGCGGCTGTTCAGCATAAGAAAGATTCACGCCAAAGGCGCTGCCATCGCCAAGAAGTTCGCGGAACACCGGCAAATCCCGCGGTGTGGAAATAATCAGTATGTCCCGGATCAAGGCCCGCATGAGGACGCTCAGCGGATAATAGATCATTGGCTTATCGTAGATCGGCAATATCTGCTTGGATACGGCGAGCGTCAGCGGGTAAAGACGAGTTCCGCTGCCACCCGCTAATATGATGCCTTTCATGGACTCTCGTACCTGATCGCTGTTGGGGAAGAATGGTTTCGGCTAGCGCACCGTCTTGTGGATTTCAAGTTGTTGATGATCGTGTCAGGAGAATGACTTTCCTCCCGCGGTTCAATTTTTATGTCGCTCGCTGAAGTTGGTCGAACGGGTCGCCCGCCCTGGCGAGGAGACAACGCGTATCTTCCCCGGCGCTTCGTTTCCGACATTTGCGTCCCGTTTGTATCGGCCGCGAGGGCAAATAGCGGGAACAGCGATGCGCTAGCAAGTACATGATACTACATGGATTCTTGAATTTGAATTCGATTTCGGGGCAGGCATTAGGCGGATATCGAATATCCAATTCATTCCATCTCGCCATTTCCTCATGGCACCCAATACCGTAAGCAGCGGCGGGGTTTCGAAGTGGAGTATTGCACATGCATATCGTGATGATCGGTTCGGGCTATGTCGGCCTGGTCAGCGGGGCCTGTTTTGCCGATTTCGGCCATGACGTCATCTGTGTCGATCTGGATTCGGCCAAGATTGAAAGGCTACGGGCCGGCGCAATCCCGATCTTCGAACCGGGGCTCGATGCGCTTGTGTCTCAGAATATGAAGGCCGGCAGACTATCGTTCACCACCGATCTCGCAACGGCGGTGAGGAGCGCCGATGTCGTATTCATCGCTGTCGGCACGCCTTCGCGAAGAGGCGACGGTCATGCCGATCTCAGTTATGTCCATGCCGCAGCGCGGTCCATTGCCGCTTCCGTCAGCGGCTTCACCGTCATCGTCACCAAATCCACCGTTCCGGTCGGAACGGGGGACGAGGTCGAACGTGTCATGCGGGAGGCTAATCCCGAGATAGACGTCGCGGTCGTTTCGAACCCGGAATTCCTCAGGGAAGGATCCGCGATCGACGATTTCAAACGCCCGGATCGGATCGTCGTTGGAGTGGATGATGAGAGAGCGCGGAATGTCATGGCCGCCGTCTATAGACCGCTTTACCTCAATCAGGCCCCCATTGTCTTCACCGGCCGCAGGACGGCGGAGATCATCAAATATGCGGCAAACGCCTTTCTGGCCACCAAGATCACCTTCATAAACGAGATCGCGGATCTCTGCGAAAAAGCCGGAGCGGACGTTCAGGACGTTGCGCGCGGCATAGGCTTGGACAAGCGGATTGGCCCGAAGTTTCTCAATGCCGGGCCGGGCTTTGGCGGCTCCTGCTTTCCGAAGGACATGCTGGCGCTGGCGAAAATCGGCCAGGATCATGAGACGCCTATGCGCTTGGTGGAGACGACCATTTCCATCAACGACCAGCGCAAGCGCGCGATGGGCCGCAAGGTGATCGCGGCCTGTGGCGGTTCGGTGCGCGGCAAGACGATCGCCATGCTCGGCCTGACGTTCAAGCCTAATACCGACGACATGCGCGAGGCGCCTTCCATTGCTATCGCGCAGGCCCTGATCGATGCCGGGGCGAAGATTGTCGCCTACGATCCGCACGGCATGGAACTGGCGCGCGCGGCATTGCCGCCCGTTGAATATGCAAACAGCGCCTACGAGGCGGCGAAGGGGGCGGATTGCGTCACGATCGTGACGGAATGGAACGAATTCCGCTCGCTCGATCTGGCGCGTCTTCGGCGCATCATGGCAGCGCCGGTCATGGTCGATTTGCGCAATATCTATGAGCGCGCCGAGGTCAAGGCGCGAGGCTTTGTCTATTCGAGCGTCGGCCGCGTCTGAGGGCAGGGCGGTTCGGCATCCAAAAAAAATCGGCCCGGGCATCCACTACGATTACCGGGCCGGATCGATGGGATCGGTCTGCTCAGTCAGTTGAGCTTCGATTTGACCGCCGCGAGCGAGGAATCGAAAAGGTTCGCGGCAAGCTTGATGTCCGATTTAGCCGAGATGGCAAGCCTCGCCGCTTCAACCGCCATATCGACGGCGCGGGCGCGAACCTCGTTTACCGCGTCCCGCTCGGCCTGGGCGATCTTCTGCTCCGCGGCTGCCGTACGGCGCGCCACATAGTCCTCGGTCTTCTCCTTTGCGTCCGCCAGGAGAAGGTCGGCTTCATGCTTTGCCGCGGCGACGATCTGGCCGGCCTCGGCTTCCGCTTCCTTGCGCTTTTTCTGGTATTCGGCGAGGATCGCCTGCGCTTCATCGCGCAGCTTTTTCGCCTCCTCCAGTTCGGCGCTGATCTTGGCGCCACGCTCGTCGAGCGATTTCGCCAATGCGGCCGGCGCCTTCACATAGATGGCGATGGCGAAAAAGACGAGGAGCCCGATCAGAGCAAACAGTGTAGCCCAGGAAGTTGCGTCCATCATCCGCTCCTATTCGCGCGCGCTGCTGATGGCCGCCGCGATTTCCGCCTTCGAAGGCTGACCGCCGGTCAGTTTTTCGACGATCAGCGAAGCGGTCTGTTCCGCCACTGCGCCGACATCCTTCATTGCCGACGCCCTGATATCGGCTATGCGCTTTTCTGCCTCGGCGAGCTTGCCTTCCAGGCTCGCCTCGATCTTGCGCCTTTCGTCTTCTGCCGCTGCTTTCGCTTCGTCGCGTGCCTTCTGCCCGATCTCGCCGGCACGCGCGCGCGCATCGGCAAGCTCCTGCTCATAAGCGGCGATCGAGGCGTCGGCCTCTTCCTTCATCCGTGCCGCGTTCTGCAGATCGGAGGAAATCTTTTCCCGGCGCATTTCCAGAATGCCACCGATTTGGGGCACGAGCGTGCGCTTCACGAAGATATAGAAGGCAATGAACGTGATCGCCAGCCACAGGATCTGCGACGGAAAATATTGCGAATCGAAGGGCGGGAAAACGTTGACTGCATGGCCCGCTTCGGTCGCCGGCGCCGTTTCCGTATGCGGAGCCGCACCCGCCGGCGCGGGCGCCGCGTTCTGGGCGAAAGCTTGGGTCACGAACATCATCTTTTCCTAATAGGTAAAGCCGGCCGCGCGGCGCGCGGCCGGAAAATGCGATCCGGCTTCCTCAGAACGTAAAGAGAAGCAGAAGCGCGATCAGCAGCGCGAAAATGCCGAGCGCTTCCGTCACCGCGAAGCCGAAGATCAGGCGGCCGAACTGGCCGTCGGCAGCCGAAGGGTTGCGCAGCGCACCCTGTAAATACTGGCCGAAGAGATTGCCGACGCCGATGCCGGCGGCCCCGGTTCCGATCGCGGCGATGCCGGCGCCAATCAACTTTGCTGCTTCCGCGTCCATTTTTCTGCTCCTTGTCGATCTGACGAAACGTTGCGGATGGGTTTTGGCGGATTTCCGCCGGTGAAGTCGCGAGGCGCTCTTAGTGCCCCGGATGAATGGCGTCGTTGATGTAGATGCAGGCCAGCATGGCGAACACGTAGGCCTGCAGGGCGGCAATCAGGATTTCCAGAGCGGTCAGTCCGATCACCATGATCATGGGAAGGATCGCCCCGGCAATGCCGAGCGCGCCCAGCGTTCCAAGCGAAAAGACGAAACCGGCGAAGACCTTGATGGTGATATGGCCGGCGAGCATATTGGCGAAAAGTCGGACCGAGTGGCTGACCGGACGCGTCAGGAAGGAGATGATCTCGATCGCGACGACCAGCGGCAGCACGACGATCGGTATGCCCGACGGCACGAACAGCTTGAAGAAATGCAGCCCGTGGCGCATCAGTCCTGCGATCAGCACCATGAAGAAAACGACCAGCGCCAGCGCCACAGTGACGACGATCTGGCTTGTGACGGTCGGAAAATAGGGGAACATGCCGATCAGGTTGGCGACTACCAGGAACATGAACAATGTGAAGATGAAGGGAAAGAACCGCATCCCCTCGGCGCCGGCCGAATCCTTGAGCATGGAGGCGGAGAATTCGTAAAACATCTCGGCGATGGACTGGGCTCGTCCTGGCACCACGCTGCGCGAGGCGCATGCGAAATAGAGCCCGCCGCCGGCGATCAGCACCACGATGACCATGAAGAGGGCATAATTGGTGAACGAGAAATCGTAGCCGCCGATATGAATCGGCACCAGCGTATTGATGTGGAACTGGTGGATCGGGTCAACCTTGTCGGCAGCCAATTTCAAACCCCGTTGTCAACGACCGCAAGCGGCCTTTACTCCATGGACGGCACTATTGTCCGCCTTTCTTCGTATCGTCCTGCCTTTCGGGCAGCTTGCGTTCCGCCATCATTCCCGACGAACGCAGGATGTTGAGCACGCCGGCGCAGAAGCCGAGGAGGAGAAAAACGATCAACCCCCAAGGCGACGTACCCACAAGGCGATCGATTATCCATCCGATTGCCGCGCCAGCAAGAATTCCCGCGACAAATTCGCTGGAAAGCCTGAGAGCCGCGGCGTAACCGCTCGCATTGCTCGACCTTGTCTGCTTTTCCCCCTTCCGGCGCTCCCGTTCGTGCTCGGCCAATGCCTGATCGAGTTGCCGGCGGCGGCGGTCGAGTTCAAGATCGCTGGCCGAATGAGGAGATGCTTTTTCGGAACCGGTTTTTCCAGTCTCTTCTGGCCCATCCGATCCGGCCATCGAAACCTCCGCACCCGATCAAGCAGGCCCTCCAGCCCGCTGCAAAGTCGCGCGCAACATAGTTTGGGCACTTCCCCCAGTCAAGCCGGAGAGCGGGTCATTCTCCAAAGATGATTTCCCCGGAGAATCAGGCACTTAGTTGTACGCGACAAAGAGCGCCGGATAAATCTGCAGGGAATGACGGGATGTGGCGGATGAATCCCACCGGTGGCGGCTGCCTTTGCCTCAGCTCCAGCCGCCGCCATAGGTTCTGTAGAAGAGATGTTTGCCGATCTTTTTCACCATCTCCATCGCGTGCGCCCAGCGCGGATGGACATAGGTTGCATGGTAATGGGTCGCCGATCCGACATCGGGAAGCCAGATCTTGCCGGCGGTAACCGCCATCGCTACTTCCTCCGCCATCTTCCAGTGCTTCGGCTCGGTTACGCGTTCCTTGATGCCGTCACAGGCGAAGGAGAATTGACAGGCATTGCGCCAGTCGTCGTTCTGGTAAACGACGGCGCAGATGGTCTTCGGATAGGCCGGGTTGCGGACACGGTTGAGCACCACTTGAGCCACCGCCGCCTGTCCCTTCACGGATTCGCCCCGCGCTTCGAAATAGATCGCCGCCGTCAGGCATCTTTGCTCCGGTTTCGAAAACACTTCCGGCGGCAGGGGCGAACTCACCCAGGAATGGTCGCCTGGCTCCATAGGAGGAATAAACCGCCCGGCATCCGGCTTTTCGTTCTTGAGAAGGGTCTCAAAGGGCGATTTCCTGGCATAGTCCGGCTCCGTCGAGGCATAAGCCGTGGCGAGGATGTCGGGGTGGTCATTGTTCACCAGAGCGGCCAGCATCTTCGGCATCCCCGCATTCGGGTCATGAACAATTTTTGGATGGAAAGCCTCGGCGATTTTCAGTTCTTCGCCCTTAATGTCTGTTCTGGCGAAAGCCATCTTCATCTCGCCCTTGACCGAGGGCTTCAGGAGAAAGCTCTGCCGCTTCAGGATCGAACCGGCGGTGAACGCCTTGGGAGGGGCGACCGGCGCGATCTTGAGAAGCCGGCCTCCCTTCTCGGATCGGTTGATGCGCGCCTCGTCGGGGATGTCATCAGCGATGCCCCGCTTGCCCCGGAAGGCGACCATGCCAATGCCCGGCGTCTTGATGCCAGCGCCGGAAATCGACGCCGTTTCGTCGGGGTCCGGCGCAAAAGGAAGTTCGGCCTGATGGACGGATCCGGCCGCCGCCGCCTCGACATAGGTATCCCAGCGAGCCGGTGCGTCCAGCCCCGCCACGAGGCTGGCGATGTCCTGACGGGCAACGTGTGTGGGGAAGCCGATCCACATCGCCAGCCCGAAGGCGAGAGGAGCAACAAAAGAGCGCTCGCGGGCCCCCGGGCGGGCGAACCGCTCAACGTTACGACGACGCACGAAAACTCTCCAGAACGCAACAATTCGACTGGAAGGAAAGATGATGCGTTAACCTTGATGGACGGTTAACGATCGCACTCCCAAAAGTGCTTCTTTGTCGTTATTGCGGCGCGAGCAGATGACGCATCGGCAAGTCGTGCATAGGGAGGGAAGCGGTCGGAATGGGGCGACATTTTACCGGCCGAAAACAGTCAGCCGCGCTTGCGCGCCTTCGTGGCGTAGGGATTGTCCGGCGCCCTCAACGCCATGCGGATCGGGATGCCCGGCATTTTGAAGTCATCGCGTAGCGCATTGACGAGATAACGGACATAAGAGGTCGGCATCGCGTCAGGACGAGAGCAGGAGAGGACGAAACCTGGCGGCCGCGTCTTGACCTGGGTGACGTATTTGATCTTCAGCCTGCGCCCCGCTACCGCAGGCGGCGGATGATGGGCGAGCACAGTCTCCAGCCAGCGATTGAGCTTGCCCGTCGAAATGCGGCTGTTCCAGACGCGATGGGTTTCGAGCACCGCCTGCATAAGTTTGTCGAGGCCGCGGCCGGTCTCGGCTGAAACAGGCACGGCGCGGATGCCGCGCAATTGCGGTAGCAGGCGTTCGGTCCTTTCCCGCAACTCGGCAAGGACCCTTTGTGGTTCGTCGATCAGATCCCATTTGTTGAAGGCAAGAACCGGTGCGCGGCCCTCGCGGGCGATAAGATCGGCGATCTGCAAATCCTGTTTTTCGAAGGGAATGGTCGCATCGAAGAGGATGACCACCACTTCGGCAAAGCGGATGGCGCGCAAGGCGTCGGCCACGGAAAGTTTTTCCAGCTTCTCCTGTACGCGGGCCTTACGTCTCAGGCCGGCCGTGTCGAAGAACTTGATCCTGCGACCCTGCCACTCCCATTCGACGGAAATCGAATCGCGCGTAATGCCGGCTTCGGGGCCCGTCAGAAGCCTTTCCTCGCCGAGGAGCGCATTGATCAGCGTCGATTTGCCGGCATTCGGCCTGCCTACGACGGCGACACGCAACGGCCTGGTCGTATCGTAAGCGGGGCCTTCCGCATCAGGATCGGCAATGTCGTCGCCGATGAGCAACGCATCCGTCACCGGTTCCTCATCCTCTCGAAGAGCGACCTCCTCGCCCAACGCGGCTATGATCGCTTCGCGGAGGTCCGGCATGCCCTGTCCGTGCTCGGCGGAAATGGGGATCGGCTCTCCGAGGCCGAGCTCCCATGCTTCCAGCATTCCACCTTCGGCGCCGCGCGCCTCCGCCTTGTTGGCGACGAGGACGACAGGCTTGCCGGAACGCCGCGCCATATCCGCGAAGGTACGGTCGTCGGGGACGATCCCGACTTTGGCGTCGATCAGAAAAAGCACGAGGTCGGCCTCGGCGATGGCCGTTTCGGTCTGGGCGCGCATACGCCCCTCGAGGCTGGCGGACGGAGAATCCTCCAGCCCGGCCGTATCGATGACATCGAATTTCAGATCGTAAAGGCGCGCTGGATGAATACGACGGTCACGGGTGACGCCCGGCAGGTCGTCGACGAGCGCGAGCTTACGCCCTGCCAGCCTGTTGAAAAGCGTCGACTTGCCGACATTTGGCCGACCGATGATTGCAGCCTTGAAACCCATGACGCATCACGACGCTTTGCCCGAACCGCGAATGAGGTCGGCCATGAGGTTGGCGCGTTCCCGCAAGCTGCGAGGCGCCGTTTCTTCCGACGCAATGCCCTGAAAGAGTTTCAGTGCGTCCTGCAGCTTGCCGGCCTTCCAGGCGGCGAGGCCGAGCGCCTCGCGCGCGGAAAACCGCAAGGGGTTGGTTTCGGAGGTCAGGGACTGCACGCGTTTGGAAACGTCGTCGTAGCTGCCATGATCGACAAGTATGAAAGCGGCCCGCAATTTCGCGATATCGCGAATCGAATCCGGCACAGAGCTATCGGCTGCTACGGCGTCAAAGGCTTTAACCGCTCCGTTGAAATCGCCCTTGTCGGCCAAAATGGTCGCCGCGCGCATGCGGGCGAGCATGGGATAGGCGCCATAGCCATTCTTTTCGATCTTATCCAGATCGGCCAGCGCCTGATCGTTCTTGCCGTCTTGGGCAAGGGAAAGGGCTTGCGAAAAGGCATCGCCGGACCGGTTGGCGTGCTCCGCGTCCCAATGCCGATAGAGCACGAAGCCCACGGTCGCGAGAATGACGATAAGGGCAATCGCGATCAGCCACAGGCCATATTTCGACAGAAAGGCTTTCGCCCGATCCTGCCGCAGTTCCTCGGTAACTTCGCGAAAAAATGACTCGTCCGACATCCGGTCCAACCGTTTTCGGGCGAACAGCGCCCAAATTCCAGAACAAGGCGGTCGCCATGTCCATGCATCAAGATTTCGGGTGCGGGCGGACTTTTCTTCCGTCTTTCCCAGGCGCACCCGATTTGCCGGAGCCTTTTAGCCGAATTCCGCCGGTTTGGAAGGGGCAAGCGGCAAAATCGCGGCCTGAAGGGCCATCTGGAGCGACTTTGGCTGCTGCCCTCATGCCGGATCGGGATCATCGGCGCGTCGTTGCATGTATCTTACGTCGATCTCCGGCAGCTTGCCGCCTTCCAGCGTCGCCTCGAAAGCGCGCAGGCGCTTATAGATGGAAATCAGGCTGACGATATCCGGCCATGAGTTCACCAGATATTGAAACGAGGAACTGACCTGGGTGAAAGCAGCGATGATCTGCTGCAAAATGCCGAAGGTGATATGGCCGGCGGCAATGGTCGGCGTCATGATGGCATAGACGAAGACGGCGTCCGCCTGGATATAGAACATGCGCGCCACGTTGAAATAGGCATAGTGGAAATAGAGCAGGAAATAGCTTCTTCGCACGTTGCTGAAGAGCGCGGCCAATGTTGGAGGCTGCGCCCGCTCCTCATGGTCTTCGCCATAGACCAGTTCCTTGCGGTAGGCCGCTTCGACCCTTTGATTGCGGAATTCGATGCCTGGCAGCTTTATTCCGACAACGGCGAGCAGAACCGTTCCGAACAGCGACCACAGGATCGCGGCGATGACGAGCGAATCCGGGATCGGGCCCATGAAGGGCATAGCCGTCACATGGTGCGACAATTGCGCAAGGAGCGGCAGGAAGGCGATCAGCGTCATCACCGATTGCATGAAGCTGGTGCCGAGGTCCTCGACGGAACTCGAAAACCGCATCGTATCTTCCTGAACGCGCTGGGAGGCGCCTTCGATGTGGCGCAACCGGTCCCAATTCGACACATAGAAATCGTTCATCGCGGTGCGCCAGCGGAAGATGTAGTGGCTGATGAAGAAGCTCTGCACGACAAAGACGGCGATCGCCAGGAACGCGATCGTCAGGAAGACCCAAATCCCCTGGAAGAGCGCGCCTTGCGTTACCGTGCCGGCGGGCGGCGTGAGCGCCTTCTGGATCATGTCGAAAAAGGGGCCGCGCCACTCATTGAGTTCGACGCTGACCTGAACCGAAAAATTCGTCGTGAAAAGGATGAAGGCCGTCCCGAGGATCGACCAGTTCTGCCAGGGATGCGGCCTATAGAGCGCCCAGAAAGCGTAGAAGATGAAAATGGCGGCGATGAAATAGGCGTAAAACCAGAGATACGGCTTCGACCAGAAAACGCTGATGCCGATAATGGGAGCGCTTCCCGGCGCCGCGGGCGGCAGGCCGAAGGTGGCGCCGAGTTGTTCGCCGCCGAGAAACCAGAACAGCACGACGACGATGCTCCAGATGATGGCGGATGAAAAAAAGATTCTCGGCTGGGGAAAGAAGGAAACAAACATTCGGGCGAAATCCTGAGAGGCCAAGCCTGTTCTGTTCAATCGCGGCGATTGAAGTCACAAATACGGCGGAAATGAAATCGGAAAACGCGCTTGCACGGGAGCTGCGGGCGTTCTCCCCTCAGCGTGCCGTGGCTGTGGCTGGCATCTCGTACCGGGCGGAAAACGCAGCGAATCCGGATAGCAGGAGGGCAGCCGCGGCCAGAAGTGACGGAATGAGGAAACTGCCCATCATATCAGCCAACGTTCCTGCGACGACCGGCCCTATGATCTGGCCGACACCAAAGGCGGCCGTCATCGAAGCGAGAACACGCCTGGGGGAGGAATTGGCGAGAAGCCTTCCCGCCTGAAGGCCGATTGCCGTTATGGCGACGAAGGTGCCTCCGAGCAGCAAGCCGCCGATCAGCGGACCGGCAAAGCCGCCGAGTGAGACGCTGGCAACGACGCCGATGCCTTCGACAACTGCCCCTACGGCAAAAGTCGTCGCATGCCCTATCCGTACGGTGAGGACATGCCATAGAAAGAGAGACGGTATCGCCGCCATCCCCGTCACCAGCCAGACGGCGGATTCGAATAGCCCGCCGCTTTCCTGATGGCGCACGATGGCGATCAGGAACGTGGCGGTGACGATGTAGCCGAAGCCAAACAAGCCATAGGCGAAGGTGAGCTTCACGAGGGGAGGCGTCCAGCGCACCGGCGGCTCGCTCTTTTCTTCGCCGGTCCTGATCGGCCCTTCGGGAGCAAGCAACGCCGTGATCACGAAGCCGGCGAGCGTCAGGAGGGCCGATCCGTACCAGCCGAATTGCCACCCCGCGCGTGTTATATGCATCCACCCGGTGAGAAGGGAGGAAAGGGCAATGCCCAGCCCGACACCGCCGAAATGGAGCGCCTGAATGTCCGCTCTGCCGTTCTCGGTCATGCGACTGAAGACGATCGTCGTGAGAAACACCAGCAGGAATGCGCTGGCGACGCCGGCGGCGAAGCGAATCAGGAGAAAGGCGGTGATGTTCACCGTCAGCGCCATCAGGGCCGCCAGAACGGCATTGGCCGCCAGCGCGGCCAGCATAACCGGACGCTCTCTGCCATGCGCCCAGGCGCCGACGGCAACGATCGCGCCAAAGAGATAACCGAGATAGTTGGCTGAAGCGATCCATCCGGCCTCGGACGCCGACAGGCCCAGGCTATCCATCATGATCGGCAGAAGCGGCGTATAGACGAAGCGGCCGATGCCCATGCCGACCGCCATGCCCGCCATTCCGGCGAAACCATAGCGCAGCGGCGATATCCTGGATGGCAGCGACATGCCGCATACAATATTGCTGCACTGCAGCGATGCAATCCGTTTCGATAGGGCCAGACGTTCACACCCGTTGTGCGGAAAAGTGGCGGAAAGTCTCGCCAAAGGCTATCTACATATTCTGGATGCCGATAGTTCCACGCATAAAACAGGATGATCTCATGAACACGCATCAGCGTACCCTTTCCGCGGGCATCGATCCGAAAAAACTCGACCGGCTGGCGGAGGTCGCGGTGAAAGTCGGGCTGCGGCTCGAGCCGGGCCAGGACCTTTTCCTTACGGCGCCGGTCGTTGCTCTTCCGCTGGTCAGGCGCATTGCCGAACACGCCTACAAAGCCGGGGCGGGACTGGTGACCCCTCTTTTCTCCGACGAGGAGATCACGCTGTCGCGCTACCGCCATGCTCCCGATTCGAGCTTCGACCGCGCGCCCGGCTGGCTCTATGATGGCGTCGCCAGGGCATTCGCCGATAACACGGCGCGGCTCGCCATCGTAGGCGATAACCCGATGCTGCTCTCGGGCGAGGACGCGCAAAAGGTCGCGCGCGCCAACAAGGCCAATTCGCTCGCCTATCAGCCCGCTTTGGAAAAGATCGCCGGCTTCGACATCAACTGGAATATCGTCGCCTATCCCGGTCTTTCCTGGGCGCGGCAGGTCTTCGCCGGAGAGGAAGACGATGTCGCGGTCGCCAAGCTCGCCGATGCCATCTTCTCGGCTTCGCGTGTCGACACCGACGATCCCGTCGCCGCCTGGGCTTCCCACAATGCGGCGCTTAAAAGCCGAACCCAATGGCTGAACGGGCAGAAATTCGCCGCTCTCCATTATTCGGGACCGGGAACGGATCTGACGATCGGGCTGGCGGACGGGCATGAATGGCAGGGCGGCGCGTCGACGGCGAAGAACGGCATCACCTGCAACCCGAACATTCCGACCGAGGAGGTTTTCACCACGCCACACGCCAGACGCGTCGAAGGTCATGTGTCGAGCACCAAACCGCTTTCCTATCAGGGCACGCTGATCGACGGGATTGCGGTGCGATTCGAGGAAGGTCGGATCGTCGAGGCGAAAGCGTCGAAAGGCGAGGCGGTGCTGGCCAAGGTGCTCGATACGGACGAGGGCGCTCGCCGCCTTGGCGAAGTGGCGCTGGTGCCGCATTCCTCGCCGATCTCGAAAAGCGGCATTCTTTTCTACAACACCCTCTTCGACGAGAATGCTTCCTGCCATATCGCGCTCGGCCAGTGCTATTCGAAATGCTTTGTCGGCGGCGCCGACCTGACGCCGGAGGAGATTGCGGCGCAGGGCGGCAACAAGAGCCTGATCCATATCGACTGGATGATCGGCTCCGACAAAATCGACATAGACGGCGTGAAGCCTGACGGCAGCCGTGTTCCCGTCTTCAGGAAGGGCGAGTGGGCCTGACCGGTTTTCCGGCGGCCTCACGCCTTTGATGAGGCCGCTTTAAGCTCCTGCAGGTCCGCCCGCGTCTGTCTGAGGGCGGACCAGAGGACCGCGACTAACTGATCCGGACGCGTCCATTGTCGGCTGTCGGGATCGCCTTTCTCGGCTAGGCCCCAGGCGCCGAAATCAACGCCGGCTTTCTCCATCGCTGCCTTGATGTCCTGAGCGATGAAGCCGGCATGCACCCGCTCGCCGGGCCTTTCGACCTCCTTGGTTTCGATTGTGGCGATCGATTTCGCGGCCGGATTTTCCGGGTTCATCGACGCATTGCGGCGCTGGACGATCTTGATCGTCCTGCCTCCGATTTTCCATTGGAAGAGCTTCGGTTCTATGGCGTCCACCATCGCGCCGGCGAATGGCAGTTCGCCGAGAACGGTCTTGTCCCTGGCGTCGGAGGTCTGGATCGTTCCGTTGGCGGCCCAAAGGGAACTCCACCTGCAGGTCGCATTGCCAAGGCTGTAGGCATTGTCGGCCGCGGGGCTGAAATCGTTCGCGGATTGCTGCGAACGCGCTACGGCCTCGCTTCCAAGGCTGACGTTTCCGTCGGCTCCATCCAGAAAAATCCCGCCCGTGCCCACATTCTCGATCGTGAATGAGCCATCCGGGCCCGGATTGCGGATGAACCGCGATGAATAGTCAGGCTGCGCATCCGCGGCGTGAAAATCGAAATAAGCGTATCTGTCGCCCGGAATGCCGGCGCTGATTTCCATTGCCGCACCGCCGGATATGGGGCTCGTGGATATGGAATGCGGGCCGATATTGACGTAGCCGACCACGCCCTGGAGAAAATCGATCTTGAGCGGGCTTGCCTTGAGAATTGTCGTCCACGAGGCGCCGTCGATGCTCGTCTTGATGGAGAAATCGTCATCGCCGGTCAGCCCGAATTCGGCGCGGCCGGAATAGCCGGTCTGGAAGAGGTGCGAGGCGGTGTCCGCCGCCGAAGCCTTGTTCACCTTGACGCGATGGTCGTTGCCCTCATGCGTGAAGAGGCTGGCGGCGGAAGCGACGGCGAGGCGGTTGGTCGTATCGGCATCGGTGTTGATACCGAAAAAGGGGCGCGCGCTGCCGCCGGCATCTCCGCTTTCCCATCCGGCGCCGCTGAAGACGATCCGTTCACTGGCGCCCGCATCGTAAATCTGCCAACCAGCGCTGGGAGCGAAGAATTGCCAGGCGCCGTCGACGAAACAGGCGACGGCATTCTCCTCGCCGGCCCAGACATCGGTTGCGCCCGCGGCAACGACGTAGCCGTCGCCTTCGGTCGGGTTTTGCGGGGGCGCGGAGAGCGTGCGGCTTTTCACCACAGGCTGGACGAGACAATCGAGCATCCTGAGCGCGTCATTATGCGTGACGTGCTTCTGCGCTTGCGAAGGCATGATATAGGGAAGATCAAGTCGCGACGTGCTTTCCATCGGCCAATTCCTCAAAAATGAAATCGGCCAAAGTCTAGGCGTCGAATCTCAGGGGGTGGATAAAACGCGCTTTCCGGGAGATCTGATCTCCAGCATCTCGGCAAGCAGGTCCTCGGTCCCAAGGCCGTCCGGCAATTGCCGCGTGATCGCAGCGAGACGCCCGTCGAGCAGAAGCATGGAAAAGCCGTGGACGAGCGACCATGCCGCAACCATTTGCGCGGCTCTGGCAAGCGGTGGTCGGCCGGGACTTTCCCCCTGCCCCTCATCCACGACATCGGCAAGGGCTTGTGCTGCGCCATCCATGGCCTCGCGAAGCGCAGGGCGGGAGGGATCGAGCCGTTCGGAGCGGAACATCAATTGGAACAGACCCGGATGCCGTTCGGCGAAATGGACATAAGCCCTGCCGCGCGCCTTGCCGCGCCGGTCCGGATCGGTCTCGGCTTCGGCGGCGGCCCGGAGTTCCGCGCTGAAGCGCTGGAAGCCGAGTGCGGCGAGTTCGCTGAGGAGGCCTGTCAGATCGCCGAAATGATTCTTCGGCGCGGCATGAGAGGCCCCGGCATTGCGGGCGGCGGCGCGGAGCGTGAGGCCGTTTATTCCGTCCTTGTCGAGAATCGCCTCGGCCGCATTGAGGAGGGCTTCGCGCAACGCCCCATGATGATAAGGGCGGTTGGCCTTCTTTCTCGCGCGTTCGGCCGGCGCCGCTACCGGCCTGTGGCTTTCTCCAGCGAGAATCCGTTCGCTGCCGCTCCTGGTCTTTTTCTTCATGCGATTGTTTCCAAAAGGAAATTCCCATCCGTTTCAAGAGATTATTGACGCTGTCAATTTTAGGGTTGACGGACCGGATGTCCAGTGTCATTTATGTTGACATCGTCAATATCAGGAGACGCCGATGCTGCCTGCCTTGGACAGACCTGACGCTCCGAATTTCCTGGGCGGCAATTATGCCCCTGTCATGCGGGAAATCAGCGCTGCGGATCTGACTATTCGCGGCCAAGTGCCGCGCGATCTTAACGGGACGCTCTATCGCAACGGCCCCAATCCCCATTTCCCGGCGCCCGACAGCCATTGGTTCACAGGCGATGGGATGATCCACGCGATCGTCCTTTCGGATGGAAAGGCGAGCTACCGCAATCGCTGGGTCCGCACGCCGAAATGGCTTGCGGAGGAGAAAGCTGGTCGTTCGCTTTTCTTTGGGTTCGGCGGCAGGAGGGCCGATGCGTCGGACTGGGCAACCGGCGATTCCGGCGTCGCCAACACGAATATCGTCTGGCACGGCGGGCAATTGCTGGCGCTCGAGGAGGCGCACCAGCCGACAGTGATCGCCCCGGAAAGTCTCGATACGCGCGGTTATGCGAAACTCGGTCTCCATGGCCCGTTCACCGCCCATCCCAAGATCGATCCTGTTACGGGGGAGATGCTGTTCTTCGGCTACGGCGCCGCCGGGCCGCTGACGCCCGCGATCAGCTTTGGCGTTCTCGGAGCGAACGGCATCCTGCGGCGCCATGAGCGCTTCGAAGCGCCTTATGCCAGCATGGTGCATGACTTCATCGTCACCGAACGCCATGTTCTTTTCCCGATCCTGCCCCTGACCGGTAGCATGGAGCGGGCGCGCTCGGGCCGGCCGCCCTACGCCTGGGAGCCCGACAAGGGCGCTTTCGTCTGCGTCATGCCGCGCGATGGCAGTACGGCGGATATAAAATGGTATCAGGGCGAGGCGTGCTATGCCTTCCATGTCATGAATGCCTGGGAGGAAGAGGGGAAGATCATTGCCGAAGTGATGGCGTTCGAGGAGCCTCCGCTGTTTCCCCATGCTGACGGAAAGCCTGGCGATCCCAGCAGACAATGTGCGCGCCTGACCCGCTGGAGCTTCGATCTCGCCGTTGAAACGAGCCATTTCTCGCAGAGCGTCGTGGAGGATATTTCGGGTGAGTTTCCGCGCATCGACGACCGCAGGGCCGGTCTGCGCAACCGCCATGGCTGGTATGCCGCCACCAACCCGGCGAGCGGCCCGGACGATCTGAACGGCATCATGCATCGCGATCGAAATACCGGGCGGCGCAATATATACTGGCTGCCCGATGGCGACGTCACGTCCGAACCGGTCTTCGCCGCGCGCGGCGAGGTCGAGGGCGATGGCTGGGTGCTTGCGGTCGTCTGGCGCGCGCGGAGCGAAACCAGCGAACTCCTTATTTTCGATGCGACGGACATCGAAAAAGGCCCGGTCGCGACAGCGGAACTGCCGCAGCGCGTGCCTTTCGGGTTCCACGGCAATTTTGTACCGGAGAGCAGATGAAGAACTTTCTCTATGCCGTCAGGCCGCTGATCTACGATTCGCTCGGCGTCATCGTTTTCGCGGCCCTCGTGATGCTCAAGGTCGATTTCCTGCTTGCCGCGATCGCCGGTGCCGCCATCGCTGCGGCGATCGTGCTACTCGATCTCGTGCGCGATCGTCCCGTGCCGGTTCTGCAATGGATCAGCCTGTTGCTGATGCTCGTCTCGACGGCCGCGACCTACTTCACCAACGATCCGCGCTTCGTCATGGGCAAGCCGAGCATCGTCTATCTCATCGTCGGCTGCGTCATGCTGAAGCGGGGCTGGATGAACCGCTACGTGCCGGAGGAATCGCTACCCCTGATCGAAGACCGGATGACGCTCTTCGGCTATATCTGGGCCGGACTGATGTTCCTCACCGCGATCCTCAACCTGGTTATCGCGGTCTGGTTCACCGCACGCTGGCCGGAATTCATCGCCGTCTTTCCGCTGGCGTCGAAAATCGCGCTTTTTCTCATACACTTTGCCAGCATCAGGATCACAGCCCGCCGGCGAATGGTGGAGCGGGATGCATCCTCGGCGTCGCATGCGCGGGCGTGAGTGGGCAGCACAACCGTTACCACAGGCGACCGGCGGTTGGCCCTTGACTATTGCACGGCATCCTTCGAGGTTCATGCTTCGGGCTGCATCAGGATGACATGGTTGGCACGATTCCGCTTATCCTGAGCGCACCCTCGCAGGCGAATGTCAGAGGGAGATGACCGATGACTTTCAAGTACATGCCGGGATTCGGCAATGACTTCGAAACCGAGACGCTGCGCGGCTCGCTGCCCCAAGGCAGGAACTCGCCGCAGCGTCCAGCCTATGGCCTTTATGCCGAGCAGCTTTCCGGCTCGCCCTTCACAGCGCCGCGCGGCACCAACGAACGGTCGTGGCTCTATCGCATCCGTCCAAGCGTACGCCATACGGGCCGCTTCCGGAGCGTCGAGTTCCCGCTCTGGAAAAGCGCGCCCAATATCGGCGACAACGAACTGGCGCTCGGGCAACTGCGCTGGAATCCGACGCCGATGCCGAATGAGGAGACGGATTTCCTGTCCGGCATCCGCACCATGACGACGGCCGGCGATGTCTTCACACAGGTCGGCATGGCGGCGCATGTCTACGCCGCCAACAGATCGATGGCGGACGATCATTTCTTCAATGCCGACGGCGAACTCCTGATCGTGCCGCAGCAAGGCGGCATCCGTGTCGTCACGGAAATGGGCGTGATGGAACTCAGGCCGACCGAGGTCTGCGTCGTGCCGCGCGGCATGGTGTTCAAGGTCGAACTGATGGATGGACCCGCGCGCGGCTATATCTGCGAGAATTACGGCGCCAAGTTCACGCTGCCCGACCGCGGCCCGATCGGCGCCAACTGCCTTGCCAATCCGCGCGACTTCAAGACGCCGGTGGCCTGGTATGAGGATAAGGAGACGCCCTGCCGGCTTTTCGTCAAATGGTGCGGCAAATTCCATGTCACCGAACTCGACCATTCGCCGCTCGACGTCGTCGCCTGGCACGGCAATTACGCCCCCTACAAATACGATCTGAAGACCTATTCGCCGGTCGGAGCGATCCTCTTCGACCATCCCGATCCGTCGATTTTTACAGTCCTGACCGCGCCCTCGGGCGAGGCCGGGACCGCGAATGTCGATTTCGTCATCTTCCCGCCGCGCTGGCTGGTGGCGGAGGATACGTTCCGGCCGCCATGGTATCACCGCAACATCATGAGCGAGTTCATGGGGCTGATCGAGGGCCGGTACGACGCCAAGGAAGAGGGTTTCGTCCCCGGCGGCATGAGCCTGCACAACATGATGCTGGCGCATGGGCCGGATGCGTCGGGCTTCGAGAAGGCGTCGCAGGCGGAACTGAAACCGCAGAAGCTCGCCGACACCATGGCATTCATGTTCGAGACGCGCTTTCCGCAGATGCTGACGCGCTATGCGGCCGAAACCGATACGCGGCAGGATGACTATACCGGCTGCTGGACCGATCTGAAGAAACGCTTCAACGGCACGCCGGAAGGGGATTGGAGTTGAGATTTCCCTCTCCTCGAGAGGGAGGGAAATCAAGGGAGGACGCATGAAACTCGCCACATTGAAAAGCGGCACGCGCGACGGAAAGCTCGTCATCGTTTCGCGCGACATGACGCTCTGTACCGATGCGTCCTTCCTCGCGCCGACATTGCAGGCGGCTCTCGACGATTGGCAGCGCATCGCGCCGCATCTGGCCGCACTCGCCGAAAGCCTCGAAATCGGCGCGGTGCCGGCCGAGCGGTTTCACGAACACAAGGCGCACGCGCCCCTGCCGCGCGCCTATCAATGGGCGGACGGGTCGGCCTATCTGAACCATGTCGAGCTTGTGCGCAAAGCGCGCGGTGCGGACATGCCCGAAAGCTTCCGGACCGATCCGCTGATCTATCAGGGCGGTTCGGATTCCTTCCTCGGGCCGCGCGATGCGGTCCGGCTCGCGGACGAGGCGTGGGGCATAGACATGGAAGGCGAGGTGGCCGTCATCGTCGACGATGTGCCGATGGGCGCGAGCGTCGAGGAGGCCGGCGCGGCAATCCGGCTCGTCATGCTCGTGAACGACTGGTCGCTGCGCAATCTCGTCCCGTCCGAGCTTGCCAAGGGCTTCGGCTTCTTCCAGTCGAAACCCTCGACGGCCTTCTCCCCGGTCGCGGTGACGCCGGACGAACTGGGGGAGGCGTGGGGTGGCGGCAAGGTGCATCTGCCACTTCTGGTAGAATTGAACGGCAAGCCGTTCGGCCGCGCCGATGCCGGTATCGACATGATGTTCGATTTCCCGGCGCTGATCGCGCATGCGGCGAAATCGCGGCCGCTCGCGGCGGGCAGCATCATCGGCTCCGGAACCGTGTCGAACAAGCTCGACGGCGGTCCGGGAAATCCGGTCGCCGAAGGCGGCGCCGGTTATTCCTGCATCGCGGAGCTCCGCACCATCGAGACGATCCGCGACGGCAAGCCTTCCACACCCTTCATGCGCTTCGGTGACCATGTGCGGATCGAAATGAAGGACAAGGCAGGACGCTCGATCTTCGGCGCGATCGAGCAGACGGTCGAAAAGTACGAAAAGAGCTGACGGCTGGCTGCACGGCGGCAGAATCTGGTAGGACTTTGATAGGAAGCGAAGGCTCGGTGGTTTCGTCGCTGCAGTGCGTCCTTCGAGGCCCGCTTCGCGGGCGCCTCAGGATGAGGACCGTTTGCGCCTGACT
>DASZUG010000092.1:0-165599 GCA_035547755.1 Rhizobiaceae bacterium
GGCCGCCCGCCGCCATAGTCTCCGCTTTCTGAAGCCGCGCCACGAAGGCGGGAACGTCCGCATGGTTCATCGCAGCATGGTGGCCACGGGAAAGTTTCTGGCGCGCCGGCAGGGCGTTCCGAAGATGGCCGCGCCAGCGCGCCGGATTCTCTCCTGATCGCCAGCCCTTGACCTGGGCGAAGTCCAATACGCGCTCGATCCGGCCGCGCAGCCGGGAAGCCGTTTCCGCCTTCGATTGCCAGATTGGCGTTAGGACTGCGAGCACGTCGTGCGTATCGATCGCCGCCACGACCTTGCCGCGAAGCGATCGGCAATAAGTGTCGCCGAGCGTCATTCGCCATTGATCGGCGTGCTTGGCGTTCCGCCAACTGGCTTCCATCAATTCAATGAACTTGTCGGCGGCATCGCCGAATGTCTTGGCCGTCTCCCGGTCGCGCTCCGCGAGAGGATCCTTTCCCTCTGCTGCCTGGCGACGGCACTGGTCTGCCTTGGCCCGAGCATCAGCGAGGGAGACCGCCGGATAGGGCCCGAGCCCCATTTCCTTCCGCTTCCCGCCGCGTGGCGTCCACATGAACAGCCACGACTTGCCGCCGGTCGGGCCGACGTTCAGGTAGAGCCCGCCGCCGTCGCTATACCGGCCGGCTTTCTTGGTTCCGCGGACCGCAAAATCTGAAAGCTTGGAAAGTACTCGCGCCATCGTCCCCACTTCTGTCCCCACTTCGAAGTGGGAATGTTAGCGAACGAGGACGGACGGCGGCAACCAAAAACACCCAATATGCCAACAGATCGTGCGTTTTTGAACTCCTGCGGAGGTTGGCGGAGAGGCGTTTAGATGCCTTTCTCTCCGCCATCAAGCCAGTGTACGGCCCGGAGACATAGGTAACAGATTGTCCCTAAGACATGGGTGACAACCTCGTGCCGAACGGGTTGTCGATGGTCTGCAAGGTCCTCTGTTCCAGATCGATATATCCGAGATCGTAGTGCATGAAGCTCAAAAGCCAAATGCCGTCGTCGACTTCCTTGATTCCGAGCCTTTGACCGGCGAGCACGGTTGACACATTGATTTTCTTTCGGTGCATGCAGGTGTTGCCGAAGGCGGTGACGAGGATATTCTTCTCATAGAAGGTATTCGACGGCGGGAGAGGCTGGCATAAAGCCTTGAAGAGGCCCACGGATCAGGCCGGCCTTCAAAAGCAGGATATCGAATACGATTTCAGCCTGATCAACGAAGGGTCTTGCCCGTCATAATGCGCGCTCGTGTGGCGGCACCCAGATCAAGACACGCATCAAATTGCTCCCAGTCCCAAGATCGGTCAATTCTGGGACGCTTTTTTGACAATGGAAGAGGCGGAAGGCGGCGCGAACGTACGACTTTGATGGACATCCGTCTCCGATTTTGGAGGTGGCCTACTTAAACTGAAAATACTCAAATATGAGGCTCGCACCTGAACAGAGGCAGGGGAAAGAGCCGAACATGTCAGCAAAAATGGTTTCGTTGGCTTCGCTCCTGATCCTGTTTTATGGCATGGATCAAGCATATGCCCTCCCGGTTCCAGAGAAGAGCCCTTCTCAGTACGACACGGCTGCGGGCACAGTTCGGCGACTGGTCGCACTACCGGATTTTAGGGTCCGGAAATACTCGTGGCTGTTCACGATAAAAAAGATGCAGAGTATGGGCCTGCTGGACAGCGATCAGGTCAATTACATGCATCACTGCTTTTGGGGCAACACCATCAAACCCTGCATGAAGCATATCGGCTATTGTCGCGTGGGCCCCGTCCCGGAAGACCGACTTCCGGTGCATAGCCTTATGGTCTTTGACAACCCCTTTATGATCTTGCTTAAAACCGGACCTGACCAGCTCAGCGGGCGCGTCCCCAAACATGCTGCGTTGATGACGTCTTGGGAACCTTGCCGTTAAAGCAATTCTCTCTCTGCCACTATGCGGAATTGCACCGCGGCATTTCCTTTGGATGAGCAAATGGTCCTTGACCAAAGCGGGAGCTTAAATAAAGCCGCCCTTCTTCTGCTGCGCTTTCGGCTTGCCGCATTGGCGGCGGTTGATCGAGCGGTCCATCGCCTCGATCTTTCCATAAGCCTTCTTGCGCTCGCGCGTCGCGTTGCTGCGCAAATCGGGAACCGGGAAAAGCCCCGTCGGTTGCTGTTTCAGGATCGGCCGCACGCCGGGCTGCTGGTCCGCCGGCAGGCCTTCCGGCGAGCCGTAGGTCTTGACCAGCGCGTTCCTTTCGGAAATCAGGGTGTTGCAGGGGACTTCGTCATAGCGGACGGAGTTGACGACTTCCGAATCCACGTCGGCGCGCATGTCGCTGCAGGCCGCAACGGAGGCGGCAAGCAGCATCGCGCCAACAATACCGGCCAGGCTTTTTCTCAACATCATTATCCGTCCCCACGACTCGCGCGGCGACCATAGCATGGCGGAAAGGGGCGGCAAGAGCAGCATCGATCGTCCGATAATGTGAGATCGGCCACGAAAAACCCGCAGGTCCAGGGGCGATCATCTTCCGTCGTCGCCACGCAGCATGTATATTCTGTCAAATCGCCAGTAATTCTCTGGCTTTCCCTAACATGTTAACAATTCATTAAAGTACCTCTGTTCCACCGCTCTCACTCTTTGCCGATATGCGATAATCCACCATCCACCGTCGAAAATATTACACGGGGAATCAAAACGTGTAATATTGCCATGGAACCGACAGCTCACCGCCGCATTTGCTGCCTCATTTCGTTTTTACGCCCCTCTCCGTTTTGTAGAACGGAGAGTAACTCGTAAATGACTTATGGAAATAATGCGCTCGCGGCGGCAACGCTGGCGGCGGGGATGGTCCTTGCGGCCTCGACAATGCCAGCTTCGGCCCAATGCGGCGGCGCATCCTGGTATGCCTTGAGAAGCCGGACCGCTTCCGGAGAGCGCATGAACCCCCACGCCATGACCGCGGCTCATCGCAGCCTGCCTCTCGGAACCAAGGTCAAAGTCACCAACAGACGCAATGGCCGCACGGTGGTCGTCAGGATAAACGATCGCGGGCCGTTCATAAGGGGACGTATCGTCGATCTTTCAAGAGCCGCGGCGCGCGCGCTCGGCTTCGTCCAGGCCGGACACACGCCGGTCTGCCTCGCCAGCATCCATTGAACTCCTGAGCCACTCACCAGGCGACGTTGATCGGCAAACCCGCCAGGATGCCGGTCAAACGCCGAGATAGCGCTGCAGGAGATCGGGCTGGGACTTGAGTTCGGCCGCCGGGCCTTCATGCGCGATGTGGCCGTTGTTGATGATGTAGACGCGGCTTGCCAGCGCCAACGTCGCGGCGAGGTTCTGTTCCACCAGCACGATGGTCTGGCCGGATTGAGCCAGATCGTGACAGGCGCGCACGAGATCCTGCACGATGACTGGAGCAAGTCCTTCGAAAGGCTCGTCGAGCAGGATGATCTTCGGATCGCGAACCAGGGCGCGCGCAATCGCCAGCATCTGCTGCTCGCCGCCGGAAAGGTCGGTGCCGCGGCTGGTACGCCGCTCCTTCAGGCGCGGGAACATGCCGTAGATGCGGTCGAGCGGCCATTTGTTGTCGGCAGTCAGGCCGGCGAGGATGATGTTCTCCTCGACATTCAGGCTGCCGAAGATGCGCCGGTCCTCGTGAACAAGCTGCATTCCGTGCCGGGCGATGGCGTGCGCCTTCCTGCCCGCAAGTTCGACGCCGTCGAGCCTGACGCTGCCGACCTTCGGCGTCACCACGCCCATCAGGCTTTTCAGCGTCGTCGACTTGCCTGCGCCATTGCGGCCGAGAAGGGCCACGACCTCATGCTTCTCGACGCGGAGCGAAACGTCGAAAAGAATGTGGCTGTCGCCGTAATAGCTGTTCAGGCCACTGACTTCGAGCAGGCTCATGCCATCTCTCCATGGACACCGCCGAGATAGGCTTCCTGCACTTTCGCGTTGGTCTTGATCTCGCCTGGCGTACCCTCGACGAGCACCCGGCCTTCCTGCAGAACGGTGACTTTTTCGACCAGTTCGAAGAGTGAATCCATGTCGTGGTCGATAATGATCATGGTGCGGCCGCGGGCGATCGATTTCAGCAGCGCCACAGTCTCGACGCGCTCCTGCGGGCTCATGCCGGCGAGCGGCTCGTCGAGCAGGAGCAGGCTCGGCGACGTAGCGAGCGCGAGGCCGATCTCCAGCCGCCGCTTCTCGCCATAGGCGAGTTCGGATACCGGCGTGTTCGCCCGTTTGATGAGGTTAACCAGCGCGAGCGTGTGCTCGACTTGCGCGTCCAGCCCTTCGACCTTCCGCTGGCTGCGGAAAAGGTCAAGCTTGAACCTACCCCGGATTTCACCGAGGGCGGCGATGGTCAGGTTCTGCCTGACGGTCAAGCGTTCGAAAAGCTGGTTGATCTGATAGCTCTTGGTCAATCCGAGCTGGCAGACATCGGCGACGCCCATGCCGGTGATGTCACGGCCCTCGAAGACAATCCTGCCAGAGGTCGGCGGCACCTCGCAAGTCAACATCTTGAAGAAGGTGCTCTTGCCGGCGCCGTTCGGGCCGATGATGCCGCGCATCTCGCCATGATCGACCGCGAAGTCGATATCGCTGTTGGCGACCACGCCGCCATAGCGCTTGGTCAGGCCCGTCGCCCGCAGGATCGGGCCGGACTTATCGCCGGACGGCTTTTGACGGTGCGGCAGCGGCTCGGCGCCAGTTTGGACGAACACCGGGGCAGCTGTCGTTATCGCCGCGGACTCCCGCGATATTTCGACCGGCTCCGCCGTCTTTTTATCACGCGTCATCAGGCGATAGAGATCGACGATGGCGCCGACGATACCGCGCCTGAGGAAGCAGACCAGCAGCACGAAGACGATGCCGAGCACGAGCTTCCACGTGGCGCCGAGATGCAGCGTCGTCTGGAAAAAGTCGCTGAGATAGAGCCATACGGCAGCGCCGATCAACGGGCCGAACAGCGTGCCCGCGCCACCGATAGCGGTCTGCATCACAAGCTGGCCCGACGTGTCGAAGGTGAAGGCATCCGGCGGCATGAAGCCCTGCATGAGCCCGAGCAGGCCACCGGCGAAACCGGCATAGACCGCGGCGACGACGAAAGCGGTGAGCTTGTAGCCGTGGATATTGTGGCCGAGCGCCTGCGCCCTCAACGGATTGTCGCGAATGGCGGAAAGGATCGCGCCGACGGGAGAGCGTACGATCCGCAGCGCGGCCACGAGGCCGACGAAATACCAGAACGCCAGGAAGATATACATCGTCCAGTTGCTGTCGAACTGGAGGGTGGTGAAGCCGAGGGAGAGACTCGGCGTCGGCACGCCGGGGAGGCCGTTTTCGCCACCGGTAAAATCGGCAAGAGGATTGAATTCAACAAAGAAGAACACTTCGGCGATCGCCACGGTAATCATGGCAAAATAGATGCCGGTGCGCCTCAGCGCGATCAGCCCAACGAAGTAACCAACGACGCCAGCCGCGATTGCACCGACGAAAACCGAAAGCACAACATAGGGGAAACCGGCAATGGTGAGCAGATAGGCCGCGACCATGCCGCCGGTGCCGAAAAAGGCAGACTGTCCGAAGGAAAGGAGTCCGGTATAGCCGAATAGTATATCGAAGCCGATCCCGAAGAGCCCCCAGATCAGAATGCGGTTGATCGTGGTCGGGGTAAAGCCGAGATAGGGTAGCACAAAGGGAACCGCGATCAACGCCAGCGCCGTCAGGGCTTCGACGAGGAGGGGATGTCTTCTGGTCATCGGAGCGTTTACTCGCGGCCAGCCGCGCCGAACAGTCCGTGAGGACGCAGCACAAGCACAAGCGTCATCGCCACGAACAGCATCACATATGCGTAGCCGGGATTGAACATCGAGGTGATGGAGATGATCTCGCCGGCAATGAGGCCGCCCAGGATCGCCCCCGGGAACGAACCCACGCCGCCGATCACGACGACCACGAAGGTCTGCACCAGGATGGCCTCGCCGACATCGGGAGCGATCGAGACGACCGGCGCGTTGACGATGCCGGCGAACCCGGCGGCCATCGCGCCGATCCCGAAGACCAGCATGAACACCTTATAGACATCGATGCCGAGCGAATCGACCATCACCGAATCCTCGATGCCAGCGCGCACGATCATGCCGATGCGGGTGCGATAGAGCACGAAATAGAGGACGAGCAGCGCGACCGCCACGATGCCGAGCGCCGCCAGACGATAGGTCGGGTAGAACATGAAGCCGAGATTGGTGATGCCCTGGAAGACGGCCGGCGGCGGCGTCATCTTCGACAAGCTGCCGAAGAAAAAGCGTACGGTCTCGACGAAGACGATGCCAAGGCCGAAGGTCACGAGGAGTTGGTCTTCATGCGGCCGCGTGTAGAAATGCCGAATGATCAGTCGCTCCGTCACCACGCCAACCAGCATGACGAACAACGAACCGGCCATCAGCGCTACGATGAAGGAGCCGGAATAAGTGTAGGCCAGCCAACCGGCATAACCACCGAGCATGAACATGGCGCCATGCGCGAGGTTGAGGACGCCGAGCGTGCCGTAGATGATCGTCAGGCCGGAGGAGATCAGCGCGAGAAGTGCGCCGAGCACCAGCCCGTTGAAGCATTGCGATATGAAATTCGCCCAGTTTACCACGCTACCCCTACCCCGCTCGCGGATGGATCATCCGGCCATCTATCCTGTTGATATCACAATTCTTCGCGCTCTCAACCGCAGTCGAGAGCGCGAATGCCTGCCAGCAATGCGAAGGCATATCGGCCATGCGCCCTCCGATCGATGAGGAGCGGAGGGGCCGCACGGTTCAGGTGTAGTCGCCGAGCTTGCAGCCAAAGGCATCGGGTTTCTGCATCAGGCCCTCGCCAGGCACCACTTCGAGCACTTCCCAATAATCCTCGTCATTCTTCATGTCCTTCTTGGCCTTGCCGCGGACGATGATGACGGGACGGACGCATTGGTGGTCTTCGGGCCGGTAGTGAACGTCGCCGACGAGGGAGGGAATAGTCTCCCCCTTCTCGTACTGCTTGATGACATCGGGCGGATAGAAGCTCCCGGCTTCCGAAACCATGCGCGCCCAATGCGCGAAGCTGGCATAGCTGTTCTCCGCGCCCCATTCCGGCCGATAGCCATATTTCTTCTGGAATGCATCCACGAACAGTTTCGCCAGCGGGTATTTGTCCTCGAGCGTCCACCAGAAGTCGGTCGCCGCGAAAACGCCGGCGGTGATGTCCGGTCCCACTTCCTTGGCGAGGAACGGAATCTGGTAGGGGATGACGAGCGTCATCTTCGGCAGGAGGCCGAACTGCTTCGCCTGCTGGGTCGAGAGCACGGCGTCGCGGCCCCAATTGACGTTGATCAGGAATTCGGCACCGGAATTGGCGATATTGGTGAGATATTGGCTGAAATCCTGGGTGCCGAGCGGCGACACCTGGTTCGTGACCATCTGCCAGCCCCCATTCTGGCTGAGATAATCGTTCACCGACTTGGTGACGGTATGACCATAGGTATAGTCAGGCGTCATGAAGGCGGCCTTGCGGTTCTTGCCGAATTGCTTGATCAGGACCGGGCCGATCGCCGCCGCCGCCGTCTGGCCATAGAAATTCTGGCGGAAGCCGTAGCGGACGCAATCCTTGCCGGTCGTGTCGTTGGAACCGGAGATCCCCGCTACATAGAGGATCTTCTCGCGCTGGGCGAATTTGTTCAACGCGACCGCGACCGCCGAGGAAGTCGAGCCGGTCATCAGGATGATCTTGTTCTGGTTGATGAAGGTCTGTTCCGCCTGCACGGCCTGGTTCGGCTTCGCCGCCGAATCGGCGGAGAGCAATTTGACCTTCTTGCCGAGCAGGCCGTTATCCACCTTCGGCGCGATCTTCTTCATCAGATCATGATTGGTGTTGATATGCTCGACGGCGAGTTCCATGCCCTTGCGCTCGTCCTCGCCAGAGGAGGCATAGGTGCCGGTCAACGGCACGGCCGCGCCGATATAGACCGTGTCGCCCTGAGAGCCGGCCGGCCAGGTGCCGATCGCGGGCTTGTCGTCGGCCCAGGCAAGCGTCGGCACGCCGAACGGCAGCATTGTCGCTCCAGCAAAGCCGACACCGGCCATCAGCGCCTCGCGGCGATTCCAGCCCCCGCGGGCTTTCGAATTGTGAGACATCGTCTTCCTCCCTTTAATTCATGCCGGCGATCTGTCGCCGGCTCCCGCCGATTCTTGAAGGAAGACATTCCAGCTGCGCCATAGGGGCCGCACAAGGATGCGCAGCCCGCATGAATTGCCGGATCAGCTCCTCCACCGAATCCAGAACGCCAGTAAAGTGGATCAAGCTGACAAAAACCTGATCTGAAGCTGATTTGAAACTGAATTCGTCCTTCGGAACCTTTCCTCAACCCTGCTTGAGCGCCCTGTCGAGCAGTGCATATAAACGGCCGGCTTCCCCAAGGGCCGTATCGATGGAATGGATGGGCAGCGG
The DNA here is from genome assembly GCA_035547755.1 of Rhizobiaceae bacterium. Taxonomy (GTDB): domain Bacteria; phylum Pseudomonadota; class Alphaproteobacteria; order Rhizobiales; family Rhizobiaceae; genus Mesorhizobium_L. Next base: position 8,477 of record DASZUG010000092.1, read on the forward strand.
CTTCGCCCCATCCGTCAGGCAATCCTCCACCACCATCGCCGCTTCGCCGATATCGTCATGGCCAAAGGTCCCAGCCGCTCCCGCAAGACGGTGCGCGAACCTCCTGAGTTCCGCCAGATGAGCCTCCTTCTCCCCCGCTCCATCCCCAAGCGCTTCGAGTAATGTAAGCAACGTCGCGTGATCCTGCCGCAGCCTCTCGATGAAAGATCCATCCGGATCGAGGAGCGCGAGCGCGGCCTTGTCTGGACCAGGTTTCCGGCCGTTCATCCTTCGGCGCTACCACCATGCAGGACGAGTCGATAACCTATGCCGCGCCTCGTCTCGATCGTCGCTTCCGCGCCGGCCGATTTGAGGATATTGCGGAGCTTATAGACGTGCGCCTCGATCGAATTCGGCGATACTTCGTCATTGAAGCCGTAAAGCGTCTCCTCGATCATACGCTTCGGCGTCATGTGATTCTTGCGCCGCACCAGGAGTTCCAGAAGCTGGAACTGCTTGCGCGCAAGTGGAAGGCCGACGCCGCCGACCAGCGCCTCGAGCGAGTCCCGATCGACGACGATATTGGCGGCGTGAAAGCGGTTGTCCCGCAGCCGCGCCGGACGGCGCAACAACGCCGCGACACGCGCCCGAAATTCCGGAATCGCAAAAGGCTTGACCAGATAGTCGTCGGCGCCGCTGGACAGGCCGAGAACACGGTCCTCGACCTTCCGACGCGCCGTCAACATCAGGATCGGCGCCTCGATGAGCAGCCTGCGCATCTCACGGACAAGGTCCAGCCCGTCGCGGTCGGGCAGGCCCAGATCGACGATCAGAAGAGCGTAATCTGTCGCCGTCGCCGCTAGAAGCGCTTCTTCCGCGAGTTCGACGCGGTCGACCGTATAGCCAAGCGTTGCGAGTTCCCGCAAAAGCAGGCCGCTGATATCGGAATCGTCCTCGACGATCAGTATTCTCGGGCGGGAGATCGTGAATGATTCACTCCCGTCTTCCGGCGGCACGCCCCCCGGCGGCCATGCCGCGATGTTCCTGTTCACCACGTCGCCTCACCCTCGATCGCCGGTGTCGTTCGAAGGCGATTTTGCGCGGCTTGTGATGCAAAAACAAGAGGATTAGAGTTGTTGACGGCAGACGGGCGCCCATGGAACGCATTGGGGTTCGTCCATCGCGATGAGAGAGAAACGGCATGGCGGCTTCGGTGCTGATCGCCGACGACGACCCGAATATTTTACGCGCCCTGACCTTCCTCATGCAGCGCGAGGGCCATGTCGTGCGCACCGCGACCGATGGCCGCCAGGCGCTCGACGCGGTCGAGGAACAGACGCCCGATTTGGTGCTGCTCGATCTGATGATGCCTCGGGCAAACGGCTACGATGTCTGTCGCGCGCTGCGGTCGAGTCCCCAACATGAAGGCGTCCGCATCATCATGCTGACGGCGAAGGGGCGTAACGCCGAGCAGCAGGCCGGGTTGGCGCTCGGCGCCGACGCCTATATCACCAAGCCGTTTGCCATCAGCGATGTGACCGAATGCGTGGCAAGAGTGCTGTCGCAGCCGGCGGCCGCCAGTCGTTCGCAATCCCGGCACGGGAAAGAGGCGTAAGATGCTGCGCCGGACGGTGCGGCGCGACCGGATGGTCGGCCTTTTTGCGGCGGGCGCCCTTCTCTTCAATCCGCCCATTCTCAATTTGATTGGTGGCACGGTCTTCGGCTGGCCGGCTCTCTATCTCTATATTTTCGGGGTCTGGATTGCGCTGATCGCGGCTGCCGCCTTCATCCTCGAACGGGGAAGCGACAATGAAGAGCGCCGCCCGGATGGGACCCGGCGATGAGCCAGCATCTTATCATCATTGCCGCCGTCGCCTATCTGATCCTGCTTTTTGCCGTCGCCTATCTCGTTGAGCACACGGGCGGGCGCGTTTCCCGACTGACCGGGTCCAGCCTCGTCTATACGCTCTCGCTCGCCGTCTATTGCAGTTCCTGGACGTTCAACGGCGGAGTCGGGCGGGCCTCGCAGTCCGGCCTTGACTTCCTGCCGATCTATCTCGGGCCGACGCTCGCCTTCTGTCTCGGCCCGATCGTCATCCGCAGGATGCTGAAGATCAGCCACGCCCACCGCATCACCTCCATCGCCGATCTGATTGGCGCCCGCTTCGGCAAGAGCGGCGGCCTCGCCGCACTCGTCACCATCATAGCGGTCATCGGCCTCGTCCCTTATATCGCGCTGCAGCTGAAATCGATCTCCAGCGGCTTCGCCGTGCTCAGCGCCTCGGGAGAGGCAGCGGATGTGGGCACCAAACCGGTGCTGACCGACGGGGCGCTCTGGTCGGCAATCGTGCTGACCGTCTTTGCCATGCTTTTCGGCAGCCGCAGCATCCACCCCCGGGAACACCATCCTGGAATGGTGGTCGCGGTGGCGCTCGAATCCATTCTCAAGCTCATCAGCCTGACGGCGATCGGCCTTTTCATCGGCTACGGCCTCTTCAACGGTTTCGGCGACCTTTTTTCCAAGGCAGCCGCGATTCCCGATATCCGGTCCATTTTCGCCCATTCGCCCGACCGCTATGGCTATAACTGGATCGCGATGACGCTTCTCGCCATGGTTGCGGTCTTCTGCCTACCGCGTCAGTTCCAGATCATGGTGGTGGAGAATGTCGACGAGCGGCATCTCAATAGAGCGCTCTGGCTTTTCCCTCTCTATCTGCTCGCCATCAATCTCTTCGTCCTGCCGATCGCGATCGCCGGCCGGATGATGCTGCCGACCGACACGGACCCTGACAATCTGGTGCTCGCCGTGCCGCTCGCTTCCGGCTATCCCTTCGTCGCGCTGATCGCCTTCCTCGGCGGTCTCTCCGCCGCCGCGAGCATGGTTGTGGTGGAAACTACGGCGCTCAGCCTGATGGTTTGCAACGATGTGGTCATGCCGGCCCTGTTGCGCGTGAAGGCGCTCGGCCTTGAACGGAAGGCCGACCTGACCAGCCTGCTCCTGTGGGTGCGACGGCTGGTCATGATCGGCGTGATGGGGCTCGGCTATCTCTATATGCGCCATGACAGCGCGCAATTTGCCCTAGTCTCGATCGGGCTGATGTCCTTCGTCGCCGTCGCCCAGTTCGCGCCGGCGATAATCGCCGGTCTTTTCTGGCGCGGAGCGACCAAGGCGGGCGCCTTTGCCGGCATTTCCACCGGCTTCCTTGTCTGGGTCTATACTCTGCTCTTTCCTTCATTCGCGCGATCCGGCGCTTTGACGATGGATTTCATTGCCCATGGTCCTTTCGGCATCGCGCTTCTGAAGCCCTATGCGCTTTTCGGGTTGCAGGGGCTCGACCCCGTAACGCACAGCACTTTCTGGTCGCTCATCGCCAATGTCGGCTGTTTCGTCGGCGTGTCGCTGGCAGGCCGGCAAAGTCCGGTCGAACGTGCCCATGCGGCGATGTTCGTCGAGGCGGTCCATCCGGGCGACGCCGCGCAGATCTGGCGGAGGACGGCTCTCATCCCAGACCTGATGTCGCTTGCCTCACGCTTCCTCGGCAGGGAGAAAGCCGCCTCCGCCTATGCGGAATGGGCCGCGAAGCGGGGCCTCGACGCGCGGACGGTCGTTCAGGCCGACACACAGACAGTGCTTTTCTACGAGCGGCTTCTCGCAGGCGTCATCGGCGCCGCTTCCGCGCGTGTCCTGGTGGATGCGATCGTCGAGGAAGAGCCGCTCGGCGTCGACGAGATCATGCGCATCCTCGACGAAACGTCGCGCGTCATCGAGGCCAACCGCCAACTCGAGGAAAAGTCGCGCGCGCTGGAAGCCGCGACGGCCGAACTGAAGGAAGCCAACGACCGGCTGCAACTTCTCGACCGCCTCAAGGACGATTTCGTCGCCACGGTCAATCATGAACTGCGCACGCCGCTCTCCTCGATCCGCGCTTTTTCGGAGATCCTGCGCGACCATCCCGACCTGACACTCGGCGAACGCCACGAGTTCCTGCGCATCGTCATCACCGAATCGGAGCGCCTGACGCGGCTGATCAACCAATTGCTCGACCTATCGAAGATCGAGGCTTCCGGAACAGTGCCGAGAGCGGACGTGCCGGTCGACCTCGCTACGATCGCGCGCGAGTCCGCGGCCGCGCTGGATCAGGTCTTCGCCACGAATGGAGTCGCGCTCCATCTTGAAATCGAAACGCCCTCCGCTCTTGTGCTTGGCGACCATGACAGGCTGGTGCAGGTCCTCATCAACCTTCTCGGCAATGCGGCAAAATTCGCGCTCCCGGGAAGCGGCCGTGCGCATCTCACATTGTCACGCACCGGGAATGCCTTCGAACTCGCCGTCGGCGATAACGGGCCGGGCATCCGGCAGAAGGATCGCAAGGTCGTTTTCGAACGCTTCCGTCAGCTCGGCGATACAATGAACGACAAGCCGCATGGTGCGGGGCTCGGACTCGCCATCTCCCAGCGCATTGTCATGCAGCATGGCGGCCGCATCTGGATCGAGGAAAGCAGGTTTGGCGGCGCCCTGTTCAAGGTGAGCCTGCCTTGCGCGCCGTCGAAGGGCCGTCGCGCGAAAGCAAAGGCTTTGCAGAATGCGGCCGTATCGTAAGACAGGTTTTCAGCCTTTGCACTTAATCGCAATTCCGGGCTAGACACCACCATTCGATGGGCATCCGCTTGGCGAGAGTGGAGCCTCATCAATTCGTATGGAGGCACATATGCCGTCGCTCACGCGCTTTTCGGTCAAACCGCTTTCAACCATGACCCGCCGCCTTGCCGATGTCGCTTCGGGGAGAACGGCGCCGGACCTTGTCTTGCGCGACGCCCGCATCCTCTCAACCTATTCGGAGCGCATCCTCTCCGGCAGGGAAGTCTGGATTGCGGGCGGCCGCATCGCGGCGGTCAAGCCTGCCGGAACCTATACAGGCCAGAGCGCGAAGACTTATGAGGTGAAAGGCGGGCTTCTGGCGCCTGGCCTCGTCGACCCGCACATCCATATCGAATCGAGCATGGTGACAGCCTGCGCCTATGCCGAGGCCGCGCTTCTGAACGGCACCACCACCATCTTCTGCGACAGCCACGAGATCGGCAACGTCATGGACGTCGCCGGCGTCGAGGCGATGCTGGAGGATGCGAGGGAAGCGCCGCTTTCCATCTTCCTGACGGTGCCAAGCACGGTGCCGGCGACGTCGCCGGAGATGGAGACGGCGGGTGGCGATTTGACGCCGCAAAAGATCGCGGCGCTGTTCGACAAATGGCCCGAGGCAGTGGCGCTTGGCGAGAAGATGGACTTCGTTCCGGTCGCAACGGGCGACGAGCGCAGCCACGCCATTCTCGCCGCCGCGCTCGAGCGGGGCCGGCCGGTATCGGGCCATGTCTACGGCCGCGAATTCGTCGCCGCCTATGCGGCGTCGGGCGTCACTGACACGCATGAGGCGATCGACCGCGACATCGCCGACGATCTTCTCGAAGCCGGCGTCTGGATCTTCCTGCGCGGCGGGCCGCCGACGACGCCCTGGCACAGCCTGCCCGAGGCAATCAAGACGATCACCGAACTCGATTCGTCGCACAAGCGCGTCGCCGTCTGTACGGACGACCGGGATGCCGACGATCTCCTGCTTTTCGGCATGGACTGGGTGACGCGGCAGGCCATGAAGGCCGGGCTAAAGCCTGAGCAGGCCTGGCCGATGGGTTCGCTCCACGGCGCGACGCGTTTCGGCATGGATAGCGAGATCGGCGGTTTCGGCGGCGGCAGGCGGGCCGACATCGTGCTTCTCGACGACGCCTATAAGCCGGTAAACACCTGGTATGGCGGGGAACTCCTCGTCGAGGATGGCCGGATCACGCCGTTGCTCGACCAGGCCCTTTCCAGCCGTTATCGTTATCCCGAAGCTGCCTACCACACCGTGAAATTACCGAAAGAGATCAGGATCACGCCGGAGCTTCCGACCGGTCCGGTGATTGCGCATACGATCCGCACCGAGCATCCCGGCATCACGCTCGGCCACGAGACAATCAGGCTCGAACCGGCGAACGGCTGGCAGACCCATTTCGACCGGCACGGACTCTGCTTCGTCACGGTTGTGGAGCGCCACGGCAAGTCGGCGGGCAATGTCGCGCATGGCCTGCTTGCTAACTTCAACCTGAGACGCGGCGCGGTGGCGTCGTCGGTCGGCCATGACAGCCACAACATCATAATCGCCGGCACAAACGAGGCGGACATGCAGGTCGCGCTCCGCGCCATCGAAGAGAAGCAGGGCGGAGTGTGCGTCGTGATGGACGGCAAGGTGACGGCCATGGTGGAACTGCCGATCGCCGGGCTTCTTTCCGACAGGCGCGTCACCGACGTCGCCGAAGAAGTGAAGCGGATGAAGGAGGAGTGGAAGAAAGCCGGCTGCACCATTCCTTATATGGGCTTCAACCTGATCCCGCTCTCCGTCATCCCCGAGATCAGGATTACCGACAAGGGGCTTGTGCTGGTGCCCGAGATGGAGATCGTTCCCGCCTTCGAACCAGCGTAGAAGCGATGTCAGCCATCGGAGAGAAACTGGCCGTCGTCAGCCTCGGTTCATCCTGCCAAAGCGCGCATCAGATCAAGCAAAACGTCGAGCTGCTCTCTTCATTGACCGGCGATAGGCTGATGCCGAAGCGTTTTCCTTTCGATTGGCTCATATGCCCCGTCGGCAGAGCCGCCGAATGGATCGGTTCGGGCGACCGCTTTCCGCAATCGCCGCTGGAATTATCGCCTTACAACCATGTGGGCACATTTTTCTGGGAAAAGCGGGGCGTCTTCTTCTGGCATGATTTCCGCCAGCAGACGCTGGTGGACATCGAAGCTACGTTCCGCGTGACCGGCGAAAAATACGAACGGTTCTTCAATTCCTTCGCCGATCTGCGAAGTAAGGAGCGGATTATCTTCATCGTCTCAAACACCCAGAACAATCTCCCCGCGGTGCTTGGCGACGATTATGCAAAGGGCGGCGGCTTCGTCTTTACCCCCGAAAACACGCGTGCCCTGAAACGGAGTGCCGAGGACGCTCTCGGCAGATCGTGCGAGATGCTCGTCGTTACCTATGAAGACCGAAGCGTTCCGGCCCTCGAAAGCGCCACGGCGGAACGCATCACGATTGCCAGGCTCGCACCGGACGTCAGCGAATGGAAAGGCAACGACGCGGCGTGGCAGGCCTTGTTGTGGCACTATTTCGGCTGAACCGGTGCATACCACGCAACTGGCCCCTCGAATCCATGTCGTGTCTTTGTTACCAAACGGCATAAACGAGGCATTGGTCCGAGCAGACGGCCGGTTGTCCGACACGCCAAGCCTGCGGATAATGGGAAATCAATTTCATGAACGGCGCCGATCTCCTCTGCGACACATTGCTCTCGAACGGGGTCGATATCTGCTTCGCGAATCCCGGTACATCCGAGATGCATTTCGTCGCGGCGCTCGACCGCAAGCCTCGGATGCGCTGCGTCCTCGGCCTGTTCGAAGGCGTGGTGACGGCTGCCGCCGACGGCTATGCGCGCATGGCCGACAAGCCCGCCGCAACACTGCTGCATCTCGGTCCCGGCCTCGCCAATGGCCTTGCCAATCTCCACAATGCGCGGCGCGCGCATACGCCGATGGTCAATATCGTCGGTGATCATGCCACCTACCATCTGAAGCATGACGCGCCGCTCACCAGCGACATCGACAGCCTGGCGCGGCCAATGTCCTGCTGGGTGGGCCGGGCGACGGAGGCGAAGGAGGTTCGCGTCAGGACCGAGGAAGCCTATCTCGCGGCGCTGACGCATCCGGGGGTCGCCACGCTCATCCTGCACGCCGACGCGGCATGGGGCGGATACGAAGGCGAAGCGCCGACGCCAGTCGCGATTCCGGCGCAGCCGAAGGTGGAGGCTGTGAAGATCAGGGAGGCTGCCGCCCTACTGCGCAGTGGGGGCAAATCGGCGATCATCCTCGGCGGCAGAGCGATGCGCGCCGCCGCGCTCGAAGTCGCCGGCAAAATCGCCGCCGGAACGGGCGCAACCCTTCTTACCCAACGCGCGGCACGCTGGGAACGCGGAGCCGGACGGGTCACGCCCGCCGCCGTGCCTTACCCCGTCGATCATGCGGTGCGCGCGCTCAAGGAGTTCGATAGCGTCGTCCTGATCGGCGGTACCGCTCCCGTCGCCTTCTTCGCCTATCCTGGCAAACCGGGGACGCTGCTTCCGGAAGGCTGCAAGGTCCTCGAGCTTGCAGGGCAGGAGCATGACCTTCCCCTGGCGCTTGCCATGCTGGCGGACGAACTCGATGTCGGCGGCCTGCGTCCCTCCGGCATCCAGCCCTATACGGCTCCCGATTTGCCAGGGCCCAGCGGGGAGCTTACGCCCGACGCAATCGCGGTCGCGATGGCGCGCGTGCTTCCCGAAGGCGCGATCGTCTGCGACGAGGGCATAACCTCCACCCGGCGCTTTTCCGAACTGGCGGCGACGGCGGCGCCGCATGATCACCTGCCGATTACCGGCGGCGCCATCGGCATCGGCATCCCGCTGGCGACAGGCGCAGCGGTCGCTTGCCCGGACCGTAAAGTGATCGGCTTGCAGGCCGACGGGAGCGGCATGTACACGCTCCAGGCGTTATGGACGCAGGCGCGCGAAAATCTCGACGTGGTGACGATCGTCTATTCCAACCGCGGCTATGCCATCCTGAAGGGCGAGATGCGCAATGTCGGCGTCAACGATTTCGGGCGCAATGCCCGCCGGATGCTGGAGATCGAGAATCCCGCGCTCGACTGGTGCTCGCTTGCGAAGGGCATGGGCGTCGAGGCCGCGCGGGCCGAAACGGCGGAAAGCTTCACTCGTCTCTTTGAGACCGCGCTTTCCCGCAAGGGCCCATTCCTGATCGAGGCCGTCGTCTGAAGTGGCGGCCTCTCGGCGAGACAATTACAGCAAGGTCACGAATCGCATCAGTGAATGCTGACCGGCGTCAGGTCGTTCTCCATCGCGCCGGCAAGCGCCGTGGCGCGGGTGTCGGAAAGCAGGATCGGTTGCCCGTTTGCGGCAAACAGCGCCCAGAGCTTGGTGCCGGGCTGCAATTCCGGCAGATTGCCGAAGCGGCCTTTCAGATCGTCGCTGTCGATTTCGCGCAGATAGGCGACGACGCCTTCGCCAAGATGGGCGAGTTGCGTTTCGGTCAAACTGATCTTGGGGTTGTCATGTTCAGTCATTTCAAGCCTCCTTCCGCGGCCGTTCTTCGAAGAACCGGGTCCGCATAGAGCCATCGGCAAGGGTCAGTCCTTCACCGATATGTTGATCTTCCGTACGAGGCGCTGCGGTTCGGGACGGTCGAGATCGATCGACAAAAGCCCGTTCCTGAGTTCGGCTCCAACGACGCGCATGCCGTCGGCGAGCACGAAACAGCGCTGGAACTGCCGCGCGGCGATGCCGCGGTGCAGATAATCCCGCTCTTCCTCGTCGGTCTGCTTGCCTCTGATGACCAGCTGGTTTTCTTCGGTCGAGACGTCCAGATCGCTTTCGGCAAAGCCCGCCACCGCGAGCGTTATCCTGAGCCTCACCGCCTCGCCGTCGCTGTGCAACCTCTCGATATTGTAGGGCGGATAACCGTCACCGGTCTTCGCCAGGCGTTCCAGCGTCTTTTCCATGGAATCGAAGCCCAGAAGCAGCGGGCTCGAAAATGGCGTCATTCGTGACATGTTCCGGTCCTCAAAGAGCGACGTGGAAACGGAAAAACCCTCATGGCATTTTCCCGTCTGACCCTGATATGGTCCGCCCGCAAAGTGAATTCAAGAAGCGAATTCTGGAGGTCCGGTGGCAAGCATGACGGCAGTTCGGAAGATCATCATCGATACCGATCCGGGGCAGGACGACGCCGTCGCCGTCCTGCTTGCGCTGGCAAGCCCGGAACTCGAAATCCTCGGCGTCACGGCCGTCGCGGGAAACGTGCCGTTGGCGCTGACGGAGAAGAACGCGCTCAAAATATGCGAATTGGCCGGAAAGTCCGAAACGCCGGTCTATTCCGGCGCGATCCGGCCGCTCATGCGCCCGCTCGTCACGGCGGAGCATGTGCATGGCAAGACGGGCCTCGACGGCCCGGATCTGCCGGAACCGGAAATGAAGCTGCGCGAGCAGCATGCGGTCGATTTCATCGTCGAGACGCTGATGCGCGAGGAAAGCGGCGCCGTCACGCTGGCGACGCTCGGTCCGCTGACGAATATCGCGTTGGCGCTGATCCGCGAGCCGCGGATCGCATCGCGCGTCAAGGAACTCGTCATGATGGGCGGCGGTTTTTTCGAAGGCGGCAACATCACACCGGCGGCCGAATTCAACATCCATGTCGATCCCCATGCCGCCGATATCGTCTTTCGTTCCGGCATCCCGATCGTCATGATGCCGCTCGACGTGACCCACAAGGCGCTTACCTCACCCGCGCGAATCGCCGCTTTCCGCAGCCTCGGCAACCGGCCGGGCATCGCGGTCGCGGAAATGCTCGGCTTCTCCGAACGGTTCGACAAGCAGAAATATGCCGGCGAGGGAGGACCGCTGCACGATCCTTGCGTCATCGCCTATCTTCTGGCGCCCGACCTCTTCAGGGGACGGGAATGCAACGTCACGATCGAGACTCTATCGGAACTGACGCTCGGCATGACGGTGGTCGACTGGTGGGGCGTTACGGACAGGCCGAAGAACGCGCTGGTCATGCGCGATGTCGAGCATGAAGCCTTCTTCGCCATGCTCGTGCAGCGGATCGGCAGACTTTAACACCGTGTTGGCACGCGCGGTATGCGCGAAATGCCCATAAGGAGAGATTGCCCGAGCGCCGGGTGCGGCGTTAAGCTTCGACGCCGGGTCGATTTTTGCCGAATGGGAGGCACAGAACGGGAACGGCCGGGTCCGGTAGCGACCAGCTTTGCCGCCTTTTTCACCGGGATGCGCGGCTGGAAAATTAATTCGATTATATTAATAGGATTAATACTAGCCATCGGCGCAAAATCGCCTATTGTGCAAGTCGCGGAGGCGGCCACAGATTTCCGGCGAGGGAAAGAGGCGGACCCCTCGATCCAGGCATCATGGAGGAGACAGCAATGTCCAAAGACATCACGGAAGACAAAATCGAAACGAAGGACGCCCTTGCGCCAAGCCGCCGCGGCTTGCTGAAGGGATCCGGCGCGCTCGCCATGGCGATGGGCGCGCTTGGAGCCGCCGGCCTGCCGTCGCTTGCTGAGGCCGCCGGCGGAAACGGCAATTTTCCCAGCCATCCGAAATGGAAATTCGTGTTCGTCAACCATGTGACGACGAACCCGTTCTTCGTGCCGACCCAGTACGGCATCGCCGACGCCTGCTCGCTGCTCGGCTGCACCTATCAATGGACCGGCTCGCAGACATCCGTCGCCTCTCAGATGGTCAATTCGATGAACGCGGCCATCGCCGCCAAGGCGGATGCGATCGCGGTCTGCCTCGTTGACCAGCATGCCTTCAACGAACCGACGGAGCGGGCGCTCAAAGCCGGGATTCCGGTCTTCGCCTATAATGCCGACACGACTGGCAACAAGCGTCTCGCCTATATCGGCCAGGATCTCTACGCCGCCGGCAAATCGCTCGGCGAGCGCATCGTCAGCCTCGTCGACGAGGGCGAAGTGGTCGGCTTCATCGCCACGCCGGGACAGTTGAACATCCAGCCGCGCCTCGACGGCGCGCGTGACGCGATCAAGGCCTCCGGCAAGAAGATCACGCTCGCCGAAATCGCCACCGGCCCGACCGTCAACGAGGAAGTCAGCCGTGTCGACGCCTATTATGTCGGCCACAAGGACGTGAAGGGCATGTTTGCCGTCGATGCCGGCTCGACCATGGCCGTCGGCAAGACCATGGAGAAATACGGTCTCCACGCCAAGGGCGTGCGCGCCGGCGGTTTCGATCTCTTGCCGCAGACGCTTGACTTCATATCCCAGGGTCATCTCGACTTCACCATCGACCAGCAGCCTTATCTGCAAGGCTTCTATACGGTGATGGAGATGTTCATCTTCCTCGCTTCGGGAGGGCTGAGCGGACCGGCGGAAATCAATACCGGCCTGAAATTCGTCACCAAGGACAGCGTCGAGCCTTATCGCAAGACGCAAAGCCGCTATGAGGGCAATTCCAAGGAAGAGAAGATCCTGAAGCGGCCGGCCTCGATCGCGGGCTAAAGTCCATTTCTTGTAACAACCGGGCCGGGCAGGCTTTTACGAATGAACGATCCTGAAAAAAGCCGCCCGGCGGCGACTGTTTCCAAACCGGCCGCGTCCGGTCGCGACAAGAGCGCATGGAGGCGCGCGGGCGCCTTCATCCTGCGCTATCGCGAGGCAAGCATCCTGATCGCCGGCATTTTGCTGGCGATCTATTTCCAATGGTCGAGCAGCGCCTTTTTGTCGAAGGCGAACCTGCAGAATTTGGTGCAATATTCCGGCACGACGGCGATCATCGCCGCCGGCGAAGTCCTCGTGCTCGTCTGCGGAGAGGTCGATCTTTCCGTCGGCATGGTCTATGCGCTGACCCCCTTCGTCATGTATTTCACGGCGCAGGCAGGGGCGCCATGGTGGCTGGCCGTCATCGCCGGCCTCGGCGCCGCCGGCATAGTCGGGCTGATCAACGGCCTCATCACCACAATTCTGGAAGTTCCTTCCTTCGTCACCACGCTTGGCACGCTGTTCCTGATCAACGGTTTCACGCTGACGATTTCCGGCGGCTTCCCGGTCCAGCCACAGGCCGGCCCGACATTCACCGCTCTTTTCGGCGCAAATCCGCTCGCGGAAATGGCCTGGGCGCTCGTCATCGCCATCGTCTTCCAGTTCGTGCTGAAAAAGACGCGCTGGGGCCTGCACACGGTTGCGACCGGCGGCAATCTCATCGGCTCGGCCGAGGTCGGCATTCCCGTCCGCGCCATCAAGACCGGCAATTTCATCCTGTGCAGCATTCTCGGCGGTTTCGCCGGCATCATAGACTGCTTCCGCATCGGCTCGGTCGATCCGCTCGCCGGCGGTTCGCAGATCATGTTCATGGCGATCGCGGCGGCGGTGATCGGCGGCACGCTGCTGACCGGCGGCCTCGGTACGGTGATCGGCGCACTCATCGGCTCGGTCGTGCTCGGCATATTGACCGACGGCTTCACGCTTCTGGGCGTCAGCGCCTATACGTTCGACATGATCCTCGGCGCGGCGATCCTCGTCACCATGGCCGTGAACATCAGGCTCGCGCTGTTGCGCGACCGTGGAGGCCTCTGATGAACGGGACGACAAAAGGCCAGGAAGTGCTGCGCGCCGAGCACGTCTCCAAATCTTTCGGGCAGGTGACGGCTCTGCGCGACATCAACCTGACGCTCAGGAAGGGCGAGGTGCTCGGCCTTCTCGGCGACAATGGCGCGGGCAAATCGACCCTGATCAAGATCCTGACCGGCTTCCACCAGCCGACCTCCGGGCAGCTCTATTTCGAGGGCAAGCCGGTGACGCTGCGCTCCGTCAGCCAAGGCCGCGCGCTCGGCATCGAAGTCGTGTTCCAGGATCTAGCGCTGATCAACGAGGTCAATGTCTACCGCAATATGTTCCTGAGGCGTGAACCGGTTTTCGGCGGCTTTCTCGGTATCCTCAACGACCGCAAGATGCGCGAGCAGGCGATCGAGCAACTCAACCGCATGGGCGTCAGGATTCCGTCCGTAGACGTGCCGGTGGCGAAGCTGTCGGGCGGGCAGAGGCAGGCGATCGCGGTGGCGCGCTCGGTCTACCAGCAAGCGAAGGTGCTGCTTCTCGACGAGCCGACGGCGGCGATGGGCGTCAAGGAATCCGCCCTCATCCTCGACGTGATCCAGCGGCTGAAGCAGGAAGGCGAGGTCGGCGTCATCATCATCGCGCACAATTACGCGCAGATCTTCGATGTCTGCGACCGCGTCAATCTGATCGAAGGCGGCAAGATCACCTTCGACAAGCCGACGGCCGAGACGTCGATCCAGGAACTCACCGACATCGTCGTCAAGGAATACCGGAACGCACGACGCGACCTGACGGCGTGACCGGCCATCGTTGCCTCCTTCGAAGCTCCGCCCTTCGGGCTCCGCACCTCAGGATGAGGACCGCTGGCGCCGGCATCCCCGATATGCAGAACCATCAGCGTCAGGTGCTTTTCGGCTGTGAAAGGTGACTGCCTTCCTCATCCTGAGGCGCGAGCGAAGCGAGCCTCGAAGGACGCACAACCAAAATAAAAGGCTGACGCGGATGCGCCAGCCCAGTGGGGAATTTGCCGTCAATGCGCCGTCGCAAGCGCCGCGATGATGCCGGAGGTGATACCGACGAGCAGATACTGGTTATCGACGCGCACCCAATGCTGGCCGTGCGGCGGGCGGTGCAGATGATAGCGCTGATAATCCTTCACCACGACATAATGCTGGCCATGCGGGAGCCGCGCGCCTCTTTCCCAGCGCCTTTTCGCGACGATCTTCTTTTTCATGACGACATGACGCTCGGTATTATGGCGCGCGTCATGCCGATTATTCGGTTGTGCATAGGCCATGGGAGACACAAGAAATGAAAGAGCAGTTGCAACAAGAATAATCCGTTTCATATTTCTCTCCTTTCATTCAATGCAGCTATTTTTATTTCTTACATAATGAACCATAGATGAATACAAACATTACTTCATTGTAATGTTCATTACATTTTGGAAATGCTTTCCCATGGCCCCGCTTCATGGCTGAGCGCATTTCGAAGCGCAAACGTTCGGCCTTCAGCGTTGCTCAATCCGCCCGGCTTCCCAGCCGAGAATGGCCCGCTTGCGGGTCAATCCCCAATGGTAGCCAGTCAACGCGCCGGACTTGCCGACGGCCCGATGGCAGGGCACCACGAAGGAAATCGGATTGGCGCCGATTGCTGCTCCCACCGCGCGCGAGGCTTTCGGCGCGCCGATCTCCTTCGATATCTCGGAATAGGCGCAGGCCTTTCCCATCGGGATGCGGAGCAACGCCTCCCACACCCTCACCTGGAAATCGGTGCCGATCAGGACAACCCGCAAGGGCTGTTCCGAGCGCCAGCGCGCCGGATCGAAAATACGTCCGGCATAGGGCGCCGTCGCGGCGATGTCCTCGATATAGGTGGCGTTCGGCCAGCGGCCCGACATATCGGCAAAGGTCTCACGCTCCTTGCCGGGATCGGCGAAGGCGAGGCCGGCAAGGCCGCGCTCCGTCACCATCACCAGCGCGATGCCGAAGGGCGATAGATGATAGCCGTAGCGCATGGTCAGCCCGGCGCCTCTGGTTTTGTAATTGCCCGGCGACATGGCCTCGTGCGTCACGAAAAGATCGTGCAGCCTGCCGGGACCCGACATGCCCACCTCATAGGCGGCATCGAGGAGCGGCGCGCCCTGGTCGAGCAGGCGGCGCGCGTGATCGAGCGTGACGGCCTGCAGGAAACCCTTCGGACTCAAGCCGGCCCAGCGCGTGAAGAGCTTCTGCAAGCCCGTCGGCGTATCGCCCACGGCTTCCGCAAGCGCCTCCAGCGAAGGCTGGTTGCGGTAATCCAGGCTGATCTTCTCGATGCAGCGGCGCACGATCTCGTAATCGTCGCCAGTGGGCGTGACGTCTTTTTCTAGGATTGCGGTCTGTGCGTTCATATCCGCCTCCATCGCGGTTCTATCTGATAAACCGCAATATCGAGCCACGGAGGGTAATTTCCCACCCGTTTCCTGACAACTCCCGGCACGGTTGTCTCCGAAGCGGAATTAGCGGCCCTTGGCCGCGGCAAGCGCATGGGAAAAGGCGGTTGCGAAGCTTTCCCGATCATCGGGGTTGAGGAAGGAGCCGATCGGCACGCTTTTGCCGCGCGCCTCCACCGCCATGCCGGTTATGCCGATCTCCTGATGCCGGCTGACCGAAAAGCGTGTCCAGAACGGGTTGAAGCGATGTTCCTCGGCGCGGCCCGAGGCCGCCACCTTGCGGATATCGAGGCTGGTGCGCGAGAGCGCCACTTCCTCATGGATGCGGGCAGCACGGTAGTTGAGGCGAAAGGCGATATAAACGCCGACGACATTGAGGCCGCAGAAGCAGAGGATCGGCCAGGCGCCATCCACCAGAAAAAGCATGCCGGTGGTCAGGCAGCCGAAAGCGAGCACGCCCATCAGGATGAAAAAACCCGTTCGCCCGAGCGATCGGTGCGGCGTCAAGAAAGCCCGGAAAAAGGGTTCGTCAGCAGCGTTTGTCTCCTGCATGTTAAAGATTATAGAGAGGCAATGGAAAAACAGAACAGCAAAAGAGCGTTATCATCCATGCGCAAGGCGCAGGGTTCAGCCGGAAAAAAGCCCGACGCGAGAAAAGCCAGTTCCGGGCGCAAGCGCATTCCCTATACGAAGGAGGAGATCCACGAGATCTTCCACCGCTTTTCGCTGCAGCGCCCCGAGCCGAAAAGCGAACTCGACTACACCAACGCCTTCACCATGCTGGTGGCGGTCGTTCTCTCCGCGCAAGCGACCGATGCCGGCGTCAACAAGGCCACGAAAGCGCTTTTCGCGAGGGCCGATACGCCGGCGAAGATGGCGGCGCTCGGAGAGGCCGAGATCGGCCGCCATATCCGCACGATCGGGCTCTGGCGTGCCAAAGCGAAGAACGTCGCCGCCCTTTCCGGGGCGCTTGTCCGCGATTTCGGCGGAGAGGTGCCTGACGATCGCGAGGTGCTGATGAAACTGCCGGGCATCGGGCGCAAGACCGCCAATGTCGTCTTGAACAACGTCTTCGGCGAGCCGACGCTGGCGGTCGATACGCATATCTTCCGGCTCGGCAACCGGCTGCTTCTCGCGCCGGGGAAGACGCCGGACGAGGTAGAGGCGGGCTTCCTGCGCATCATTCCGCCGGAATATCTGCGCCATGCGCATCACTGGCTGATCCTGCACGGGCGCTATGTCTGCAAGGCGAGACGGCCCGAATGCGAGCGCTGTATCATCGCCGATCTCTGCAAGGCGCCGGTCAAGACCTGCGACATCCCCGCGCCGATCGTACCGATCGAAGGCGACCTCGCCGCAGCTCAATAGCCATAGCCGCGCGCCATGGCTGCCGCGAAGACGGGGATCGTGGCGAAAAAGACGATTTCCCAGCGGACGAAACGGCGGACGGAGACAAGCTCCGCCATGGGAACCTTGTAGGCCGGATCGGCTGATGCGGCGCGCGACCATTGCAAGAAGCGCATGGTCGGAAGGATCGAGAGCAGCCCGACCATAAGGAAGGCAGCCATTTTCACCCAGAAAACCGGATTATCGACATAGAACTGCCAGCCCTTCGGTCCGAAGACCACGCGCCCGATGCCGATAATGATGATCGACAAAGCAAGAATGCCGAAAATGCGGTCGACGCCTGCAAGCAGCTTCAGCGCATCATGGGAGGGCTGCCGCCACACCAGAACGGCCTCGACGGCAATGACAGCGGCGAGCGAGAAGGCGAGGAGATGATGCGCAATGGCGAGAATCAGATCGACAAGGCTCATCCGGCAATCCTTTCTGCGCTCATTTTCCAGATCGGGTGCGATCTCTAAAGCCATATCTTTACGACGTCAAGATAACGATGGAACCAGCAATCGGAGCGAGCCTGGCAATCGCGCAGGTTCTGAACCGGGTCGTTCAGCGGAGGCGGAAAACCAGCCGATGGCGAGGCAGCTCGAATTCCTGTAAACTGGACACTGCCACGGTGCGCTCCGCGGCTTTACGAGGGACAATCAGCGAGGTCGACCATGCCTACCTCCTTTCCAGCCGCAGCCACGGAAACGCGTCTGCAGCGCCATTTGCGTGATCATTGGAAAAGCTACGCGATAGAAGGGGTGATCGCGATTATTGTCGGCATTCTTGCCATTCTCGCCCCGTTTGCGGCCACGCTTGCCACGACGCTCTTCATCGGCTGGGTACTGGTGATCGGCGGTATTCTCGGCATCATCTCGGCCGTCAGGGCCCATGCGGCGCCCGGTTTCTGGGCCAACCTCGCGCTCGCTGTGATCTCGACGCTGCTCGGATTGTCCTTCGTCATCTTCCCGCTTCACGGCGCGATCACGCTGACATGGCTCCTTGCGATCTTCCTCGTCCTGTCGGGATTGATGAATTTCGCCATTGCGAGGGCGTTCCGCAGTTCGACGGGGCGTTTCTGGCTGGTCGTGCTGTCGGGCGTGATCGACATCATCCTGGCGCTGATCCTGGTCTTCAGCCTGCCGCTTTCGGCGATCTGGGCGATCGGCCTGCTGGTCGGGATTTCCTTCCTGACCTCCGGTTTCTCGCTGCTCTTCGCGGCGCTCGACGCCCGCGAAAAGCCTCTTTGAGGAGAGCTTGAGAGGATAGGCCGCGAAAGCGCGCTCAGCGCCAGCTTTCCTCGTTCCACATGCGGGTGAAGGCGGTGCGGTAGTCCGGATAGGCGAAGCGATAGCCGGCTTCCTTGATCTTGCGATTGGAGACCTTCTTGTTGTCGCCATAGAAGGAGCGCGCCATCGGCGTCATCTCGGCTTGCTCGAACGGGATTTCGGGCGGCGGCTCGACGCCCATCAGCTTCGCGGCGAAGGCGACGACATCGGGGGCCGGCGCGGGCTCGTCGTCGCTGATGTTGAAAATGCCGCCCATCCGGTAAGCGGCGAGGAATTCCAGCGTCCCGGCGATATCCTCGACATGGATGCGGTTGAAATACTGGCCCGGCTTGACGATGCGCCGCGCCGTTCCCCTTTCCAGATTGAGGAAGCCGTTGCGGCCCGGACCGTAAATGCCGGCAAGCCTCAAGATCGCAACCGGCACCTCTCTCTCCTTGCCGAGATCGAGCCACGCCTTTTCCGCCTCGACGCGCTGGCGCGAGCGCTTCGAGGTCGGCCGGCATTCGCTTTCCTCATCCACCCACGCGCCGCCGTGGAAGCCATAAACACCGACCGTCGAGAGATAGCCGACCCATTGCAGGGCAGGCATTCCCTCCATCAGAAGCGGCTGCGCGGCG
Organism: Rhizobiaceae bacterium; assembly: GCA_035547755.1. Taxonomy (GTDB): domain Bacteria; phylum Pseudomonadota; class Alphaproteobacteria; order Rhizobiales; family Rhizobiaceae; genus Mesorhizobium_L. Next base: position 27,408 of record DASZUG010000092.1, read on the forward strand.
GAGAGCACGGGATCGCCCTCATCGCCGGGCGCCGCCGACAGCACGAGATGCGTCGTCTCGGCTAATGGCGCGGCAAGATCATCCCTGACATGCATTCCGTCGAAAAGAAAAGGCGTAATGCCAGCCTCGCGCAGAAGGTCGAAATTCTCCTTCGAGCGGGTTGTTCCTGCGATCCTCGCCTTGCCGGCCATGTGGCGGGCGAAGGCGCGTGCCGAATAGCCCGCGCCGAAGAGGAAATAGCTTTCGGTCATTCCTTTTTCACCATGCCGGCATCCCATTCGGCGATCACGTCCTGGTCCGTTTCCTTCGCGCGATGTTCACGCGCGCATCCGGCAAATGCCCGCGGCAAAAGAAGCCGCGACAACGCCCATATGGCTGCGCCGCGCACCAGCGCAGACGGATCGTCAAGCAGGCTTTCGCATCGCGGCACGAAGGCCGCCTCGCCGCTATTACCCACCGCGATCAAGACGTTGCGGATGAAACGGTCGCGGCCGATCCGCTTGACGGGCGAGCCGGAGAAGAAAACCCGGAAGGCCGCATCGTCCAATTGCAGCAGGTCGGCCAACTGCGGAGCCTGAAGCTCAGCACGCTGAGCAAGCTTCCCTTCCGATACGGTGCGGGCGAACTTGTTCCAGGGACAGACAGAGAGGCAATCATCACAGCCATAGATGCGGTTGCCGATCGCTTCGCGGAATTCATGCGGAATCGGCCCCTTGTGCTCGATGGTGAGATAGGAGATGCAGCGCCGCGCATCGAGACGGTAGGGCGCGGGAAAGGCCTTGGTCGGGCAGATGTCGAGACAGGCATGGCAGGAGCCGCAATGATCCGTCTCCGGCAAATCGGACTCCAGTTCAGCCGCGGTAAAGATCGAGCCGAGGAAGAGCCAGGAGCCGAACTCACGGCTGACGAGGTTGGTGTGCTTGCCCTGCCAGCCGATGCCGGCGGCTGCGGCAAGCGGCTTTTCCATCACCGGCGCGGTGTCGACGAAAACCTTGACCTCGGCGCCACTCCGCGCCGCGAGCTTGCCGGCGACCTGCTTCAGCTTGCCTTTGACGACGTCGTGGTAGTCGCGGTTCTGCGCATAGACCGAGATCGCGCCATGGTCCCTTTCGGCCAGAACCGCCAGAGGATCGTGTTCGGGGCCGTAATTCATGCCGAGCATGATGATGCTCTTCACCTCGGGCCAGAGCGTCCTCGGATCGCCGCGCCGTTCGGCCGTTTCCGCCATCCAGCCCATCGTGGCGTGGAAATCGTCGGCGATAAACTGCTTCAGCTTTTCCGGCGCATCGGAAATAGCATCGGGCTGAACGATGCGGCAGATATCGAAACCGGCTGCAGCCGCCTCGCTGACGATGAAATCGCGCAGCGACGAAGTTTTCTTGCCGCTTGGCGGGATCGCTGTTCTTTCAGAAATCGAGATCGGCATAGTGCGATGCCGGCTGAAGGCCGCGCACGCGTTCGGCCAGAAGCGGCCGGAAGGAGGGCCGCGACTTCAGCCTCGTGTACCATTCGCGCGCAGCGGGATGGTCGTTCCACTCGATCTCGCCGAGATAGTCGAGCACCGAAAGCGCGGCGGCAGCGGCCATGTCGGCATAGGTGATGCGCGGCCCCGCGAGCCAATTGCGCGTGCCTGCCAGCCAGTTCGTGTATTTCATATGCTGTTTGATGTTGGAGCGCGCGGCGCGGATCGCGGTGGAGTCCGGCGAACCGCCGCCCTGTTCGCGATCCATATAGGGCTTTATCACGCGCTCGCGCACGAGATGGCGGGTCACTTCACCCTCCATCTTGCCGAGATACCAATCGACGAGGCGCCGGATTTCCGCCCGTTCCATCGGATTTTCGGCCAGCAGCCGCTTGTCGCGCTTCAATACGCCGCGCGTCTCGTCGAGATATTCCGCAATGACGTTGGCGCCGACGATCGGCACGTCGCCTTCGGCCAGAAGCACCGGCAGGGTACCGGCGGCGTTGAGCGCCAAAAACTCCTTGCGACGTGTCCAGGGGCGCTCCTCGATCAGCGCCAATTCCTCTCCATATTCCGCGAAGCAGAGCCTGACGAAACGGCAATTGGCGAAGAGGGGTTGGTGAAACAGCGTCAGCATCAGGGTCCGGAGGTGCTATCTGGCTTTTGCAGGCAGGGGCCGGTAAATCTCAGCGGTCCGATTCGCAAACGGATTCGGGCCGACTGTGCGCCAAGACCCTATAGGGTGAGTTGGCCCGCGTGACAAGCAACGCCCTCCGGGTCAGGAGAGAGTTATGGAACACCAGCCGGTCTTCGATGCAGTCACGTTGGGCATTCTCGAGGGGTTGACGGAATTCATTCCCGTATCCTCAACCGGCCATCTTCTCCTCGCCAGCCATTTCCTCGGCTTCAAATCCGCCGGCAAGACGTTCGAGATCCTGATCCAGCTCGGCGCCATCTTGGCGATCGTCGCCGTTTATTTCGGCAAGCTGTGGCAGATGCTCGTGACGCTGCCGAGCAGCCGCCAGACGCAGAAATTCGTCGCCGGCATCCTGCTCGCCTTCATACCCGCCGCCGTGATCGGTGTGCTGCTGCACGATTTCATCGAAACTGTGCTGTTCGAGACGCCGAAGCTGATCTGTATCATGCTGATCCTCGGCGGCATCATCCTTCTCTGGGTGGACAGGATGGATCTCAAGCCCACCTATCACAATGTGGAGAAATTCCCCTACTGGCTCTATCTCGGCATCGGCTTCTTCCAATGCCTGTCGCTGATACCGGGCACGTCGCGCTCCGGCTCGACCATCGTTGGGGCGATGCTGATGGGAGTGGACAAACGCGCGGCGGCGGAATTCTCCTTCTTCCTCGCCATTCCGACCATGGTCGGCGCCTTCGTCTATGATTTCTACAAGAACCGAGCCGAGTTGCACTCATCCGACCTTGCGCTCATCGCCATCGGCTTCGTCGCGGCTTTCCTGGTCGCGCTGGTCGTGGTGCGCACGCTGCTCGATTTCGTCTCGAAGCGGGGCTATTCGCTGTTCGGCTGGTGGCGGCTCGTCGTCGGCATTGTCGGGCTCGCCGCCCTCTTCATCTGGGGCTGATTACCCCAATTTCAGGCTGCGAAAGTGCGGCTGAACTGGCCGGCGGGGCGATAGCGCCAGAGATAGGACGGCAGGATCGCCGCGACCGCCTCCGGTGTGATCCCAAGAGCGGGAAGCGTGCGTCCCTCGCTTTCGGCCGCGGGAGAGACGATATTGTCATAGCGCAGCAGCGTCACCTGATCCGCCGTCAAGGGCGCGTTCGGTAAAAGGCCGAGCACCGCCGCCTGCATGCTCGCCACCGAGAAGGGGACCGAGAGCAGGAGCCGCTTGCGGCCGATCACCGGCAGCATCTCTTCCATGCACTGGCGGAAGGTGAGGATCTGCGGGCCGCCAAGCTCGTAGATATTGCCGCCCGCGATGTTGCCATCGACGGAGCGGGCCACCGCCTCCGCGACGTCACCGACATAGACGGGCTGCAGCTTCGTCTCGCCGCCGCCGATCAGCGGCAGGAAAGGCGAAAGCCGCGCCATAGCGGCGAAACGGTTGAAGAATTTGTCTTCTGGGCCGAAGACGATCGAGGGCCGGAAGACGACCGCGTCGGGCAGTGTCTCGAACACCGCCTTCTCGCCTCGCGCCTTGGTGCGCGCATAATTGGAGGGCGAATTCACGTCGGCGCCGATGGCGGACATATGCGTGAGCGGCACGCCGGCCGCGCGCGCCGCCTCCGCCACCGCCCTTGCGCCAAAATCCTGCACCGAGGCGAAACGCTGGCGGCCGGATTCGGACAGGATGCCGACGAGATTGACCACGGAGTCGGCGCCCTCGATGGCGCGATCGGCGGACCAGCGGTAGCGCAGATTGGCCTGGACGGCCATGATCTGCCCGACCCCGCCGAGTGGCTGCAAATGCAGGGCGAGATCGGGCCGCCTGACGGCGGCGCGGATGCGATAGCCCCGTTTCGCCAATGCCCGCACCACGTGGCGGCCGATAAAGCCCGAAGCGCCGAAGACGGTGATCAGCTTTGGCGTTTCCGTGATGATGGTCATTGCGAAACAATCTCCGTCAAACCTATGGGTGCGGGCGAACCCGACGCTTCTTAGTCCGATTTTTCCGAAAGGCAAAGGGCGGATATGCGCCTGTCGATAGGGCTTCCCGGCCGGTCAATAGCGTGCCTGGAAGATGTTGGGCACATGCACCGGCCAGCGACGCGGCAGTATTGCGATCATATCGAATCGGACCGAAAGCCTGGCGTGATCGACCTGCCGCGAGAGCCAGATATCCGTCGCCGCTTCGATCCGTCGTTCCGCCGTAATGGTGATCGCCTCCATCGCCTGAAGCAGGGTCGGCCTTGCCTTCACCTCGACGACGAGGATGAGATCGCCGCGGCGGGCGATCAGGTCGATTTCCCCGGCTTTCGTGCGAAAGCGCCGCGCCACGATACGGTAGCCCTTGAGGAGCAACGCAAGCGAGGCGGCGAACTCGCCGCGATGGCCCTTGCGATAGGCGCGATAGCGGGCGCGGCGGGCATCACTTTGCATCCCCACCGCCTTCCTTCAACTCAATGAGGCGGCGGTAAAGCGCCTGTTTCGGTTGGCCGGTCATCCGCGCTGCTTCCGCGGCCGCCTTCGACGTTGCCATTTCCGCTGCGAGCGCCAGGAGAAGCCGGTCGGTTTCGGCCTCGTCGACCGCTTCCATCGGTTGCGGCGGCGCCACGAGGATAACGATTTCGCCCTTTGGCGCGCCCGCTTCGGCATAATGTTCGGCGAGCGCAGCCAATGTTCCGCGCCGGATCTCCTCAAACGCCTTGGTCAACTCCCGCGCGACGGCGGCGTTGCGCTCGCCGCCGAAGATTGCGGCCATGGAATCAAGGCATTCCGCTAGCCTGTGCGGCGATTCGAAGAATATCAGCGTCGCGGGAATGGCTTTGAGTTCCTCCAGCCGGGCACGACGCTGACCCGCCTTCGACGGCAGAAAGCCGGCGAAAAGGAAGGCGTCCGACGGCAGGCCCGACGCAGCCAGAGCCGCGAGCACGGCGGAAGCGCCAGGAATGGGGACGACGCGCAGCCCCTCCTCCAGAGCAGCGGTAACAAGACGGTAGCCGGGATCGGAGACGAGCGGCGTGCCGGCGTCGGAGACCAGGGCGATGCTTTTTCCCTGCCTCAACGCTGCCAGGAGGCGTTCGCCTGACTCCGCTTCGTTATGCTGATGGTGAGCAACGGCGCGCTTCCTGATGCCGTAGCGGTCGAGCAGTATGCGCGTGACCCGCGTATCCTCGGCGGCGAGGATATCGACGGCGGCGAGCGTTTCCAGCGCGCGCAGCGTGATATCGCCGAGATTGCCGATCGGGGTGGCGACGAGATAAAGCGCCGGTTCGAGCGGCCGGGCGGGTATTTCCGTCTGGCCGACGAGAAAGCTCCGCCGCTCGTTATCACCCGCTTCCGCCATCGCCCCTTACCGTCTTGTCAACGCCTTCTTTTCGCACGAGGCGGACGAGGACGCAAAGGCGCGAGCGGTCAGTCCCCCATGCCTTTCATCGGCTTCATGGACTTCATGCCGCCGCCCATCATCGAATCATGCCCATGCTTCATGGACTTCATCGAATCCATGCTGCTACCCTTCGCGGGGCCGCCCATACCGGTGACATCGAAGGTGACGTTCACGGTTCCCGCCTTAGCGAAAGTCAGCGTGCCGGCAAAGCTCTCTCCCTTTTTGGGCAGATGCTTCAGATCCATGAACATGAGATGATAGGCGCCCGGCTTCAGCTTGACCGTTCCGGAAGCCGGCACCTCCAGGCCTCCCTTGACCGCCCGCATCTCCATGACGCCGTCCTTGACCGTCATCTGGTGAATCCCGGCCTTGCCGGCGATCTCGGCCGTCGCGGAGACGAGCCGGTCGGGCGTCGAGCCATGATTGACGATTGTCAGATAGCCGCCCGCCACCTTTGCGCCGTTCGGCGCGGAAGGCGACCACGGATTCTCCACCTCGATATTGCCGATCTTGAAGTCTTTGGCATGCGCCGTGGCCGATAGCATGAAGGCGGTGGTGACCGAAAAGAATGCAAGGGCAACGATCTTGCCGGCCCCATAACGGGCAAGCGATGTGTGTTCAAGACGCGCAATCGTATTGGTCATCCTTGGAGATTCCTTGAAACTGGTTCCCGACCGACGGACGGGAGAACGGAATTGAAAGGGCTTGCCTCTCACGGGCATTTTCCGAACGCTACCATTGCAACGTTTCTGCGAAAAGACGCGGGCAACATCCCCGGATGCGGCGTTTCGCCCTTCGATAGGCCAGGGCTAACGTGCCAGGTCGGCGACAAGAGCGTCGAGCACGACCATGCCGGCCTGCGTCGCACGGAGCCTCGAATTGCCGACGGGCTCGACAAGGTTCTCGTCGCGCAGGATGGAAATGCGGCCATTGGAAAGAGGCCTGCCGGCCAATTTTTCGTAGCGGTCGAGGTCGATGCCCTCGGTCAGCCTCAGCCCCATCAGGAGGAATTCGTCGGCCTCTTCCGATGGCGACAGGACTTCGCCGTCGACGACGCCGTGGCCGTTCTTCTCCACCAGCGAAAGCCAGGCTTCCGGCACGCGCTCCGTCATGGTGACGATGCGGCGGCCGCTTTCGACGAAACGGCCATGGGCGCCCGGTCCGACGCCGACATATTCGCCATAGCGCCAATAAATGAGGTTATGGCGGCTCTCGGCCCCGGGCCTGGCATGGTTCGAGATTTCATAGGCCGGCAGGCCGTGCGCCGCCGTCACCTCCTGCGTGACGCGGTACAGCTCCGCGCCCTCGGCGCTGTCGGGCAATGTGAATTTCCGCGCCGCGTAGAGCGCGCTGAAAGGCGTGCCGTCCTCTATCGTCAGTTGGTAGAGCGAGAGATGATCGGCGGCGAGGCCGATGGCGCGGCGAAGCTCCTCGGCCCAGATTTCCGGCGTCTGGCCCGGACGCGCATAGATCAGGTCGAAGGAAAGGCGTGGGAAGGTTTCACGCGCCAGCTCGATCGCGGCAAGCGCGCTTTCCACGTCGTGAAGCCGGCCGAGGAAGTTGAGATCGGCGTCGTTCAGCGCCTGCACGCCCAGCGAAACGCGGTTGACGCCGGCGGCGCGGTAGCCGCGAAAACGCTCCGCTTCGACGGAGGACGGATTGGCCTCCATGGTGATCTCGGCGCCATCGGGCAGATGCCAGTTGCGCGCCACCGCCTCCAGCACGCGGCTGACCGTTTCGGGCTTCATCAACGACGGCGTGCCGCCGCCGAGGAAGACGCTTGCAACGGCACGTGGGCCGGTCCTCTCGCGCATCGCCGCCATTTCCGCCTCGAAGGCGGCGGCGAAGCGCTCCTGGTCGACGGGCTGATGGCGCACATGGCTGTTGAAGTCGCAATAAGGGCATTTGGCCGCGCAGAACGGCCAGTGCAGATAGACGCCGAAGCCGGGCGTCCTGTCGGCGCTGCTCATGCCGGCTCCAGCATGGCGGTGGCGAAGCGGGCAAAAGCGCGGGCACGATGCGACAGGCCGAGATCGCCGCGCCCGGCCTCCCATGAATGCTTCTCGCTGGCGTTCATCTCGCCGAATGTCTGTTCGTAGCCATTGGGCTTGAAAACTGGATCATAGCCGAAGCCGCGATCGCCCCGCGGCGGCCATACCAGCGTGCCCTCGACTTCGCCGCGAAAATATTCCGCTCCGCCATCGGGCCATGCAAGGCACAGCACCGCAACGAAGCGCCCGCCGCGCCGGGCCGGCTCGGTCGCACCCTTCTCCCGCAGAAGATCCTCGACCTTCTGCATCGCCATCCTGAAATCGCGGCCCGAACCGTCGGGCTTTTCGGCCCAATCCGCGGTGTAAACTCCGGGATCGCCGCCGAGCGCATCGACTTCGAGGCCTGAATCATCCGACAGCGCCGGCAGGCCGGTCGCGGAGGCGGAAGCAAACGCCTTGGTATAGGCGTTTTCCTCGAATGTCGTGCCGGTCTCGGGCGGCTCGGGAAGACCAAGTTCGCCGGCCGACACCGCTTCCAGCCCATAGGGCGCCAGCAATTCGCGGATTTCGGCGAGTTTGCCGGCATTGTGCGTGGCGACGATGATCTTCCTCGAGTCGAGTTGCCGCATCTACAGTCCCCAGATTCTCGGCTCGGCGAATTCAATCGAATTTCCCGCCGGGTCACGGAAATAGATGGACCGGCCGCCGGAGGGCCATTCGAAATCGGCCTCTATCGCGACGCCGTGGCCGGCGAGATGGTCCTTCCACTCCTCGATTTCCTCGCCGCTTGCCCGGAAGCAGAGATGGCCGGGGCCGTGCGTCCCATGCGGCGGCACCGGCAGCTTCGCATCGGGCAGGGGCGGGATTTCGGTCGCCGCAGCGACGAAGAGCAGCAGTACGCCCTCGCCGCAACGGAAGAACACATGCCGGCCCTCGGCGCGCGTGATTCGCTCTAGGCCGAGAATACCACCATAAAAAGCCTCGGCGGCATCGAGATCGTCGACATAAAGCGCGGATTCGAGGATGCCGGAGGGGATCATGACAGCTCTAAGCAATCGCCATCTGCTGCAGGCTGACGAGGCGCGTGATTCCCTTCTTCGCCAGCGCCATTAAAGCGGTGAACTGCTCTTCGCTGAAGGGCTCGCCTTCCGCCGTCCCCTGTATCTCGACGATACCGCCCTTCCCCGTCATGACGAAATTGGCGTCGGTGCCGGCGGCGGAATCCTCCTCATAATCGAGATCGAGGACAAGCTGGCCGTCATGGATGCCGCAGGAAATGGCCGCGACATGGTCCTTCAGCACCTTGTTCAGCACGATCATCTGGCGCGCCGCCATCCAGGCGAGGCAATCGTAAAGCGCCACCCAGCCGCCAGTGATCGATGCGGTACGGGTGCCGCCATCGGCCTGCAGTACATCGCAATCGACGGTAATCTGCACCTCGCCGAGCGCCTGGAGATCGACCACGGCGCGCAGCGAGCGGCCGATCAGCCGCTGGATCTCCAGCGTACGCCCGCCCTGCTTGCCGGCAGCAGCCTCGCGGCGCATGCGGTCGCCCGTCGAGCGCGGCAGCATACCATATTCCGCCGTCACCCAGCCCTTGCCGGAATTACGCATCCAGCCGGGCACTCTTTCCTCGAGACTTGCCGTGCACAGCACATGCGTGTCGCCGAATTTCACCAGGCACGAGCCCTCGGCGTGCTTCGACACACCCCTCTGGAAGGAAATGGCGCGCATCTGGTCGTTCTCGCGCTTGGATGGACGCATCGGGGATTCTCCGCTTCGATCCCGCGCTTGTAACCGCCCGGCAAAAGCGACGCAAAGGAAAAGGGCTCCTTCTCCTCCGTTGCGTTCGTGCCGGCCGAACTTATATCTTGGCCCCACAGGAGGTTACGAATGACAGGACCCGACTTCGATCGGACTTTACGGGCGCTCGACCAACGTTCGCGCGAGATTTTCCGCCTGATCGTCGAATCCTACATGCGGGATGGCGAGCCGCTCGGCTCGCGCAACCTTTCGCGCCTCCTGCCGCTGTCGCTCTCGCCCGCCACAGTGCGCAATGTGATGAGCGATCTCGAGCATCTCGGCCTGATCTACGCGCCGCACGTCTCCGCCGGAAGGCTGCCGACACAGAAGGGCCTGCGCTTCTTCGTCGACGCCTTTATGGAATTGGGTGATCTCTCCGACGAAGAACGGCGGTCGATCGAATCGCAGGTCAGGGCCGCCGGCCAGGGCGCGTCGCTCGAACATCTCCTGACCGAGGCGAGCCAGATGCTCTCCGGCCTGTCGCGCGGCGCCGGCCTCGTGCTCACCGCCAAGTCGGAAGCGCCGCTCAAGCATATCGAATTCGTCCAGTTGGAGCCCGGCAAGGCCCTCGTGGTTCTCGTGGCGCAAAATGGCGAGGTCGAAAACCGTGTCGTCGATACGCCTCTCGGCATCACCACATCGCAATTGCACGAGGCCTCGAATTTCCTGAACGCCCATATCCGTGGCCGCACCCTCGCCGAGGCGCGGACGGAGATTGCACGGCTGAAGGAGGAGACAAGGGCGGCGCTCGACGCGCTGTCGCGCGACCTCGTCGAGCGCGGCCTCGCCGTGTGGGCGGGCACGGGCGATGATTTGCCGGCGCGCATCATCGTGCGCGGCCGCGCCAATCTCCTCGAAAACGTGACGGCTGCCGCCGATATCGAGCTTCTGAGACACCTTTTCGATGATCTCGAGACGAAGGACGGCCTGATACAGCTGCTTGACCTCGCCGAGCAGGGTTCGGGCGTGCGCATCTTCATCGGATCGGAAAACAAGCTCTTTTCGCTTTCGGGCTCGTCGGTGGTGGTCGCGCCCTACCGCGACAAGGACCAGCGCGTCATCGGGGCGTTGGGCGTGATCGGCCCGACGAGGTTGAACTATGCCCGCATCGTGCCGATGGTGGACTATACGGCGCAGATGATCAGCCGGATCCTCGGGTCCTGAGACGCGGGAATGACGTGGATGACAAGAAGGAGAAAGCTGACATGTTCGGCCTGATCGCAAGAATGAAGGCACAAGCCGGCAAACGTGATGCCCTTCTCACGATTCTCCTTGAGGCGACCGGCGATATGCCGGGATGCCTGAGCTATGTGGTGGCGAAAGATGCTTCCGATCAGGAAAGCCTCTGGATCACCGAAGTATGGGACAGCCCGGAGAGCCATAAAGCATCGCTTTCCCTGCCCGTCGTTCAGGCGGCGATCGAAAAGGCGCGGCCCTTGATCGCGGGATTCGATAACCGCGTGACGACAGAGCCTGTCGGCGGCGCTGGCCTTCGGCAGCCGGATAGGAAGGAAGTCCTGCCCGCCTCTTGATTTTCCTCTTCCGAACCTCGATATCGGGCGCAATTTCAGGATCATCGCATAGGGTGAAAGACACGCAATGAGCGACCAGGCGAACAAGGACGGCGTGCCCGAGGAAAACGTGAGCGAAAACAACGGCATGAATCCCGACACGGCGACCCAGGGCGAGAAACCCTTCGAGGCCGATTACGAGGCTTTCATGAAACTCGCCAAGGAAAACGAGGAACTGAAGGACCGCGCTCTGCGGCTCGCCGCCGACATGGAAAATCTGCGCCGGCGCACGGCGCGCGACGTGCATGATGCGCGCACTTACGCGATCGCCAATTTCGCGCGCGATATGCTTTCCGTCTCCGACGATCTGAAACGCGCCCTCGATGCCATCCCGGCGGAGGCAAAGGCGTCGGGCGATACCGGCTTCAAGGCGCTGATCGACGGTGTCGAGATGACGGAGCGGTCCATGCTTGCAGCGCTGGAGCGTCATGGGGTGAAGAAGCTCCATCCGGAGGGCGAAAAATTCGATCCGAATTTTCACCAGGCGATGTTCGAGGTTCCGAACCCGAATGTTCCCTCCGGGACGGTCACCCAGGTCGTGCAGACAGGCTACGTCATCGGCGACAGGGTGTTGCGCCCCGCTATGGTCGGCATATCGAAAGGCGGCCCGAAGGCTGCCGCCTCGGAAGCAGCGGCGGAGTCCGGCGGCCCCGGCGCGCATGCCGAAAAGGACGCCTGAGCCGCCGAAGCTCAAAAGGCGGTTTGTTGCCGATCCGCCACACTCCTTTTCTTCCGGAAGTTTTTCCGGAACAGAACTCCGTTTCGCCGCATTGAGCCGTTCATAAGGCGCCCGCACCCGGCGGAGCGGGCAGGGAAAAGGAGTGAAGACATGTCTCGTATGATTCTGGCGTCGGTCGCCGCCCTGGCGCTCGCTACCACCGCTCTCACCACCGCGGCGCGTGCGGCGGATGTCGTCGAACAGCCTCCGGCGCCGCCGGCGGCGCCCATCATCACCGCGCCCGCTTTCACCTGGAGCGGCTTCTATATCGGCGGCAATATCGGTTATGGCTGGGCGGACGCCGGCCCCGCGGACGACAACGGTGTCATCGGCGGCGGCCATATCGGCTACAATTACGAGTGGAACCCGATCGTCCTCGGTATCGAAGGCGATATCGATGGCACGGGCATGAAGTTCGATGGCCGCAGCGTCGATTACACCATCACCGGCCGCGCCCGTCTCGGCTATGCCATCGACCGCTGGATGATCTATGGCACGGGCGGCGTCGCCTATGCGAAGGCGGGTCCGTTCAGCGATACGGGCTGGGTCGCCGGCGGCGGCATCGAATGGGCCGCGACCAACCACATCGTTCCCGGCATCGAATATCTGCATTATGGCTTCGGCAATTTCGATCACACCGGCTTCGATGCCAATGCAGATGTGATCCGCGCGCGCATCAGCTTCAAATTCTGATCGCGCACCGATAGGAATAGCCCCGACATATGCCCCGGCAGCGATGCCGGGGCATTTTTTGTGGCAAGGGTCGCTATGGAAGCCGCTGGACTCAGACGATCGACGTGATCATAGTAACGTCGAAGTGAAGTCATGCATTCTCTCCGATAACCTCGGAATCAAATGCATGTGAAACCTCCGCTTTTCATGGAAACGCGAAGAACTCGCCCGTATATTTCGCGGTGTGAATTCTGATTTCATTCCAATAGAGGGAGGTTCGCTATGGCCACAAGACGCTTCTTTTTGACAAGCGTTGCTGCGGGAGCGGCAATCGCCGCCGCCGCCTCTTGGTGGGGGAGCCAATCGCGAGCCGAGGAGAAATTCGCCGTCACCCATACTGACGCCGAATGGCGCAAGCTCCTGACGCCGGCGCAATATAATATTCTTCGTGAAGGCGGCACGGAGGCGCCCTTCACGAGCCCCCTCCTCAACGAGCATCGCAACGGCGTCTTCGCATGCGCCGGATGCGATCTCGATCTCTTCTCATCGAAAACGAAATTCGACAGCCGAACGGGCTGGCCAAGCTTCTGGGCGCCGCTGAAAGGCGCCGTAGGGACAACGCGCGATCTTTCCTACGGCATGATCCGTACGGAGGTCCATTGCAGCCGCTGCGGAGGCCATCTCGGCCACGTCTTCGATGACGGTCCACAACCGACCGGACTGCGTTATTGCATGGACGGCGGCGCGTTGACTTTCAAGCCGGTGACGTCCTGAGCCCCGGCACAAGCGCGGCCGCCACGTTCATCGGCGAAGCGATCGCTGCTTGACCGGTTTCTCTATCCAATCAGCCTGACAGGAACAGCACCATGACCATTTTTCGCAACGAAAAGTCCGCATTGCGCGGCTTTCCCTGGAAGCTGGCGCTGGGCACGCTTCTGCTCGCGTCCGCCGGCGGCTTTCTCGCCACGCGTTCGCAGGCGGAGGATGCTCACACCGTTCCGGTCCCAGCGATCGACGAGCCCGCCGGCAACAGCCAATCGGAAGTCGCGGTTCTGGCGGGCGGCTGCTTCTGGGGCGTGCAAGGCGTTTTCCAGCATGTCAAAGGCGTCGAGCAGGCGGTTTCGGGCTATGCCGGCGGAAAGAAGGAAACGGCGGAATATGAAACCGTCGGCACCGGCACGACGGGCCATGCGGAATCGGTGAAGATCACCTTTGATCCGCACAAGATCAGCTATGGCAAGATCCTGCAGATCTATTTCTCCGTCGTCCAGGACCCGACAGAACTCAACCGGCAGGGACCGGATTACGGCACCCAATACCGCTCGACCATTTTTCCGCAGAATGCCGAGCAGGCGAAGATAGCGAAGGACTATATCGCTCAGTTGGACAAGGCGCATGTCTTCGATGCCAGGATCGTGACGACGATCGAACCGGGCAAGACATTCTATCCAGCCGAGGGTTACCATCAGAATTTCCTCGTCCGGCATCCCGACTATCCCTACATCGTCATCAACGATATGCCGAAGATCGCCAATTTGAAGCACTTCTTCCCGCGGGAATATCGGGACCAGGCCGTCCTCGTGGCCAACGCGTCCGAATAGGACACGCTCCGCCGGAGTCGGGCGAAAGTGCCCGTTACACCTCGTCGAAACGGCTCTTTTCGCGCGTGGGATCCCGGCGGAGAGCGGCTTCCTCGCGGTCGTCGGGAAGCGCTTCATCGCTCTCCTGATAGGCGTTGTCGTCCTCTTCGTCAGAAGAATGGTCTTGGCGCCGCCCTTCGTGACGGCGGTAGCGGAGGTCGCCATTTTGAAACGCGTCTGCCGGCCGGATTTCCGCACCTTCGATCTCGTCCCAATCCTGCTGCGCGATCTCGGGCGCCTCCTCTGGGGGCCGTCTGTCGTCTTGTGGCTTGATCATGGGTTCGAACTCCGTTTGTCTCCAGCAGGTAACAGCGACCAGCCCGCCCTTGTTCCGCTGAAGCAACACATCCCGTCACGCCATTTCTCTTCTATGCCATTTCCCTGCAAAAGCAGGACAATCGCGCCTTGCGTCAAAAAAGCCCGGTTCTTATATACGCCTCGACGCCGCTCGGATGGCAAAGGTGCTTGTCCGGCGGAATTCTTGTGAACAGGGGCTGTCATACGGAACGCCGCATTGGGTCCAGGCAGCCTGCTTAGTGGAGAGAAGACATATGGCAAAAGTAATCGGCATCGACCTCGGAACAACCAATTCCTGCGTCGCCGTCATGGACGGCAAGGACGCGAAAGTGATCGAGAACGCGGAGGGCGCGCGCACGACGCCTTCCATTGTCGCTTTCACGGACAATGACGAGCGTCTTGTCGGCCAGCCTGCCAAGAGGCAGGCCGTGACCAACCCGGAAGGCACCATTTTCGCGGTGAAGCGCCTGATCGGCCGCCGCTACGACGATCCCATCACCGACAAGGACAAGAAGCTCGTCCCCTATCACATCGTCAAGGCGGACAATGGCGACGCCTGGGTCGAAGCGGGCGGCAAGAAATATTCCCCCTCGCAGATCTCGGCTTTCATCCTCCAGAAGATGAAGGAGACGGCGGAAAGCTATCTCGGCGAAAAGGTGGAAAAAGCCGTCATCACGGTTCCCGCTTACTTCAACGACGCCCAGCGCCAGGCGACGAAGGACGCCGGCAAGATCGCCGGTCTCGAAGTCCTGCGCATCATCAACGAGCCGACCGCGGCCGCGCTCGCCTACGGCCTCGACAAGAAGAAGGCCGGTACGATCGCCGTCTATGACCTTGGCGGCGGCACCTTCGATATTTCCGTGCTGGAAATCGGCGACGGCGTCTTTGAGGTGAAGTCGACCAATGGCGACACCTTCCTCGGTGGCGAGGATTTCGACATGCGTCTCGTCGAATATCTGGCGGCGGAGTTCAAGAAGGATCAGGGCATCGACCTCAAGAACGACAAGCTCGCGCTCCAGCGCCTGAAGGAAGCCGCCGAAAAGGCGAAGATAGAGCTTTCCTCCTCGGCGCAGACCGAGATCAACCTGCCCTTCATCACGGCCGACCAGTCGGGCCCGAAGCACCTGACGATGAAGCTCACCCGGGCGAAATTCGAAAGCCTGGTGGACGATCTCGTCCAGCGGACGATCGCGCCCTGCAAGGCCGCGCTCAAGGATGCCGGCGTCAGCGCCGGCGAGATCGACGAGGTGGTTCTCGTCGGCGGCATGACCCGCATGCCCAAGATCCAGGAAGTCGTGAAGCAGTTCTTCGGCAAGGAGCCGCACAAGGGCGTCAATCCCGATGAGGTCGTCGCCATCGGCGCCGCGATCCAGGCCGGCGTGCTGCAGGGCGACGTCAAGGACGTGCTGCTCCTCGACGTGACGCCGCTGTCGCTCGGCATCGAGACGCTGGGCGGCGTTTTCACGCGCCTGATCGAGCGTAACACGACGATCCCGACCAAGAAGTCGCAGACCTTCTCGACCGCCGAGGACAATCAGGGCGCGGTGACGATCCGCGTCTTCCAGGGCGAGCGCGAGATGGCGGCCGACAACAAGCTGCTCGGCCAGTTCGATCTGGTCGGCATCCCGCCGGCGCCGCGTGGCGTGCCGCAGATCGAGGTCACGTTCGACATCGACGCCAACGGCATCGTCAATGTGTCGGCGAAGGACAAGGGCACCGGCAAGGAGCACCAGATCCGCATCCAGGCGTCGGGTGGCTTGAGCGACGCCGACATCGAGAAGATGGTGAAGGATGCCGAATCCAACGCCGAAGCCGACAAGAAGCGGCGTGAACTGGTCGAGGCGAAGAACCAGGCCGAGGCGCTTGCCCATTCGTCGGAGAAGTCACTGAAGGAATATGGCGAGAAGGTTTCCGCCGACGACCGCAAGGCGATCGAGGATGCCATCGCGGCCCTGAAGACGGCCGCCGAGGGCGAAGACCTTGAAGCCATCAAGGCCAAGACGCAGACGCTCGCCGAAGTGTCGATGAAGCTCGGCCAAGCCATGTACGAAGCCTCGCAGGCGGAAGCCGCCAACAAGGACGCGGCGGCCGACGCCAAGGCTTCCGGCGAGGACGTCGTCGACGCCGACTTCGAGGAGATCAATGAGGACGACAACAAGAAGTCGGCCTGATCGATCGGAAAATACTGGAAAAGCCCGGCTCCCGCCGGGCTTTTTTAATTGCGTCATTGAACATTGAGCTGACCCCCGAAGTTGGACGCAATCTCCGGGGGTTTTGTATGCGCACACATAGCGAGAGTGTGAAGCGTTTGGTTGTCGAGCGCTATTTGAGCGGCGATGAAGGTTGACCGCATGCTCTTTTATTGCGCGCCTCGCCCTTGTCCAGTTCCGCCGTCGTTGTTTGGCGCAGGTCTCTGCCGGTAATCCAGTCGAGCGCAAACAGCGTTCGTTCGATGTGACCCACCTCCCTAAGGCCTTGGACCACCCCGCTCTGTCGCGATGTCGAGGGTAGCGAGCCGCTCCTGGATCAGCGCCCGCCTGACACGAAGTGGCGGACCAGTTTCGGATATTCCCCGACCTTCCATCGGAGGTGTTGAAAGGAAAGCCCTGGCCCTTTCCGGACCTCGGGCGGAGAAAATGAAGGTCAAGTTTCGATCCTTTTGACCTTTGGTCCCGACCCGCATCTCGAATCGTCTTCTTGTTGCCCGAAATGTAATAAGTGACTATAGTATTAGTATAAAATCATATTTAATTGGGAGGACGACATGCTTAGCATGAGAAAGACTTCCATTTTGGCCGCCTGCCTCGGCTTGTTCGCCATCACGGGGGCGAATGCTGAACCGAGCCAGACCGAAAAGGTCCAGGCGGCGCTCAACGCCTGGCTTGCAGCGCGAGCACCAATCGAAAAGGTTACGGGTATCGCCGCGTATATAAGCTTCGGCGATGCCGGACCGGCGATTGAGGCCTTCGCTGGGACAATAGGACGCGACCCCGGCGCCGGCCCCGTCGACCAGGACACGATCTACCCCATGGGGAGCACGTCGAAGTCGTTCACCGACGCGGTTATCCTCAAGCTCGAAGCGGCGGGAAGGCTCTCGATCGACGACTCGCTCGGCAAGTGGCTGCCGGAGTATCCGGCATGGAAGGACGTGACCATCCGTCGCCTCCTCAACATGACGAGCGGCATTCCAAATTACTCCGAAACCGAATGGATGTCCCGCGCCTGGGCGAACGAGCCCAAGCGGGATTTCACGTTCAAGGAACTTGTCGATGCTGCCTATCCAAGCGCCACCAACAAGTTGCCGGTGAAGGAAGGCTATTTTTATTCCAACACCAACTACATTCTTGCCGGCATGATCGCCGAAAAGGCCGCCGGAAAGTCCTACCGCGATCTCGTCCATGAACTGGTGATCGAGCCGCAAGGTCTCCATTCCACATTCTACGAACCCGGAACCTACCCGGCATCGGTCATCAGGCGTCTGTCGCACGGCTATTTCGAGAACCAGGCCTGTTCCGACTACCAGCCGAACTGCAAGCAATCCTGGAACCTGCCGTTCCTTGGACGGGACATACGCGGGGACAGCACCTCCTGGGCACAGGCTGCCGGCGGCGCAATCGCCAGCGCACGCGACGTCGACCGCTGGATGCGCGCCGTCTTCCGGGGGAAGGTGGTGCCACCGAAGCAGCAGCAGGAGTGGATGCAACTCGTTTCGACGAAGACGGGCGCGCCGATCGCCGCCGTATCCGCTGATGACCCGAAAGGCTTCTCGCTCGGGCTGGGCAAGGGCATCTTCGGGCCCCTCGGCGCGCAGTGGTTCTACCAGGGCGAGACCCTCGGCTATCGGACGCTCTACATCTGGATCGCCGCCGAGGATTTGATGATCACGGTACAGACCAACAGTCAGCCGCCAGAAGGCACCGACAAGCTCGGCGACGCGGTCGGCGCCCTTTACCAGATCGTCAAGAAGTCGAAAGCCGACTGAAGCATGTCGCCCGAAAGTACGCAGCGGTTTCGGGATAACGCCATGCTCAAAAATAAGGAGATGAAGCGCGTCGCGTGAGTCCGCTTAAACGCGACGTGCTTCAAGGCCGCCCGGGTATCCTCAGCATGGCGTAGCAATTCTCTCCGCCGGCCGAGACTCGCTCATAGGCCTTTTGCGCTTCCCGGAGCCAGTCGCTATGCGAATCATATTTGGCCTCGACCGCAGGAATCGGCTTTAGCGAGAGGAATTTCGGGCCCTGACTCAAGAACCAGCAGGCGCGCCCGACGAGACGCCGGCTGCGGTCGCGGAGCCAGGCGTAGTCCCACAGCACATCCAGCACCTCGTGCTTGACGCTGCTGGCGACACCAGGGTCGGACACGGCCTCCTCGGGCTTCCGATCGCCGAGCGCCGCTCGCAGGTCGCCATAGTCCTGGCGAAGCTGCGCCGTGGCGTACTTCAGGTCCGCCTCATCCTTGACCATCGCAAACCAGAGCCGGGAGTCGATCCGGTTCACCAACGGCGACGATTGGAAATCGGTTGAGAACTGCATGGCAGCAAAATCTTCGAGATCAATCTCGCGCTGAAGCAGTTCAATGGCCTCGATCTGCCTGGCAAGGTCCGGACCGCGCGCGGTTACTGCTCGATTCGACCCGCCGTCCTTGGGCTCGACATAAGCACCGCCATCATCCAGCACCGGGTCTATCTCGGCGACAAATTCAAGAAGCGGTGCCGCGCGGCTGAGCCTCACTGCAAGCTTCGCCAAAAGTTCCTGCGTTTGTGAATCCTGTCTTTGACGTTCCAGGTAGCTCTGCTGAAAGAAGAATATGAACAGCGAAACGCCGATTCCCAGAAGGATCACGCCAAGCTGTGAAAACGTGTTTCTATAATATTCAAGCTGCTTTTCCCTGTGGCGCTCATCGCGCTGTGTGTAGTGAGCGACCTGGTTGTTTATGAACACCGACACGATCAGCAGCAACGCGCTGAGCAGCCCCAGCATGGCAATCAACATATAGCCGCTGCCAAACATCGAATCGAACCCCATCCCCAGTTCCCTCCGCGACTGCTGCGCGTGCTCCCCGGAATGACCGAGACCACAGGCTGAGTTCCCCGAGGCGTCGATCTCGTCAAGCCGTTCGAAGAAGCCCAGAATACCATAGGTTTGTCGCGGGATACCTTGTCGCTTACTGATAAGCATGGTCCGCTCTCCGAAGCGGGCGCTTATTCTCAATGACAAGCAGTTCCCCCGGCCGTTCACAAGCCGACGGCCCGCCCCTGCGGGGCGGATTGTTGCGCCGCCGCTTCCTGCGGGCGTGAAAAAAGTGCAAAACCGGGGATGTTGCGCAAAGCCGTCTCTGGCATATGCGAGGAAAGATCACTAAATCGAGAGGCATGCCGCGCCGCTGAAGGCGCCGCTGTTCAGCCAGGCAGAGAAGAGCAAGAGCCAAGGGTAAGATGAAGGCTGATTTCTATGAAACGCTCGGCGTCGCACGCGGAGCCGACGAGAAGGAACTGAAGACCGCGTTCCGCAAACTCGCCATGCAATATCATCCCGACCGCAACCCCGGCGACGAGACATGCGAGGTCAAGTTCAAGGAAATCAACATGGCTTACGAGGTCCTGAAGGACCCGCAGAAGCGTGCCGCCTATGACCGCTTCGGCCATGCCGCTTTCGAGGGTGGAATGAACGGGAGCGGCGGCGGCTTCGGCGCGCATGGCTTCGCCGCCGGCGGCTTCGCCGATATCTTCGAGGATATTTTCGGCGAGATGATGGGCGGCGGACGCCAGCGCCGCTCATCGGGCGGACGCGAACGCGGCGCCGATCTCCGCTACAATATGGAAATCGCGCTGGAAGAAGCTTATTCAGGAAAGACGGCGCAGATCAGGGTTCCCGCTTCTATCCAGTGTTCGGAATGCTCCGGTTCCGGCGCCAAACCCGGCACCTCTCCCGTCACCTGCACCATGTGTTCAGGCTCGGGCCGCGTACGTGCGGCACAAGGTTTCTTCTCGGTAGAACGCACCTGCCCCGCCTGCCAGGGACGTGGGCAGATGATCAAGGATCCCTGCCCCAAATGCGCCGGTCAGGGCCGCGTCACCGAGGAGCGTTCGCTTTCCGTGAACATCCCCGCAGGCATCGAGGATGGCACCCGCATTCGCCTCGCCAGCGAGGGCGAGGCGGGTCTGCGCGGGGGTCCGGCGGGCGATCTCTATATCTTCCTGTCGGTAAAACCGCACGAGTTCTTCCAGCGCGACGGCGCCGACCTTTACTGCAAGGTGCCGATCTCGATGACGACGGCCGCGCTCGGCGGCGCGTTCGAGGTGGCGACGCTCGACGGCACCCAAACACGCGTCAAAGTGCCCGAAGGCACCGAGCATGGGCGGCAGTTCCGGCTCAAGGGCAAGGGCATGCCCGTCCTGCGCCAACCGCAGATCGGCGATCTCTATATCCAGGTCGCCGTCGAGACGCCGCAGAACCTCTCCAAGCGCCAGCGTGAACTGCTCGAGGAGTTCGAGAAGCTGTCTTCCAAGGAGAACAGTCCGCAATCGACGGGCTTCTTCAACCGCATGAAGGATTTCTTCGAATCCCTCGGAGAGTGACCTCGTAAACCGGTCCTGATCCACCGTATTTTGCTAAGGTATTGTGGTTTCGGCTTGTTTTGTGCCGAAAGTGTTTTATCTAAAAGCCGAGGGGCGTGAACGAGAGGGACACCTGATGCCTGTCAAGACGGGTCTGAAGAAGACCTTCGCCTCCAAATTCGATGATGAATTGCGCTTTTTCCGCGGCTGGCTGGACAAGCCCAAAGCTGTGGGATCAATCGTTCCGACCAGTTCCGTCACGTCGAAGCGAATGGCTTCCGTCATCAACCCGCATTCCGGCCTTCCCGTTCTGGAACTCGGACCCGGCACAGGCGTCATTACCCGCGCCATCCTGAGCCAGGGCGTGAAGCCGCAAGATCTCTACCTGATCGAATATTCCGAGGATTTCGTCGACCATCTCCGGTCGAACTTTCCCGGCGTCAACGTCATTCACGGCGACGCCTTCAATCTCGACAAGACCCTAGGCGCGGCCAGGGATCTTAAATTCGACGCCGTGGTATCGGGCGTTCCGCTCCTCAATTTTCCTGTCGCCCAACGCATCGCCTATGTAGAGGGCATTCTCGATCGCCTGCCGCCCGGCCGTCCTATCGTTCAGCTGACCTATGGTCCCTTCTCCCCCGTTCCGCCCGGCCGGGGGAATTATACGGTCAGGCATCTCGATTTCATCTTCCGTAATATCCCGCCGACCCAATTGTGGATCTACAGCCGTGGCGGGCCGGAAAGCGGGACGAATGTGCGTTTCCTGCGGAAGCGCCGATAGAACGCTCCTTACTGGAATTGCTCCCGCCGCCGGATTGGGGCATCAAGCGCCGAGCGAATCGCTACGGAACGACCGATGCCGCCAAAAATCCTTGTCTTTGCCGGATCCCTGAGAACAGGCGCCTTCAGCATCCGAACGGCGGATTGCGCGATGAAGGAACTGGCGCTGCAAGGCGCGGCCGTGACCCGCATATCGCTTGGCGACTATCCTCTGCCGCTGATGGATCAGGATCTGGAGGAGACGAAGGGGATTCCTGAAAATGCGATGGCATTGGGCCGGCTCATCGCCGCGCATGACGGAATGCTGATCGCGAGCCCTGAATACAACGCCTCCATCCCGCCTCTGCTCAAGAACACGATCGACTGGGTAAGCCGCATAAGGCGCGACAATGGACGCTCCTTCACGCCGCTTGCGGGAAAAATAGCTGGCCTTTGCTCTTCGTCGGACAGCAGCTTCGGCGGCGCGCGCGGCCTCTACCATCTGCGTGCCGTGCTGATGGCGTGCCGTGTCGAGGTGGTGACGCCGCAATGTGTCGTGCCGCATGCAAGCACCGCTTTCGACGAAGAAGGAAACTTTCGCGAAGAGCGCCTGCGACAAGTGATGGAGACGCTCTGCCAGACCCTGATCGATCATGCGCGGCTTTTTTCCCACCGCGCCGCATTATAGGAGAACGGAATGGATGAGCGCCTGATTGTCGGTCTCGACCTGCCGAGCGTTCGGGAAGCGGCGGAAGCCGTGCGGGCGCTGGAAGGCGCCGTTAATGTCTACAAGATCGGCTATCAACTCGCCTTTGCAGGCGGCCTCGATTTCGCGCGGGAACTGGCGGCGGACGGAAAGCGCGTCTTCCTGGATATGAAGCTGCTCGACATCGACAACACGGTCGCCAAGGGGGTCGAGCAGATCGCCAAAATGGGCGTTTCGATGCTGACGCTCCATGCCTATCCGAAGGCGATGCGCGCAGCGGTCGAGGCGGCGCGCGGCTCCGGCCTGACGCTTCTGGCGGTCAGCGTCCTGACATCGATGGACGCCAGCGACCTTGCCGAAGCGGGCTATGCCGTTGGACCGGACGCGCTCGTCTCACGCCGCGCCGGGCAGGCTCGCGCCGCCGGCATGGGCGGCATCGTCTGCTCGGCCGCAGAGGCATCGGCGGTACGCAAGATCGTCGGCGAGGAGATGGCGGTCGTCACGCCGGGCATCCGGCCGGCCGGCAGCGCCCATGGCGACCAGAAACGCGTCATGACGCCCGCCGACGCGATCCGCGCCGGCGCCAGCCATCTCGTCGTCGCGCGCCCGATCGTCGGAGCGGTTGACAGGCGGGCCGCCGCGGAAGCTATTCTTGCCGAAATGCAGAGAGCCGAGGGAGTTTGAAATGGCCAAGGGATACTGGATCGCTCATGTCGATATGCGCGATGCCGAGCGCTACAAGGACTATGTCGCGACGGCGAAACCCGCCTTCGAAAAATACGGCGCGAATTTCCTGGCGCGCGGCGGCGCGACCGTGGCGCTCGAGGGCAAGGGCCGCGCCCGCAATGTCATCATCGAATTCCCTTCCCTCCAGGCGGCGAAGGATTGCTACAATTCGCCCGAATACCAGGCCGCCAAGGCCATTCGCGTCACCGTGGCGGATGGCGAGGTGATTCTGGTGGAAGGCAATTGATATCTCTCTTCGCCGCAGTGCGTCCTTCGAGGCTCACCCTTCGGGCTCACACCTCAGGATGGGGGGCTTCCGGCGCCATCATTCCTCATGCTGAGGTGCGAGCGAAGCGAGCCTCGAAGCACGCACCCGCGCCGAATCGGGCAATAATCAGCAATGCATGGCGGCAATCGCTTGCTCCAGCGGGCCGGAATGCATGCCCGCCATCGTCTTTTGGACGTTTATCCACTCCGGATGAGCGAAATCGACTCTATTTTGTTGCGTCGCAACAAATCGGTGATACTTTTTGCCGCATAATGAATGACGGATGGCCCGCTCGCGCGCGGACGGGGCGGTGACGGGCAAGCATGTTCTACCAGCTTTATGAATTCAATCACGCGGCGCTGCAGCCTTTCCGGGCCGCGGCTGAAGCGATGAAGCTTCTCTATACCAATCCGATAAATCCCCTGTCGCAGACAACCGCCGGCCGTTCCATCGCCGCCGCAGCCGAGCTTTTCGAGCGGACGACCCGCCGTTACGGCAAGCCTTCGTTCAACATCTCCACCACTGTCGTCGACTGGAAGAAGGTGGCTGTACGGGAAAAGACGGTCTGGTCGCGGCCCTTCTGCAATCTCATCCACTTCGGGCGAGCCGTCGGCGACCGACGCAAGACCGACCCCAAGCTTTTGATCGTTGCGCCCATGTCGGGCCATTACGCAACGCTGCTGCGCGGCACCGTGGAAGCCATGCTTCCCTATGCGGAGGTCTATATCACCGACTGGATCGACGCCCGCATGGTGCCGCTTTCCGAAGGGAATTTCGACCTCGACGACTATATCGACTATGTCATTGAGATGCTGCACTTTCTCGGGCCGGACGTGAACGTCATGGCTGTATGCCAGCCTTCCGTTCCGGTCTTGGCGGCCGCCGCTCTGATGGAAGCGCGCGGGGATAAACTAGCGCCGGCGACGATGACGCTGATGGGCGGCCCGATCGACACAAGGCGCAATCCGACCGCCGTCAACAGGCTGGCCGTCGAAAAGGGCATCGACTGGTTCCGCGACAACGCCATCATGCAGGTGCCCTGGCCGGCGCCGGGCTTCATGCGCAACGTCTATCCCGGTTTCCTGCAGCTTTCCGGCTTCATGAGCATGAATCTCGACCGGCACATCATCGCCCACAAGGACTTCTTCATGCACCTCGTCAAGCATGACGGAGACGGAGCGGAAAGACATCGCGAGTTCTATGACGAATATCTCGCGGTGATGGATCTAACGGCGGAATTTTACCTCCAGACCGTCGATTCCGTCTTCATCCGCCATGCCCTGCCGAAGGGGAAAATGATGCATCGTTCGGAACCGATCGATCTCGCTGCCATCCGCAATATCGCGCTGATGACCGTCGAGGGCGAAAACGATGACATTTCCGGCGTCGGCCAGACGCAAGCGGCGCAGGATCTGTGCATCAATGTCCCGCGCGACATGCGCATCCACCATCTCCAGCCGTCCGTCGGCCATTACGGCGTCTTCAACGGATCGCGTTTCCGGGCGGAGATCGTGCCGCGCATCGTCGATTTCATCACCAGCTATGGCCGCGCCGGACGCCCTGCCGTGAAGTCACGCGTGGCGACGCCGCCCGCGAAATAGACGGGCGGCCGACGCACAGGCCGCCCGGCTTCGGATCGTCACAATGTCCGTTCGGCGCGGACCATCATTTCGGCTGTCTGTTCCGCCGGTATCGCGGAACGCAACGCCAGCCAAATGATGATGAGGCTCCAGATGGCGACGGCTATCACACCCTCCCAGAAGCCCAGGACGCTGTAGCCGCCGCCGACATCGCCCAGCGCCGACAAAACCCACATGCCGCCGAACCAGGCGAGGAGCCATCCTATATGGCTCCAACCGAATTCGGCGACAGGCTTCCGCGCCAGCACGTGGTAATAAAGCGCATACAGAATGAAGCCTATCGCAACGAGGATGAACAGGAAGGAGTTCGTCTTGTAACCCGTCCAATAGACGATCCAGTTGCTGCAGATGAAGGCGATGGGCGCCAGGATGTTCGCGCCCCAAAGCGTAAAGGGCCGCTCGAGCGTGGGTTGGTTCCTGCGCAACACCAGCAGCACGATCGGACCGAGACCATAGGTGAGAACCGTGATCGAGGTGATGTAGTTCACCATCAGCTGCCAGGCCGGGAAGGGCAGCAGAAAGAGGACGCCGACGGCCCACATCACCACCA
Organism: Rhizobiaceae bacterium; assembly: GCA_035547755.1. Lineage (GTDB taxonomy): Bacteria > Pseudomonadota > Alphaproteobacteria > Rhizobiales > Rhizobiaceae > Mesorhizobium_L. Next base: position 52,792 of record DASZUG010000092.1, read on the forward strand.
CCGCCGCCCAGGGGGCGGCCGCGCCGTTCAGAAGCGTCAGCCAGCGCGGGCCGGCATTCATCTCGCCATTCGCGAAGAGAATGCGCGAACCGCCGGTGATGTACATGAGGCCGGTTCCTCCGGGCGAAATATAGGCGTCGATGTAGAGCAGCGTCGCCATCCAGCCCAGACCGAGCGTTGCTGCCAGGCCGGCGAAGGGGCCGGCCTCGCCGGTAAAGCTCAGATTGGCCCAGCCGTGCGCGAGATCGGAGGGCCTGAGCGCCATAAGAAACGCGACCTGCAGGAGGATATAGATGATCGCGGAAAGCAGGACCGATCCGATGACGGCGAGCGGGATGTTCCGACCCGGATTGGCGCTTTCGCCGCCAAGATCGATCGCGGTGCGGAAGCCGAGATAGCTGAAGACGATGCCGGCCGCCGGTAGTGACGTGAAGATACCGTCGAAATGATAGCTTCCTGGATCGGCCGCCCAGACGTTCCAATGGGTACTGGCGGCGATCAGAACAATAACGGTCAGGATCGGCACGCCGATCTTCCACCATGTAACGGTCGAATTGACGTTGAGCAGCATGCGCACCGCAAGCAGGTTCAAGAGCGCAAGTATGCCGAGAAGAATGGCGCAGGTGATGAAACCGGTCGCCGTCAACAGGCCATTGCTGCCTGGCTGAATGAAATAAGGCAGATAGTTGTTGGCATAAGTTACGATCGCCTCAGCCTCGACGGGCGGGACGGGAACATAGGCGAGGAAAAGCATCCAGCCCCAGATGCGGCCGAGGCCTTCGCCATGGCTGGCGTGGCTCATATGGACGAGCGCCCCGCTGCGTGGGAAAAGGGCCGCCAATTCGGCAAAGCAAAGCGCAATCAGCATGATGATTATAGCGCCGACCACCCAACTCCAGATCGCATAGGGGCCGGCGATCTTCGCTGCGTGGAAGGCGCCGAATAGCCAACCCGACCCGATCATGCTGGTGGTGCTGGCAAAAAGGAGCCCGATGATTCGTGCGTCACGCCTGAGCGTGCCGGAAGTTTCGGCTTCGGCGGCCATAGTCTTCTCCCATGCTTTCGGGCTGTCCGCTAATTCGGCGCCGAAAACTGAAGACTGGTTCGGCTGCGCGGGCAGACCTTTATTCACTCCACGACCGGGAGACTAAACCCATGATTGCCGGCTGCCTAGACAATTGTGGCCGACTTGCGGCTGCCCGGTGGAAAACCGAAGCGGGAACGGTTCGAGCGAAGGCAGAATCAAATTCTTTTGAAAGCGGAAGTGAACAGGGAAGCATTCGTTCTGGGCTACGTTTGTCAAGCGTTTTCCCGACGTAGGTCAAAAAGGATCCATCCATGATTTCCAGGTCTTCAATTGCGGTATTTGCCGCCTCCGCCCTCGTTTTGTCGGCGGTCTCCGCCCAGGCAGCCTCGTCCGTCCACGTTCGGGGGACAATCGAGGCCATGAACGGCCAGAAAATGACCGTAAAGACCCGTGATGGCTCCACGGATACGATCGACCTCGGCGGCGACTGGAAGATTTCCGGCGTCGCCAAGGCGTCCATCCACGATATCAAGCCGGGGGATTTCGTCGGCATCGCCTCCGTCTCGAAGAAGAATGGCGGCAATGGCGCGCTTGAAGTGGTGATCTTTCCAGCCTCGAAGAAAGGCACCGGCGAAGGCGATTACGCCTGGGATCTGAAACCGAAGAGCAGCATGACCAACGGCACGGTTGCCAGCGCGGTCAAGCAGGTCGATGGCCAAACCGTGACGGTGTCCTACCATGGCGGCTCGAAGAAGATCACCATCACCGACAAGACGCCGGTCGTGGCCTTCGTCCCGGCGACGAAATCCGAGCTCAAGCCGGGCGCTCCCGTCTTCGTGATGGCGAGAGGGAACGATACGCAGATGGCCGCGCAATTCGTGGTGGTCGGCCATGGCGGCGTCGTGCCGCCAATGTGAAGGAGGTTGGTAAGGCGGGGGCTCAGACGGGCTCCCAGCCATCATGGGCGGCCGCCCGATAGATCGCGTCGATCACCTTCTGGTTCAGTACCGACTGCTCCAGTGTGAAGACTTCCACCGCCTCGCCTCGCGCGGCGCGGGCAAAGGTCTCCGCCTCCAGCCGGTATTGCCGCGTGTCGGGAAACCGAATCACCCTCGCTTCCGTGTGATTGCGGTTGTGCAGCACAAGCCTGTGATGATCGTAGAGCCCAGCATTGAAGGGTGAGGCGACCTCGATGAACCCCTCATCTCCGTGAAAGACCATCGACTGCCGCGCCGCCATCTGGGTGGCGCAGTAGAACGAAAGTTCGAATCCTTCGAATTCGGCCCGAACGCTGGCATAGATGTCGGTGCCGAAGCGGGGATCGCGCTCGACCGTCGCCTGTACCTTTTTCGGCTCCATGCCGGTGGCAAAGCGGGTCGCGACGGTCGGATAGACGCCGATATCGGGCAAACCGCCGCCGCCGAGCGCCATCTGGTTGCGCATGTTGGCGGGATCGGTGTTGTAATAGGAAAAGGCGCCCTGCACATGCCGCAGCCGCCCGACCGCGCCGCTTGCGATCATCTCTCGGATGGCGATCCATTGCGGGTGATAGGCGACCATGAAGGCTTCGGCGATCAGGACGCCATTGCGGTCGCGCGCGGCGACGACGGCCCCGATGTCCTCGGCCCTGAGCGCCAGCGGCTTCTCGACAAGCACATGCTTGCCGGCATCGGCGGCTTTCACCGCCCATTCGGCGTGCTGCGACGTCGGCAGCGGGATATAGACGCCATCGACCTCATCGGAAGCGAGGAGTTCTTCATAGGAGCCAAAAGCATGCGGAATGCCGAAACGTTCCGCCAAGGCCTTCGCCTTCTCCGCGTCACGGCTCGCTATCGCGGTGACGACGCCGTTTCCGGCGTCCTGCAACGCGGGGATGACATGATCCCGCCCGATCTTCGCTGTCGAAAGCACGCCCCAGCGGAACATTTGCCTCTCCTTCGTCAGAACTGTCGAGGGAGCCTTATTGCGGTGGCGTCCCGTTCAGTGCAAGGGCTTCACCCGCGAGATAGAGCGATCCGCCGATCAGGATGCGGGGCGATGGCTCGCCCGAATTCCATGTCTGCCTGAGAAGCAGAAGCGCGTCCTCTATCGAATTGATCGGCTCCGCAGCAAGACCCGCCTCCTCCGCCCGCGCCGCCAGTTCGGTATTCGGCACACCCGCGTCGCTCATATTGACCGGCACCGTAAAGACCCGACGTACGATGCCGTGATAAGCCGCGAAATAACCGCTTTGGTCCTTGGTGTTGATCATGCCGGAAATGAGAAAAAGCGGCCGCGGCAGGCGTTCTTCCTGCTCGGCGAGCGCTTCGGCGATCACCGTGCCGGCGCCCGGATTATGACCTCCGTCGATCCAAAGCTCAGAACCGGGAGGTGCGAGTTCGGTGAGGTGGCCTGAAACCAGCCGTTGCAGCCGGCCAGGCCAGTCGACCGTCTCCATCGCTCTTTCGGCGGCGGCATGGCCGAGCTTGAATCCCGCCGCCTTGACGGCGGCAATCGCGGCGGAGGCGTTGGCATATTGGTGCCGGCCGGGCAGGCGCGGCAGCGGCAGATCGAGCAGGCCGGTCTCGTCCTGATGCGCGAGGCGGCCGTTTTCCTCAAAGGCGACGAAATCCTGCCCGTATATCGAAACCGAACAACCGAGCCGTTCAGCGGTTTCGACGATCACCCGACGCGCCGTGTCCGATTCCTGCTGGCCAACGACGACGGGCCGGCCTGGCTTGATGATGCCGGCCTTTTCGGCGGCGATCAGCTCGACGCGGTCGCCGAGATAGGCCTGATGGTCAAGCGAGATCGGCATGATGACCGACACGGCGGGGTTCTTGATGACGTTGGTCGCGTCGAAACGGCCGCCGAGCCCGACCTCGACGACCGCCGCGTCCGCCGGATGCTCGGAGAAAAGCACGAACATCACCGCCGTCAGGATCTCGAAGACGGTGATTTTCTCGCCTCGGTTGGCGAAAGCGACGCGTTCGATAGCCTCGGCAAGCACGTCGTCCTCGACGAAGCGGCCGCCATTCTCCCCGGCCATCCGGAAGCGCTCATGCCAGCGGACGAGATGCGGGGAAGTGTGCACGTGAACGCGATAGCCGGCGCTCTCCAGAAGCGCGCGGGAAAAGGCAACCGCCGATCCCTTGCCGTTGGTCCCGGCGACATGGATGACGGGCGGCAGCCGATCCTGCGGGTTGCCGAGCCTTTCGAGAAGGCGCGTTATCCTGTCGAGCGAAAGGTCGAAGCCCTTCGGATGAAGGGTCAGCAGCCGCGCGATTGCGGCGTGGGCAGCGCTTTCAGCCATGACGGGCGGGATCTCGGGAGAAGAATTCATTCCACTCGGCTCTCCTGCCCTCACACCAGGCAGGGCAGGAAAAGGGTCTACGCCTCGGCGGCCAGTTCCGGCGATGGCTTCTGCGACGGCAAATCGCTTGAAAGCGCCGCATCGGCATCGGCTGGCGCCTTCAGCATGATCTTCAGGAGGCGCGCGACGGTCTTTTTCATTTCAAGCCGCGACACCACCATATCCACCATGCCGTGCTGCATGAGATATTCGGCGCGCTGGAAGCCCTCCGGCAGCTTTTCGCGGATCGTCTGTTCTATCACGCGGGGACCGGCGAAGCCGATCAGCGCACCGGGTTCGGCGATATGGACATCGCCCAGCATCGCGTAGGACGCCGTCACGCCGCCGGTCGTTGGATTGGTGAGCACGACGATATAGGGAAGACCGGCCTCCTTCAACCGGTCGAGAGCCACGGTCGTGCGCGGCAATTGCATCAGCGACAGCGTTCCTTCCTGCATGCGCGCGCCGCCGGAAGCGGCGAAAAGCACGAGCGGCCGCTCGCGCGCGACCGCGGTTTCGAACGCCTTGACGATCGCCTCGCCCGCGGCGAGCCCGAGCGACCCGCCCATAAAGGCGAAGTCCTGCACGGTCGCGACGATCGGAAGACCTTCGATCGTGCCCGTCGCGCTCAGCACCGTGTCGTCCTGGCCGGTCTTGGCGCGATATTCCTTCAGCCGCTCGGCATAGCGCTTTTCATCGCGGAATTTCAGCGGATCGGCGACGACTCTCGGATTGTCGATGACGTCGTAACGGCCGTCGTCGAAGAAATAGCGGAGCCGTTCCCTGGCGGAGATGCGCATGTGATGCCCGGAGGAAGGGATGACATACTGGTTTTCCTCCAGATCCTTGTGGAAGACCATTTCCCCGGACTCGGGGTCCTTGATCCAGAGGTTTTCCGGCATCTCACGGCGGCCGAGCATCGAATTGATCTTCGGGCGGACGTAGTTGGTGATCCAGTTCATCGCATCGCTCCGATTGTCACAGCGCCGGGATAAGGATGGAATGTGGGGGGAATTAGAGCAATTCCAGCAAAAGTGCACTGCGGTTTTGCGTCCGGAATTGCGCAAAACAAAGAATCTAGCCCGCAGGCGCAAGCCTGGCCGAGCGCACCCCCTGCGCCAGACCGGATACCAGCGTCGCCACCGCCTCGGCGGGATCGGCGGTCTTTTCTCCCTTCGGCCCGAGCACATTGGCGATGGCATTTACCACCGCCGTGCCGACAACGACCCCATCCGCCGACTGGCCGACGGCGCGCGCCTGCTCCGCCGTCTTGACGCCGAAGCCGACGCAGACCGGCAATTCGGTGTGCGCCTTGATGCGGCGGACGGCCTCGCCGATGCGACTGGTCTCCGGCAATGCAGAGCCGGTAATGCCGGTCATCGAGACGTAATAGACGAAACCGGAGGTGTTCTGGAGGACGCGCGGCAGGCGACGGTCATCCGTCGTCGGCGTCGCGAGGCGGATGAAATTGACGCCTGCCTTGAGCGCCGGCAGGCAAAGTTCCTCGTCCATCTCGGGCGGCAGGTCGACAACGATCAACCCGTCTATGCCCGCCTCGACCGCGTGTTTCAGGAACCGGTCCACGCCATGGATATAGATCGGATTGTAATAGCCCATCATGATAATGGGCGTTGCGTCGTCCTCCCGGCGGAAGTCGCGGGCCATGGCAAGCGTCTTCACCAATGTCTGGCCGCCCTTCAGGGCGCGCAGACCTGCGGCCTGGATGGCCGGACCGTCGGCCATCGGATCGGAGAAGGGCATGCCGAGTTCGATGATGTCGGCGCCCGCCTTCGGGAGCGCCTTCATGATCGAAAGCGAGGTTTCGTAATCGGGATCGCCGCCCATGAAATAGGTGACGAGCGCCGGCCGGCCCTCCTGTTTGAGTTTCGCCATGCGGCGGTCGATGCGGGTGGTCATGGTTCAGCCGTTCCGTCGTTCAGGTCCAGATCAAGCGGATTGGAACGCTGATCCCAGACGTGCAAAATTTCAATGGCCGCGTCGCCGATCCGGTAGATCAGGGAGAATGGCGTTCGTGGAACTGAATATGTGCGATATTCGGTTCGCGCAATCGCCTTGCCCAGACGCGGATTGTCCGAAAGGTTGGTCAGCGCCCGCTCAAGACGCCGGTATGCGCCGGGCCCGCCTTCCGGAAAGATGCTGAGATAGTATTCGGTGAGCCAATCGAAATCGGGGCCGGTCGTCGGCAGAAAGACAATCCTCATGAACGCCCACGAGGTGGCAGAAAAACGTCTGGCTCGGGTGGCGGCGTCTTCTTGCCGTCGAAGAGGTCTTTGACCCAGCCCATCATGGCTTCGCTTGAGACGAAAACGCCTTTATCCGCTTCCGCGGCCGCGGTCTCAAGTGCCTTTCTCAGATGCGCCTGTCGGTCGAGATAGACCCTGATCGCATCCGCCGCGACTTCCGCTTCGTCCTGATGCTGCCAGCGGGCTTCGTCTTCGAGACGCTGCTTGGTGACATCATCGATGTTCAAGGCCAGTTCATGACGGCCCATGGTGATTACTCCCTAAGCAACATGAAGGTTAGCACAAGCGCGCCTGCTCACCAACACCCTCAAATCTCCATGCCCATCATCTGCGCCACCGTATGCACGTCCTTGTCGCCGCGGCCGGACAGGTTGACGATGATGATCTGGTCGGGCCGCATCTTCGGCGCCACCTTTATCGCATGCGCGATGGCGTGAGCGGATTCCAGCGCCGGAATAATGCCTTCCACCTTGGTCGTCACCTGGAACGCCTCCAGCGCCTCGTTGTCGAGGATCGGAACATAGGAAACCCGGCCGCTATCGCGCAGCCAGCTATGCTCCGGACCGACGCCGGGATAGTCGAGCCCGGCGGAAATGGAATGACCGTCCATGATTTGCCCGTCGGCGTTCTGCAGGAGATAGGTGCGGTTGCCGTGCAGCACGCCCGGCCTGCCGGCATTCATCGACGCGCAATGTTCGTCACCATCGAGTCCGTGGCCGCCGGCCTCAATACCGATGATCTCGACGTCACGATCGTCGAGAAAGGGATGGAAAAGGCCGATCGCGTTGGAGCCGCCGCCGACGGCGGCGATGATCGTGTCGGGAAGCCGACCCTCCTGTTCGAGGATTTGCTTGCGCGCCTCCGTGCCGATGACCGACTGGAAGTCGCGCACCATTTCCGGGTAGGGATGCGGGCCGGCAGCCGTGCCGATCAGGTAATACGTATCCTCGACATTCGTCACCCAGTCGCGCAACGCTTCGTTCATGGCGTCCTTCAGCGTGCCGTGGCCGGCCGAAACAGGCCGCACCTCGGCGCCGAGGAGCTTCATGCGGAAGACATTGGGCTTCTGCCGCTCGACATCGGTCGCGCCCATATAGACGACGCAGGGATAGCCGAAACGAGCCGAAACGGTGGCCGACGCGACGCCATGCTGGCCGGCGCCGGTTTCGGCGATGATGCGCTTCTTGCCCATGCGCTTGGCAAGCAGGATCTGGCCGAGGGAATTATTGATCTTGTGCGAGCCGGTGTGGTTCAGATCCTCGCGCTTGAAATAGATCTTCGCGCCGCCGAGATGTTTCGTCAGCCCCTCGGCGTAATAGAGCTTCGAGGGCCGGCCGGCGTAAAAGGTTGAAAGCGCGCCGAGTTCGGCCTTGAAGGCCGGATCGTTCTTCGCCGCATCCCACTCCTTTTGCAGGTCGAGGATGAGCGGCATCAGCGTCTCGGCGACGAAACGCCCGCCGAAAATGCCGAACATGCCCTGCTCGTCGGGGCCGGTGCGGAAGGAATTGGGCTCAGCCGGCTTGTTCATCTGCCGATCTCCTGAAATTGGGGCGCGCCGTTTCCAACGCGGGTCAGGCGCAAAGATGGCGATATTGCGCGGCGCGCGAAAAGTAAACCGTCCACGCTCAAGCGAGATCTAGGCAGCCCGCTCGCGTTGCGCCATCCGCACGCTGCGGAAGAAATCCACGATCAGTTTCACATCCTTCACGCCCGGCGCGCTTTCGACCCCGGAGGAGACATCGATTCCCCCCGGTTGCAGGAGGGACAGAGCGTCACCGATATTGTCCGCGTTCAACCCGCCGGACAGCAGATAATCGATCGAGGGGTCAAGACCGGCCAAAAGCGACCAGTCGAAGGAAACGCCATTCCCTCCAGGCAATTCAGCTCCCTTCGGCGGTTTGGCGTCAAAAAGGAAACGGTCCGCCACGCCGAGGAAAGACCGGATCGTGGCAAGGTCGCCGGCTTCGCGGATAGGAAGCGCCTTGATGACAGGAAGGCCGTAGCGCGCTTTCAGCTCTGCCAGGCGCTCGGGACTTTCGCGGCCGTGGAATTGCAGCAGGTCGGGCACCATTCCCGCAACGATTGCGTCGAGCGTCTCGTCGTCCGCATCGACGATAACGGCGACCGCCTTCGCTTTCCCGCGCGCGACCTCGCGCAGTGCGCCTGCCGCGGTCGGATCGATGAAGCGCGGACTTTTCGGAAAGAAGATGAAGCCGACATGGCTGGCGCCGCCTTCAAGCGCCGCGTCCAGGGCCTCCTTCGTCTTCAATCCGCAGATCTTGATGTCCATGGCCTCTCAATGACACAGCTTATGGCGAAGAGTCGAGGGCAAGCTTCCCCCACATCGAAATCGTTACTTCTTCGCTATACGCGGGCGACCACGGCGAAAACCGGCCTGTTCGCCACGGCACCTGTTCGCCACGGCAATTTGGCAGAAAGGCAGAGCAGGCGTATAGTTTTCAGCCTGCTTGGGGGAGCTTCAGTTATGGCTGCGATAGGAGAATTTCGAGAGGATCGGCAAAACCTGATCCGGTGGCATTATCTGTGGTATGTGGCGGCGGCGTTGCTGGTGATGATTGCCGCGATCGTTTACGGCAATATCTGGTTTCTCAATTGGGTTCACGTCATGAGCGGCGTGCTGTGGACCGGGATCGACCTCTTCATGGGCTTCGTCATCGGCCCGATCATCCGCAGCGTCGCCGTTCCCGTCCGCAAGGAGATCATCACCCGGCTGACGCCGGTGACGCTCTTCCTCATGCCGACGCTGTCCGTCATTACCGGTACGGCCGGCTGGTTCCTTGCCGCCGAACTCGATTTCACGCAGATGCCCTGGCCGCAATTCGGATGGATCGTCGCGGCTCTGGTCCTCGTCACGCTGATGACGATCCAGGGACTCGGCTATCTCCTGCCGACAAGCCTGCGCGTCTGCTTCGAATTGCAGAAGCCGAAGCCGGACGGCCCGAAGATCGGCCGGATGATGAGCCGCTTCTACTATGTCGTGGCGAGCCAGGGCATCATGCAGGTCGCGATCATCGTCGTCATGGCGAAGCTCGTCACAGGCGTTTGAGAATCGACCGACCTCAGGGCTGCGCCACGCCGTTGACCGGCAGGCGGACGCCGTAAAGCGATGTCGTGCCGCATATATAGAGATAGTTGCGCTTCTCGCCGCCGAAACAGACATTGGCGACGATTTCCGGCACCCTGATCTTACCGATGAGCGTCCCGTCCGGGTCGTAGCAATGGACGCCATCGGCGGCGCTCGTCCAGATGCGACCGGCGGTGTCGAGGCGGAAGCCGTCGAAAAGCCCCGCCGTGCAGTCGGCGAAAATCGCGCCGCCCGAAAGCTTCCCGTCATCCGAAACCGCGAATTTGCGGATATGCGCCGGCGCATCGTCGCGATGCGTGCGCCCGGTATCGACGATATAGAGAATCTTTTCGTCCGGCGAGAAGGCGAGCCCGTTCGGCTGGACGAAATCATCGGCAACGACCGTTATCGCGCCGTTCCGCGGATCAACGCGATAGACACGGTTCGCCTTCTGCTCGCTTTCGGCCTTATGACCCTCGTAGTCGGAATCGATGCCGTAGCTCGGATCGGTGAACCAGATGCTGCCGTCCGACTTGACGACGACGTCGTTCGGGCTGTTCAACCGCTTGCCGTCATAGCTGTCGGCGATGGCGATGACGCGGCCGTCGAATTCGGTGCGCGAGACGCGGCGACCGCCATGCTCGCAGGAAACGAGCCGGCCGGAACGGTCCACCGTATTGCCGTTGGAATAGTTGGACGGGCTGCGGAAGACGCTGACCTGGCCGCTGCATTCGTCAAAACGCAGCATGCGGTTGTTCGGATTGTCCGACCAGACGAGATAACGGCCCGCCGGGAAATAGGCCGGCCCTTCCGCCCAGCGGCATTCCGAATAGAGCTTGTCGAGTCGCGCCGTTGCGATGTGCAGGCGCCTGAAGCGCGGATCGTACAGCTCGAAGATGCTCATATCTTTCCTTTCCGTATCTGCCTCAATCGGTCGGCCGTGTTTCGCGCGCATAAAGAAGCACCATGCCGAGGATGATGGCGCCGAAGACGATGTTCTTGCCCGCCTGGCCGATCTGCGCGGTCGACAGGATGGACTGCAGGAGCACGACGATCAGCGCTCCGGCGATCGAGCCGACATAGCCGCCCGAGCCTCCCATGATATTGGTGCCGCCCATGATGACGGCGGCGATCGGTATCAGGAGATAGTCATTGCCCATGCCGAGATAGGTTTGCGAGGCATAGCCGGTCAGAAGCAGGCCGGCAATCGAAGCGCACATGCCGGAAATGATGAAGGCGCCGAAATAGACCTTGCGGCTGTCGACACCGGAGAGGAACAGGGCGGCCTCATTGTTGCCAATCGCATAGAGATATCGCCCGAAGCGCGAGCGCGCGAGAACGAGAATTGTCACCACCGCGAGCACCGCCCACACCACCGCACTGACCGGAAAGCCGCCGATCCTGCCGATGGCGAGGAAGCGGATGAGGTCCGGTACGTCGGATTTCGGCGGCTGGGCATTGGTGTAGACGAGCGTGAGGCCCTCGAGCAGCGCGTTCATCGCCAGGGTCCAGACCAGCGAATGCAGCCTGAAGATCGCCAGGCCGACCGCGTTGATCGCGCCGACGACGGCGCCGCAGACAAGCGCAGCTATGATGGCGACGGCGACGCTGTGGCCGTTGGCGTAGAGCGTCGCCATCAGGATGGCGGAAAAGGTTAGGTTCCACGGCACGGAGAGATCGATCTGACCCGTCAGGATGACGAGGGTCTGGCCGATCGCGATGATCCCGATGAAGGATGCGATCTGCAATTGCGCCCTCACATTGCCCATCGAGGCGAAGTGCGGATTGTAGAGGATCGCTGCAACGATCAGGACCGCGAGCAGGAGGTAGGCGACAGCCACGCCATTGCTCATCCAAGCGGTGAAAGATCTGGGCTTGACGGTTTCGGCACTAGCCATCGATCAGTTCCTCAACACGGCAAGCCAATTGCGCGCGCGAAGCGTCCAGGCGTTGCCGAAGACGAGGACGACGATCAGGATGCCGCCCTGGAAGATACTCTGGTAGAAGGGCGAGACGCCGGACGCGAAGAGCACGCTGATGATGATCGAGATGAAATAGGCTGCCACGATCGGCCCGAGCGCGACCCCGCGCCCGCCGCCGAGCAGCGCGCCGCCGAAAACGACTGCTGCGACGGAATTCAGCGTATAGGTGGTGCCGACGTTGGCGTCGCCCGAGGTCGTCTGCGCCGTCAGGAACAGCCCGGCGCAAGCGGCATAGAAACCGCCCATCGCGTAGGCCGCGATCAGGGTCCGATTGACGTTGATCGCCGACATATGCGCGCCGCCCGGATTGTCGCCGACGGCATAGATTGCCGTGCCGAGGCGCGTGCGCATGATCGGCGTCCAGATGAGAAGCGCGACGACGAGCACGACGACGAAGGCGTAGGGGAGGTAGCCCCAGGCGCTTGTCAGCGCGTGCGCATAGAAATCGGGCACGGAGCCGCCGGGCTGGGGTCGGATGAGAAGCGCAATGCCGGAATAGACATAGAGCGTCGCCAACGTGACGATGATCGGCTGGATGCGGCCATAGGCGACGAAAATCCCGTTGATCATGCCGGCCACCGTGCCGACCGCGAGGGTCAGGATGACGACGCCGACAACGCTCGCCGGACCGGTCCCCATATAGGTGGCGGCGACGCAGTTGGAGAGCCCGACGATGGCGCCGACCGAGAGATCGACGCCTCCCGTCAAAACCACGATCAATTGGGCCAATGCGGCGAGCGCCAGAGTCGTTCCCTGGTTCGCGAGCGTCCTCAGGCCGAAAGGCGAAAGGATCAGCGGCTGCCTGTACCAATAATAGGCGAGCAACAGGGCAAGCGCGGCGATCGCCACCAGCGAGGTCTTGTAGCGCCGGAGATTCATGGCCGCGCCTCCGTCCCGGCCGACCCGTTCGGCGCCTTCCGCTTAAGGCCGAGAGACGCCGACAAGATGTTCTCCTCGGTGATTTCGGCGCCGGACAATTCGGCGACGATCGCACCATCATCCATGATCAGGACCCGATGGCAGAGTCCGATCAGTTCGACCGGCTCGGTCGTGTAGAGCACGACAGCCTTGCCCTGTTTGGTCAGGTTGGTGATCAGCTCGTAGAAAGCATGCTTGGTGCCGACATCGATACCGCGCGTCGGATCGTAAAAGAGGAAGATATCGGAGCCGGCCTCGAGCCATTTGGCGATGACCAGCTTCTGCTGGTTGCCGCCTGATAGCGAGCGCGCCGGCTGTTCCATCGAACCGACACGCACCGAAAGCCGCTTGATCATCCCTTCGACGAAAGCGCGCTCGCGTGTCGGCGAGACGAAGCCGAGACTGCCATATTTCGGCAGGGTGGCGAAACTGATATTATCGCGGACGCTCATCGGCAGAATCAGCCCCTCCGTCTTACGATCCTCGGGAATGAGCGCGATACCCGCCTCTTTCGCCCGCCAGGGCGTGCCGAGCCGCGCCGGCTTGCCGTCGATCCGAACCTCCCCTGTCAGCCGGCGGTAGGCGCCGAACAGCGCCAGCAGCAATTCGCCCTGGCCTTGCCCCTCCAGTCCGGCAATGCCGACCACTTCTCCACGCCTGACGGAAAAGCTGACATCCTTGATTTTCGATCCGCCGGAGAGGCGGTCGACCTCCAGAAGGGGCTTGGCGTCGGCAGCAACGACATTGCGTTGGGGAAAAGTACGCTCGACACGCTCGCCGAGCATCATCTCGACAATTTCCTCGTCGCTGCATTCGGCGGCGTCGACGCTCGCGACATAGCGGCCGTTGCGGAAGATGCTCATTCGATCGACGAATTCTCGAATTTCACTCATTCGGTGCGAAATGAAAACAACGGACGTGCCGTTCTTCGCCAGCTTGCGCAAAAGCTCGAAAAGCCGCTCGACCTCCTGGCGGCCAAGCGCCGACGTACCCTCGTCGAGGATGAGAAGTCGGGGGTTACGCGAGAGCGCCTTGAAGATTTCCACCAGCTGGCGATCGGCGAGCGACAGTTCGGAAACGAGCGCCTCGGGCTTCAGATGCGTGATGCCGAGGCTTTCGAAAAGGCTTTTCACCCTAGCGCGCATCTGCCCGCGATTGATCTGGCCGAGAGCTCCGGTCGGCTCGTGGCCGATCATGATATTCTGGGCGACACTCAGATGGGTGAAAAGGGAGAGTTCCTGGAAAACGGTGGAAACCCCCTTTGAAGCGGCGTCCGCCGGTCCGGAGAAGGTGACTTCTTCTCCAGCGATCCGGATCGTGCCCGCATCGGGCTGCTGCACGCCGCTCAAAATCTTGACCAGCGTGCTCTTTCCGGCGCCATTGGCTCCGAGGAGGGCGTGAATCTCGCCCCCCCGGCAGACGAAGTCGGCATCGCTCAACGCGTGGACGCCACCGAAGCTCTTCGATATGCCGCGAGCCTCGAGCAGCACGCCACCCTCGGCCCGCTTCGCCGGGCTCGTTTCAACGCTCGTCAATGGTGAAGCCTCCGGTGGCTCGTCACAGGGATGTTCCCCCCGCTGCCGCGCCTAAACCTTTTGCTTCAATATGGTCTTGATATCGAACTGCAGGCCGCATTCGACAATATTGATTGGCGTGAAGAAACTGTCCGGCAGGTCGGGGAAATAATTGACGCCGGCCTTCAACGTATCCGTCGTCGCCGTGGGCAGCGGGACGTTGATCGCCTGCGGCACCTTCTGTCCCTGCAGGATGGCGATCGCGGCCTTGATCGACAGCGCCGATAATGCCGGCGACTGGCCGATCGACAGCATCGGGAATTTCAGCTGCGCGGCAAGCTTGCGGAAACCGTTCTCCGCTTCGCCCGCGATCGGAGGAATAGCGGCGCCTGCCTGCTGGAAGGCGCGGATGACGCCTGTATCGCCTCCCTGGCACCACACCCCGTTGAACTTCGTGCCGCTGGCGAGCGCGTTGGCGGTCACTTTCTGCGCCGTGCCGTCATCCCAGTCGCCATAGACTTCGGTGGTCTTGATGCCCTGGTGCTTGCCGAAGACATCCTTGGCCGCGCGCGTGCGCTCCTGGTCGACGAAGGTTCCCGCGACGCCGCGCACCATCAGGACATTGCCTGTGTCACCCATCTTTTCGACTATGAAATCGGCCCATTTCTTGCCCATTTCGTAATTGTCTTCATTGACGATGACAGCCTTCTTCGTCGTCACCAGACTGTCGAACGAGACGACGAGAATGCCGTTGTCGACGGCCTGGTCGATCACCGAATTCAGGCCCGTCGGCGTCGCCGCGTCGATAACGATGGCGTCGACGCCGGAGAGGATCATCTGGTTGATCTGCGCGATCTGCGCATTCACGTCGTTGCCCGAACTCGATACCTGAAAACTGGCGATGTGCGGCTTGACGTCGGGAAGCTCCGTATAGGCCTTGGCGATCTGCACCATCTCGGTGCGCCAGGTGTTGCCGATATAGGAGTTCGACAGCGCGATCTTGTAAGGGCCGTCCTTCTTCTTCCACGACACCATCGGCGTGTCCGATTTCGCCGGCAAAAGGCATTTCTCCTCGTCGGCGAAGGCGACGCGCGCGAACGTACCGCCGAAGGCCGCCGCACCAGCGCCGGCAGCCATCATTCTCATCAATTCTCTGCGATGCATATCCTGTTCCTCCCGGAAGACGCGCGACCGTCAGATCAGCGCAGCGCGCACACTATGGCATCCATTTGCCGCCTTCAAGCTTATGTTCACGCTCGATGACATTTGTATCGCGTAAGTTTTCCAACACCGCAGACTTGGCTTTCAAAGCAGCCCGCGCTTCGCCAGGTTCCGCATCAAAGCAGTCGCGCCGAACGTCCATGGCGGACATTCCGTGGAAAGCCGCACCGTGTTGGCCAAGGTTCCAAGCGACGGAGTCGAAATCGAGACCCGGTCGCCGATCTTGTGGGTGAAACCTTCGCCCGGCACGTCCCGGTCCTCAACCGGCGCGAAGAGCGTTCCGAGATAGAGCACGAAGCCGTCCGGGTATTGATGATGCCGACCCACTGTCTGCGCCACCAGATCGAACGGGTCGCGGCTGATCTCCTTCATCGAGGAATGACCGTCCAGCACGAAACCGTCCTCCCCCTCGATCCTGAGCGCGAGTTCGGCATCGCGGACGTCGTCCATGCCGAAACCGTCGTCGAAGAGCCGGATGAACGGGCCGATCGCGGAGGAAGCGTTGTTGTCCTTCGCCTTCGAGAGAAGGAGCGCCGAGCGCCCCTCCACGTCGCGCAGATTGACGTCGTTGCCGAGCGTCGCGCCCTTCACGCGCCCCTTGCTGTTCACCGCCAGCACGACTTCAGGCTCGGGATTGTTCCATCTGGAAATCGGGTGCAGGCCGACCGAGGCGCCATAGCCGACCGACGACATGATCTGCGCCTTGGAGAAAACCTCCGCGTCCGGCCCGATGCCGACTTCAAGATATTGTGACCACAGGCCTTCGTCGATCAGCGCCGCCTTGACCTTGGCGGCCTCGGCGGAGCCGGCCTTCAGATTGCGCAGGCTGTCGCCGATGATCGAGGCGACGCGCGCGCGGATCTTCTCCGCCAATGCCGGGTTTCCCGCAGCCCGTTCCTCGATCACACGTTCGACCATCGAGCGCGCAAAGGTCACGCCGCAGGCCTTCACCGCCTGCAAGTCGCACGGCGCGAGAAGATGGGCTTTCGCCACGTCGGGGGTGGGCTCGACGGACTGCGCGGCGATCTCATCGACAGAGCCGACATCCGTCCCATCCGCCGCGCGCACGAGGAAAACCGGATCGTCCTGTTCAAGCAGGTCGCGCATGGTGGGGAATTCACGGCAGGTGATGTCGATCACCCGTTCGCCGCGTATCGTGACAATCGACGGCCCACCAAGTTCAGGCCGCCAGATGCGACCGACAAGCAGACCTTTTGGCAATTGCATCTTTTCTGCTCCTCATTCTCTTCGGGCCTTGGCGTCAGAGCATGCCGCAATCACGTTGAGCACGCCATGCTCTTTATCTCCCGAGCATGATGCTTTCGGGAGCTGGAATCCACCTTTCCGGATCAAGCTCCAGACAGCCGCTACAGCACCTGGTTGAGGAAGGCCTTTGTGCGCGGGTCGCTCGGGTTACGGAAGAACTGGTCTGGCGGCCCATGCTCGACGATGACGCCGCGATCGGTGAAATAGATATGGTTCGCCACTTCGCGGGCGAAACCCATTTCATGCGTTACCAGGAGGCAGGTCATGCCCTCCTGCGCCAGTTCTCGAATGGTGACGAGCACTTCCTTCACCGTTTCCGGATCGAGCGCCGCCGTAACCTCGTCGAAGAGCATCACGTCGGGCTGCATCGCAAGGCTGCGGGCGATGGCGACGCGCTGCTGCTGGCCGCCCGACATCTCGCCTGGATAGGCGTGCTCGCGGCCTTCCAGACGCACCTTCTTCAACAGCGCATAGGCCTGCGCCTCCACTTCCGCCTTCGGCCGCTTAAGCACGTAAAGCGGCGCCATCATGACATTCTGCAGCGCCGTGCGGTGAGGGAACAGGTTGTATTGCTGGAAAACCATGCCGACATGCTTGCGCAGCCTGAGCTTGTCGAGCGCCGGATCGCCGACATCGATCCCCATCAGTTTCACGGTTCCGCTCTGGAACGGGGTGAGCGCGTTGACGCAGCGGATCAGCGTCGACTTGCCTGAGCCAGACGGGCCGATGATGCAGATCACCTCGCCCTTGGCGACATCGAGACTGACGCCTTTCAGCACTTCGACTTCACCGAAGGCCTTGTGCAGGTCCTGGATGTGGACGATCGGCTGGTCCGGCGTCCATCCGGTTGGCTGGTCGTCGCCGCGGCGGGTCATGTCTCATGGTCTCCTAGACTTAGGGGCGGACAATCAGCGCGTCGCATATTTGCGCTCCAGCCGTCGCGTCCACACCGAGATCGGATAGGAATAGATGAAGAAAAGCAGCAGCACGTAGCCGTAGATGGGGGCCAGCAGATCGGTCCGACCGCCCTCGGCCGCCTGCACCTGGCTGGCCAGCGTCACGACCTCATTAACGCCGATGATCGAGGCAAGGGTCGTCGACATGGTGACGATGGCATAGAGGTTCATCCATGGCGGGATCATGCGCTTGATGCATTGCGGCAGGATGATCCGCCACATCTGCTGGCTGCGGGTAAAGCCGAGCGCCTCCGACGCCTCCCATTGGCCGGGATGGATCGACTGCACCGCGCCGCGCACGATTTCGGCGACATTCGCCATGATGGCGAGCGCCAGGCCGAGCACGGCCTTTATCCAGCCGGGAAACGGGATGGTAAAATGCCCGATTTCCATCTGGAAGGGCAGCATGAAGGTGACGAAGAACAAGAGGACCAGCCAGGGAGCATTGCGGAAGAATTCGGTGGCCGCAAGCGCCGGTGCGCGTATGACGGAATGCTGCGATACCAGGCAAAGGCCGAGCCAGAGGCCAAGGATGGTGCCGAGCAGCATCGACAGAAGCGAGATGACGATGTTGAAGACAAAGCCGCGCAGGAGCAACGGCGACCAACGCAGCAGCACGGACAAGATGCCGGGCGCGGCGGGGTCCGAGGCGGCGTGCGCCGTAGCGCCGGCGAGAATCAGCCAAAGCGGAAAAAGCACATGCCAGGCCCGCAGCCGCGTCACCGGCAGGCCTTTCGCCTTGAGCGCGGCTCCCACCTGATGGATGACCGGAAGGATGCGCCCGTCGCTCATGTGCCGAGTCCCGGCTTTTTCAGCGCCCGCTCCAATCCGCGCATGAAGGCGACCAGGATGCCGACGAGGATGAGATAGATCACCAGGAGCGTCACCATCATCTCCGGCACATTGCCGCGGTCGGACCATATCTGGCCGGAGACATAAAGCAGTTCCGGCACCGCGATGGCATAGGCGAGCGTCGTCGTCTTGATCAGATTGACGAGGTTGTTGGTCAGCGCCGGCAGGCAGATGCGTATCGCCAGCGGCAGGATGATGTGCTGGTAGGCCTTCATCCTGGTGAAGCCGAGCGCCTCCGCCGCTTCGGACGTCGCGTTCGGGATCGCCTCGATGCCGGAGCGGAAGATTTCGACGTTGAAGGAGCCCGCATAAAGCGACAGCGACAACGCCGCCCAGGCGAAGCCGCCGAGCAGCGGCAATTGCTGGCCATAGGCGTTCTGCACCGTCGGCAGCAATGTCGACATGCCGAAATAGAAGAAATAGATCTGCACCAGCGGCGGTGTATTGCGGAACAGTTCGACATAGGCGTTCGCAATCGCGCGTGCGATACCTGCCCGGCTCGCCTGCATCCAGGCGCCGATAATGCCGATCAGAGTGCTCGCCGCGATCGTCACGACGGACAGTTCGATCGTCAGAAGAAGCCCGCCCCAGAACCGCGCGGCGTCAAAGGAATCGTAGAAGTAGGGTAAGTCGATTCCCGAGGCCGCGAGATGCTGGAAAAAGGAGGCGAAGCCGCTCACGGTCGCCTCCCCTGCCCCGCCAGGATCACGCCTTATCCCTTTTTGGCTTCGTCGTGCGCTTTAACCACGAAAGGCGAATGATGCTTGATCCCGTACTTCGTCTCGAGCTTCAGGATAAATCCGGTCTTGTTCCAATCGACAATAGCGTCGTGAATTTTCGCGGCCAGCTTATCCTCGCCTTTTTTCACCGAAATGCCCCATGGCTCGGCGTCCTGACTCGGCAACGGCATGTCATAGGACGACCATTCCGATTTCAGCAACTGACCTTCGATCGCGGTGTCGTCATAGAGGAAGCCGACGCAGCGGCCCTGTTTCAGCGCGGTCAGGGCTTCCGCCACGCCCGCGAAGGCGCTCAGCTGCAAGCCGTATTTCTCCGAGGCGCCGCGATTGTAGAACGAGCCCTGGATGGCGCAGATGGTCTTGCCCTTCAGCGCGTCCCAGGACGTCGCCTTCATCGCCTTGGGAACCATGACGTTGTAGCCCGAGGCGTAGTAGTTCGGCGGGACGAACTGGACCTGCTTGGCGCGCTCCGCCGTATAGTTCATTGTCGCAATCATGACGTCGATCCGGCCCTGCTGCAGGAACTGGATGCGGTTCGAAGCGACCACCGGCACCAGCGCGATCTTGACGCCGAGGCGCTTGGCCAGGTCACGCGCCATATCCGGCTCGATGCCGACAATATCGCCGTTCGCCTGGCGGAAACCGAAGGGCGGGTAGTCGGCTTTCACGCCAACGGTGAGGGTGCCCTTCTGCTTGATCTGCTGCAATTCATCGGCCCGTGAATGGCCTCCCCCCAGGCCGATCAGAGCGATAGTGGCCACACCGGCCAGAACGACGCGACGATCCATGATGTATTTTTCCCTTTTCATTCTTTTGTCCCTCTTATTGGCACGATGACCAACGACCCGCATCCGGCTTCGCTTCTACAGGAAGAATCCTCCCGCAAAAAGCCTGTGATGTCATTCGATGCATCTTTCAAGCTTTACGGCCCCCTATCCACAAGACAACCGCATGGCTTTTCCTATAACAGCGTATGGACACCAGTAGAAGCGCGGAAGCGGCTTGCCGGCGAGGCGTTTAACCTGCGGGTTCCTCTCCATCGGCGATCCGCGATCAATCGCGGATCGTCAGCATCTGGTGATTGAAATAAAGCGCCAGGAGCGTCGCGACCGCACCGGAGAGAAGATAGATGCCGACCGCGACCAGGCCGTAGAGATTGCATAGCTCCAAAGCCACCAATGGAGCGAAGCCGGCGCCGATCAGCCAGGCCAGGTCGGACGTGATCGCGGAGGCCGAATAACGGTAGGCCTTCTGGAAGTTCGAGGCGACGGCGCCCGAAGCCTGGCCAAAGGACAGGCCGAGCAAGGCAAAGCCGAGGACGACGATGAGGTCTTCGCCAAAAACGCCCCTGTCGTAGAGGAATGGCGTCAAAAATCCACCGATGCCGATGAGAACAGCGGCCCAGCCGAGCAGCCGGCGGCGGCCGATCCTGTCGGCCAGGATGCCCGACAGGACGATGGTGCCGGCGCCGACAAGGCCGCCGATGATCTGGACGGACAGGAAATGGCTGATGGAATCCCTCGTGTACAGCACCACCCAGCTCAGCGGAAACACCGTCACGAGATGGAACAGCGCATAGCTCGCCAGCGGGACGAAGGCGCCGATGACGATCGATTTGCCATTGGCGCGGAAGGTCGCGCGGACGCGCTCCGCCTGAAGCTCGTTGCGTTCGAGCAGGGCGACGAATTCCGCCGTCATTACCAGCCTGAGGCGGGCGAAGAGCGCCACCACATTGATGGCGAAGGCGACGAAGAAGGGAAAGCGCCAGCCCCAGTCGATGAAATCGGCCTCCGACAGGCTGGAGACGAAATAGGCGAAGAGCGCCGAGGCGAGCATGAAGCCGAGCGGCGCGCCGAGTTGCGGCATCATGGCGTACCAGCCGCGCTTGTTGTCGGGGGCGTTCAATGCCAGGAGCGAGGCCAGCCCATCCCAGGCGCCGCCGAGCGCCAGGCCTTGAGCGAAGCGCAGGACGACGAGGAACCACACGGCGTAATAGCCGATATCGGCATAGCCGGGCAGGAACGCCATGGCCGCGGTGGCGAAGCCGAGGAGCAGCATGGCGACGGTCAGCTTGACGCCGCGGCCATGCTTGCGGTCGACACGCATGAAGATAAGGGAGCCGATCGGCCGTGCGATGAAGGCAAGCGAGAAGATGGCAAACGACGAGAGCATCGCGCTCATGGGATCGAGGTGCGGAAACAGAAATTTCGGGAAGACCAGCACCGAGGCGATGCAGTAGACGAAAAAGTCGAAGAATTCGGACGTACGGCCGATGACGACGCCGATGGCGATTCGGCCGGGATCAATTCGCCGTGGCATCATGCCTTGACGCGCGTCGCGCTCGAGGCCCGTGGACGCCACATCCGTGTAGTTCGACTGCATAACAGTGCTCATTCCATCCCTCTTTCTGTTCGCCGCGTCAGGCGGCCAACCAGACTCCTCCAAGTCCGCCAGCAACTATGCGCCGCGCTTCGATATGCGTCAAATGGTTGCAGCCCCCGCTTCGTTCCCTGTAGACTTCCCCAACGGCACCCAAATACCCGGACTGCGACATCTCTTCCCTGCGACAAACGAACCCCGCGAAAGGGGGTGACAGGCAAGGTGAAAGTCGTTAGCAGGTGCAGCAATTCCGGCGACCACGGTTGGACCTTCGATCGCGCGGAAATGCAGATTGTCGATGCTGGGAGGCGTGTCAGGGCATCCGGCTGTCATGGCCGGCGGCGTCCTGCGCGTGCGTTCGATTCCAGCAGGTTTCTGCATGGTTGAAACAAATTTAGGCCTGGCTTGCCGGGTCGGCGGGATGCATTCATGTTGAGAAAATTACTGTTGGGATCCCTCACCCTGCCTGCGATGCTCGCGCTGAGCGGGTGCAACATGGTGGTGCTGCATCCGTCCGGATATATCGCAACGCAGCAGCGCGACATTATCATCATTTCGACGATCCTGATGCTTTTGATCATCGTTCCGGTGATGATCCTGACGGCGCTCTTCGCCTGGAAATACCGGCAGGGGAACAGGAATGCCGAGTATCGGCCGGACTGGCATCACTCGACCAGGCTCGAAGTCGTCATCTGGTCCGCTCCGCTTGCCATCATCATAGCGCTCGGCGCCATCACCTGGGTCAGCACGCACACGCTCGACCCTTACCGGCCGCTCGAAAAGATCGATGCGAACCAGGCGGTGACAGCGCAGCACAAGCCGCTGACAGTCGAAGTCGTATCGATGAACTGGAAGTGGCTGTTCCTCTATCCGGAGGAGGGGATCGCTACCGTCAACGAACTCGCCGCTCCGGTGAACACGCCGATCTATTTCAAGATCACCTCGTCGGACCTGATGAACTCGTTCTACGTTCCGGCACTGGCGGGCCAGATCTACTCCATGGCCGGCATGGAGACCAAGCTTCACGCCGTCATCAACAAGCCGGGCATCTATGACGGCTTCTCGGCCAATTACAGCGGCGCCGGCTTCTCCAACATGAATTTCAAGTTCCACGGCATGAGCGACGCCGATTTCAAGGCCTGGGTCGAAAAGGTGAAGAAGGGCGGCGACGATCTGAGCGTGGCGGCCTACGAGGCCCTGGCGAAGCCGAGCCAAGCCGTTCCCGTGCACTATTACAAATCGGTCGCGGCCAATCTTTACCACGACATCCTGAACAGGTGCGTCGGCCAAAACCAGACCTGCATGGACAAGATGATGCCCACGCATCACGAGCATCATATGGAGAGCGCCGGCGTGGATGGGATGTCGGACATGCCGGGCATGGCCGAACACTCCTCCCACATGGAGCCACATATGGCCAAGACCGCCGGTTCCAATTCGGGCGCCATGGCCAAGGACTGACGACCCTACAGAAATTGCATAGGCGGCGCGCGGCGTCGCGATCGTACGGAAAAGCAGAGCAAGACGATGTTTTCAAACCCCGATCTGTGGAAATTCATCTTCGGACGTCTGACCTGGCAGGATATCCTGCCGGAAACGATCGTCTTT
Organism: Rhizobiaceae bacterium; assembly: GCA_035547755.1. GTDB lineage: Bacteria > Pseudomonadota > Alphaproteobacteria > Rhizobiales > Rhizobiaceae > Mesorhizobium_L. The sequence continues at coordinate 75,935 of DASZUG010000092.1, forward strand.
TACACATTCTTCGTCGTTGCGGCCGGCGGCATCGCCGTCCTCGCCGCTATCACCTATTTCCGCAAATGGGGTTATCTCTGGGACGAGTGGATCACGAGCATCGACCACAAGAAGATCGGTGTGATGTATATCATTCTCGGCCTCGTCATGTTCGTGCGCGGCTTTTCCGACGCCATCATGATGCGCGCCCAGCAGGCGGTCGCCTTCGGCGCGAATCAAGGCTACCTGCCGCCGCACCATTACGACCAGATCTTCACCGCCCATGGCGTGATCATGATCTTCTTCGCGGCGATGCCGCTGATCACCGGACTGATGAACTTCGTCGTGCCCCTGCAGATCGGCGCGCGTGACGTCGCCTTTCCGTTCCTCAACAATTTCAGCTTCTGGATGACGGCCGCGGGCGCGGTGATCGTCATGATCTCGCTGTTCCTCGGCGAGTTTGCCCAAACCGGATGGCTCGCCTATCCACCGCTATCGGAACTCGCCTACAGTCCAGGAACGGGCGTCGATTATTACATATGGGGCCTGCAGGTCGCAGGCCTCGGAACGTTGCTGTCGGGCGTCAATCTGGTCGCGACGATCATCAAGATGCGCGCGCCGGGCATGAGCATGATGAAGATGCCGGTCTTCACCTGGACGGCGCTGTGCACCAACATCCTGATCGTCGCCGCCTTCCCGGTGCTGACCGCCGTTCTGGCATTGCTGACGCTCGACCGCTACGCCGGCACGCATTTCTTCACCAACACCGCCGGCGGCGACCAGATGATGTATGTCAACCTCATCTGGATCTGGGGCCATCCCGAGGTCTATATCCTCATCCTGCCCTGCTTCGGCGTGTATTCGGAAGTCGTGTCGACCTTCTGCGGCAAGCGGCTCTTCGGCTATGTTTCGATGGTCTACGCGACGATCGTCATCACGATCCTTTCCTATCTCGTGTGGCTGCATCATTTCTTCACGATGGGCTCCGGCGCCAGCGTCAACTCCTTCTTCGGCATCACCACGATGATCATCTCGATCCCGACGGGAGCGAAGATCTTCAACTGGCTGTTCACCATGTATAAAGGCCGTATCCGCTTCGAACTACCGATGATGTGGACGGTCGCCTTCATGCTGACCTTCGTCATCGGCGGCATGACAGGCGTCATGCTCGCGGTTCCGCCGGCGGATTTCGTGCTGCACAATTCGCTCTTCCTTATCGCGCATTTCCATAACGTGATCATCGGCGGCGTGCTCTTCGGCATCTTCGCGGCGATCAATTTCTGGTTCCCGAAGGCCTTCGGCTTCAGGCTCGATCCCTTCTGGGGCAAGATCTCGTTCTGGCTTTGGGTTCCCGGTTTCTATCTCGCCTTCATGCCGCTCTACGCGCTCGGCCTGATGGGGATCACCCGCCGCCTCAATCATTTCGACGATCCGTCGCTGCAGATCTGGTTCGTCATCGCTGCTTTCGGGGCGGTGATGATAGCGGGCGGCATCCTGGCGATGTTCGTCCAGTTCGGGGTCAGCATCATGAAGCGCGAGGCGCTGCGCGACACAACCGGCGATCTGTGGGATGCCCGCACGCTCGAATGGTCGACCTCTTCGCCGCCACCGGAATACAATTTCGCCTTCACCCCGATCGTCTACGACCATGACGCGTGGTGGGACATGAAGACACGCGGCTATGTCCGTCCGCTTGAAGGCTTCCGGCCGATCCACATGCCGAGAAATACCGGCACGGGCGCGATCCTTGCAGGCCTTGCCGTGGGCTTTGCTTTCGGCATGATCTGGTACATGTGGTGGCTGGCGGCGCTAAGCTTCGCGGCGATGGTCGTCGTCGCCATCACCCATACCTTCAATTACAACCGCGACTACGACATTCCCGCCGAGACGGTCGCTCTAAAGGAAGGCGAGCGCACCGCATTGCTCGCCCAGCATGCGTGAGGGCGAACAATGACCACTGAAACCGCCCTCCAAACTGCCGGCACACCGGCCTTTTACGTGACGGAAGAAGAGCACCCGCACAGCAGCACGCTGCTCGGCTTCTGGATCTACATCATGAGCGACACGCTCATCTTCGCCGTGCTCTTCGCCACCTTCGGCGTGCTCAGGGATCGCTATGCCGGCGGCCCGACACCGCAGGAGGTGCTGGAGATCCCGACCGTCGCACTGAACACGGCTATGCTGCTCATTTCGTCGATCACCTGCGGCTTCGCCATGCTCGAAATGGTGAGGAACAGAAAGGCGGCGACGCTGTTCTGGCTGCTCGTCACCGGTCTCTTCGGCGCGGCTTTCGTCGGGCTCGAACTGCGCGAATTCTTCGGTCTGGTCGCCGAGGGCGCCGGCCCGCAGCGCAGCGCCTATCTGTCGGCCTTCTTCACGCTGGTGGGCACCCATGGCACGCACGTCACCATCGGCATCATCTGGCTGATCACGCTGATGGTGCAGATCGCCCGCAAGGGCCTTATCCACGAGAACACGCGCCGGCTGATGTGCTTCAGCATGTTCTGGCACTTCCTCGACGTCATCTGGATCGGCGTCTTCTCCGTCGTTTATCTGCTGGGAGTCCTCTGATGAGTTCGGACGCACACGCAACGCACGCCGCCGACGGCCATCACGCTTTGGCGGACGCGCCGCACGGCACGCTGAAAGGTTATCTTACCGGCTTCGGCCTGGCGGTCGTATTGACCGTGATCCCGTTCTGGCTGGTCATGGGCAATGTGCTCGACAATGCGGTCGCCACCGGCATCTTGATCATGGTCTTCGCGATCGTTCAGATCGTTGTGCACATGATCTATTTCCTCCATCTTGACGCCCACTCCGAGGGTGGATGGAATATGTTGGCCCTGATCTTCACGGTGGTCCTGGTGGTGATCGGGATCGTCGGCTCGCTCTGGGTGATGTACCATCTCGACCTCAATATGATGCCGGGCATGATGACAGGCCATCCGGGCTGATCGCCGGCCTCGAAGGATATGAGCCGTGCCGAAAGCAGGTCGGGCGGACGCTCCAGGGCCAGTCATATCGGTCTGGCGGTTCTCGGCCTCATCCTGTTCGCGACCTTCATCGGCCTCGGCGTCTGGCAGGTCGAAAGGCGGAACTGGAAACTTGCGCTGATCGCGCGGGTCGACCAGCGCGTGCATGCCGCGCCCGTCGCGGCGCCCGGACCGAAGCAATGGCCCGGTGTCACCGCCCAGCGCGACGAATATCTTGATGTGCGGCTGAAGGGCCGTCTGCTGAACGATAAGGAAACGCTGGTCTATACCGCCACCGATCTCGGGCCGGGATACTGGGTCATGACGCCGCTAAAGCGGGACGACGGCACCATCGTTCTCATCGATCGCGGCTTCGTCCCTACCGACAAGCGCGATCCGGCCACCCGCCCGCTGGGGCAAGTGCAGGGTGAAGTCACGATCACCGGTCTCCTGCGGATAAGCGAGCCGGGCGGAACATTCCTGCGCGGCAACAAGCCCGACCAGAACAGGTGGTATTCACGCGATGTCGCGGCGATCGCCAAGGCGCGGCATCTCTCCGATGTCGCACCCTATTTCGTCGATGCCGATTCCACACCCAATCCGGGAGGCCTGCCGGTCGGCGGCCTGACGCGCATCCATTTCCGCAACGCCCATCTCCAATATGCGATCACCTGGTTCGCGATGGCGCTCCTGGTTATCGTCGGCGCCTTCGTCGTCGTGCGGCAGGAGAGAAAGCCGGATGTGGCGACCGCTGCCGATGAGAGTTGAATCTGATCGATGCTATCCCCTTAGATCAAATCCGAGAACAAAGGCGGAAGGCGTCCTGTATGGACGAATAGATATCCCGGCTGGAAACCGCGTCGCCGATGCGATGGAGTTGAAAACCGGTTCGACGGGATTCCGCCATTACCTTGGCTGGCGCGCGTCCGAGGATGAAGTCTATATCCGTTATCCCATCATTGCTGGATGCCGCTCTTAAATCGTGGAACAGGTCGGCGGCCGGTGTGGTGCCGTGCTCGACAATGACCTGCCTGGCGCCAAGTTCCATCCCGGCATCGGTGAGTTCATGCCGGAATTTCGCGACGAGGCGACCCTTTTCCCCGACAAGCCGGCGGAGCCTGACATAGGGCGTGCATTCCACGCCGAGGAGGGCCAGTTCCTTGCGGAAGCCTGCCTTGTCCGGATAGGGCATTTCCACCGCCAGCGTCTCGTCCGGCGTTGCGATCCGGACAGTTTTTCCTTCGCGCGCGAGTTTCAGGGCGCAGGAGACGGCGGACTGCCGTCCCGTCCCGTCATAGATCAGGATGTCGTCCTTCGCGGGAACGGTCCCGGCCAGGACGTCCCAGACGCTGTCGCACAATTCTGCTCCGTCGAGCCATTCGAGATCGGGGACCCCGCCCGTCGCGACGATGACGATATCGGGCTGTTCGGCGAGAACCGTGTCGGCATCGGCATAGGTGTTCAGCCGGACGTCCACCCCCAGCCTTTCGAGTTCGCCGGCGCGCCAGTCGATGATGCCGGCAAGGTCGCGCCGTTCGGGGACGGCGGCGGCGATCAGAACCTGCCCGCCGAGCCTTGCGGCCGCTTCCATCAGGACCACCGCATGGCCGCGTTCGGCCGCGACGCGGGCGGCTTCCATTCCTCCCGGTCCGCCGCCGGCGACGACGACCCTCGATGGCCGGTCGACCTGCGCGACGGTGTGGCTGAGCGCGGTTTCACGGCCGCTCGCGGGATTATGGATGCAGTTCACCTTCTTGTAGAGACAATAGGTGGCGCCGACACAGGGGCGGATGTGCTCTTCCTCGCCGCGGGCGATCTTATTGACGATTTCCGGATCTGCGATGTGCGCGCGCGTCATGCCGACGAGGTCGACAATGTCCTGGCTGATAGCGTGGCGCGCCGTGGCGACGTCCCTTATGCCGGCAGCGTGGATCAGCGGCAGTTTAATTTCCCGCCGGAAGGCCGCGACTTGCGGAAGGAAGGGCGCGCTCGGCTGGAACATGCCCGGCATGTTGTCCTCCGACAGCGCCAGATCCGTATCCATTCGCCCGTAGATGCAGTTGAGATAATCGACAAGCCCTTCGCGCTCGAACAGGCGGGCAAGCCTGACGCAATCCTCGAAATCGCTACCATCCTCGACGCCTTCGTCGACGACGAATCGAATGCCGACGACCATGTCGTCGCCGACGGCTTTACGGATCGCCTCATGCACCATGAGGCCGAAACGGGCGCGGTTTTCGACCGAACCGCCGAAAGCATCCTTGCGCCTGTTCGTGCGCGGCGAGAGGAATTGTCCGATGAGATGGCCGCCGGTGACGGTCTCGACCCCGTCGAGTCCGCCTTCACGGCATCTGAGCGCCGCGGAAGCATAGTCGCGGACAATCCTCTTTATGTCGGCGTCATCCATCTCTTTCGGAAAATTCCGGTTGCGCGTTTCGCGGACTGGCGACGGCGCAAGAGCGGGCAGCCAGTTGCCGCCATAGGCGGTCGCGCGCCGGCCGAGATGCGAAACCTGCGACATCACCGCCGCCCCATGGCGATGGATGCGCTCCGACAGGCTCTGGAGATGCGGGATGACGCGATCGCTCGACAGGTCCAGTTGCCCGCCGCCCCAGCTTGAATCCGGCGAGGTCATCGCCGACCCGCCGACCATCGTCATGGCGAGGCCGCCGCGCGCCTTTTCCTCGTGATAAAGCTGGTAGCGCTCGAGCGGCAGGCCACCATCATCAAGCATGGAGGCATGGCTGGTGCTGACGATACGGTTGCGCAAGTCGAGAGATTTGAGACGGAACGGCCGGAGCAGCGGATCCATAGTTTTCTGCCTTGGCTCAGCTTTCCTCGGATCACCCATAATGGCACTCATCTGTTCCGCCCGAAACGGGAGGCTCTCCCGCAGGCTGCAATACCGGCTTTGCGTATCTTTCCACAGGCGGGGCGCAGATTGCACTGTATGGAGCCGCCGGCGCAGACGAAAATTCCGGCGCCGGCGCCAGTTCGGGACGTCCTTTTGCCGAAGGGGAAATAGGCTCGATCGACCCGATCAGTTCCCGGAAGGCGCATGATGTCGCTCAGTTTCGATCCCGCAACCGTCGATCTGCCGCTCCGGCATCATATAGGCGGCGAATTCGTGGCCGCTGACGCCGGGATCGAGGTGCGCCGTCCTTCGGACGGGGCTGTCCATGGCGCCTGTCCGGTGGCGGATGCGACCATCGTCGATCGCGCGGTGGAAGCCGCCCGCGAGGCCTTGCGGCAAAGCGGCTGGGCCAGTGCCCGGCCGCGCGAGCGGGTGCGTGCGCTGCATGCCTGGGCCGATCTGATCATGCGCGAGGCGGAACGTCTCGGCCGGCTGGAATCCGTCGCCTCGACCCGCCCGATCGCTCAGTCGATCACCGGCGACGTCGCCATAACGGCCGAGCAGATACGCTTCTTCGCCGAGTTTGCCGACAAGGAAGGCGGCGATCTCGTGCCGACGGCCGCGGACAAGCTGGGTTTCGTGCAGGACGAGCCGCATGGCGTCGTCGGCGCGATCACGCCCTGGAACTTTCCGGTCTCCATGGCGGGATGGAAGCTCGGTCCCGCGCTCGCCGCCGGCAATGCCGTGGTGCTGAAACCCTCGGAGATGACGCCCCATTCCGCGCTGATGCTGGCCGAACTGGCGGTAAAGGCGGGCCTGCCGAAGGGGCTGGTCAACATCGTCCTCGGCGACGGGGCGACGACCGGCAGCGCCATCACCGGCCACCCCGGCATCGCCAAGGTGTCCTTTACCGGATCGACCGCCGCCGGCGCCGCTATCATGGCCAATGTGGCGCGTACCGGCATCAAGCCGATGACGCTCGAACTGGGCGGCAAGAGTCCGCAAATGGTGTTTGGCGACGCCGATCCGGAGCTTGCGGCCGAGTGCGTCGCGCGCGGCATACTGGCGAATGCCGGCCAGGTCTGCGTCGCCGGCTCGCGCCTGCTGGTGGAAGCGCCGGTCGCCGACGAGATCGTCGACCGTATCCGGAAACGGTTCGGTGAAATCGCCGCCGGGCCGACGTGGCACGAATCGACGAACTATTCCCCGATCGTTTCCGAGCGCCAGCTGGCCCGCATCGACATGATCGTCACCGCGGCGAAGGAACATGGCGCGGAGGTGCTGACGGGCGGAAGCCGCATCGACCGGCCGGGATATTTCTACCAGCCGACGCTTCTCGCCAATATCGACGAGCACTCGCCGGCGGTGACGGAGGAGATCTTCGGCCCGGTTCTCTCGGTTCAGCGGTTCGACACGGAGGAAGAAGCCGTCGGCCTTGCCAACCGGTCGAGCTACGGTCTCTGTTCGGGCGTCTACACGCGCGATCTCTCGCGGGCGATGCGCATGAGCCGCGCGATGGAGGCGGGAACGGTCTGGGTGAACCGGTATGGCCGCTCGATGGACCACATCCTGCCGACGGGAGGCTTCAAGGGATCGGGACTTGGCAAGGATCTCGGCCGGCAAGTCTATCGCGAGAACCGCCGGACCAAATCGGTTCTTATCGACCTTTGAAATCGGGAACAGCTGGAGACGTGGGATGAAGGGACTGCGCGACGAGGATTTGTTCAGGCAGAAAGGACTCATCGACGGCGCGTGGGTGAGTGCCGACAGCGCCGCGACCGTTGATGTCACTGACCCGGCGACGGGCGAGACCATCGGATCCGTTCCGGATATGGGAGCCGGCGAGACGGGCCGCGCAATCGCCGCCGCCGACCGGGCTTTCGCCGAATGGCGCTGCAGGACCAATGCGGAGCGGGCCGAGCGTCTCTTTGCCTGGTACGGCCTCATGCTCGAACATGAGGACGACCTGGCCATGATCCTGACCTGCGAGCAGGGAAAGCCGCTTGTAGAGGCGCGTGGCGAAATCCGCTACGGCGCGTCCTTCGTCCGCTGGTTCGCTGAGGAAGCGCGCCGGATCGGCGGCGGCACGATACCCTCGCCGACGTCGGATCGCAGGATCGTCGTCCTGAAGCAGCCCGTCGGCGTCGCGGCCATCGTCACGCCGTGGAATTTTCCGAACGCGATGATCACGCGCAAGGTGGCCCCGGCGCTCGCGGCCGGCTGCACGGTCGTCATCAAGCCCTCGGAGTTCACGCCCTTTTCCGCCCTGGCGCTTGGCGTTCTTGCGGAGCGGGCGGGGATTCCGGCCGGCGTGATCAATATCGTCACAGGCTTGCCGACGGCCATCGGCAAGGAACTCACCTCTAACCCGACGGTGCGCAAGCTCAGCTTCACCGGCTCGACCAAGGTCGGGGCGCTTCTGATGGAAGAGTGCGCTCCGACCGTGAAGCGTCTCAGTCTCGAACTCGGCGGCAACGCGCCCTTCATCGTCTTCGATGACGCCGACATCGATCTCGCGGTCGAAGGGGCGATGGCTTCGAAGTTCCGCAATGGTGGGCAGACCTGCGTGTGCTCCAACCGGATCCTTGTCCAGGCCGGCATCCACGACGCCTTTGTCGAGAAATTGGCGGCACGCGTTTCCGCCCTGAAGGTCGGGCGGGGAACGCAGGAAGGTGTCGAAATCGGCCCGATGATCAACGATGCCGCCGTGGAGAAAATCCGCCGTCACCTCGATGACGCCCTGTCGAAAGGCGCGGTGCGGGCAAGCGTTCCGGTGGAGGTGCCAGACGGCCCGCGCTATATCGCGCCGCAAGTGCTTACGAAGGCGACGACGGCCATGCTTCTGGCGTCGGAGGAGACATTCGGGCCGGTGGCGCCGATCTTCAAATTCACCGAGGAAGCGGAGGCAATCCGGATCGCGAACGCGACGCCCTATGGCCTCGCCGCCTATTTCTACACGCGCGACCTCGCGCGCAGCTGGCGTGTCGGCGAGGCGCTGGAATTCGGCATGGTCGGCCTCAACACCGGCATCGTCTCGACGGAAGTCGCGCCGTTCGGCGGCGTCAAGCAGTCGGGTCTCGGGCGCGAAGGCGCGCAATGCGGAATAGAGGAATATCTCGAAAGCAAGGCCTTCCACATTGGAGGCCTCGGCTGAGCGGCTGCACTCGACCATGATGCGGTCAGATTAAATCGCATCATGGTCTTGTCTTTTTATTCGGGCACGATCTTTCCGGAAAACTGGTGTCCACCTTTCCGGATCATGCCCTATTGGATGCGATCGAGCAGCCGGTAATAGAGGCCGACGATAGGCAGGAACCATGGCTTGCCGAAATGGCCGGGGACGGAGGGCCAGTCCATGCCTTCGAGCGGGTTGCGGTTTACACCGCTGCTGATCAGGTCGGCCATGATGACGCCCATATGGGTCGACAGTTGCGCTCCATGACCCGAATAGCCCATCGAATAGTAGAGCCCTTCGGCTGATCCGGCGCGCGGAAAGCGATCCTTCGTCATGCCGACGAGGCCGCCCCAGCAATAGTCGATCTCGATGTCGCGGAGGTGCGGGAAAATCCTGCCCATGGATGCGCGAAGGATTTCGCCGGATTTGGCGTCCGAGGTTGCGTCCGACACGGCCGAGAAACGGGCGCGGCCGCCGAAGAGCAAACGGTTGTCCGGGGCGAGTCTGAAATAATTACCGATATTCAGCGATGTGACGCATGTCCTATTGCCAGGCATGGTCCGGGCGATTTCGCCGGCCGTGAGTGGACGGGTCGCGATGATGAAGCTGCCGACAGGAATGATGCGGCGGCGGAAATAGTCGAAAGGGCCTTCTGTATAGGCGTTCGTGGCGACCAGTACGCGCTCTGCCGTCACCTCGCCCCGCGGCGTCGAGAGCTTCCAGCCGCCCGCGGTCTTGACACGGCCGGTAACAGGCGCTGTCTCGAAGATCGTCGCGCCGTGGCGGGCGGCGGCCTCCGCGAGACCATGGACGAAACGCCCCATATGCATCATGCCGCTCTTCTTCGACAGCATGGCGCCGTGAAACGCGTCCGAGCCGATCTCGCCCTTGAGGTCGGTTTTCGAGAGCAGCGCGGTGTCGGGATCGACCTCGTTGTGCACCGCCTCGAAATTGCGCGCGATCCCGTCGAAATGTTTGGGCTTTGAAGCGAGTTTCAGCTTTCCCGCCCGGCGGAAGCTGCAATCGATGCCTTCCTCCGCCACGATCGCCTCGATTGTATCGACGGCGGAATCGAAGGCGTGATAAAGCGCCTTGGCGCGCTCGGTGCCAAGTTCGGATTTGGCGGCGATGTAGCTGTGCGCAAGGCCGTTGTTCAGGTGGCCACCATTCCGTCCCGAGCCGCCATAGCCCACATGCTGCGCCTCGAGCAGCACGACGCCGACGCCCGATTTCGCCAGCTGCCTTGCGGCTGAAAGACCGGTGAAGCCACCACCCACGATCGCGACATCGAATTTGCCTTCGACATTTCCTTCCGCCGCGTTCGCGAAGCGCGGCGCTGTCGCATGCCAGTAGGGCTTGAACTCCATGAGGCTTCCTCAGAGGCCGACGACGGCCGGCAGACCGGAAATGTCCTGGATCTCGGTATAGCCGTAATAGGGATTTGCAGGCTCGTGACCGCGATTGACCCAGACCTTGTTGGCGATGCCGAGATCATGCGCCGACATCAGATCGTAGCGGAACGAGGAGGAGCAGTGAAGGACATCCTCGGGGCCGCATCCGAGCTGGTCGAACATATATTCGAAAGCCTGGAAGCGGGGCTTGTAGGCATTGGCTTGCTGCGCCGTGAAGACGTGGGCGAAAGGCGCTCCCAGTTTCGCGACATTGGACATGATCTGCTCGTCCATCGCGTTGGAAAGCACGACGAGCGGGAATTCCGTGGCGACGCGGGCGAGGCCTGCGGGAACGTCCGGATGCGGACCCCATGTCGGAACCGCCTCGTAGAACGCGCGCGCCTCAGCCTCGTCGAAGGTGACGCCGTTGCGCTTGCAGGTCCGTTCGACCGCATTGACCAGGACCTGGTCGTAGGGCTTCCAGTCTCCCATTATTTCGTCGAGGCGGTAGGCGGCGAAATTCCGGATGAATCGTTCCATCCGGTCCGGCTCGAGCCTCGGCCCGTAGATCTCCCTGGCCTTCTCGGCCATCTGGAAATGCGTCAACGTGCCGTAGCAGTCGAAGGTAATGAATTTGGGGCGGAACGAACTCATCACGGGGACATCCTTGCTGCTGCTGAGGGTTTCGAGGAGAACGTGACGGCCCATCGTAGCGCTCACCAACCGACTGAAACGCGTTCTCGGGCCTTGCTGCAAAGCAGATTGTGCCGAATTGAGGGCGGGGTTCGGCACAGCCTGCCAATTGCCTTATGCATCTCTTGATCGGCTGGCGGCCACTCTCTTTATTTGGCCACTATTTGTGTTCTTGTCCCGCGGGAATGGAATCCCATTCATGTCTCCCGAATCGATGCTGTCGAGCCTTGTTGCCTTTCCATCCGTCGTGGGGACATCGAATGGCGCTCTCGTGGATTTCGTGCGGGACTATCTGGCCGGGCACGATGTCAGTTCCACGGTCATCGCCGGGCCGGAGGGCGATCGCTACAACCTTTTCGCGACGATCGGGCCAGCCGAGCAGAAAGGATACATCCTCTCGGGCCATCTCGACGTCGTTCCGGCCGGCCTGAGCGGCTGGGCCGGCGACCCGTTTCGGCTGCGGCGGCAGGATGGCCGGCTGATCGCGCGCGGCGCGGTCGACATGAAGGGTTTTGTCGCGGCGGTGCTTGCCGCGGTCCCGCAACTCGCCAGGATGGACCTTGCCCGGCCGATCCATATCGCGCTTTCCTATGACGAAGAAGCGGGATGTCGCGGCGTGCCGCACCTGATCGCCAGGCTTTCGACGCTCTGCGCGCCGGCGCTCGGCTGCATCGTCGGAGAACCGTCGGGGCTCGTCCCCGTTCTCCGTCACAAGGGAAAAGCGGCGGTGCGGGTCGTCGCCCGCGGCGTATCTGGGCATAGCTCGCGCCCCGATCTCGGCTCGAATGCAATCCATACGCTGCTGCCGGCGTTGCAGGCGGTTGCCGCGGAGGCGAGGACGCAGGGCTGCACGGGCCCGAGGAACCCTCATTTCGAGCCTCCGTTCAGCACCCTCCAGGTCGGCAAGATCGAGGGCGGAGAGGCGCTGAACATCATCCCGGCTTTCGCCAGCGCCGAAATCGAGGCGCGCGCCATCGCCGACGTCGATCCGCTGGACCTGCTGAAGCCGGTCATGGACGAGGTCGCTCAATCCGACGATATCAGCGCGGAAGTGATCGCGGCCTATCCACCGCTGGCGCTCGACGAGACGCACCCGCTTGCATGTCTGATGGGGGAACTGACAGGCCGCGCCCCCTGCCCGGCGGTCAGCTATGGCACCGAGGCCGGCCTTTTCCAGGCCGCGGGTGTCCCCTCGATTGTCTGCGGGCCGGGCGACATCGCGCGCGCCCATAAGCCGGAGGAATATATCACGACCGACGAACTGGATGCGGCATACGGGATGATCCTGCGGCTCGGCCGGCATCTGGCGGGGAGGGACCTGTCTGCCCGGTCGACCGCCATCACGTCCTGCTGAAGCCATGGCATAAGCTGCGGTGGCGTGCCGGTTCAACGGCTGGAAATGTCGCGCGGCTTTCCAGCTTGGATTCATATTCTTCACGGCCGACGATACCACTTGGGCATATCCCGGAGGGTAAGCGAAGACCTGTCATGACCATTGCCAAGGATGATTTGACGCTGTGCCCGTTCGAAGCCTCGCACCTCGAAGGCGCGGTTGCGCTTTCGCGGCAGGCGTCGTGGCCCCATCGGCGGGAAGACTGGGCGCTCGTCCTCAAAATCTCACGCGGCGTCGTTGCGCTGAGCGAAGGCCGTGTGGTGGGAACAGCCTTCTGCACCCCGTTTGGAGAAAAGCTCGCCGCGATGAATATGATCATCGTGGAAGCCGGGATGCGCGGCCGTGGCCTCGGACGGCGCCTGATGCAGGAGACCATGGCGCTCGCGGGCGACCGTACCTTGCGCCTCGTCGCCACCGAGGAAGGCCGCCCGCTCTACGAAAAGCTCGGCTTTGCCGCGACGGGGACGGTGGTTCAGCATCAGGGCATGCCAACGGGCGCCGTGCCGCCTGCACCGGGGGCGCAGTGGGCCATGCCGCGCGACCGGGAGGCGATCGCCGAGCTGGACAGGGCGGCGTTCGGGGCCGATCGCGGCAATCTCCTGTCGTGCCTGCTCGAAGAGGGCCGGGCCGCCGTCCTGCGCGAAGAAGGCCGCGTCTCCGGTTTTGCCCTTTGCCGCCCGTTCGGCCGGGGCTTCGTGATCGGACCGGCGGTCGCCCGAAATCCCGAAGAGGCAAGGAGTCTCGTCGCCGCCCAGATCAATGTCCATCGAGGTCTGTTCCTGCGCGTCGATACGGGGACGCATACCGGGCTTGCGCCCTGGCTTTCGGGGATCGGCCTGACCGAGACGGGCCGCGGCACGGTGATGTATCGGGGCGCGCCGCCACGGCTTTCCACGGCTGTTCCGTCCACCTTCGCCCTGGCCTCGCAGGCCCTCGGCTGATTCACTGGAGATAAGACCATGCTTAGCAATTCCGTCCTGGAACTCGATCGCGACCACCTCATCCATCCGCTGAGCGCCTATCGCCAGCATGAGGCAGCGGGCGTGCGAATCCTTTCCTCCGCCAGGGGCGCGACGATCACCGACAGCCAGGGGCATCGCCTGCTCGACGGATTTGCCGGCCTTTGGTGCGTCAATGCCGGCTACGGCCATGACAGCATCGTCGAGGCGGCGGCGGAACAGATGCGGCAGCTTCCCTATGCGACCGGCTATTTCGGACTGGGCTCGGATCCCGCCGTGAGGCTGGCGGCGGCCCTCGCCGAGCGGGCGCCGGGAAATCTCGACCATGTTTTCTTCACGTTGGGCGGTTCCGACGCGGTGGACAGCACGATTCGCTTCATCCGGCGTTACAATCATGCGCTCGGCCGTCCGCGGAAGGACCAGTTCATTTCGCTTGAACAGGGATTCCACGGATCGTCGACGGCCGGTGCTGGCCTGACTGCGCTCTCGGCCTTTCATGCCGGCTTCGGCGTCCCTTACGAGTGGCAGCACAAGATTCCCTCCCATTATATCTATCGCAATCCGGTGGGAGACGATCCGCAGGCGATCATCGACGCTTCGGTGGCCCAGTTACGGGCGAAGGTTGAAGAAATCGGCGCCGAGCGCGTCGCCGCTTTCTATGCCGAGCCGATCCAGGGATCGGGCGGCGTGCTCGTCCCGCCCGCCGGCTGGATGAAGGCGATGGCCGAAACCTGCCGTTCCCTCGGTATACTGTTCGTGGCCGATGAGGTCATCACCGGCTTCGGCCGCACCGGGCCGCTCTTCGCTTGCGAAGAAGAGGGCGTCGCGCCCGATTTCATGACGCTGGCCAAGGGCCTCACCTCGGGTTATTCCCCGATGGGAGCGGTCCTCATGGCCGACCATGTCTATCAGGTGATCGCCGACGATGCGGGCGAGAAGCCTGTCGGTCACGGTTATACCTATTCCGGTCATCCTGTCAGCGCCGCGGTCGGGCTGGAAGTGCTACGACTTTATGAATCCGGCCTCCTCGAAAACGGGCGCCGCGCCGGCAAACGTCTCATGGAGGGATTGCGGGCGCTTGCCGATCATCCTCTCGTCGGCGACGTCCGTGGACGCGGCATGCTGGCGGCGATCGAGCTTGTCACCGACAAGGCGGCCAAAACGCCCCTTCCGGCGGCCAGCCGCCCGTCCGAGCGCATCTTCGACCGTGCTTACGCGAACGGCCTCATCATCCGCGCCTTCGGCAGCGGCGCGATCGGTTTCGCCCCGCCGCTGTGCTGCACCGATGACGAGATCGACGCGATCCTGGAGAAGACGAAGCGGACGCTCGATCAGACGCTCGACGATCCCGACGTGCGCCCGCATGTGAAAGGCAGCTGAGGTGGCGCTGCTCTATCTGTCCTCGCGCGAAAGGGCGGTGATCTGGCGCAGGGTCTTCGAGCGCGAGATGCCGGACTTGCCTTTTTTGGAAGGCGCGGATGCCGTTACGGAACCGGCCGCCGTGCGCTACGTGGCAAGCTGGCTGGCTCCGGAGGACCTCGCAGGGACCTATCCGAACCTGAAGATGCTGATTTCCGTTGGAGCCGGCGTCGATCAGTTCGATCTGGCGCGTTTGCCCCGGCATATCAAGGTCGTGCGCATGGTGACGAAGAGCATTCGCGGGATGATGCGCGATTACGTCACTCTCGGCGTCATGGCGATGCACCGGCACCTGCCGCGTTACATCGCCCAGCAGCGCGAGCAACTGTGGATGGATCATGGCGCGGATCTGGCGTCGAGAAAGCGCGTCGGCGTCATGGGGCTGGGCCAGCTCGGCCTTGCTGCTATCGAGGCGCTGCGGCCTTTCGGGTTCGTGCTGTCGGGCTGGTCGCGCACATTGCGTGCTATCGAAGGCGTGGAGAGCTTTGCCGGGCCGAACGACCTCAGACCGTTCCTGAATGCGACGGACATACTCGTGTGCCTCCTGCCGCTGACCGGGGAAACGCGTCGTATCCTCGACGCCGATCTCTTTGCCGCCCTGCCGAAAGGCGCGAGCCTGGTTCATGCCGGACGCGGCGCGCATCTCGATCAGGATGCCTTGTTGAGGGCACTGGATGACGGTTGGCTGAGCGGCGCGTTTCTCGACGTCACAGAGCCGGAACCGCTGCCGAAAGGTCATCCGCTATGGTCGCATCCGGCGGTCATATTGACCCCGCATATCGCGACTATCACCGATTTCGAGGAAGGCGCTCATTGCGCCGTCGAAAGCATTCGGAGCTACGAAAGCGGCCTACCTGTGCCGGGCCTCGTGGATCGGGCGCAGGGATATTGAAGGAGTCGCGGCAAGAAATATCGGCCTCGCGGCGGCGTTCGGCATATTATTCTGCCTCGCCCGCGCGTTTCGGTGACTCCTTAGCCGCAAATGGATCAGGCTTACATGGAAGCGTAAGCCAAGAGAACGAAGGTTCAGCGCCACCGGTTGCCAAGCTGCCGAGCAAAACC
This sequence comes from Rhizobiaceae bacterium, assembly GCA_035547755.1. Classification (GTDB taxonomy): domain Bacteria; phylum Pseudomonadota; class Alphaproteobacteria; order Rhizobiales; family Rhizobiaceae; genus Mesorhizobium_L. Next base: position 91,832 of record DASZUG010000092.1, read on the forward strand.
GATCCGGCCGTAAGAGCCTTGGGAACAGACATAGCAGCAGAAAATGCCGCCGGGTACCGAGCGTGGCTTGATCAATGAGTTGCGGTTAGTCGGGAGATGGATCAGTGGTGAAGAAGCCGTTCAGCGCCTTCAAGGTCCTCACCTTCGATGTCGTCGGGACATTGATCGACTTCGAGAGCGGCCTGAAAGGTGGGCTTGCCGCCATCGCCGGCGCGGCGGGCAAGGAGGTGGACGGCGAAGCCGCGCTGGCCATTTATCGCGGCTGCCGGTACATGCCGGGCGCCGGCAAATTCCCCGATGACGTGGCCCGCTGCTACGACATCATCGCAGCGAGAGCCGATTTACCACGGGGCGACGCCTATGGCCGCCAGATGGTCGAGGCGGTCGCTTCGGCGCCGCCCTTCGCCGACAGCGTCGAAGCGCTTGCAAGACTCGGACGCCACTATCGATTGGTGGCGATGACCAATGCGCAAAGATGGGCCTTCGAAAGATTCGAGGCGTCGCTCGACCGTCCTTTCCACAAAGGGTTCACGACCGACGACACCGGGACCGAAAAGCCCGATCCCGCCTTCTTCGAACATGTTTTTGCCGATCTGGCGAAGGAGGGTATCGGCAAGGCCGACATCCTGCACGTCGCGCAAAGTCAACACCACGACATCGGCATATCGCGGCGCCTCGGCATGACGAATTGCTGGATCGAGCGCCGCCACGCCCAGCCGGGCTATGGCGGAACCATCGAGCCCGAGCGTTTTGTCGAGCCGGATTATCACTTCACTTCGCTCGCCGGATTGGCCGACGCCGTCGAGACAGCCAGTGCCTAACACGTTCAGCGTGTCGGCTGAAAATAAAACAGGGGAAGCAAAGGGAAAACATCATGGTTGAGACGAAGGTAACGAACTGGAGCGGTCATGACGACCACATGGTGGAAGACGCGATCCGGCGCGGCGCGACGCGGCGCGATCTTCTAAAGATGCTCGCCGTGGGCGGCATCGGTCTGGCCGCGGGCGCGCCCATCGTGATGCAGGCGACCAATGCCTATGCTGAGACGCCGAAATCAGGCGGCCATCTGACGGCTGCGGGTTGGTCCTCATCCACCGCCGATACTCTCGATCCGATTAAATCGTCTCTGTCCACCGATTATGTGCGTTGCGCGGCCTTTTACAACCGACTCACCTTTCTTGACGAGAATGGCAAAGTCCAGATGGAACTCGCGGAAAGCCTCGAGTCGGACGACGCGAAGACCTGGACGCTGAAGTTGCGCAAAGGTGTGACCTTCCACGATGGCAAGAAGCTGACGATCGACGATGTCATCTTTTCGCTGAACCGGAACAAGGAAAAGTCGGCGAATTCCTACGCGCTCGCCAAACAGATGGAGACCTTCAAGAAGGTCAATGATCACGAAATGCAGATCATCCTGGCGAATTCGAATGCGGACCTGCCTACGATCCTTTCTCTCGTGAACTTCTTTATCGTGGCGGATGGTACGACTGATTTTTCGAAAGGAAACGGAACAGGCGCGTTCATCTGCAAGGAGTTTCAGCCGGGCGTTCGCTCCGTTGCGGTCAAGAATCCACACTACTGGAAGGAGAATCGCCCTTATCTCGACAGTTTTGAATTCGTTGCGATCTCCGACAACAGCGCGCGTGTTAACGCCCTTCTGGCGGGCCAGGTCCAGCTTGCGGCTTCCGTCGATCCACGCTCCAAGCGGCAACTGGCGAACGAGAAGTCGGTCAAGCTTTCGATCACGACGTCCGGCAACTATACCGATCTTATCGCACATCTCGACATGCCTCCCGGCGACAAGGAGGGATTCATCGAGGGCCTGAAATATGTGATCAATCGCGACGCGATAAAGCATTCCGTCATGCGAGATCTCGCCGTTATCGCGAACGACCAGCCGGTTTCTCCCACGGACCGCTATTACAACAAAGACCTGAAGCCGAAGCCCTTCGATCTGGACAAGGCGAAATTCTATTTCAAGAAGGCAGGTCTCACCGGACAACCGATCCCACTGATCGCCTCCGAAGCGGCGACCTCATCGATCGACATGGCGACCGTCGTGCAGCAATCGGCCGCCGGAGCAGGCGTGCAGTTTGCCGTCAAGCGGGTCCCTTCAGCGGGATATTGGTCGAATTATTGGCTCAAGAGCCCGCTCGCCTTCGGCAACATCAACCCACGGCCCACGCCGGACATCCTGTTCTCCCTGTTCTATGCCTCAGATGCTCCATGGAATGAGAGCAAATACAAATCGGCCAAATTCGACAAGATGCTCGTCGAAGCGCGTGGATTGCTCGATGAGAAGAAGCGCAAAGATATCTATGACGAGATGCAGGTCATGGTGTCGGAGCAGGCCGGGACGATCATTCCCGTCTGGATATCGAACATGGACGCTCTGTCCTCGAAGCTGATGGGATTGAAGCCGAACCCGCTCGGCGGCATGATGGGCTATGCGTTCGCCGAGTATGTCTGGCTCGAAAGCTGAGACTAACGACAGAACCGCCGGGCCTGGTTTTGCCCGGCGACTCTCCCCGTCGCGAACACCAGGACAGACGTCTATATGAGCAATTCAGCGGCCAGACAGGTGCTCCTTCGCTTGGGCGTGATGGCCCTGTCGCTGCTGATTGTCGCTTTCGTGGTCTTCTTCGCGACCGAAATGCTGCCGGGCGACATTGCGCAGGTTCTCCTTGGCCAGTCGGCGACCCCCCAGGCCGTTGCCGCCCTGCGCCACGAGATGCATCTCGATCAGCCGGCGTTTTTCCGTTTCCTGCTCTGGCTCGGCGGGCTGCTGACGGGCCATCTGGGACATTCATACGCCAACAACATGGATGTCGCCTCCCTGATCGGGGGCCGACTTGAAAATTCGCTGAAGCTGGCCGGCATCACGACGGTGGTGTCGGTGCCGATCGCGCTCACCCTCGGCATCACCGCCGCACTGTTCCGCGGATCGCTTTACGACCGGATCGTTTCGATGCTGACCATCTTTGTCATCTCCGTACCCGAGTTCATGGTCGCGACGCTCGCGGTGCTGGTTTTCGCCGTCCATCTCGGATGGCTTCCGGCGCTGTCCTTCACCTACGACGTCCACGGTTTCTTCAATCTGCTGAAAATATACGCCATGCCGGTGATGACATTGGGCTTCGTCATCTCCGCCCAGATGATCCGGATGACGCGGGCCGCCGTCATCGACACGCTCAACACGTCCTATTGCGAGATGGCGCTCCTGAAGGGTGCTTCGCGCCGCCGCGTCGTCTTGCGCCACGCCCTGCCCAACGCGCTCGGCCCGATCGCCAATGCGGTGGCCCTGTCGCTGTCCTACCTGCTCGGCGGTGTCATCATCGTCGAGACGATCTTCAATTATCCGGGGGTGGCCAAGTTGATGGTCGACGCGGTCTCGACGCGCGACATGCCGCTCATCCAGACCTGCTCGATGATATTCGCGCTGACTTATCTCCTGCTCATCGCCATTGCGGACGTCGTCGCCATCCTTTCCAATCCGAGGCTGCGCAAACGATGACCCTGAGCCTCCCCACGCCGCGCAAATACGGCTTCCATATGAATGCCGTCGGCATGATCGGCGCGGCGATCATTCTCTTCTGGGTGGTAGTCGCCATCGTGGCCCCCCTGATCGTCCCCTACCCGATCGGCCTTATCGTCGATTCGAACTATCTGGGGCCGATTTCCGCCAAATTCTGGTTCGGAACGGACTATCTCGGGCGCGATATGCTGTCGCGTATCCTGATGGGCGCGCGTTACACGGTCGGCATCTCCTTCGCCGCCGCGATCCTCGCCTCCTTCACCGGCGTGACCCTCGGCATGGTCGCCGCCTCCGTCGGAGGCATCTTCGATACCATCATCTCACGTTTTCTGGACGCCCTGAACTCGATCCCCTCGCTCCTTTTCGGGCTGGTGATCGTGGCTGGCGCGGGAAGCTCGATCACGGTGCTCGTCCTGACGCTCGCTGTGATCTATACGCCGGGCAGCTTCCGCTTCTCCCGGGCGCTTTCGGTCAATATCAATGCGATGGATTTCGTCGCGGTCGCCCGAGCGCGCGGCGAAGGGACACGCTATATCATCGTCGAGGAGATCTTTCCAAATATCATCGGGCCGATCCTGGCCGATTTCGGCCTGCGCTTCGTCTTCATCGTCCTTCTGCTTTCCGGTCTTTCGTTCCTCGGCCTCGGCGTGCAGCCGCCCAATGCCGACTGGGGCGCGCTGGTGCGCGAAAACATGGACGGGCTTCCCGATGGGGCGCCCGCGGTCATCTTCCCGTCGATCGCGATCGCCAGCCTGACCATCTCGGTGAACATGCTGATCGACAACCTGCCCAAGCGTATTCGCGACAGGAGCGAATAATGGCCAACGTCGTGGAAGTCAGGAACCTGCATGTGAAGGCGCTGACCGATGCCGGTCGCGAGGTGGAGATCATCCGCGGTGTTGATCTCGACATCGCCGACGGCGAGATCCTGGCCCTGATCGGCGAGAGCGGCTCAGGCAAGACGACGATCGCGCTCACCCTGATGGGATATGCCCGCCCGGGCTGCAAGATCACGCAGGGCCGCATCTGCCTGGGAGGCCAGGATGTCACGGCCATGAGCGAGAAGAAACGGGCGAACCTGCGCGGTACGCAAGCGGCCTATGTGCCGCAATCGGCCGCCGCCGCGTTCAATCCTTCGCAGCGGATCATGGATCAGGTCATCGAGGTGGTGCGGATCCACGGCCTGATGCCTGCGGCGAAAGCGCGGCGCAAGGCCGTGGACCTGTTTCGGGCGCTTGCCCTGCCGGAACCGGAGACGATCGGCCAGCGCTATCCGCATCAGGTGTCGGGCGGACAGCTCCAGCGCCTTTCCGCCGCCATGGCCCTGATCGGCGATCCCAGGATCATGATCTTCGACGAGCCCACGACGGCGCTCGACGTGACGACGCAGATCGAGGTGCTGCGCGCCTTCAAGTCGGTCATGCGCAGCCGCGGCATGGCAGGCGTCTATGTCTCCCACGATCTGGCGGTGGTCGCGCAGATCGCCGACCGGATCATGGTGCTGAAAAACGGGGAAGTGCAGGAAGTCGGCACGACGGAGCAGATCGTGACGAACCCCCGGCACGATTATACGAAGGCCCTGATCGGCGCCGCGCATCCGACCGGTGTGCAGGCAGGCGCGACGGACGCGAAGCCGGCCGTCCGGCCGATCATCGAGGTCGACAAGATCGTCTCCGGCTATGGACCCGCTGGCACGGACGGGATGCCGCAAGTGGTGGCGCTCAACGACGTGTCCCTGCAACTCCAGCCGGGCCACAATCTCGGCGTCATCGGCGAGTCCGGCAGCGGCAAGTCGACGCTTGCGCGCACGATCGCCGGGCTGCTGCCGCAGGCGCTGGGCAGCGTCAGGCTGCACGGCGCCGATCTTCCCAGAGAGGCGCGCCATCGCACCAAGGAACAGCTCCGGAAGCTGCAGATCGTCTTCCAATTGGCCGACACCGCGCTCAATCCGAACAGATCGGTCCAATCCATTCTCAGCCGGCCCCTGCGCTTCTATCATGGCTTGAGGGGGTCGGAATGCGATGCCCGCGTGAGGGAGCTGCTGGACATGGTGCATCTGCCCGCCCGGCTGATGTACCGTCTTCCGGGAGAGCTTTCGGGAGGGCAGAAGCAGCGCGTCAACCTCGCGCGCGCGCTCGCGGCCAAGCCGGACGTCATTCTCTGCGACGAGGTGACGTCCGCTCTCGACACCGTCGTCGCGTCCGCGGTTCTCGACCTCCTGAGAGAATTACAGCGTGAACTCGGCTTGTCCTATCTCTTCATCAGCCACGACCTTTCGACGATCGAGGCGATTTGCGATCAGGTAATGGTCATGTATCGCGGCAAGAAGGTGGAGGAAATGCCGACCAGCCGGATGAAGGAAGGGGCGGAGCACCCTTATTCGCGGCTGCTTATCTCTTCGGTTCCGCAGCTCAACACCGGCTGGCTGGACAGTCTCGAGCAGGACCCGGAACTCGTCCGCGCCTTCGCCAACCGTTGATCCTCATTGCGAGAGTTTGTGGCGGAACAATTCGGCAAGGGCGAGATGGGACTTGGCGAACGGCGACTTGATGACCACGAAGCTGAAATATTTGTCGATCCCGATGTCTTGCTCGAGAAGGTTCTCGATGATGTTCTGGTAGTCGACGATGCCCGCTGTGACGAACTTCAACAGATAGTCGTAGCCGCCGGAAACCAGATGGCATTCCACACATGCATCGATTTTCTCGACCGCAGCCTGGAAGCGCGCGAAGTCGATATGCCGGTGATTCTTGAGGGTGAACTCGGTGAAAACCGTCAAAGTTTCCCCAAGCTTCGCAAGATCGATCTGCGCGGAATAACCTGTGATGTAACCGGCGGCCTGGAGTTTCTTGACCCGCATCAGGCAGGGGCTCGGTGAAAGATGGACGAGATCGGCGAGTTCGACATTGGTGATCCGGCCGTTCTTCTGCAACTCGCTCAGGATCCTGAGGTCGATCCGGTCCAGCTTCATGCCTCCATTCATCGGAACAGCCTCTCCTGAATTCTGCACGGCAGCATATTGTGCCGTACAATCACGTTGCTCTTGCGATTTGACAAGGCGGCTCGTCAATTTCCCCGCCGAAGACAGCAGGATAAGCCGAAATGCGGCGGCAGCACGGAAGCAAATGCTGCGGCGCCAAGGGAAACGCGAGAAATTTCGGCTTTACCGTCGTTAGTCTCGAACGACAGCGGAGAGCAACATGCCTGCACCTCTCATGGCGACGATGTCGTCTCCCGAATTGCCGCGCGAGGCCGATGTCGTCGTGATCGGCGGCGGGATCGTCGGCACCTGCGCCGCCTATTTCCTGGCGCGGCGGGGCATGTCGGTCGCGCTCGTGGAAAAGGGGCGCATCGGCGCGGAACAGTCCAGCCGCAACTGGGGCTGGTGCCGCCAGCAGAACCGTGACGGCCGCGAATTGCCGATGGCGACGCGCAGCCTGGCGCTTTGGGAAGACATCAGCGCCGACATCGGCGAGGATCTCGGCTTCCGCCGCCGTGGCCTGCTTTACCTGTCCGACGACGAGGCCGAGATCGACGGCTGGCGGCGCTGGCGCGATTTCGCCGCGATGCAGGGCGTGACGACACATATGCTGAGTGCGGCCGAGGCGGCCGAGCGCGGCGCAGCGACTGCCAAGCCCTGGAAGGGCGGTGTGTTTTCGCCGACCGATGGCATCGCCGATCCGTCGCGCGCGGCCCCCCTGATCGCGCTCGGCGTCCGCAAGCATGGCGGCAGCGTCCATCAATTCTGCGCGGCCCGGGGGATCGAACTGGAGGCCGGCGCGGTCACTTCCGTCATCACCGAGCGCGGGACGATCCGCACGAAGCAGGTCGTGATGGCAGGCGGCGCCTGGGCATCCACATTCTGCCGGCAGCTCGGCATAAGCTTCCCGCAATCCGCGGTGCGATCGTCGATCCTGTCGCTGATGCCGGGAGCCAACGAATTGCCGCCCGCCCTGCATACCGCCGGGATTTCGGTCACGCTGAGAGGCGACGGCGGCCACACGCTTGCCGTCTCGGGCATGGCGAATGTCGATCCGACCCCGCAGACTTTCCGCTATGCAGCGGATTTCCTTCCGATGTTCGCGCGGCGCTGGCGCATCCTCTCGCCCGGCGGTCTGCAAGGCTGGCTGGCTGGACACGAAAGCCGCCGCAAATGGGCGCTCGATCGCCCGACGCCGATGGAACGGACGCGTATCCTCGATCCGCGGCCCTCGGCCCGCATCGTCGATCTCACCCTGGCGCGCGCCCGCCGCCTGTTGCCGGCGCTTTCGGCACTGCCGGTTCAGGCGACGTGGGCAGGATATATCGACAGCGCCCCGGACGGCATTCCCGTCATCGATCCCTCCGCCGGGCCGCGCGGCTTTCTCCTGGCCGCCGGGTTTTCCGGGCACGGCTTCGGGATAGGGCCGGGGGCGGGGGAGCTTGTCGCGGATCTCGTTATGGGCAAAGAGCCCTCGGTCGAATACAAGCAATACGCCTTGTCGCGGCTGAGGCGCGGGGCATGGGGCAAGGTCTCGGACTTTTGACGCGGGCCTCATGCCGCGGCGGCAAATCGGGAGATCGTGAACGCTTCGATCGGCGTCGTCGTCCTGCCGGTGAGGATCAATTCGGCCATGACATCGCCGACACCGGGGCCGAGCTGGAAGCCATGCCCGCAAAAGCCGAATGCATGGAAAAGGCCCTGTATCGCGCCGCTTGGCCCCATCACCGGCAGCATGTCGGCCGTGTAGCCCTCGCAACCCGACCATGTGCGGATCACCTGGGTTTTCGCGAAGGCCGGACAGAGCCGGGCAAGGCGCGGAAGCTGGGCAAGCGTATTGGCCGGGTCGACCCTGGCATGGCCCGGATCAGGATCGACGGCCACCCGCACTCCGCCGCCGAAGACGATATTGCCGCGTTCCACCTGGCGGAAATAGACATTGTCCATCTTCTCGCGCGTCCAGATGCCCACGACCGGCGGAATCCGGTGCGGCAGGGGCTCGGTAACGCCCATTTGCGGCCCATGGGCCTCGATCGGAACCGGCTCGCCGGCGGCCGCCGCGAAACGGCTGCCCCAGAAGCCGGCGGCGTTCAGTACCGCATCGGCACCGATCTCTCCGCGCGGAGTGATAACGGTCAAGGCGCCGCCGACGCGCCTGATCGCCTGGACCGGAGTGTCTTCGACAATCTCAGCGCCGAGCGCTGCCGCCGCGGCGGCGAAAGCCGGGCTGACGAGACGCGGATTGGCCGAACCATCCTGCGGCGAAACGGAGGCGGCGATCGCTTCCGGCCCCGCCCAGGGATACTGCCTGCGCAAATCATGCCGGTCGAGCATATCGAGGTCCAGCCCCCATGGCCTCGCCTCGCACGCAAAGCGTTCCATGTCCTCGACGCCGCCGGCGTCGAAGCAGAGGCGGACATGGCCCGTTGCGCGGAACTCGACATCGCGGCCGAGGAGCGCCTCCAGTTCGCCCCAGAGCGCCCGGGACCTGTGCGCCAATGGCAATTGCGGCAGGTAGCGGCCCTGGCGGCGGATATTGCCGAAACTCGCATTGGTGGCCGCCTGGCCGACGCGCGCCCGGTCGACCAGCGATACCTGCGCGCCGCGCCGGGCAAGAAAGAAGGCGGCGGAGGTTCCCATCAGGCCGCCGCCGATGACGATCACCCGCATCCCTGCTGGTCCTCCCGGCTGTTCATCCGCAATTGTCGCCGGACAAAGCATTGGTGTCCAATAATGATTCGGTGCAAAGTCATAAGGCCGGCCTATGGCCGTCATGGAGAACGGTTCGATGCGTGCCCGCCAGCTTGAGGTCTTTTGCGCGATTATGCGCGCCGGCACCGTTACTGCCGCAGCGCGTGAACTTAACATCTCCCAGCCGGCGCTCAGCCAGATCCTGTTGCACACCGAGGACGAGCTCGGCTTCGCGCTGTTCGAGCGCTCGAAGGGCAGACTGGTGCCCACCGAGGCGGCAAACGAACTCCTTCCGGAGGCCGAGCGGCTTTTTGCCGGGCTGGAAGCCATGCGCCGGCGCACGGAAGATTTGCGGCTGGGGCGGGTCGGACTTGTTCGCTTGGCCGCCTCGCCACCACCTGCCATTCGGTTGGTTCCGGGAGCCCTGGCGCGCTTTCGCGGCAATCATCCGGAAATCACCGTGCGTTCCCTCGTCGCGCCGCTCGAAGTGCTGGTCCCGATGGTCAGGAACGGCGACGCCGAAATGGCCGTCGCTATGGACGATACGGCGCGAAGGGGACTCGATGTCGAGACCATCGCGGAAGTCGGCATGGTCTGCGTCCTGCCCGAGAACGACGCGCTCGCCGAGCGTGACACTCTGGCCCTAGCCGACCTTCAGGCGAGACCCCTGATCTCCTACCGGCATGCGACGCGGCCGGCGCGGGAACTGGCCCGGATGTTCGCCGCCCTCGGCCGGTCCTACCGCCCCGATATCGAGATCGACGTGTCGCTTTCGGCGATGACTTTCGTGCAGCAGGGGCTCGGAATAGCACTGATCGACGCCTTGCTGCCCTGGCAGCAGTTCAGGGGCGTGGTGGCCCGCCCGGTGGAAACCGATTTCAGGCTACCGGTGGCGCTGATCACCCGGTCGGACCGCACTCTTTCGCCCGTTCATGAAAAGCTGCGCTCCTATCTGCGCGAGGCCGCCGCAGCCCTATAAGGCTGGCTTATGGAATTCGCAGACATCCGACTTGGACCCGTCGCGTTCCGGCTGCCATCCTGTTGCCGGAAACAGGAGAGCGGCGCGAATGAATTGGAAGCTCGGTGTCGATATCGGCGGGACGTTCATCGATTTCTGCGCGCTCGATACGGAGCACAACAGGCTGGTGACGCTCAAGGTGCTTACCACGCCCGATGATCCCGGACGTGAGCTTTCGACCGGTCTCGACCGCCTGGCCGCGAGCGAGCGCGTGGATCTCGAAGCCATCACCACCTTCGTGCACGGGACCACCGTCGGCATCAACACGGTGATCCAGCGCAAGGGGGCGCGACTGGCGCTGGTCACGAATGCCGGCTTCGAGGACGTCATCGAACTTGCCCGCCTGCGCATGCCGGACATGTATTCGCTGTTCTGCGCCCATCCGGAGCCCCTGATCCCGCGCGACCGCATCCATGGCATTGCGGGAAGGATGCTGGCCGATGGCGGCGAAGACGCTCCGCTCGACCATGCCGGGATCGAGGCGACGGCCGCTCTGATCCGCGCGCAGAAGGTCGACGGCATCATCATATCGCTGCTGCATTCCTACGTCGCGCCGGCGCATGAGCGGGCGGTAAAGGAGAGGCTGAGCGCGCTCCTGCCGGATGTGTTCGTCTTCACCTCGTCGGAGGTCTGGCCCGTCATCCGCGAATATGAACGCACGACGACGGCAGTGCTCAACGGCTATGTCCACCCGCGCGTCGCGGGCTATCTCGAAGGGCTGGAAGCGACGCTCGCCGGCAAGCGCGTGCCGGCCGGACCGCTGCTGTCGAAGTCGAATGGCGGCCTGATGCAGGCAGCCGAAGGCAAGACCGCCTGCGTCAACATGCTGCTTTCGGGCACGGCGGCCGGCGTGACCGGCGCCGCATGGCTCGGCAGGCAGGCCGGCAAGCGCAACCTGCTGACCCTCGATATCGGCGGGACGTCGGCCGACATCGCGCTCGTCATCGACGGGGAGCCGCAGTTCGGCGACGGCGAAACGGTCGGCGAGTTTCCGCTTCATATCCCCTCCGTCTCGGTGAGTTCGATCGGTATCGGCGGTGGCTCGATCGCCCGCGTCGATGCGTTCGGCGTGCTCAAGGTCGGTCCTGAAAGCGCGGGTTCGCTTCCCGGACCGGCGGCTTACGGACGAGGCGGAACCGAGGCGACCGTGACCGACGCCATGGTGGTCTGCGGCTATCTCGGCTATGCGCCGCTCGCCTATGGCCAGCTCGATATGAACAGGGACCTTGCGCGGCAGGCTGTCGCGGCGGTCGCCGACGCGCTGGGGCGAAGCGTCGAGGAAGCGGCCGAGGCTATCCTCGATGTGGCGGTCTCGGAAATGTTCGTCGAGGTCGAAAAGCTCGCCTCCCGCTATGGCGTGGATCTGCGCGAGTTTACGCTGATGCCTTTCGGCGGCGGCGGGCCGATGCTGGGATGTTTCCTGGCGCGCGAACTCGATATGGATCGGGTCATCGCGCCGCTCCGTCCGGGCGTCGTCAGCGCGCTGGGCGGGCTGGTCGCCGATCTCAAGGGCGATTTCATCCAGACCCTGCTCGCCCTTTGCGACGAAACCGCCATGCCCTCGGTGAAGGCGGCGGCAAACGACCTTGCGCGGCGGGGCAGAACCTGGCTGCGCGAGGGGCAGGGCTTCGCGGGAGCGATCTCGACGCAATTGTCGGCGGACATGCGCTATGCCGGACAATCCTTCGAAATCGAGGTGCCGTTGCAGGACGATTGGATCGAGGCCGGCGACGTCGAGGCCATTCGTGCCGCTTTCCATGCGCGCCATCACGATCTCTATGACTTCAACGATCCTTCGGGCGCGGTGGAATTCGTCAATCTGCGGCTCGTGGCGGTCGGGGAGACGCCGGCGCTGGAGATGCCGTCCTATCCGCCGGCCGGTGGGAAAGCGGCCGCCGCGCGCGAAATCGAGGTGTTTCAGGACGGCCGGCGAATGGCCGTGCCACTCTACCACCGCGCCGACCTCAAGGCGGGGCAACGGCTGGAAGGGCCGGCGGTCGTCGCCCAGGAGGATACGACCGTGGCGATACCCGCGGGCTTCTCGGGCCGGGTCGATAGCTATCTCAACATCCATCTGAGCCGCGCGGAGTAAGAGCATGTTCGATCCAGTGACCCTTCAGGTGCTCGCCAATCACGGCCGGGCCGCGGCGGAGAACATGGCCCGCACGCTGTTCCGGACGGCGCATTCCGCTTTCGTGAAGGAGACGCAGGATTTTACCGTCATGCTTCTCGACTCCGAAGGACGGACCTTCGCCGTGCCGCTCGATCTCGGCGCGACATGGTATCCGGGAATGCACAAGGGCCGCGCCATCGCGATGGTCAATGACTACAAGCCCGGCGACGTCGCTTTCACGAACGATCCCTACAGCGGCTTCGTCGCCACGCACGCGCCGGACACGCATCTGTGGAAGCCGGTGTTCCACGAGGGCGAAATCGTCGCCTTCACCGGCGGGCATATCCACAATACCGACATGGGCGGCGCGGTGCCCGCATCGCTTTCCCGCTCGCTGACGGAGATCCATCAGGAGGGATTGCGCTTTCCGCCGATGAAGCTGATGAACGAAGGCGTCTTCGACGAGAACATATTGCGCATCATGGCGCTAAACGTCCGCAAGCCCGACCTCAATATCGGCGATATCAAGGCCCTGGTCGGCGCGCTCAATACCGGCGAGCGCAAGATCCTCGCCATGGTGCGCAAATTCGGTGTGGAAACATTCCGCCAGGGCGTCTCGGCGATGCTGGACTACGCCGAGAGCCAGGCGCGCGCCGTGCTCGACCGGATTCCGGACGGCGAATATGTCTTCACCGACTATGCCGACGAGGACAGCGAGAAAGCCAATCCGTGCCGGCTGCACCTTCGCCTTCGCATTTCCGGCGATTCCGCGACGCTGGACTTCACCGGCTCCGATCCGCAGCTCGGCTCGAGTCTCAACGTGCCGACCGGCGGTGATCCGCACCACACGCTCTTTCTCGTCGGCATCTATTATGTGCTCACGACATTGAGTCCGGGCATCCTGCTCAATCAGGGCTTGACGCGCCCCTTCACCTGCATCGCGCCGGAGGGGACCGTGCTCAACCCGGCCTTTCCGGCGGCGGTCGGCATGCGCAGCCTGACCTGCGCGCGCCTGCGTTCCGTCATCTTCGGCGCCTTCGCGCAGGCGGTGCCGGACGAGATGCCGGCCGCGCCTGCCGGCAACAACTGCATCGTCAACGTCATGACGACCGACGAGAGGCGCCGGCGCACGGTGATCGCCGCCGTCAATCCGGTGGTCGGCGGCGGCGGAGCGATGCCGCATCGCGACGGATCGAACGGTTCCGGCGCCGACGCCGCCTATCTGAAGAACACGCCGATCGAGATCACCGAGGCGGAAACGCCCATCCAGTTCGTGCGATACGGATTACGTCCCGACAGCGGCGGCGCCGGACGCTGGCGCGGCGGGCTTGCGACCGAAATGGCGTTCCGCGTCTTTGCGCCCGACACCCGGATCACCGCGCGCAACCGCGACCGTTCCGTCTTCCGCCCGTGGGGGACGCTCGGAGGACGCGCGGCGGGGCTGTCGGACATGATCGTCAATCCCGGAACGGCCTCCGAGCGACGGCTCGGCAATATCGACATAGCGGTGCTTCAACCGGGCGATGTACTGCATATCCACTCCGCCGGCGGCGGCGGGCGCGGCGATCCGCTCACGCGGGAGCCGTGGCGCGTCGCGCTCGATGTCGAGCGCGGCTATGTCGGCATCGATGCGGCACGCGACATTTACGGCGTCGAGATACGGGACGGGCAGTTGGACGAGGCGGCGACGGAGAAAAGACGACGGCGGGCGATGGCGAGCGGAAAGCGGCCGGCGATGTTCGACTTCGGCCCGGAACGCACCGCGTTCGAGGCGCAATGGACGCCGCGGGCCTATGACGCGCTCACCCGGATCCTACTGGCGCTTCCGATCCACTGGCGGTTCTTCGTCAAGACGGGTCTGTTCGAGGAGCGGCGCGAAGCGGGCAGTCCCATCGACGTCGATGCGGCTTTCGCGGCGCTGCGCCGGCGCTATCCGCAAATTCCGCAACTGGATCAGGCCGCGTGAGCAAGCCGCGTTTCGTGCGTGTGGCCGAGACCGGGCGTGCGCCGGTCCGCTTCCGCCTCGACGGAAGCGAAATTTCCGGTCTCGAGGGCGACAGTGTGCTGACGGCCGTGCTTACCAATGCAGGCCATGTCCGGATATCCGAGTTCTCGGCCGGTGCGCGCGCCGGCTTCTGCCTCATGGGCGCTTGCCAGGATTGCTGGATGTGGACGGACGAGGGAGATCGGCTGCGCGCCTGCACGACGCCGGTCAAGGCGGGACTTGCGCTGCGGACGACACCACCGGAGACAGGGACATGGCCGACCACAAGGTCGTGATCGTCGGTGCCGGCCCGGCCGGCATGCGGGCCGCCGAGACGCTCGTGCGTGCGGGCCTTCGCCCGATGGTCGTCGACGAGCAGCCGGCCTCGGGCGGCCAGATCTACCGCCGTCCGCCCTCCGGCTTCAAGCGAGCCGCAAAGGCGCTCTACGGAACGGAAGCGGCGAAAGCGGAAGCGCTGCATCGCTGTTTCGACGCGCTGGCGGACAGGATCGACTACAGGCCCGATACGACCGTCTGGGGCCTGAAAGACGACAGGCTCTTCCTTCAGAACGGAGGAGCGGTCGAGGAAGTCCGGTTCGGGCGGCTGATCCTCGCAACGGGCGCCACGGATCGTCTCCTGCCGGTGCCAGGCTGGACCCTGCCCGGCGTTTATACGCTCGGCGCGGCGCAGATCGCCCTCAAAGCGCAAGGCGTGGCGATCGGCGCTCCCGTGGTCTTCCTAGGCAGCGGCCCGCTCCTGTTCCTCGTCGCATCGCAATATGTTCGGGCCGGCGTGAAGGTCGCGGCCGTCCTCGATACGTCCCGCTTCATCGATCAGGCGCGGGCTTTGCCCTGGCTTCTGGCGCGGCCGGCATTTCTCGCCCGCGGCATCGGGCTGCAAAACGCGTTGCGTCGGGCAGGTGTGCCGATCCATGACGGCGTGCGGCCGGAAGAAATTCTTGGCGGAGCCGAGGGTGTGGTGGGCTTGCGCTGGCGAGACAGGCGCGGACGCAGCCGCGAGACGGCGGCAAGCGCTATCGGCCTCGGCTGGCATCTGCGGTCCGAAATCCAGCTGGCCGAACTCGCCGGCTGTGAAATGGCTTTCGACCCGCTGATGCGGCAATGGCGACCCGTCGCGGATCCGCTCGGCCGGTCAAGCCGTGGGAACGTCTATCTGGCGGGCGACGGCGCGCGCATTTGCGGCGCGGACGACGCGGAAATCGCAGGCCGCCTTGCGGCATCGGCGGTCCTGGAAGACATGGGCCTCACCCCTGACCGCTCCAGCATGAGGGCGTTGTTGCGACGCCATGCGCGCATGAAGCGCTTCGCGGAAGGAATCTGGCGTGCTTTCCCATGGCCGGCCGATGTCTGCGCGGCCGCAGCCGACGAAACGATCCTCTGCCGCTGCGAGGAAGTCACGACAGGCGACTTCCGCCGGACCATCGCCGAAACAGACGCTCCCGAACTCAATCGCGCCAAGGCCATCTGCCGCGTCGGCATGGGGCGATGTCAAGGAAGGTATTGTTCGTTAGCCGCTGCAGAGATCATGGCAAGCAAGAATAATTTCCAGATTGCCAAAGCTGGTCGGCTTCGGCCTCAAGCCCCGATAAAACCGCTCCCCTCCGCGGTTCGATCGTCGACAGCACCCGATCAACCACTTCGTAGCCAGAGAACGCCTTCGCCCGAACTAGGGTAGTAAGTAAACACCATTACCGGTCAGTTACGCGATAGAAAATCAAAACCGCGCCTTTCGCCATCCCGGAAAGACGAAAGCCTTGACGGAAGTGTATCCAGCGTTTGCGAGATAATTTGCGCCTTCGGTGGGTTCGATCGTCGAGACGAGATAGCCGATGTGACGATACATGTCAGGCGGGACGAAAAGGATAGCTGAACACCCGGATGAGCATGCATCATTGATTTTCGCTTCTTTAGCTGTCATTGCCGAACTTGTTTCGTAAGAATTGGCCGGCCCTTACTGCCGAAGGTCCGAATCCGACCAAATACCCTCAGCCCATGGCCGCCTTCACCCGTTCCGGCCGGAACGGTGTCTGGCGCAGGCGCACACCGATCGCGTCGAACACCGCGTTGCTGATGACCGCCGCCGTGGGATTGGTGGACGGTTCGCCGGCGCCGTAGGACGGGTATTGCGGCGTGTTGTTGACCAGCACGACGTCGATGCGGTCCGGAATGTCGGAGAAGCGCAGGATCGGGTAGCCCTGCCAATCGCGGCTGGTGACATGGGCGCGGTCGAACGTCACTTCCTCATGCAGCGTGCGGCTGAGGGACTGGATCACGTTGCCCTCGACCTGGTTGCGCAAGCCGTCGGGGTTCACCACCAGCCCGCAATCATGCGCCACCACGACGCGGCCCACCTTGATCTGCCCATTTGACGGATCGACGGTCACGTCGGCGATCGTCGCCGTGCGCACGTCGTCGCGGTTCACCCAGGCGATGCCGCGGCCCTGCGCCGGCTTGCCGGCGTCTCCCGGCTTCTTGCCGCCGGCAGGCCGGCTGACCCAGCCGTATTTTTCCGCCGCCGCCTTGAGCACGGCGATGGCCCGCGGGTCGTCGATATGCGCCAGACGGAAGGCCAGCGGATCCTGTCCGGCCGCCGCCGCCATTTCGTCGATGAAGGATTCCATGGCGAAGGTGGTCTCGAATTGCGCCGGGGACCGCAGCCAGGCGGTCAACAGGCCGACCCGCCCTTCATCATGGACGGCGACATCGGTGTTGTCGAAATTATAGACATATTTGACGACCGGGGTCGTGCCCGTGCCGGTTTCCCCGGTGATGTCCGGTTTGCCGATCAGCGCCGTCGCGATCAGGTGCGTATCCGTGATCGTCGGCACCCACATATGGTGGCGCCAGGCGACGGCGCGGCCGTCCTTGTCCAGCACGCCGAGCAGGTCCTGCACGATGGGCGGGCCTTTCGGCTCCCACCCGTGCTCGTCCCAGCGCATCCACTGGACGCGCACCGGCCGGCCCACTTCCTGCGACATCACCGCGGCGTCGGCCACGACATGGTCCAGCCCGTTGCGGCCATAGCCGCCGGACGCCTCGAACCAGCGCAGCTCGATATTGTCCAGCGGGATGCCGAGGACCTTCGCCATGTCGCGCCGCGTCTCATGCGGCATCTGCGTGCCCGACCAGAAAGTGGCATGGTCGCCCTTTACATCGGCGATGGCGCAGGACGGTCCGATCGAGCCGTGCATCTGGAACGGGGTCTTGTAGGTCGCCTTCAGAACCCGACCGCCGGAATGGGAAGCCAGCGCCATCTCCACCGATCCGCTGCTGGCGATCGAACGGTTGCTTCCAGCGGTCTGGCGCAGCGTTTCCCAGATCTGGTCCATGGGCGGCAGGCCGTTCCAGTTCGACCATTTCGCCTGGCCGTCGTCCGGGCCGGCCGGGCTCAGGGTCGAGCCGAGCTTCTGCGCCGCCTGGATCGCGCCCCATTCGGTTTCCGCGACCACGCCCAGGAAATTATCGCGCCGCACCACCTGCACGAAGCCGGGAATATCCTTCAGCCCGGTTTGGTCCACGCTCTGTAGCGTTGCCTCCACGCCATAGGGCCGCACCACGCGACCATGCAGCATGCCGTCCACCTTGACATCCTGGACGTAGGTAAACTCCCCCGTCACCTTGCCGGGGATGTCCTTGCGCGGTACGGATTTGCCGACCACCGTGTAGGTGGCCGGGTCCTTGGTGCGCGCCTTGGGCGCCACCTTCATGGCGAAGCGTTCGCCGCTCGCCCCGATCTCCACGTTCAGGCGCTTGCCATCCACGAGCTTGCCATAGGTGATGGAACGGTCCGGAGAACCGAGCACCGTGATCATGCCATCCCTGGCGACGAGCCGGTTGGCCGAAACGCCGAAATGCTTGCCCGCGAGATCGAGCAGCGCCTGCCGCCCCGCCGCCGCCGCATGGCGGATCTGCGGACCGGCATAGCGGACGGTCATGCTGCCATAGCTCGGACCCTGATCCACCGTCTCCGACGTGGTGCCCATCACCACGTTCAACCGGTCGATGGGGAAATCGAGTTCCTCGGCGGCGAACTGGGCCAGCGCCGTCTGCACGCCGGTGCCGGTTTCCACCTTTCCGGTGAACAGCGTCGCGGTGTTGTCCGGATGCACCGCGAGCCAGGCATAGAGCTTGCCGGCAGGCGGCGATGCAACCGTGCTCCCCGCCGGCGCCGCGGCTGCCATGTCCGCCGGGCCGAACAGGCTGAAGGCGACGACAAGCCCACCCGAGGCCTGCAGGAATCCGCGCCGGCTTAATTGGGCGCCGCTGATGTCCGACTGGTTCCGGTTCATCGCGTTACCCTCCCTGCGCGGCGGCACGCTCGATGGCGCGCACGATCCGCATATGGGTGCCGCAGCGGCACAGATTGCCGTCCAGCGCCTGCTTGATGTCGTCCCGGCTCGGATGCGGCTTCTGGTCCAGCAGCGCCTTCGCCGCCATGATCATGCCGTTGATGCAATAGCCGCATTGCGCCGCCTGCTCGTCGATGAAGGCTTTCTGCAGCGGGTGTGGCTTGTCGATGGTGCCGAGCCCCTCCAGCGTCGTGATCTTGCCGCTGCCCACGGCGGAGACCGGCGTGACGCATGAGCGGATGGCGTTGCCGTCCATCACGACGGTGCAGGCGCCGCATTCCGCCAGGCCGCAGCCGAATTTGGGGCCGTGCAGCCCGAGATTGTCGCGCAGCGCGTAGAGCAGCATGCTGTCCGGCTCGACCGAGACGGTCTTGTTGCCACCATTGATATTGAGCGTGATGTTTTGGGGCATGATAAGCTCCCTCCCAGGCTATGAACCCGTCCCGGACGTCTGTTTGCGCACTATATGGCCGGCATCTGCCGCTGACAACTTCACGGTGTCGTGAGATGGGCGGAACCGCTCCCGCCTTCACGTTTGAGGCAAGTGACAGGGGGAGCCGTCTTCGTCTACCCTGCGGTTTGTCCATGGTGTGAGCCACAATGCCGACTCGCAAGCGTCCTCCAACCGAAGGAAAAAGTCATGCTATCATCCCGGCTCATGATCGCGGCCGCCGGCTTCGCCGCGTTGACGATGGGAATGGCGGAAGCGGCCCCGAACGCCCAGCAGGGGAAACAGGTCTTCGCCCAATGCGCGGGCTGCCATTCCCTCGAGGCCGGCAAGAACGGCGTCGGCCCGAGCCTGCATGGCCTGATGGGCCGCAAGGCCGGCACCGTGGCGGGCTTCAATTACTCGCCGGCGATGAAGAAGGCGAACATCACCTGGGACGAGGATAGCCTCGGAAAATTCCTCTCCAATCCGCAGAAGTTCGTGCCAGGCAACAGGATGATGATCCCCGGCGTCTCGAGCGAGGCACAGCGCGACAACCTGATCGCCTACCTCCAGCAGGCGACCAAATGAACATCCGGTGCACGGAGATTGTGGCGTGGGCGTGCCGGTGCGATTGCTGATATGACCGGTCCTGCTCTCGTCAGCCGTGGACGGCGTGGCCGGAGAGTTCGATCAATGCCGGGCGCCGGCTTTCATAAACGCGTTTGAGGACAGCGCCGAGATCGTCGAGGCGGACGAGGCGCTCGGCCGCCATGCCGTAGGCTCGCGCGACGGAGACGAAATCGGGGGCGCTCGGGCGGACGCCGACAGGCTCGACGCCGACGCTTTCCATATAGGTTTCGATCTCCCGGTAGCCGTCATTGTTCCAGACGAGGAAGATCACCGGCGCGCCGGCATCGATAGCGGAGCCGAGTTCGGCGAGCGAGAATTGGATGCCGCCGTCGCCGACGATCGCGACGACGGGACGGCCGGGAGCGGCAAGAGCCGCGCCGATCGCGGCCGGCGGCGCATAGCCCAGCGCGCCATAGCCCGTCGCCGCGTTGAACCAGCCGCCCGGCCGGCCGATCTCGCAATAGAGATTGCCGGCATAGACGAGCTGGGTCGAATCCCCGACCATGATCGCGTCCGGCAGCGCCTCGCGGATCGTCCCGATGATCGAAACGGCGCGCCGATATTGCTCGCTGAGGTTTTCGTGAGCAGCGTGGCGCACGGCTTTCGCCCGTGCCGCCCCGTCGCGATTACCTGGTTCGGCAGGCAGCGCGGCAAGCAGATCGGTTAGGGCGTTCCCGACGCTCGACAGGATCGAGAGCAGCGCGGCGGGGCCGCGGGCGAGCTGGTCGGCGTCGATATCGATGCGTACGAGGCCGGAAAGGGCGGGGAAGCCGCCGTCGCCATACATGTCGAAATCGGTCGGCCCCATTTCGGTGCCGAGTGCCAGCACGAGATCGGAGCCCGCCAGCAAGTCGCGCACCGGGGCAAGGCTCGGGCTTGCCGGCACCTCAAGCGGGTGGCGGGCGAGAAGGCCACGGCCGTTCACGGTCGTCACCACCGGCGCGTCGAGCCGCTCGGCCAGACCGCGCACAGCCATATCGTAAAAACGGGCGCCCCCGCCGGCGATGATCACCGGCTTTTCGGCATTCCGGCAAAGCTCAGCCAGTTCGCCGACCGACGCCGCATCGGCGCGCGGAGCCCGGTTGCGGATCGGCCGCGGCGCGGGCCGCTCGATCCTTTCCGCCATCACGTCGATCGGGATCTCGATATGGACCGGTCCCGGCCGCCCCGAGGCGAAGACGGCGAAGGTGCGGGCCATGACATCGGCCAGGTCATTCGGGTCGAGCAGCGTATGGGAAAAGCGGGTGATGGTGCTGGTCACGGCGCGCTGGTCGGGAAGCTCGTGCAGCGCGCCGCGCCCGTGGCCCAACGAAGAGCGGCGGTTGGCGCCGGTGACGACGAGCATCGGTACGGAATCCGCGCGCGCCTGTGCCATGGCGGTGAGCGCATTGGTCAAGCCCGGCCCGGTGATGAGCAGGCAGATCCCGGGCTTGCCGGAGACGCGGGCATAGCCGTCGGCCATGAAGGCGGCGCCCTGCTCATGGCGCGGCGTGATATGGCGGATCGGCGAACGGGCGAGGCCGCGATAGAGTTCGACCGTATGGACGCCGGGGATGCCGAAGACGAACTCGACGCCATAGGCTTCGAGAATCCCGATCAGCGCCTCGCCGACGGTCGGCCGCCCGTCGCTCATGCCGAGACTCTTTCGGACTGCGGACGTTCCAGGCCTTCGGCGAAAGCCAGGATCCGCCGGCAGGCCTCGGCGATCTTCCCGTCCGGTACCGTCAGGCTGACGCGCACGAAACTCCGCGCCTTGCCGCCGAAGGAAGCGCCGGGCATCACCGCCACCTTCGCCTCGTTGAGCAGCGCCCAGGCGAGCTCCTCTCCCGTCAGCCCCGTTCCGGCAATATCGAGAAGGATGAACATGCCGGCGGCGGGCGGCAGCGGGCGGATGCCGGGCGCGCCACCCAGCAGATCGACAATCAGCCGCGCGCGCCGCGAATAGGCCTCGCACATGCGCTTCGCCGTATCCAATTCGTGGGTCAGCGCATAGGCCGTCATGTCGGCGATGAAGGGCTGATTGCCGAAGAGCATCGTTTCCGAGACCGGCAAAAGCCGTCGACAGAATTCCGCCGGGCCAACGGCCCAGCCGCTGCGGAAGCCCGGAGCGGCATGCGATTTTGAAATGGAGGAGACGGCGATGGTGCGCTCGGCAAGCGCCGCATCGTCGAAAGGCGAGGCGAACGCGCCGTCGAAGATCAGCGCCTCATAGACCTCGTCGGAGACGATCCACAAATCGTGCCTGGCGCAAACAGCGCCGATCGCGGCGATCTCTTCGGCCGAAAGCGTCGCGCCGGTCGGGTTATGCGGGCTGTTGAGCAGGAGCACCCGGCCTTTCGGCGTGATCGCGGCCTCCAGATCGGCCGCCTGCATGCGGAAGCCGTTTTCGGGCCTGAGCGGCACATCGATTTTGGCGGCGCCGGTGGCGCGGATCACGCCATCATAGGTGGCATAGAACGGATCGCCGACCAGCACCTCGTCGCCGGCTTCCACGAGCGCCGTCATCACGGCGAAGAGCGCCGTCTGCGTGCCGGGAAAACAAAGCAGATTGTCGGCGGTCACGGCGCGGCCGGTGCGTTCGGAATATTTGCGTGACAGGGCCGCGAGCAGCGCCGGCTCGCCGCGTCCGTTGGAATAGCGGGTGCGGCCGGCTTCCATCGCCCGCGCGCATTCGGCGATCAGCTTCGGATCGGGCGGAATGTCAGGTTCGCCGATCGTCAGCTCGATGATCGGCTCGCCGGCATCCGCGCGCTCGCGCGCAGCGATATGCACGGCCCATTTGCTGGAGCCGAGATCGGCGAGCCGTTCGGTGATCGACGCATAGCGCATTTAATTCTCCTTCGGCTCCTCCTCGCCGCTCCCGAGCGGCAGGCCGAGAATGGCCTCGACCGCCTCGATACCCATGGCGACGAGTTCGCCTTTTGAAAACAGTTCCGGCGCGAGCGCGCCCTCAAGCCACAATCCGTCTATGGCGGCGTTGATCTTGATGGCGGTACGCCGGCTTTCGGTTCCATCATCCTTGCGGCCGGCTTCGGCGAGCACGTCGCTGACCAGCGGCTCGACCTCGTTGCGGAATTCCAGATAGGCTTCGCGGTGGATCGCGGCCATGGCCGGGTCGACATGGATCATCGCGATGAAACTCGCCCAGAGCGTCAGCCGCCTGATGTCGAGCACCGGCGGGCTGAGATTTGCCGCCACGAAGCGGCGCAGCCGCTCGCGCGGACGGCCTAGCGCGCTGTCGCCTGCCGTGCGCGCCATCGCCGTCATCTCGCCCATCGTCACGCGATAGGCTTCCTGGACCATGTGCTCCTTGGCGTCGAAATAATGCCGGATCAGGCCGTTGGTGACGCCGGCGCGAAGCGCGATCTCACGCACGGTCGCGGCGTGCATGCCGCGCTCGGCAATGCAGTCTAGCGTCGCGCGGATAAGGTCCTGCCTGCGTTCGTCGCTCGAGGCGCGGCGGAAGGTCCGGCGGCTCAGCCCCGCCGGAGAACCGGTCTCGTCAGGCATGTCGGCCCTCCTTCGCAGGCGATGCAGAGCGCGTCGCCCTCGAATGTGCGCACCCTGCAGCCGGCCGCCTCCATCGCCCGGCGCGTACCCTCGAAGCCGGCGATCATTATCGCGTCGTGCGGCGCCGTCGGCAGCACGTTAAGGCTGAGGCCGTTGCTTTCGCGGAATTCGTCGGCCGGCGCCTCGATCAGCTTGACGCCCCGGCCTTTCAACAATTGATAAAAGGGCGCCGGCAGGAGCGGCGCGAAGACGAGCGCCAGATCGTCGGCAAGCGGGCTGATCACCGACATCAGATGCAGGCAGGCTTCTTCGCCCTGCCAGAGCGGCAGGTCGAAGCCGAGGACGGTGATGCCATGCGGCGCCAGCATCGCGCGCAGCTGCTCGATCCCTTCCTCGTTGCTGCGCACGCCGCGGCCGATGACGAGCGTCTTGTCATCGAGCCAGACGCAATCACCGCCTTCGACGGTGCCCGAACCGGCGACACGGCCGAGGATCGGTACGCCGGCCGCACGGTAGGCGCGCTCATGCGCATCGACCTCGGCCTTCCTGAGCGGCTTGCCCATGTTGAGCAGGATGGCGCCGGCTCCGCTGACGAGCGATGGATCGTGGGTGAACATGGCGTCGGCGAGGCCGTCGCCCTCGTCCTTCAGCCAGATGATCTCGGCGCCGGACTCGGCGACCAGGCCGGTGAAGCGGTCGAATTGCGCCGTCGCGCGCGCCGCATTGAAGGTCGGGCCATAATGCCACTGGGCGGGATCGGCGGCGGCAAGGCTTTCTCCCGGCCGGCGCATCAGCACGCGCTTCAACGGCGCCGCCATCGATTGACAGCCATATTCCTGCATCGCTCGCTCCCTCTGGACTGCCGTCATTTTGCAGGCCGGCCGTATTTATACAGTTGCATAATTTCGGCGCAAGTGCATTAATGGCGGGAAAAGAGCGGATAGAGGGCTGCGGTCGCCCCATCCGGATAAGAAAAAGGGAACGCCACTCGTCTTGAAGAGCATCTTGAAATTGCTGGATTTCTGGCGGAGGCCTCGCGGTGACTGCTGATACGGCAGCCCTTGTCGGCAGCGAGCGGCAGGCCGCTCCGGCTTCGCCTGCGGCGGTGGTCGAACTCATCGAACTTCACAAATATTTCGGCAGGTTGGAAGTGCTGAAAGGCATCTCGCTGACCGCGCATGAAGGCGATGTCATCGCCATCATCGGGGCGAGCGGCTCCGGCAAATCGACGCTTCTCAGATGTATCAACATGCTGGAAATCCCGACCTCCGGCCATGTCCGCGTGCGCGGCGAGGAGATCGTGCTGAAGCCCGACGGCCCTGACCGGCGGCAAATTGCGGATCGGCGTCAGATCCAACGCATCCGCAGCCGGCTCGGCATGGTGTTCCAGTCGTTCAATCTGTGGCAGCACATGACGCTGCGTGAGAACGTTATCGAGGTGCCGGTGCATGTGCTCGGCCGCAGGCGCGACGAGGCGATGGCCGAAGCCGACAAGCTGCTCGAGCGCGTCGGGCTCTATGACAAGCGCGACACCTTTCCGGCCTTTCTCTCCGGCGGCCAGCAGCAGCGCGCGGCCATTGCCCGGGCGCTGGCGATCCGGCCGGACGTCATGCTTTTCGACGAGCCGACCTCGGCGCTCGACCCGGAACTCGTCGGCGAGGTGCTGACGGTGATCGGCGACCTGGCCCGCGAGGGACGCACCATGATCCTCGTCACCCACGAGATGGGCTTTGCCCGCGAGGTGGCGAACCGCGTCGTCTTCCTGCACCAGGGCGTCGTGGAGGAAGAGGGCGGGCCGGAGGCGATCTTCACCGCGCCGAAATCGGAGCGGCTCAGGAAATTCATCGGCTCGATCCGATAAAGGTTTGGGATGAACGGGCGGGCTACCCGTCCGGATACCGAAGAAGCGAAAAGGGGAAGGACATGAAACTGCTGATGAAACTGGCGATCGCCGCCTTGGCGCTGGCGCTGCCGCTATCGGCGGCGCAGGCCGAGACGATCAAGGTCGGCATAGCGGCCGAGCCTTATCCGCCCTTCACCGTACCCGACGCTTCCGGCCATTGGGGCGGCTGGGAGATCGACATCATGCAGGCCGTCTGCAAGGCGGCCGACCTCACCTGCAAGGTCACGCCGGTTTCGTGGGACGGCATCATCCCGGCGCTGAAATCCGGCAAGATCGACATGATCTTCAATTCGATGTCGATCACTGCCGACCGTGAGAAGGAGATCGATTTCTCCGACAAATACTACAACACGCCGACCGTGATCGTCGGGCAGGAATCGGAGCATTTCAAGCCGACGCCGGAGGGGCTGAAGGGCAAGATCCTCGGCGTGCAGGTATCCACGGTCCATGAGGCCTATGCCCGCAAGCACTTTCCGGATGCGACGATCAAGGTCTACCAGACGCAGGACGAGGCCAACCAGGATCTGGTCGCCGGGCGGATCGACGCGACCCAAGCGGATGGCGTGGCGATGGCCGCTTTCCTGAAATCGTCGGACGGCAAGTCCTGCTGCGACCTGAAAGGCGACGTGGCGCCCGACGAGGCCATCCTCGGCCCGGGCGTCGGCGCCGGTATCCGCAAGGGCGACACCAAGCTCAAGGACAAGATCAACGCCGCGATCAAGAAGATCCGCGCCGACGGCACCTATCAGAAGATCTCAAAGAAGTATTTCGACTTCGACATCTACGGCGGCTGACCGAAGGATGAGAGCCGGTATTCGTCAGCCGACTCTGGTCCAGGTAAGGCGTGCGGCCGCCTGAACCCACAGGGAGGTGATCCGGATGGGAATCGACTGGCACCTGCTGGCGCTGTCGCCGCCCGGCTGGGGCGGGATGCTCCTGCGAGGGCTCGCCACCACGCTCGAAGTCTCCGGCGGCGGCTATGTGGTGGGCCTTCTCATCGGCATCGCCGGCGCCGTCGGCAAGCTTTATGGCGGCCCCGTCTCGCGCGACCTCTGGGAATGCTACACGACGGCGGTGCGCGCCATCCCGGAACTGGTGTTGATCGTGCTGATCTATTATGCCGGCACGGACGCCGTGAACCGGCTCATGGCGGTGTTCGGCCACCAGGCCGTCGACATCAACGGGCTTGTCGCCGGCATCTTCGTCATCGCCGTGGTGCAGGGCGCCTATTCGACCGAGGTGCTGCGCGGCGCGATCAAGGCGGTGCCCTTCGGCGAGATCGAGGCGGCGCGCGCCTTCGGCATGTCCTCCGGCCAGATGCTGAGGCGGATCACGCTTCCGGCAATGCTGCCGCATGCGATCCCGGGCCTCGCCAATCTCTGGCTGATCGCCACCAAGGACACGGCGCTGCTCGCCGTCGTCGGCTTCACCGAACTGACGCTGGCGACGCGCGAAGCCGGCGGGGCGACCAAGGCCTATTTCACATTCTTCTGCGCCGCCGGGCTGCTCTATCTCATGGTGACGCTGGTTTCGAACCAGTTCTTCGGCATCATCGAGCGGCATGCCCGGCGCGGCCAGCCGGGTATGTGAACCGATGGCGGCCGAGACGCTCGAAACCACGCCCGGCATGAGCCGGCTCACCGGGCCCGCACGTGCTGGAGCGCTCAGGCGATGGTGGCAACCGCACCGGGTCGTTCTCGTCCTCGTCGCGACGGTCCTTGTCGTGCTGATGATCACGACGATGCGGTGGGACTGGCTGCCGAAATATTCGGACAGGCTCCTGCTCGGCGCCTGGCGCACCGTCTGGCTGCTCGCCCTCTCGGTCGTCATCGGCTTCCTCTTCGCCGTGCCGCTCGGGTTCGTGCAGGTGACGGGACCGAAATTTCTCGCCTGGCCGGCGCGCGGCTTCTGCACGCTGATCCGTGGCACGCCGCTGCTCCTGCAACTGTGGCTGCTCTATTTCGGGCTGGGATCGCTGTTCCCGCATATGCCGGCGATCCGTCACTCCTTCCTGTGGGACTATCTGCGCCTGTCATGGCCTTACGGGCTTCTGGCGCTGACGCTTTCCTTCGCCGGCTATGAGGGCGAGGTGATGCGCGGCGCCTTCGCCGGCGTGCCGCGCGGCGAACTGGAAGCGGCGCGCGCTTTCGGCATGGGCAGGTTCACGACGCTGCGGCGCATCTGGCTGCCGCGCGCTTTCTATCGCGCGCTGCCGACGCTCGGCGGCGAGGTCATCATGCAGCTGAAATCGACGCCGCTCGTCGCGACGATCACCGTCGTCGATGTCTATGGCGTCATCGCCCAAGTGCGGCAGGACACTTATCTCGTCTATTCGCCGCTTATCTTCCTCGCCTTTGTCTATATGTGCCTGACTGGTGTCCTCGTGCTCCTCGTCCGACTTCTCGAAAGTCGGATGCCGGTGCGCGGGGCGTGAGGAGGCATGGTGAAGGCGATCATCATCGGCGGCGGCCATAACGGCCTCGTCTGTGCCTGGTATCTCGCTTCCGCCGGCGTCGAGGTGACGGTCCTGGAACGGCGCGCGGTCGTCGGCGGGGCTGCCGTGACGGAGGAGTTCCATCCCGGCTTCCGCAATTCGGTCGCCTCCTACACGGTTTCGCTGCTCAACCCGAAAGTCATCCGCGACCTCGCCCTCCATCGTCACGGGCTGGAAATCCGGGAGCGAAGGCTCCTCAACTTCCTGCCATTGCCGGACGGGCGCTTTCTCGAAGGAGGCGCCGGCCGGACGAAGGCCTCTGTTGCGCAATTCTCGGCAAAGGACGCGGAAGCGCTCGACCACTATGGCGCGACGCTCGATACCATTGCCGACCTCCTGCGCGACCTCGTTCTCAAGACGCCGCCCAACGTCACTTCGGGCGGCTGGGCCGCGGCCATACCGGAACTCTTGAAATCGGCCTCGCTCGGCAAGCGCTTTGCCGATCTCGACATGGAAGCGCGTCGCGATACGCTCGATATCTTCACCAAATCAGCGGCCGACTATCTCGACCGCTGGTTCGAGAGCGAGCCGATCAAGGCGCTCTACGGCTTCGACGGAATCGTCGGCAATTATGCTAGCCCCTATACGCCGGGCAGCGCCTATGTGCTCCTGCACCATGTCTTCGGCGAGGTGAACGGCAAGAAGGGCATATGGGGCCACGCCGTTGGCGGCATGGGCGCCATCACCCAGGCCATGCGCCGCGCCTGCGAGGAGAAGGGCGTTGTCATCCGCACCGACAGCGCCGTAAAGGAACTTCTGGTCGCGAAAGGCCGCGCGGTCGGGGCCGTCACCGACAAGGGGGACCGCTTCGACGCGCCGATCGTCGTCTCGAACCTCAATCCGAAGCTCTTCTACACCCGTATCGTCGATCCGGCCGTCCTGCCGCCGGATTTCCTGAAACGGATCCGTGGCTGGCGCAACGGCTCCGGAACATTCAGGCTGAATGTCGCACTCTCCGAATTGCCGGACTTCACGGCCAGGCCCGGTCGAACGCCCGCAGACCACCATACTGCCGGCATCATCATCGGTCCGTCGCTCGCCTATATGGACCGTGCTTTTCTCGATGCGAAGCGGGATGGCTGGTCGAAGGAGCCGATCGTCGAGATGCTCATTCCTTCGACGCTCGACGACAGCCTCGCCCCGGAAGGCCGTCACGTCGCCAGTCTCTTCTGCCAGCATGTGGCGCCACAACTGCCCGATGGTTTCCCCGGCGGTTCGTCCTGGGACGACCATCGCGAGACGGTGGCTGACCTGATGATCGAGACGGTCGACCGCTATGCGCCCGGCTTCAAGGCCAGCGTCATCGCCCGGCAGATCACTTCGCCGCTCGACCTCGAACGCACTTTCGGGCTTCTCGGCGGCGACATCTTCCACGGTGCGCTGTCGCTCGACCAGATGTTCTCCGCCCGCCCGATGCTCGGCCATGGAGATTACCGCGGGCCGATCCCGGGTCTCTATATGTGCGGCTCCGGCACCCATCCGGGCGGCGGCGTCACCGGCGCGCCGGGCCACAATGCCGCGGCCGAGATATTGAAAGACGTCAAGAGGCGCCGGGTCGCCTGAAGCGCAGGGATTGAAGCATGAAGAAAACCACCGTCACCATCCCCGGCGACACGATCGGCGCCAGCTATCACCTCGACGTCCTGCGCTTTTCGGGCAGTGACCGGAACGCGCCGAAGGCCTATCTGCAGGCCGCCCTTCATGCCAACGAACTGCCGGGCGTCGCCGCGCTGCATTATCTGATCCCGATGCTGAGGAAGGCCGAGGCGGAGGGGCGGCTTTCGGGCGACGTCACGATCGTGCCGAAGGCCAATCCGATCGGCGGCGCGCAATATTTGTTCCACGAGCATGCGGGCCGCTTCTCACTCGCCTCGCGCATCAATTTCAATCGCGACTTTCCGGTGCCGGGCGCCGGAGGCAGCCGTGCCAGAGTGGCGATGGATGCGCCCGTTGCGGCTGAAAGGCGGCTGAAGAGCCTCTTGCTCGATCTCGCCGAGGGGCATGACATCGTCCTCGACCTGCACTGCGACGACGAAGGGCTCTCCTATCTCTATGTCCCGGCGCCGCTCTGGCCTTATATGCGCGACCTCGCCGCCTGTCTCGGATCTGGCGGGGTGATCGTCTGGGGCGAGGCATCGGATGCCGCATTCGAGGAAGCCGCGCTGCTGCAGATCGCCGACGTCCATGACAGCACCGCGGATTGGCGGAGCAAAGCGGTTTCGACCGTGGAGTTGCGCGGGCGCGCCGATGTGGCGCCCGAGACCGCCGCGCATGATGCTGAAGGCCTTTACCGCTTTCTCGTCGCCCGCGGCGTCGTTTGCGACCCGATGGCGCCGGCGCCGGGAGACTGGCAAGGTGTCGCCGAGCCGATCGAGAATGTCGAAATGATGCGCGCGCCGGCAAGCGGCACCCTTCTCTTTCAGGTCCGCCCCGGTGACATGGTGAAGGCGGGTGACAGACTGGTCACGATCGTGACCGCGCCGGGCGAAGAGGGAGGCACCATTGAGGTCACGGCGCCGCAGGATGGATTGATCCTGACCCGTCGTGTTCATCGTGTGACAAGCCTCGGCGACGACCTTCTCAAACTCGTCGGAAGCCGCCGCTCGGCCGACGCGACTTCAGGAACGCTAGAAGCCTGAATGTGTGAATGTCCGTACGATGCGCGGACGGAGCAGCCGCTATCCGCCCGGCTGCTTCGTTGAAAAAGGGACTTGAAAATAGACCGCATCCTACGGACGCCGAAACGGCTGCGACCTGCCTCCAGCCTCCGTCGCCTTGTCCACCACGCCATGTCCGGCTTCACGCCGAAGAAGGCCGGGTTCCACAGGACGAGATCGGCGCGCTTGCTGGTCTCGATCGAGCCGACATGCCTGGACAGGCCCTGCGCGATCGCCGGATTAATCGTGTATTTGGCGATGTAGCGGCGCACGCGCGGATCGTCGTTTTCGCCCGTTTCTTCCGGCAGGCGCCCGCGTTGCACCTTCATCTTGCGCGCCGTCTGCCATGTCCGGATCGGCACCTCGCCGACGCGACCCATCGCCTGGCTGTCGGAGGAGATGATCGAGAAGGCAAGATTATGGCATATGGCATCGACGGTTGGATCTGCCGCGGCTCCTGACTGTCGCCATGAAAGCCGACGGCTGCCTAATTGGAATTGTCTTCGCAAGACAACTCCAAGCAGATCCTCGGGACAAGCCCGAGGATGACGATCGGACGTGGTGGAAGAGCCAAAACCTCGATAACCTCCTCAGCCGAGCACTTCCTTTACGGCTTCTTTCGTCTTGCCGACGATCTCGTCGGCTTCCGCCCTGGTGAGGCAGAGCGGCGGGGCGAAGCCGAGAATATCGCCCTGCGGCATGGCGCGGCCGATGACGCCGCGCTTCAGAAGCGCGCCGGAAACCGCATAGCCGATCTTCTTTTCGGGATCGAAGAATTTGCGGTCGTCCTTGTCCTCGATGAATTCGACGGCGTTCAAGAGCCCTTCGCCGCGCACGTCGCCGACATGGACATGGCCGCCGAGCGCGTCCTTCATCGCCTTGTTGAAATAGGCGCCCGTCTCGCCGGCATTCTTCACGAGCCCGAGACTGTCGATCAGCTTCAGATTGGCGACGCCGGCGGCCGCGCCGATCGGATGCGCCGAATAGGTCCAGCCATGGCCGATGGCGCCGTTCTCGTCCGTGCCTCGTTCCAGCACCTTCCAGAACTTCTCCGACACGATCGAACCGGAAAGCGGCGCGTAGGCCGAGGTCAGGCCCTTGGCGATGGTGATGATGTCGGCCTCGATGCCGTAATGATCGGAGCCGAACATGGTCCCCAGCCGCCCGAAGCCGGTGACGACCTCATCGGCGATCAGGAGCACGTCATGCTTTTTCAGCACCTTCTGGATCGCCGCCCAATAACCCTTCGGCGGCGGCACGATGCCGCCCGTGCCGAGCGCCGGCTCGCCGATGAAGGCGGCGACGGTTTCCGACCCTTCGCTCTGGATCAGCCTGTCCAGTTCAGCCGCGCAATGTTCGGAGAACTGTTCCTCGCTCATCGAGCGATCGTCGCGGCGATAGTAATAGGGCGCGAGCGTGTGCTTCACCTGCGGGAAGGGCAGGTCGAACTTCTTGTGATAGAGTTCGAGCCCGGTCAGCGAGCCGGTCATCAGACCGGCGCCATGATAGCCGCGCCAGCGCGAGATGATCTTCTTCTTCTCGGGGCGGCCCAGGATGTTGTTGTAGTACCAGACGAGCTTGACGTTGGTCTCGTTGGCGTCCGACCCGCCGAGGCCGAAATAGACCTTCGACATGTTTTTCGGCGCGCGTTCAAGCACCATCTTGGCGAGTGTGATCGAGGCCTCGGTGCCGGTGCCGACATAGGCGTGGTAATAGGCGAGTTCCTTCGCCTGCTTCGCGATCGCTTCGGCGATCTCCTGGCGGCCATAACCGACATTGACGCAATAAAGACCGGCGAAGGCGTCGAGCAACCGGTTGCCGTCACGATCCTCGATATGCACGCCCGACGCGCCGGTGACGATACGGCTGGGGCTCTCGCCGCGCGCGTGCTGGGCAAGATGGGTCGACGGATGGAAGAAATTCTCCCTGTCCCATTGGTCGAGCTGGTCGTTCTTCAACATTTTTCTACCCTTTCCATTCTGAAAATCGTTAGAGCATGATCCGGAAAGTGGGTCCCGGTTTTCCGAAAAGATCATGCTCTAGGCCCAATCGCGGCAGACATATTTGACGTCCATGAAGGCCTGCATGCCGAGGCGGGCGCCCTCGCGGCCGAGGCCCGACTGCTTGACGCCGCCGAAGGGGATCGGCGCGCCGGTCACTTTCGTGCGGTTGACCGCGACCATGCCATATTGGAGCGCCCGGCTGGCGCGATAGATGCGCCGCGGATCGCGGGTGTGGAGATAGGCGACGAGGCCGTATTCGGTGTCGTTGGCGCGCTTCAGCGCCTCTTCCTCGGTATCAAAGGCGGCGAGCGCCGCGACGGGACCGAAGGTCTCCTCCCGCATGATGAGCGCGTCGGGCGGCACGTCGGCGAGCACCGTCGGCTCGAAGAAGAGCGAGCCGGGAGATCGGCGCTTGCCTCCGGCAAGGAGCCTTGCACCCTTCGCCAGCGCGTCGGCGACGTGCTCCTCCTGCTTGGCGACCGCCTTTCCGTTCATCAGCGGCCCGATATCGGGATCGTCCAGGCCGGGTCCGACGCGAAGCGCCGCGGCGCGAGCGGCGAAGTCCTTGCAGAACCGATCATAGACGGAGCGCTCGATCAGGAAGCGGTTGGCGCCGAGGCAATCCTGCCCGGAGGTCGCGAATTTCGCCTTCACCGCCTCGTCAAGTGCGTGCGCCATATCGGCGTCGGCGAAGAGCAGGAAGGGCGCGTGGCCGCCGAGTTCCATGACGATGCGCTTCACCGTGTCGGCCGACTGGCGGTAGAGCAGCTTGCCGATTTCCGTCGAACCGGTGAAGGAGAGCGCGCGAACGCGCGGATCGGCCATCCAGGGCGGCACAACGGTCGAGGCGCGGCCGGTCACGACGTTGAAGACGCCCGCCGGAAAGCCGGCGCGCTCGCCAAGCTCGGCCAGCGCCAGCGCCGAATAAGGCGTCTCGTGCGAGGGATGCGCGACGATCGTGCAGCCCGCGGCGAGCGCCGCGGCGGCCTTGCGCGTCAGCATGGCGTTCGGGAAGTTCCAGGGTGTGATCAGCGCCGCGACGCCGACCGGCTCCAGCCAGACTTCGACTTCCGCGTCGGGCAGATGCGAGGTGACGCCTTCGATATTCGGCCGCTTCGCTTCCTCGGCGAAAAATTCAATGAAGGAGGCGCCATAATCGATCTCGCCCAGCGATTCCGACAGAGGCTTGCCCTGCTCCAGCGTCATGATGAGCGCCAGATCTCGGCTGTGCTCGACGACAAGCTCGAACCAGCGGCGCAGGATCGCCGAGCGCTGCTGCGGCAGAAGCGCCGACCACGTCGGAAAAGCCTTTTCGGCGGTATCGACGGCGGCCTTGCTTTCCGCCGCCGAAAGCGACGCAACGCTGCCCAGATGATCGCCCGTCGCGGGATCGGTGACGGCGATCACCGCGCCGTCCGCCGCAGCGACCCAGGCGCCGCCGACATAGCTGAACTCGCGGAAAAGCTTGGGATCCTTCAGCCTCGGATGGGGCATGACGGGTTTCCGCAATTGTGCTTCGGCACTCACGCGCATCTCCTCGAATGGCTACCAAAGGGAACGGCCTTTGGCGGTTGCAGTGCGTCCTTCGAGGCTCGCTCCGCTCGCACCTCAGGATGAGGTAGGTCGGAACCGGCACCTCAGCGGAATCAGTGCCAGTTTCTCAGGTGCAGGCTCTCAAGTGCCGGAGTCTCTTTGAGAGAGGCTTGGCGCCGGCGATCCTCATCCTGAGGTGCGAGCGGAGCGAGCCTCGAAGGACGCACCGATATTTAAGCCAAGCATAGCGGATCGTATCGATCGGCTTTTGCTGAAGTGGAGAAGCAAAGCAGTGGAAATCACCGAAGATGCCGTGATAGCAGCAATTTTTGCGGCAGCAGGCTATCCCATCAGGCGCGAAAGGTCGGGCGGGCGCGACTTGACCGGCTTGGTGACGATATAGCCGAAATAACGGTCGATGCCGATGCCGGCTTCCAGCAGGCGGTCCATCAGCCGCTGATAGGCGTCGATGTCGCGCACGACGAGCTTCATGACGTAATCGATGCCGCCGCCGGTCGCCGCGCATTCGATGATTTCGGGAATGTCCATGATGGCCGCTTCGAAACGGCGGAAATCGGCCGCCTGATGATTGGTCAGCGTGGCCTCGACATAGATTTCCGTCACCGGCGTGATCCGGCGCAGATCCACCTGCGCGCGGTAGCCGGTGATGTAACCCGCCTTTTCCAGCCGTTTGAGACGTTCGATGCAGGGGCTCGGTGACAGGTGCACGGCCTCGGCGAGCGCCACCTTGGTCATGCGCCCGTTTTCCTGCAATGTCTGCAGGATGGCGAGATCGAAACTGTCGAGCTGAAAAATTTTCGACATCGGTGATCGTGTCTTGGATACCTTGCGAGGAGCGGCGCCCGATGCCTCCCAGGTCAGGCCATTATCCTGGTTCCGATAGCATGCGCCTTCGAGAGCGAATAGGCATGGGTGGCGATGGCCGTATCCTGCGCGCCGGTGCCGGTGAGATCGCAGATGGTGATATCGGTTTCCGCCTTTCGTCCCCGCGCCGATCCCGTAATCACGCAACCGAGTTCCACCGCGCTCCGCTCGCTCCATAAGCCGGTTTCCAACACGGAGCGCAATTCCCCCAGCTTCTCGCACTGGCTGAGGCGGTCGCAAATATAAGCGTCGGCGCCGAGAAGGGCTTCCGCCTCGATCTCGTTCTTGCCCGCCTGGTCGGAACCCATCGCCGTGATGTGCAAGCCGGGATGAAGCCATTCCGCCTTGAGGATCGGCTCACGCGCCGGCGTCGTCGTGACGACGAGCTGGCTTTCGGCCACCAGCCTTGCCGGATCGGTTTCCGCGCGCGCCTCGATGCCGAGCGCCGCGCCGATCTCGGCGGCGCAAGCCTCGGCCTTCGCCCGATCGCGGCCCCAGACCAGTACCCGCTCGAACGGGCGCATCAGATGCGCGGCCTTTGCCTGCAACCGCGCCTGCACGCCAGTGCCCATGATCCCCGCGGTTTCGACCTTTTCGGGCGCCAGCCATTTCGCCGCGACCGCTCCAGCCGCGGCGGTACGGATATCGGTCAGATAGCCATTGTCGAGGAACAGCGCCTGGACGAGGCCGGTCTTGGCCGAAAACAGGATCATCAGCCCGTTGAGGCTCGGAAGGCCGAGCTTCGGATTGTCGAAGAAGCCGGGGCTGACCTTTATGGCGAAACCGTCGAAGCCCGGCAGCCAGGCGGTCTTGACGTCGACCTCGCCATGCGCGTCGGGAATGTCCATCGACAGGATCGGCGGCATGACCACCTTGCCCGAGGCGAGCGCGCGAAAAGCGTTCTCCACGACGGCGACGGCAGCGAGATCGAGCGGGATCGTCTTGCGCAATTCGGCTTCGGTGACGATGCTGATCTCATTCGCCATAGCGCCTGCCCTTAATGTGAGTGCCGCCGAGATCGATATCCGCGCCGCGCATGATTTCGGTGAAGAGTTTCATATCGAGATTACGCCCGGTGACGATCGTCGCGGCCGGTCCGGACAACGAGGCGAGCTTGCCCGCCTGCAGGGCGGCAATGCCAACGACGCTCGCGCCTTCCGCCACCAGCCTTTCCTCGTAATAAAGCGTCTGCATGGCGTGGTAGATCTCCTCCTCGCTGACGAGGACGATGTCGTCCAGCAGATCCCTGCAAATCGCGAAGGAGAACCGGTTATCGAGGCCGATGCCGCCGCCGAGCGAATCCGCCAGGCTCGCGACTTCCGTGACCTCGACCGGATGTCTGGCGCGGATCGATGCCTCCATGGCCGCGCCGCGGTCCATGGAGACACCGACCACCCTGACCGCCGGCTTGATCGCCTTGGCGGCGATCGCTATGCCGGCGGCCAGGCCCCCCCCCGACAGAGGCACGAGCAAGGTTTCGACGTCGGGCCGCTCTTCCAGGATTTCGAGGCCGATCGTCCCCTGGCCGGCGATGACCAGTGCGTCGTCGAAAGGCGATATCTCGGCGAGGCCATCTTGGTCCCGGAGGCGCAGACTTTCGGCAAGCGCCTCGTCCTGGCTGCGGCCGATGATTCGGATCTCCGCGCCGAGGGCGCGTATGCCCTCCACTTTGGCTTCAGGCACCAGCGCCGACATGCAGACGACCGCCTTCAATCCGCGCTTCCTCGCCGCGAAAGCGGCGCTCCGGCCATGATTGCCGGTCGAGCAGCAGACGATTCCGGCGACATTATCCGGCAGTGCGAAAACGGCGTTGGCCGCGCCGCGCAGCTTGAAGGCGCCGGTCGGCTGCGTGATTTCGAGCTTGAGCAGGAAATCATTGCCGCTGGCCTTCGACAGATATTGCGACGGGACAAGCGGCGTCCGGATAGCCGTGCCGACGATCCGCTGCCGCGCCGCGAAAATATCGGCAAGCGTGGGTACGCCGGTGGCCGCCTGCACGGAATTCATTCGCCTTCCCTGACCGCGCGCAGGAACTGCTTCGTGCGGTCCATCTGCGGGTTGCCGAAAATCTCGTCCGGGGTTCCCTGCTCGCGGATCTTGCCCTTGTCGAAGAAGCAGACGCGGTCCGAAATCTCGCGGGCAAAGCGCATCTCATGTGTGACGAGCAGCATGGTGAGATCGTGCTCCGCAGCGAGCCGGCGGATGACGTTCAACACTTCGCCGACCAGTTCCGGATCAAGCGCGGAGGTCGGCTCGTCGAAGAGCATGATGCGCGGCCGCATGGCGAGCGCCCGGGCAATGCCGACGCGCTGCTGCTGGCCGCCGGAGAGCTGGCCGGGGAATTTGTTGGCGTGCTCGGTGAGGCCGACCAGCTTGAGCAGTTCCTCGGCGCGCGCTTTCGCCTCGGCCTTCGACAGGCCGAGTACGCTGCGCGGCGCTTCGGTCAGATTGCGCAGCACCGTCATGTGCGGGAAGAGATTGAACTGCTGGAACACCATGCCGAGCTGCGTGCGCATCTTGCGCAGATGCGCCTCGCTGGCGGGCGCGAGATCGCCGTTCCTGCGCTCGTGCCAGAGCGGTTCGCCGCCGACATAGATGACGCCGCCGCTGATCGTCTCCAGCGTCATCAGGATGCGCAGCACCGTCGATTTTCCGGAGCCGGATGGCCCGATGATCGTGACCTTCTCGCCCTGGGCCACAGTGAAATCGAGTTCGTCAAGCACGATATGGCTGCCATATCGCTTGACCACCTTGTCGAATGCGATGATCGGTTCGGTCATCTCAGCGGCAATCCTCTTTTGGGGAGACTGACATCGACGAAGCGGACGATGGCCGAAGCCACCAGGGTCAGGATCAGATAGAGCCCGCCGACCATCGACAGCGGCACGAGATAGTCGAAGGTCTGGTCACCGATGATCTTGGCGACGTTCAGCATTTCGAGGACCGTGACGACGGAGAGCACCGGCACGTCCTTCATGATCGAAACGAGGTAATTGCCGAGCGCCGGGATCACGCGCGGCACCGCCTGCGGCAGCACGATATGGGTGAAGGTGCGTCCGGGCGGGATGTCGAGCGCCTTCGCCGCTTCGTGCTGGCCGGGTTCCACCGCCTCGATGCCGGCGCGATAGACCTCCGACGTATAGGCACTGTACTGGAAGCCGAGCGCCAATGCGCCGGTCATGAAGGCCGGCAGGATGATGCCGTAATCCGGCAGCACATAATACAGAAAGAAAAGCTGCACCAGAAGCGGCGTGTCGCGCAGGAATTCGGTGATGAACGTCGCCGGCCATGAAACGATACGCGAGCGTGCACCTTTCAGCACGGCGAGAATGAGGCCGAGCACCATCGCCACGAAAAAGCCGACGACGGAGGCCTCCAGCGTGACGAGCAGCCCCCGCAGAAGCATGGGAAGGATCGACAGGGCAAAGGCCCATTCGCCATGCGCGGTATCCCAATGATAGCCGAAGAGCATGGGCTATTTCCTCACGCGGCGCCAGCGGCTGACGGAGTGCTCAAGTGCGCGCATGATCGCGGTCAGCACGAGGGCCATGCCGAAATACATGAACAGGATAATGGTATAGATCGTCTCGCTGTTCTGGTAGTAATTACGCAATTGCTCGGCCTTGAAGGCGAGATCGCTCAGGCTGATGAGCGAGGCAAGCGCGGTATCCTTGAGATTCTGTACCGCGAGATTGCAGAAGCTCGGCATCATTTCGGGGATGGCCTGCGGCAACGCGATGCGCCAGAGCGCTTGGCGCGGCGTGAAGTTGAGCGCCCGAGCCGCTTCGTACTGGTTGCGGCTGACCGCCTGGATGGCGCCTCGCACGACCTCCGCGCCATAGGCGCCGATATTGAGGCCAAGCGCCAGCACGCCCGCCACGACCGGCGGCAGGCGCAGATCGACGCCGATCAGGTCCCCCGCGATCGGCAAGGCGAAATAAAGCCAGAAAAGCTGCACCAGAAGCGAGGTGCCGCGAAAGACCTCGATATAGACGACGGAAATGCCTTTGATAAACCAGTTGGGCGAAAGCTTGCCGATCCCCGACGCGAACGCCATCACGGCGCCGAGGATGGTGGAATAAACGGCGAGTTGGATCGTTACCCACGCGCCTTCGGAGAGCGGTTTGAGAAACTCCACCCAATGCATCGGCTCTGCTCCATCATTCAGGCGTCTGATGGCAAGGTCGGCTCCTGGCAGCCGACCGGCCGGACGATCCGGCCGACCGGTTGCTCTGGACGCTATTTTTCAGAGCAGAGCTGCTTCGTGGTCTTGGCCGTGGACTGCGCGATATCCGTCGGCGTGAAGCCGTAACCCTGGAGAATCTTCTTCCATTCGTCCGTCTTCTTGAAGGCGTCGAGTTCCTTATCGAAGGCCTTTTGCAGATCGGCGGAATTCTTGTTGAAGTTGAAGCCGCCCCAACTGCGCGTTTCCTTGCCGTCAATGATCGGATCCTTGAAATCGGAAACGATCTGGAGCTTGCCGTTGCTCTTGTCAGCGAGCTGGCTCGCGGTCAGACCGGTCGCCGCATAGGCGTCGGCACGCCCCGTCGAGACGGTGGAGATCGCATCCGAATTGGAGGCGATGGTAACGATATTGCCCTCGGGCACGCCGAGCTTCTGCATCATCTGAAGCTGGTCGGCGCCGGCCATGACCGCTACCTTCTTGTCACCCTTGGCGAAATCCGTATAGGCGTGGATGCCGTCCGGATTGCCTTTCTTAACCAGAAGCCCTTCGCCATACGTCGTGTTCGGATCGGAATAGAGGACCTTCTGGCAGCGTTCCGGCCGGATCGCCATTTCCGCCGCCGTCATGTCGAAGCGATTGGCCTGCAAGCCGGGAATGAGCGAGGAGAAGTTCGTCACCACCCACTGGATGTCTTTCGGATCGAGGCCAAGCTTCTTCACGATGACGCGCGCCACATCCGGGCCGGCGCCCTTGGCATCGCCATTCGGATCCATGTAGCCATAGGGAATCTCATTCGCCACGGCGATGCGGATATAGCCGCGGTGCTTGATCTCCTTCAGCGTCACCGCGCCGGCCGATGTCGAAGCCAACATCGCCAGTGCCGCGGCCGCCATGATCGCCTTGGCGCTCATCTTCAATTTCATGCTCATGTAGCTGCTCCCATTTTCCTGACAGGCATGTTTTCTTTCTTCAACGATCGACCGGCCGCCGAACCCCTTTTCGACGGCCCCTCAAGCATTGCGAAGACCCTCGTCGCGGCTCGGAAAGACCTGCTTTCCGAGTCTCCGTTCGAGCCGGACGGCGCTGTCGAAAGCACTCGCAACCGAAGAACGTTTTTCAGTTGATTTGCCTTCGAAACTTCGTCATCCTCTCTGTTGTACACAACATCACGGCTTGGCTGCCAATGTCAATCGATATGTGACGGATTTGGCCAAAATTTCCGGCGTAAAGGCTCAACGGTAGCCCTGTTCGTGCTTAGATGTACACAAATATCATCTGCCTTCGGAGGTTCTTCCCCATGCCTGCCCAGCAACTGCCCTTCTCGCGCGGCGAATATGACCGGCGCCTTGCTCTCACACGCAAGGCGATGGCGGACCGGGATATCGACGTGCTCTTTGTCGAGGACCCATCGAACATGGCCTGGCTCACCGGCTATGACGGCTGGTCCTTCTATGTTCATCAGGGCGTTGTCGTCCTTCACGACGAAGATCCGATCTGGTGGGGACGCGGCCAGGATGCGAACGGCGCGCGCCGCACCGTCTGGATGGGGGAGGACCGCATCACCTGGTATGCCGACAATTACGTCCAGTCGAAGGAGCGCCATCCGATGCAGACGCTCGCGGCCATGCTGCGGGAGAAGGGCTATGGCGGCAAGCGCATCGGGTTGGAGTTGGAGAATTACTATTTCTCCGCCAAGGCCTATCTGACCCTCAAGGAAGAGCTTCCCAACGCCGACCTCATCGACGCGACCGCGCTCGTCAACTGGCAGCGCGGCGTCAAGAGCGCCGAGGAAATCGCCTTCATGCGCAAGGCGGCGCGCACCGCCGAGGCGATCATCGATCATGCCATTGCCCGGACCGAACCGGGCCTGCCGAAGAACGAACTGGTCAGTGAGATCCTGTCAAAGGCCGTCCGGGGAACGGGCGATGATTGGGGCGACTATGCAGCGATCGTGCCGCTTCTGCCGAGCGGACCGGATGCCGCCGCGCCGCACCTGACCTGGGACGGACGGCCGTTCAAAAAGGGCGAGGCGACCTTTTTCGAGATCGCCGGCTGCTACCGGCGCTATCACACGCCCTTCTGCCGTACGGTCTTTCTCGGCAAGCCGCCAAAGGAAATGCTCGACGCCGAGGCCGCTCTCGTCGAAGGGCTGGAAGCCGGGCTGGACGCGGCGCGGGCGGGTAACACCGCCGGCGATATAGCCCGCGCCCTCGGCGCGCCGCTCGAACGCGCCGGCATCGACCGTGGTGCGCGCGCCGGCTATCCGATCGGCCTTTCCTACCCGCCGGATTGGGGCGAGCGCACCGTCTCCATTCGCACCGAGGACAATACGGTGCTCAAGCCGGGGATGACGTTCCATTTCATGCCGGGCCTGTGGATGAAGGATTGGGGGCTGGAGATCACGGAGAGCATCCTGATCAGGGAGTCCGGGCCGGCGGAGTGCTTCTGCAACCGCCCGCGCAAGATGTTCGTCAAGGACTGACGCCATCCATGTCCCTCCTCGATGATACCTGCGCGATCCTCGGCGATCTGATTGGCTTCCCGACCGTTTCGGCCGGCAGCAATCTCGACCTGATCGCCTACGCCGCCGAACGTCTGGGCGCGTGCGGCGCAACGATTGCGATTAACCGCGACGAAAGCGGCGCAAAGGCCAATCTCTTCGCCACGATCGGGCCGGAGGGCAATGGCGGCATCGTGCTCTCCGGGCATACCGACGTGGTGCCGGTGATCGTGGAGGAATGGACGTCCGACCCCTTCGTCATGCGCGAGGCGGACGGCCGGCTCTACGGCCGGGGCGCCTGCGACATGAAGGGCTTCATCGCCGCGGCGCTTGCCATGGCGCCGCGTTTCACGGCGGCGGAGCTCGCCCGGCCGCTGCATTTCGCCTTCACGTACGACGAGGAGGTGGGGTGCTTCGGCGGGCAGCAGCTCGTCGCCGATTTGGAACGCGCCGGCATCCGCCCCTCGGTGGCGATCGTCGGCGAGCCGACCATGATGCGTATCATCGAAGGCCACAAGGGCTGCTATGAATATACGACGGAATTCCACGGGCTCGACGGTCATGGCTCCGATCCGGATGCCGGCGTCAACGCCATCGAATATGCCGTGCGCTATGTCTCGCGCATGCTGGAATTGAGGGAGACGCTGAAGCGCCGCCCAGCCGAGGGCAGCCGCTTCCAGCCTCCGTGGACGACGCTGCAGGTCGGGCGCATGGAGGGTGGAACGGCGCGTAATGTCATTGCCCGTCATTGCGCGGTGGAATGGGAGATGCGGCCCGTGCATCTCCGCGACGCCGACGAGGTGAAGGCGGAGCTGAAGGCCTATTGCGACGAAGTCTTGCTACCCTCCATGCGTACCGTCTCGCCCGACGCGGATATCGTCACGCATGTCATCGGCGAGGTCGCCGGCTTGGAACCCGTGCCGGCGAACGAGGCGCGGGAGATCGTCTCGGCGCTCACCGGCCAGCAGGACTGCGACGTCGTCCCCTTCGGCACGGAGGCCGGCCTGTTCCAGGCCTATGGCATGTCGGTCGTCGTCTGCGGCCCCGGCTCTATCGAGCAGGCGCACAAGCCCGACGAATTCGTTTCGCGCGGCCAGTTGCAGGCCTGTCTGGACATGCTATCGGGCCTGGAACGGAAGCTCAAAGCATGATCCGGAAAAGTGGATGCCGGTTTTCCAGAAAGATCATGCTCGAATGAGATAAGAACATGATCCGGAAAAGTGGATGCCGGTTTTCCGGAAAGGTCATGCTTAAACAGAGCGAGTAAGGAAAAGCGGTGGCGGAGGAGTGGAGGCACGGAACGACAGGCCGCAGGACAAGCGCGGCGCGCGAGCGTTTCGATCGCATCTACCACACGCTGCGCGACCGTATCTGCCTGCTTGACTATCCGCCCGGCACACGGCTGAGCGAAGAGGCGCTAGCGGAAGAATTCGGCATCAGCCGCACGCCGCTCCGCCGCGTCCTCGGCTGGTTGGAATCGCAAGGATTGCTGAAATCGGTGCAGGGGGTCGGCACGATCGTCACCGATGTCGATCTCGACGAACTGACCCAGGTTTACCAGCTTCGCATGGAGCTTGCCGAATTGCTGGGCAAGCTCTCGCCGGTGATGCCGGATGCAGACACGCTGGCGCTCTTCCGCGCGCTTCACAAGCGCAGCCTCGCCCTGATCGGACAGCCCGACCCGCGCACTTTCGCCCGGCTCAATATGGATTTCCTGCAGGCGCTGCTCCTGATCACCGGGAACGAGCCCTTGCGCGAGATTTCCGAACGGCTTTATTTCCAGACAACCCGCATCTGGCTGAAGCTGACGGCGCATATGGACATCGCCGAGGAGGTGTCGGTCTTCTCGCGCGAGATTCACGATATTCTGGCGGCCGTGGAGATCGGCGACCTCGAAGCGGCGGGCTATATCCGCCGCTCGCATATCTCCATGAGCTTCACCCGGCTGAAGAAGCTGGCGATTTGATAAGAAATGATACGTCGAAGGGCTCCGGGCTATCCGTTGTGGAACAGCGC
Source organism: Rhizobiaceae bacterium (assembly GCA_035547755.1). Lineage (GTDB taxonomy): Bacteria > Pseudomonadota > Alphaproteobacteria > Rhizobiales > Rhizobiaceae > Mesorhizobium_L. The sequence goes on from DASZUG010000092.1 coordinate 135,270, forward strand.
CTCGAGCTCAGGCAGCTTGTCGTTCACGAGCCAGCCGTAATAATTCTCTTCCGGCAGTTTCGGCGCTTCGCCCTTCGCCGCACGTTCGGCGTTTTCGCGCTTCAGCGCCTCGGCCCGCGCCTCGGGATCGCCGACATTGTAGAGCGTCGCCGTGACGCCCGGATTACGCGAGATATCGACGCCGGCGATCGTACGATAGGCATCGATCGATTTGCGGATGATCGCGGCGATATAGGGAAGCGTCAGGTCCGGGTCCATGATCGTCTTATAGACGTTTCGCGGATATTCGGCGTCGAGGCGCGGCAGGCCGGAGACCTGATGCACCATGTCACTCATCTCCAGCGCTGTTAGCGGATTGAGCTGGCCGAGACCGAATGTCTGGCCGGCGTAGAAGGGCTGGAAGAAAACGGCGCTGAAGCGGTTATTGGGGAAGCTCTCGCCGCCCACTCTCCTGCCGCGGAAATCCCTTTCCCAGATCCTTTCCCGGCAGGTCCACAGATCATAGCTGCCGGATTTTCCGGCGCATGCGGCGAATTGCGGCCGCTTGACGAAATCGGTCACGTCCTCGCCCTTGTAGGAAAACGTGAAGCGCTCGCTGAAATAGGACATCGCCTTGACGTAATAGGTTTGGAGCTGATCATAGGCGTCGACATTGTAGGTGTGCTCGCCGACAAGGGCGCCGACGATATGGATCGGGTCGATGCCGTATTGCGCCGCCGCCGCGCGAATCTTGGAAATCAGCTTCCTGTCATGGCTGAGCAGCGCATAGACCTTGCGGTATTTGGCCTCGTAGGTCGTGCCGAAGGCGAGCGTCCGATGCAGCGAGCCGACCGGAACGGAAGGTTGCTTTGCATGACGATTGCCAGGGGGATCGAGGATCAGGGCTGAGGCGGCGGAGGAAAAAATCACGAGCCCGACGGCCGCCGAGAGAAGCGTCACGAGGAGGGAATGCGCATTCCGCGCCGCTGAACCTGAAAAAAACAATATCCGCCGCCCCACATGCCCGCTCTTGAGGGCGGGTCCGGTTGGTCAACGCCGGGCACCCTACGATGCCCGGCGCGCCCTTCCTAGAGGATGAATCGCGACAAATCTGTGTTCTTCGCGAGATCACCGACATGTTTGCGGACATAATCCGCATCGATGGTGATTTCGGCGCCTGGCCGGTCGGGCGCCTCATAAGAGATTTCGTCCAGCACCCGCTCCATCACCGTCTGCAACCGCCTTGCGCCGATATTCTCGACGCTGGCGTTGAGATCGACCGCTATGCCTGCAAGCTGGTCGATGGCATCGTCGGTGAAGTCGAGCTTGACCTCTTCGGTCTGCATCAGCGCCACATATTGCTTGATGAGGCTCGCTTCGGTCTCCGTCAGGATGCGGCGGAAATCCTCCTTCTCCAGCGCCCGCAATTCGACCCGGATAGGCAGACGGCCCTGAAGCTCGGGCAGGAGATCGGAAGGCTTGGCGATGTGGAAGGCGCCTGAGGCGATGAAGAGGATATGGTCCGTCTTCACCGGTCCGTATTTGGTCGCGACCGTCGTGCCCTCCACCAGCGGCAGGAGATCGCGCTGGACGCCTTCGCGCGACACACCGGCGCCGATGCCGCCTTCGCGCGCAGCGATCTTGTCGATCTCGTCGATGAAGACGATGCCGTCATCCTCGGCGGAAGCCAGCGCCTTCTGGATGACTTCGTCCTGATCAAGCAATTTGTCGGATTCGTCGTTGATCAGGTACTGGTAGGACTCCTTGACGGTCGTCTTGCGCGTCTTTGTCCGGCCGCCGCCCATGGCCTTGGAAATCATGTCGTTGATGTTGAGGACGCCGATATTGGCGCCCGGCATGCCGGGAATCTCGAATCCGCCGGGCGTGCCCGTATCGGCCACCTCGATCTCGATCTCCTTGTCGTCGAGTTCGCCGTCGCGCAGCTTTTTGCGGAAGCTGTCGCGCGTCGCCGGGCTCGCCGTCTTGCCGACCAGGGCTTCGAGCACCCGCTCCTCTGCGTTCATATGCGCCCGCGCCTTGACGTCCTCGCGCATCTTCTCGCGCACCAGTGCGATCGAGACTTCGACGAGGTCGCGGATGATCTGCTCGACATCGCGGCCGACATAGCCGACCTCGGTGAATTTGGTCGCCTCGACCTTGACGAAGGGCGCGCCCGCGAGCTTGGCGAGTCGGCGCGAAATCTCGGTCTTGCCGACGCCGGTCGGGCCGATCATCAGGATGTTCTTCGGCATGACCTCTTCACGCATCGTGCCTTCGAGCTGCTGGCGCCGCCAGCGGTTCCGGAGCGCGATGGCGACGGCGCGCTTGGCGTCCTTCTGGCCTATGATGAAACGGTCGAGTTCGGAAACGATTTCCCTGGGAGAGAATGTGCTCATGTCAATTTATTCCGGCCTGCCACTGCTTGATCGACTGGAAGGGATGCAGCAGCATGATGATGTTGAGAGTAAGATTGTCCCGAATGACGAGACCGGTGCCGATCTCGAAAAGGAGGGCCAGCATCACGACGGACCATATAGGGAGCCGTGAGGCCATTGCAAAGCCGAGCATCATGAACAGCGTATCGCAGACCGAATTCAGGATGCTGTCGCCATAATAATGGAGCGAGATCGTGCCGGCGCGGTAGCGGTCGATGATGATGGGGCTGTTCTCGAGGATTTCCCAAAGTCCTTCGATCCCGACCGCAAGCGCCAGCCGCATGCCGACCGGCATTTTCGGCGCAATCAGCCATAGGAGCCCGTAGAACAGGAAGCCGTGGATGACATGCGAGAAGCTGTACCAGTCGGCGATCTGCTGCGAGTTCTCCGGGCTCTGGACGACACCCTGCCAGAGCTTTATGTGGCCACAGGTGCAGATCGCGGGATGCCCCTCGATGTGAAGGGCGATGATCTGGATGAGGATCAGCCCGCCCGCGATCAACAGGCCCTGCCGCCAATAACGGGGTTTCAGCGCCTCCAGCGCCGGAGCGCTCATGTCTCCAGCGTTTCGACGATGATGTTGTGGTTGGTGTAGATGCAGATGTCGGCGGCGATATCCATGGCCTTGCGCGCGATCTCTTCGGCATCCTTGTCGGTATCGATCAGCGCGCGGGCGGCGGCAAGCGCGTAATTGCCGCCGGAACCGATGGCCATGACCCCCTGCTCTGGTTCGAGGACATCGCCCGTTCCGGTCAAGGCGAGCGTCACCTGCTTGTCGGCGACCAGCATCATGGCTTCGAGACGGCGGAGATAGCGGTCGGTGCGCCAATCCTTTGCCAGTTCGACGCAGGCGCGCGTCAGCTGCTCGGGATATTGCTCGAGCTTCGCCTCCAGCCGCTCCAGAAGCGTGAAAGCGTCGGCGGTGGCGCCGGCGAAGCCGGCAATGACGTTGCCGTTCTTGCCGATGCGGCGGACCTTGCGGGCATTGCCCTTCATGACAGTCTGGCCGAGGCTGACCTGGCCGTCGCCGGCGATAACGACCTTTTTGTCCTTGCGCACGGTCACGATTGTCGTCCCGTGCATGATAATTTCATTGCTCATTGAAATTCTCCGGGGAGGCGTCTCGGACGAAAAACAGGAGACGCCTTCAGTCGCGGCTAATGTAAGACGCGCAACGGCAATTGCAAATCCTCGCTCCTTGCCGATTCCCGTGACTCGCCGCGGCAAGAAAGCAGGTTTCGCACGGAAGCTGGAAATAGGCCATTCTTGCTGTTAGAAGGCTCTCGCCCGAGCAGCGAAGAGAACCAGCATGGCGACCCGAAAGAACGCCCGCAAGGCTGAGATCAGCCGCGGGACGAAGGAAACAGAAATCGCCGTTTCCGTCGATCTCGACGGTACGGGCCGGTCGGAGATCGCGACCGGCGTCGGCTTCTTCGACCATATGCTGGAGCAGCTTTCCCGCCATTCCCTGATCGACATCACGGCGAAAGCGAAGGGCGATCTGCACATCGACGATCATCATACCGTAGAGGACACCGGCATAGCCCTCGGCCAGGCGGTGGCGAAGGCGCTCGGCGAAAGGCGCGGCATCGCGCGCTACGCCTCCATCGACCTCGCCATGGACGAGACGCTGACCAAGGCGGCGGTCGACGTTTCCGGGCGCCCCTTCCTCGTATGGAACGTCACCTTTTCATCGCCGAAGATCGGCACGTTCGACACGGAACTGGTACGCGAGTTCTTCCATGCCTTTGCCCAGAATGCCGGCATAAGTCTGCATGTGATGAACCATTATGGCGCCAACAACCACCATATCGCCGAAACCTGCTTCAAGGCTGTGGCGCGGGCGCTCCGGACGGCGATCGAGCCCGATCCGCGCCAAGGTGACGCCATTCCCTCCACCAAGGGCACGCTGAACGGATAGCGCCATGGCAAGCTATGTCGTTTTCGAGCAGCCCGGCGGCGGGGAATCGCCTGTCTTCGTGCGCGACAGCTTTCGCTGGCCGGCTTTCCTGGCGCCGCTTCTGTGGTTCCTGTGGTGCCGCATGTGGATCGAGGCGCTGCTCGTTTTTGCCGTGATGACCCTGTTTGTGGCCCTGGGAGAAACGAGCGGATTTGCCGCTCTTATCATCTGCCTCGCCTTCTTCCTGTCGTTCGCACTCGGCTTCGAAGGTCCGGCGCTACGAATGGCGGCTCTTCGCCGCGGTGGCTGGGAGGAGAGAGGCGTCGTCGACGCCCGCGACCGCGAAGAGGCCGAAATCCGTTATCTGAGCGAAGTGGGCGAGGTGGACGAGCCCGCGCCCTCGCCGCCCGTTGCAAGGCCGGATCGCGAAACACGATTGGGCGCGCCAAGGCCGCAGCGGCCGGGCCTCGGTCTTCTCGATTATCCGGGCGGGGCATGACCATGCGCGTCGCCATTATCGACTACGGCTCGGGCAATCTGCGCTCCGCAACCAAGGCTTTCGAGCGCGCGGCGCGGGAATCCGGCATCGCCGCCGCAATCGACCTGACGGCGGACGCCGAGCGCGTCCGCACCGCCGACAGGATCGTCCTGCCGGGCGTCGGCGCCTATGCCGACTGCCGCGCCGGGCTCGATGCGGTTCCCGGCATGATCGAGGCGATCGAAGAGGTCGCGCTCAAAACCGGCCGGCCTTTCCTCGGCATCTGTGTCGGCATGCAGTTGATGTCCGACCGCGGACTGGAAAAGACGGTCACGAAGGGCTTCGGCTGGATTGCCGGCGACGTGAAGGCCATCACGCCGGACGATCCGACGCTGAAAATCCCGCAGATCGGCTGGAACACGATCGAATTGAAGCGAAACCATCCGCTTTTCGACGGCATTCCGACGGGACCGGCGGGATTGCACGCCTATTTCGTCCATTCCTACCATCTCGACGCGAAACGCGCGGAGGACGTTCTGGCGGTTGCCGATTATGGCGGCCCCGTTACGGCCGCGGTGGCGCGCGGCAATCTGGCCGGCACCCAGTTCCACCCCGAAAAGAGCCAGGCGCTCGGGCTCGCTTTGATCGCCAATTTCCTCAAATGGAGGCCATGAGCATGACGAAAAAAGGCTATTGGATCGCGATGGTGGACATCACCGATCCCGACACCTATCGCGACTATGTCGCAGCTAATGCGGTCGCGTTCGAAAAATATGGCGCGAAATTTCTCGTGCGCGGCGGCAGGCATGAGGACCCCGAGGGGCCGACGGGCAACAAGCAGGTTGTTATCGAGTTCGAATCCTATGAACAGGCGCTCGCCTGCTACCGTTCGCCGGAATACCAGAATGCGTTGAAAATCAGACTGACGGCCTCCACCGCCCGTCTCGCCATCGTCGAGGGTGTTTAGAGGCTTTGATGGGAAGATTCTCAATCATGGAAGGCTCTGAACCGTGATCCTTTTCCCCGCCATCGACCTGAAGGACGGCGAATGCGTGCGCCTGAAACTCGGCGACATGGCGGAGGCGACCGTCTATAACGCCGACCCGGCGGCGCAGGCGAAAACCTTCGAGAAGCAGGGTTTCGAATGGCTGCATGTCGTCGATCTGAACGGCGCCTTTGCCGGCAGGAGCGTCAATGGAGCGGCGGTCGAAGCCATATTGCGCGCAACGAAGAACCCTGTGCAGCTCGGCGGCGGCATCCGGTCGCTCGCCCATGTCGAGGCCTGGCTTGAGAAGGGTCTGGCGCGCGTGATCCTCGGCACCGTCGCCGTGCGTGACCCCGATCTCGTGAAAACGGCAAGCCGCGCCTTTCCCGGTAGGATTGCCGTCGGCATCGATGCGAAGGGCGGCAAGGTCGCGGTCGAGGGCTGGGCGGAAAGCTCGGAACTCGACGCCGAAGAGTTGGCGAAGCGCTTCGAAGGCGCCGGCGTCGCGGCGATCATTTACACCGATATCGACCGCGACGGCATCCTTTCCGGCATCAACTGGGAGGCGACGATCGCACTCGCAAATGCCGTCTCGATCCCCGTCATCGCGTCCGGTGGCCTCGCCTCCATGGCCGATATCGAGCGCATGACCAAGCCCGACGCGCAAAAACTCGAAGGTGCGATCTCAGGCCGCGCGCTCTATGACGGCCGGATCGAAGCCAAAGAAGCGCTGGCGCTCTTAAAGAGGGGCGTATGCTGAAAGTTCGCATCATTCCCTGCCTCGACGTCAAGGACGGCCGCGTCGTCAAGGGCGTCAATTTCGTCGATCTGGTCGATGCCGGCGATCCCGTCGAGGCGGCGAAAGCCTATGACGCAGCCGGCGCCGACGAACTCTGCTTCCTCGACATCACCGCCTCTTCCGACAACCGCGAGACGATCTTCGATGTGGTGGCGCGGACAGCCGAGCAGTGCTTCATGCCGCTGACGGTCGGCGGCGGCGTGCGCCAGGTCTCCGATATCCGCAAGCTGCTGCTTGCCGGCGCGGACAAGGTCTCGATCAACACTGCGGCGGTGGCGAATCCCGAGTTCGTCGCCGAAGCCGCCGACAAGTTCGGCGATCAGTGCATTGTGGTGGCGATCGACGCGCGCCGGGTATCGGGCGACGGAGAGGCCGAACGCTGGGAAATCTTCACCCATGGCGGCCGCCGCCCGACAGGGATCGATGCGGTCCAATTCGCGCAAAAAGTGGTTGGCCTCGGGGCCGGCGAGATCCTTTTGACCTCCATGGACCGCGACGGCACCAAGGCCGGCTATGATCTTGCACTGACACACGCCATCGCTGACGCCGTTCATGTTCCCGTTATCGCGTCCGGCGGGGTCGGGACGCTCGATCATCTGGTCGAAGGCGTCAGGGACGGCCATGCCGCCGCCGTTCTGGCCGCCTCCATCTTCCATTTCGGCACTTACTCGATCGCCGAGGCGAAGGCCACCATGGCGAAGGCCGGCCTGCCGATGCGACTCGACTCCATCTCCCCTTCCGGCTAGACGGCAGGCATGACGGCGTTCACCCTATCCAATCTGGAAGAGATCATCGCGCGGCGCGCCCGTTCCGGCGAAGCCAATTCATGGACGGCCAAGCTCTATGCCGCCGGCATGGAAAAAGCGGCGAAGAAACTGGGCGAGGAAGCGGTCGAGACCGTCATCGCCGCGCTCGGCAAGGACAGGCAGGCGCTGGTTTCCGAAAGCGCCGATCTTCTTTATCATTGGCTGGTCGTTCTGGGCATAGCGGGCGTGCCTCTCTCCGATATAATGGAAGAATTGTCCCGCCGGACCGCCCAATCGGGCATAGCGGAGAAGGCCAGTCGGAAAGATTGACCCTCCTTCGATGGTGAGAGTGCTCGATGGATCAGCTTGCGCCCGAGGAAAAATATTCTCCCTACCGGGTCTTTTCCTCCGAGGAATGGGCGGCCTTCCGCGCCGACACCCCTCTGACGCTGGCGGAGGAGGAAATCCAGCGCCTTCGTTCCCTCAACGACCCGATCGACCTCGAAGAGGTTAAGCGCATCTATCTCTCCCTTTCGCGCCTTCTCTCGGCGCATGTCGAGGCGAGCCAGCTTCTTTTCCGGCAACGTCAGGTCTTTTTCAGCAACGACCAGTCGGTGAAGACGCCGTTCATCATCGGCATCGCCGGCTCGGTCGCCGTCGGCAAATCGACCACGGCGAGGGTGCTGAAGGAACTTCTCGCCCGTTGGCCGTCAAGTCCGAAGGTCGATCTCGTCACCACCGACGGTTTCCTGCTGCCGAACGAGGTCCTGCGGCGGGAAAATCTGATGGAGCGCAAGGGTTTCCCCGAAAGCTACGATGTCGGCGCGCTCTTGCGCTTCCTTTCGGCGATCAAGGCGGGGATGCGCAATGTCCGCGCGCCGCTTTATTCGCACCTCACCTATGACGTTTTGCCGGGTGAATTCGCCACAACCGACCGGCCGGACATCCTCATCTTCGAGGGCATCAATGTCCTGCAGACCCGCGACCTGCCGCGCGACGGCCGCGCCGTTCCCGTCGTTTCGGATTTCTTCGATTTCTCGATCTATATCGATGCCAAGGAATCGCTGATCCAGAAATGGTATATCGACCGTTTCATGCGGCTGCGCGAGACGGCGTTCCGCAGCCCCGAGAACTTCTTCCATCGCTACTCCCAGCTTTCCGACGACGCCGCGTTGGCGATCGCCGAGGGGCTATGGTCGAACATCAACCTGAAAAATTTGCGCGAAAACATCCTGCCGACGCGCCCGCGCGCGGACCTCATCCTGCGCAAGGGCGCCAACCATCTGGTGGAAGTGGTGGCGCTGAGGAAGCTCTGAAACCGGTTTCCCGCGCGCGTTTCAGAATATTTCGGGCTCCGGCACCGGCGCGGTGCCGGCGAGGAAGTCGAAATCGCAGCCCTTGTCGGCCTGGCCGACATGCGCCTGATAGAGCGCCGCGAAGGAACGGGCGTAACGTTGCGGCGGTGTCCACGTTTTGCGTCGCCGCTCAAGCTCCGCCGCGTCAACCAGCATGTCGAGCGTCCCGGCCTCGGCATCGAGGCGGACGATATCGCCGGTCTTCAAAAGAGCCAGCGGCCCGCCGACGGCCGATTCCGGCGCGACATGCAGGATGCAGGCGCCGTAATGCGTGCCGCTCATGCGCCCGTCGGAAATGCGCACCATGTCGGTGACGCCCTGTTCCTGGAGCTTTTTCGGGATTTGGAGATTGCCCCATTCCGGCATGCCCGGAGCGCCAACTGGTCCCGCCCCGCGCAATACGAGCACTGCGTCCGGCGTCACGTCCAGATCGGGATCGTCGACGCGCCGGCGCATATCTTCCGGCCCTTCGAAGACGAGCGCCGGCCCTTCATGGCGGAGAAGATGCGGGCTGGCGGCCGAACTCTTCATCACCGCGCCGTTGGGGGCGAGATTGCCTCTCAGCAGCACCAGCGTGCGGCCTTTGGCGAGCGGCACGACCGGATTGTCCGGCGTGCGGATGACCTCGTCGTTCCAGCATTCCGCGCCCTCGATCGCTTCGCCAAGCGTGCGGCCTTCCACCGTTATCGCCGAGAGGTCGAGATGCTCGCGAATGCGTGAAAGCAGCGCCTTCAGCCCGCCGGCGAAATAGAAATCCTCCATCAGATTGTCGCCGGAGGGAAAGAGATTGGCGAGCACAGGAACGCGGGCCGACATCTCGGCCATGTCGTCGAGCGTCAGTTCGACCCCGGCGCGGCCGGCAATCGCGATCAGGTGGATGGCGGCGTTGGTCGAGCCGCCAAGCGCCATATAGGCGGCGATGCCGTTCATGAAGGCGGACCGCGTGAGTATATCCGTCGGCTTCAGATCCTCCCAGACCATCTCGACGATGCGCGAGCCCGCGAGCGACACCATCCGCGCATGGCCGGAATCGGCCGCGGGTATGGAGGACGCTCCGGTGATGGTCATGCCCATGGCATCGGCGATCGATGTCATGGTCGAAGCCGTCCCCATCGTGTTGCAGGTGCCGGCGGAGCGCGTCATGCGGCTTTCGAGATCGATCCAGTCGGCTTCGCTGATCCGCCCCAGCCGCAGTTCCTCCCAATATTTCTTCGTATGCGTGCCGGCGCCAGCCTTGACGCCATGCCATTGGCCGTTCGACATCGGCCCCGCCGGGCAGAAGATCGCCGGGATGCCCATGCTGATCGCGCCCATCAGCAGACCGGGCGTGGATTTGTCGCAGCCGCCGAGCAGCACCGCGCCGTCGATCGGATGCGAGCGCAGCAATTCCTCCGCCTCCATGGCGAGGAAGTTGCGGTAGAGCATGGTCGATGGTTTCACCATGACTTCGCCGACGGAGAGCGCCGGAAGCTCGACGGGATAGCCGCCGGCCTGCCAGACACCGCGCTTGGCCGCGTCGGCGCGGTCGCGCAGATGCGCATGGCAGGGGCTCATCTCGCTCCACGTGTTGATGATGCCGATCACCGGCCGGCCCATGAATTCCTCGCGTCTGATGCCCATCTGCTGGGTCCGCTGGCGATGCGAAAAGGCGCGGATGTCGTTGGCTGCGAACCAACGCTGGCTGCGCAATTCCTCGACGCGCTTTTTCGGCTTTTTCGCGTTGTTCATGCTTGTCTCGCTCTTCCGATCCTGATCTTGCGAAAGCTCTGTCAGATCGACACGCGATAGCGCGCGATCTCCTCCATCCTCGCCTGCACGCCGAGACCGGGGGCATCCGGCATGGCGATCCCGCCTTCTTTCAGGCTGCCAAGCTGTTCGAGGTGAATTTCGCGCAGCGGATTGGGATTGGAATCGATTTCCAGCGCCCCCTCGTCGCCGACCGCCGCAAGCAGATGCAGCGAAGCGACGAGGCCGATGCCGCCGCCCAGCCAATGCGGACAATAGATGAGCCCGGACGAAACCGCCTTGCGGCAGAGGGGAAGGCAGGCGGTGAAACCGCCCCATTTGCCAATATCCGGCTGGAGAAAGCGAAGTCCCATTGACGAAATGGCTTCGTCGAACGCCGCTTCGCCGCGGATGTTCTCGCCGGCGGCAAGCGGTATCGGCGAGCGCCGCGAAAACTCTTTCCATTGCGCTATTGGCACATCCGCCCGCACCGGCTCTTCCAGCCAGGAGGGTGCGAAAGCGGCGCAGGCCGCCGCCATTTCGATCGCCGTCTCCACATCCCATGCCTGGTTGGCGTCGATCATGATCGGCGTTTCCGGCGCGAAGGTTTCGCGCAGCGCGCGGAGATTGCGCAAATCCGTTTCGCGGCCGAAACCGACCTTGAGCTTGAAACGCCGATAACCTTCCTCCTGCTTGCGCATCGCCGTTTTCTCCGGCGCGTCGGCATTGATGCCGCTGGCATAGACCGGAACGCTCTCGACTGGCTCGCCGCCGAGATAGCGGTAAAGCGGCATCCCGGCGCGGCGGGCGAAGAGGTCCCAAAGCGCCAGGTCGATGCCGGCGATCGCCTGGGCGATCGGCCCCGCCTCGCCGCTCTGTATGGCGAGAACCTCCGTTTTCGCCGTCAGATGGCGATAGACATCCGCCGCCGCGTTCCAGTCCTTGCCGACGAGCATCGGCGCAAGCGTCTCGGCGATGAGCCGGGCGCGATGCTCGGCGCCGACGGAGGGGAAATTGCACCAGACCTCGCCCCAGCCTTCGGCGCCATCCGTGTCGACGATGCGGACGAAGAGCGCCGGCCTGTCGCGCATCATACCGAAGGAGGTGACGACGGGCGTTTCGATGGGGACCCGGAAAACAAGCGGCTCGATCCTTGCGATTGTGGTCATTCAGGCGGTTCCGCGCGTCATGGTCCGTTCTTGGCTCGCATGAAATGTCTCTGCCGGCAAACCCACTATGCCGACATCGAGCGCGATCAGGCGGCCGGCCAAAGGTTGGTCTTCCGGATTGGTGAGATGGGTCGAAGCCGATGTCACATAGATCGTTCGGTAGTCGCTGCCGCCAAAGGCGAGCTTGGTCGGACGTTCCACCGGCAGCCGTATGACGAGATCAAGCTCGCCGCGCGGCGAGTAGCGCAGGAGCTGCCAGCCCCAGACGGCGGCGACCCAGTAGCAGCCTTCCGCATCGATTGCCGCTCCGTCCGGCCGCCCCTGCCCTTCGCTGAGTTCGGCGAAAATTCGGCGCTCTCCCAGCCGGCCTACTTCAGGATCATAGTCGGCCCGCCAGACGATGCGTTTGGGTGTATCGGCGAGATAAAGCGCCCGGCCATCTGGACTGAGCGCGAGTCCGTTCGGTATGGACAGCTGGGAGAGAAGAGGTGTCTTCACGCCCGTGCCGTCGATCCGATACAGATTGCCGATTGAATCGGGCACCGTGCCCTGTGGGGCCGGGCGCATGGTGCCGACAACGAGACGTCCTTTGTGATCGCAGACGGCATCATTCGTCCGCGTCGAGGGAGCGTCTTGTTCGATTTCGATGAAAGTGCTCGCCGTCCGGGTCCGGGGATCGAAGCGCAGGATCGAATCGGCTTGCCCGACAAGCAGCGTTCCGTCGTCGCAAGGCTGGACAAATCCACATTGCTGCGGAAAGGAAAAGCGGTCTGTCTCCCCGGACGCGGCGTCGGTGGACAGGAGCGCCTGCCCCGGAATATCGACCCAGTGCAGCCTGTTCGTGGCGGGATCGTAGAACACGCTCTCGCCAAGGAGGGCTTTTTCTCCGCCTATGGCCTCGACGGCCGGCGTCAGGGCGCGCGCGGTCATGTCAGCCGCGCCGGATGGCCTTCACCTCGGCGCGCGCCGCCCCCATCATGAGGCCGAGGTCGGAACCCGAGGCGACCCAGTTGAAGCCGTAGCCGAAATAATCCGATGCGCGTTGGCCGTTCGCGGCGAGGATGCCGGCCGGCTTGCCTGCGGCGGCGCAGGCTTTGGCCGCGTTCGCCAGCGCCTCCTGCACCGAGGGGTGATCGACCTGGCCGACCAGCCCCATGCTGGCGGACAGGTCCGACGGGCCGATAAAGATGCTGTCTACGCCGGGCACCGCCGCGATTTCGGCCAGGTTTGAGACCGCCTCCACCGTTTCCAATTGCAGCACGACGCACAATTCCTCCGCCGCCTTTCCGAAATAGCCGCTGACGCCGCCGAAGCGCGTGGCGCGGCTCATGCCTGCAACGCCGCGGACGCCATCGGGCGGATAGCGCGTCGCGGCAACGGCGCGGCGCGCCTCCCCGGCATTCTGGATATAGGGGAACATGATCGAATTGGCGCCGACATCGAGCACCTGCTTGACGATGACGGTATCGTTCCATGGCAGCCTCACCAGCGAGGCGGCGGGCGTTCCGGCGACGGCCTGGAGCAGCGGCAATATACGCGGCACGTCGTTTGGCGCATGCTCCATATCGAGCACGACGAAATCATAGCCGGCGCAGCCGAGGGCCTCGGCGACCACCGGGCTGCCGCTCATCGACCAGACGCCCAGCGCGCCCTTGCCGCGCATCGCCTTCCTGAAGAGATTGACGGGCAATTCCATTGCAACAGTCCTTTGGCATCGATTGATCGGAACGGCAGGGCGCCGTTATTTGCTTGCGGCTTCCTCGGCCGGGAGCGACAGATCACCGACCGCCATGCCGGCGGCTTCGGTTTGCCGCGCCAGCCATGCACGATAGTCGCGGCCGGTATTGGCGATGTGGAAACCGATCAACTCGTTGAATTTTTCCTCGTCACCTGCTTCCAGCAGACGGAACAGGCGGCGATGCGTCTCCAGCGAACGCTCGACGACCTGTGTGTCGTCATGGGCGCGGCTGCGCAGCGCGCCGATCTTCGCGGCGATGAGGCCATAGGCGGAGATGAGGTAGGGATTCCCCGCCCCCTCGATCAGCGCCATGTGGAAATCGGCGTCGAGCCTGCGATAGGTCTGGAAAGCCTCGCGGCCGATGGCGCGCTCCATCGCCTCCAGAAGCTGCGTCATGCGTCGCAGCACCGGCCTCCTGTCGGAGGCGAAGAGCAGGCGCGCCGCTTCCGTCTCCAGCAGGCGACGGAAGCCCGCGATCTGGTCGATTTCGCGGTCCTCGATGCGGAAGATCGAAGTTCCGCGTTGCGGGTCGATCTGGACGAGACCCTCGCGCTTCAGCTGCATCAGCGCCTCGCGCACCGGGGTCTTCGAAATGCCGAGCATTTTCGACAGCCTGATCTCGGACAATTGGTCGCCGAGTTTCAGCCGCCCTTCGATGATGGCGTTGCGCAATTCGCGCTCAGCCATCTCGGACAAGGATTCAGGCCTGTTCAGTTTTTCGAGACTCAAGCGCTCGACCTCCCATTGCGCCTTCCTTAGCGGAATTTCTTTTCCTCGTATAGACAGTATCTGGAATATCAGATACTAGAAAGGGGATTGCCGACCCACTATGGTCCCCGCAGGCAACTTTCGGGAACGGCGGGGTAACGGCACGTCGAGGATTGGGAGGTTTCATGTTTCGTTTGAGCAAAATGGCGCGGCGCTCGGCTTTCGTCGCATCGACAATTCTTTCCCTGGGAATGGCCGTCACGGTTTCCCATGCCGCCGACAAGGTGACGCTCACCTTCGCCAATTGGGCGGATGCGGAAGGCGCGACCCGGCCGGGCATCCAGGCCGTGATCAAGGAATTCGAGAAGGAAAACCCTGACATCACGATCAACAGCCAGGCAATCTCGTTTTCGGAAATCGCACGCCAGCTCGTTCTGAGGGTCCGGTCGGGCAACCCGCCGGATGTCGCGGAGATCGCCGGCAACGATACCTTCCTGCTCGCCCAGACTGGCAAGCTCGCGCCGCTCGACAAACTCATCGACTCCAAGACAATGGCGGAACTCGCGCCCGCTTCCTATGAAGGCTACAAGGTCGACGGAAAGCTGATCGCCTTCCCCTGGACGTTGGCCGCGGCCGGTTTCTGGTACGACAAGGCGGTGATGCAGAAGGCCGGGCTCGATCCGAACAATCCGCCGAAAACGATCGACGAGCTGATGAAGGACATGGCGGCGATCAAGAAGAGCCAGCCTGACGTCATCCCGCTCGGTCTCGACACCACCAACCGCGCCTTTTCGCTGCAATCCAACTGGCCCTGGATGAAAACCTTCGGCGCCAATCCCTTCGCCAAGGGCGGCGCCAAGTCGGAGGCGATGAAGAAATACCTTTCCTGGATGCGCGAGCTTGCCAAGAAGGGCTATATCGATCCGGGCCGCAAGATCGGCGAGTTCCGGCCGCTGATCGCGCAGGACAAGGTCGCCTTTCTCTGGGACCAGGTTCTGGTGCAAGGCGTCATCCAGTCGACCAACAAGATGTCGGACGCCGATTTCTACAAGCATTACGGCGTGACGACGCAGCCAACCGGGCCCTCCGGCAAATCCTACTCCTTCGAGGGCGGCCATCAGCTTGTCATCTTCTCCGGCAGCAAGCACCAGAAGGCGGCGTGGAAGTTCGTCAAGTTCCTGGCGACCTCGCCCTATGCGATCGAACATTACACGCTGAGCTATGAGGCTTCGCTGACGCCGCTGAAGAAGGCGCCGAGCGACGCGCTCGCCAAGAAGCTCGACACGCCGGTGTTCAACGCCTTCACCAGCACAATCATGCCGACGGTGACGACGCCGCCCTACGGGCCGAAATTCGCTCCGGGCTCCACCGCCATCATGGCGGGCGTCCAGCAGGCGGTTACGGGCGACACGCCGATCGATCAGATCGCCGCGTCGATCGAGCAGAATCTGGGCAATTGATGAGTGCGACGAGCGTCGAACGGCCGGTGAAACCGGCATCCGCGCGGAAGAATGCCGAGCGGGTGCCGTGGATCGACTGGATGGTGCTGCCCACCGTGGTGGTGCTGGCCGTGGTCATCGGTTATCCGGTGATTTACACGCTCGTCCTCTCGGCCACGAAATACAATATGCTGGACATGGTGCCGCCGAAATATATCGGCGGCGCCAACTACCGGCACCTGTTCACGGATCCGATCTTCTGGACTTCGCTCCGGAACACCGCGATCTACACGTTCGGCAGCGTCATCATCTCCTCGCTGCTCGGCCTGACCCTGGCGCTGTTGACGGAAAGCCTGACGGGCTGGCGCTTCCGCAGCGTGCGGGCGCTTCTCCTCACGCCATGGGCGGTGCCCTTCGTCGTGGTCGCCTTCCTGTTCCGCTATATGTATCTGCAAAATGGCGGCGTCATCAACGCGGTGCTTCTCGATCTCGGGCTGATCGACAAGCCAGTGCTCTGGCTGAACAACAGCTACCTCGCGCTGCCGGCAATCATGGTCGCCAATATCTGGGCGATGATGCCGTTCTTCTTCCTGCTCCTGAGCGCAGCGCTGGCGGCGATTCCGAACGAAGTGATCGAATCGGCGCGCATCGACAGAGCGGGGACCTGGAGCATGGTGTTCCAGATCAAGCTGCCCTTCCTAAGAAGCGCGCTCTTCATCTCCAGCCTGTTGATGATCATCTCGAATTTCAACGATTTCGCCAAGATCTGGGCGATGACCCAGGGCGGACCCGGCTATTCGACGACGACGCTGGTCGTCTATGTCTACCGGCTCGCCTTCGAGAACTTCAATTTCGGCTACGCCTCGGCGATCGGCGTCGTGTGGCTCGTGCTCCTGCTCGTCTTCGCGCTCGTCTATTTGCGCGCCGTGAGGGTGAAGGCATGAATTCCATGACAATGAAGCCGTCGCCCTCGGAAAACCCGCTCGCGCGGCGCGGCGTGAGCGCGGGCCGGATCGTCAAATATCTGGCGATCGCGCTGGCGCTCTTCTGGAGCCTGGCGCCGGTCTATTGGATGCTGGCGACCTCCTTCAAGACCGAACTCGAAGCGACACGCATCGATCCGACGCTGATCCCGGTCCATCCGACGCTCGCCAACTATATCGGCCTGGGCGGCCAGTCGCTGCCCTTCTTCGCCTTCTTCGTGAACAGCGTCATCAGCTGTCTCGCAACGGCCATCATCGCCGTCGTCATCGCCACGCCGGCTGCCTACGCGCTGTCACGCGCGCGCTTCCGCCTGAGAGGAACGATCAGCTACTCGGTTCTCCTCTTCCGCATGCTGCCGCTGGTGGTCATGCTGGCGCCGCTTTATCTCCTCCTGCTCAACGTCCAGCTTCTCGACAGCGTCGGCGGTCTGATCGTCGGTTTCACGACTTTCGGCCTTCCCTTCGCGGTCTGGATGATGAAGAGCTTCATCGACGCCGTGCCTATAGAGGTCGAAGAGGCCGCGCGCGTCGATGGCTATCCGCGCTGGCAGATTCTTTTGCGCGTGGTGACGCCGCTTATCCTGCCTGGCCTTCTGACGACCGGAACCTTCGTCTTCATGGAAGCGTGGAACAACCTGATCTACCCGCTCACCTTCATGACGACGATGGACAAGCAGACGCTGCCGGCGGCGCTCGTGCTGACCTTCACCGGCCAGTTCAAGACCGACTGGGGCGGCATGATGGCGGCGTCCACCGTGACCACGCTGCCCCTGATGATCGCCTTCTTCGCGGTCCAGCGCTCGATGGTGCGCGGGCTGACTTCCGGAGCGGTCGCCGGTGCGTGATCAACAGGAAAAGCGCTTTGCCGGCAAAGTCGCGCTGGTGACGGGAGCGGCTGGCGGGATCGGCCGGGCGACGGCGGCGCTTCTGGCGGAAGACGGCGCGTGCGTGATGCTCACCGATATCGATGCCGGGCGTCTCGATGAAACCGTGCGAGATCTCTGCGCCTCCAGCCCCGACGTAGCCGGCATGGCATGCGACCTCGACAACGCCACTGAACGCGACTGTCTCGTGCCGGCTGTGCTGGCGAAATGGGGGCGGATTGACATCCTCGTCAACAATGCCGCCTTCCACGGGCCACGCCAGTCTTTTCTCGACTCGTCGGAAGCGGATTGGCAACGCGTTTTCTCCATCAATCTGATCGCGGCGGCGGCGCTTTGCCAGCAGGTGGCGAAAGCGATGCTTGGAACGGGCGGTGGCGCGATCGTCAATGTCGGCTCCATCCAGGCGGACATGCCGGTCCCGACCTATGCCGCCTATGCGGCGAGCAAGGGCGCGGTCGCCAGCCTGACGCTGGCGCTTGCGGTGGAACTCTCAGCGAAAGGCGTGCGCGTCAATGCCGTGACGCCCGGCGTCATAGCGACGGCAGCCTTCGAGCGCACCCTTTCCGAGAATGCCGGCGGCCAGTCCATCCCGCCGAGCGCGGCGCTTCTCGGCCGGTCCGGCCGCGCCGACGAAGTCGCCTCAGCGATCGCCTTCCTCGCCTCGGACGAAGCCTCCTTCATCACCGGCGCGATCCTGCCGGTCGATGGCGGCCGCCATATCAGCCGGCAACCCGACCCCTTCCAAATCGCCTTCGGCGGAAAACAACAGAACGGAACGTCCTGATGGCCAGCATCTCGCTCCGCAATGTCGCGAAATTCTATGGCGACGCGCAGGTCCTCTTCGATTGCAATCTGGAAATCGCGGACCACGAATTCGTCGTGCTCGTCGGGCCTTCGGGCTCGGGCAAGACGACGCTTCTGCGCCTGATCTCCGGCCTGGAGCATATCAGCTCCGGCGATCTCTATTTCGGCGAGACACGCGTTAACGATGTCGATGTCGGCGACCGCGATATCGCCATGGTGTTTCAGAATTACGGCCTCTATCCGCATATGTCGGTCTACGACAACATGGCCTTCGGCCTGAAGCGCCGCAAGGTGCCGGCAAAGGAGATCGACAAGCGCGTACGCGGCGCCGCCCAGATGCTCAACATGGCCAATTATCTCGAACGCCGGCCGCGCCAGCTTTCGGGCGGCCAGCGGCAGCGCGTCGCGCTCGGCCGCGCCATCGTGCGCGAGCCCGCCGTCTTCCTGCTCGATGAGCCGCTTTCCAATCTTGACGCGCATCTGAGGGTACAGATGCGCGCGGAAATCCTGCGCGTCCACCGCACGGTGACGGCGACCGCCGTCTATGTCACGCATGACCAGATCGAGGCGATGACCATGGGCGACCGCATCGTGGTGATGAGCGAGGGGCGCATCCAGCAGGTCGGCACGCCGGACGAGCTCTATGATGCGCCGGCTAACAAATTCGTCGCCTCCTTCATCGGCACGCCGGCCATGGGCTTCCTCTCCTGCCGTGTCGAGCGGAAGGGGGAGGCGGTCACCCTTGCAAGCGACAGCGTGACGATCCGCCTCCAGCCCGAGCAGGCGCGTGCCGTCGCTCAATCGGGAGTCGAACGCATCTCCGTCGGCATCCGCCCGGAGCGGCTGACGCTTGGCGAGGATAGCGCGGCGGATTGGACGGTGCGCGGCCTTGTCGATGTGGTCGAGATGCTGGGATCGGAGCAATATGTGCATTTCAGCGTCGATGGCGGAACGCTGACCGCCCGGGTTTCGCGCGACCACCCCGTCAAGGTCCAGCAATCCGTCAGCTTCTCCGGCGCCGCGCAGCATCTTCATCTTTTCGATGAGGCGACCGGCCGCACCCTGTTCTGACAAGTAGAGCATATCCGATGCCAAAAATTGCCGAGATAAAGACCTTCCGCGTGCCGCCGCGCTGGATCTTCGTGCGCGTCACGACAGATGACGGGCTGGTCGGCTGGGGCGAGTCCATCATCCCGAAGCGGGCCGGCGCCGTCGTCGCGACGGTCGAGGACATGGCGCGGAACCTTCAGGGCTACGACGCCGACCGTATCGAGGACATCGCCCAGCGCCTTCGCCGTGGCGCCTTCTTCCGAGGCGGGCCGCTGCTCGGCACCGCCGCTTCCGGCATCGAGCAGGCCTTGTGGGACATCAAGGGCAGGCGGCACGGAATGCCGGTGCATGAGTTCCTGGGCGGGCGGGTACGCGACGCGATCCGCGCCTATGCCTGGATCGGCGGCGACAGCCCCGCAGGCGTGGTCGAGCATGCCCGCGAACGCACCGCGCAGGGTTTTTCGGCGGTGAAGATGAACGCCACCCCCGCCATTCCTTATCTCGGCGGCAGCGCCGTCATCGACGCGGCGGTGGAACGGATCGCCGCTCTCCGCGACGCCTTCGGCACCAACCTCGACATCGCGCTCGACCTGCACGGCCGGGTTCCTCGCGCGGCTTTGAAGCCGCTGTTGAAGGAGATCGAGCAGTTCCGGCCGATGTGGGTCGAGGAAGCGACGCTTCCCGAAAACGAGGAGAGCCTGGCGGTGCTCGCGCGCGCTGCGGGTTCCATTCCCGTCGCGACGGGCGAGCGCCTCGTTTCGCGCTGGGATGTGAAGCGCGTGCTCGACACGGGCGCGGTCGATATCATCCAGCCGGACGTATCGATAACAGGCCTGTTCGAGCTGGAGAAGATCGCCAGGCTGGCGGAAATCTATGATGTCGCCGTCGCGCCGCATTGTCCGAACGGCCCGGTGTCGCTCGCGGCCTCGCTCCAGATCGGTTTCTGCGCGCCCAATGTCGCCATCCAGGAGCAGAGCCTCGGGCTGCACTACCATCAGGGTTTTTCCGGCCTGCCCAAGGGTGAGATGCACGACTATCTCGCCGATGCTGCGCCGCTCACCACGATCGACGGCGCATTCGGACCGCTTGCCGGTCCCGGCTTGGGAATCGAGGTGGTGAATGACGTGGTCGAGGGCCGCGCCACGGACTGGTTCCTGCCGGACGCGGACTGGACGCACGCCGACGGCACCTATGCCGAGTGGTGATTGTGGAAGAGGCCGTGCGTCCTTCGAGGTTCGCCCTTCGGGCGAGCACCTCAGGATGAGGATCGCTGGCGCCAGCCTCCCTCATGCTGAGGTGCGACCCTGAGCTTGTCGAAGGGCAGCCTCGAAGCACGCACTGTTGTGGCCGTCGGCCAATTTGAAAGCGCTCTGCGCAGCAGCGCCGCTTCTATCGACCGATACCCCTGATTTCCTCGACCAGCGCCTCGTCGACCGCTATGCCGTCGCGCAGCAGCCGCGCCCTGATCTCCTGACGGCGGCGGCCGGGCAGCCGCGCGCCCTCGCTGCCGGCGACAGCGTCCGCCATGACGGCGAAGCGCGACGGCGCATTTTGGCCGAAAGCAGCGGGATCGATGGCGATCAGCGTCTGGCCGACGCCGGGAGGCGCGCCCTCCGCATCGAAAAAGGACGTTGCTTCATAGCCGTAATTCGCGCCCGTCAACCCGGCGCAGAGGAGCTCGACCATCAGCGCCAGCGCCGTTCCCTTGGCGTCGCCGAGCGGCACCATGGTGCCGGCAAGGCCGGCTTTCGGATCGGTGGTCGGGTTTCCCCGGGCATCGAGCGCCCAGCCTTCCGGGATCGTCTCGCCCTTCTGCGCGGCGGCCATGATCTTGCCGCGCGCGACCTTGGAAAGCGACACGTCGACGACGATCGGATCCGCCCCTTCGACCGGCGCCGCGAAGGCGATCGGATCGGTGCCGAACAATGCGCGGCGCGCACCCCAGGGCGCCATGGCCCCCGGCGAATTGGCAACGAGCAGGCCGATGGCGCCCTGTTGCGCCAGGCGCTCGACGGGCACCCCGGCAACGCCGCAATGATGCGAGCGGCGGATGCCGGCAATCGCGATACCCTGTTTCCGCGCCGCTTCCGGCAGCCATTCCACCGCGAGATCGAGCGCCGGATAGGCGAAGCCATTCGCGGCATCGATTGCAAGCGCGCCCGGCCGGGTCTGCTCGCCTTTGGGAGTCGCAAAGCCGTCGACCTTGCCCGACCGCGCCTGTGCGCAATAGGCCGCGACGCGGCGCAGGCCGTGCCCGCCCTGCCCTGCGAGTTCGGCGGCAACCAGCGCATCGGCGACCGAACTGGCATTGGCCTCGCTCGTCTTCGAGCGCCGCAGCGCGCTTGCGATCAGCTCATGGACCTCTTCGGCGGTCATTTTCATCAGGCTTTTCCTGCTCCATCGAGATGCGCCAGCACCTTTTCGGCGATCAGATGACTGACGCGGATATTCGATTCCTCCGTCACGCCGGCGATGTGCGGCGTCAGCACCAGATTGGCGATGCCCTTGAACTTCTCGCCCGCTTCCGCTGTCAGCGGTTCGGTCGCAAAGACGTCGAGCGCGGCGCCGGCCAGCCTGCTCTCTTTCAGCGCCGCCGCGAGAGCGGCTTCGTCGACGATGCCGCCGCGCGCCGCGTTGATGAGAACGGCGTCCTTCCTCATCCTGGCCAGCGCCTTCGCATCGATCAAATTCCGCGTCTGGTCGGTCAGCGGCGTGTGCAGGGAAACGACATCGGCGATCTCGAGCAAACCGTCGAGCGAAACATTCCGCGCCAGCCGCCAGGCTTCGTGATCCGGCGGGCAGAACGGGTCGTAGGCGACGATCGTCATGCCGAGCATATGCGCACGCCACGCGACTTCCCGCGCGATCGAACCGAAGCCGACAAGCCCGATCGTCCGCCCTGCAAGTTCGCCGCCGACGAGCGCCTGCCGCGGCCATTTCCCCGCGATCATCGTATCGACCGAGAAATAGGCGCGGCGGATGAGCAGGGCCGCGGCGGTGATGACATATTCGGCGACGGAAAGGTCATTGGCGCCCGTTGCCGGATAGACCGCGATGTCGCGCTCGTTACATGCTTCGACGTCGATGTTGTCGAGGCCGACGCCGAGACGGCCGACGCAAGACAGCTTCGCCGCTTTTTCAAGCAGCGCGCCGCGGACCTGCGTGCGGTTGCGCACGACGAGCGCGCGCGCCTCGCCAACCATCGTCGCCAGTCGATCGGGCTGATCGACCAGCGCCGGGTCATAGACCGTATCGTACCTCGCCTTCAGCGAAGCAACGGCGGTCTCATCCATGAATTCCGTGATGACGACGTCAGGCATCCTATATTCTCCCGGCGGGAATTCTCGCCTTCAAAGCACTATCTATGCTATTGATCGGCAATCGTTTGGCATGGGTAGCGACATGACTCGCGAAGAGATCATCGAGAGGCTAAAGGCGATGGAACCCGAACTGCGCGCGCGCGGCATCACACGACTGCAGATGTTCGGCTCCCGCGCCCGTGGCGACAACCGCGAGGACAGCGACCTGGATTTGCTGATCGAGTACAAGCGCCCACCCACTGCCTCGGGCTTCGACTTTTTCGGCATCGGTCCCGATCTGACGGAGGCGTTGGGCGTCGAAACCCAGATTACGGAAAGCTGGGAGGGCATGAAGCCGCGCTTCCGGCGCGAAATTGCTCCGGATCTCGTGACGGTGTTTGGATGAAACCCGAGCGACGCATCGCCCATCGCTTCCTCGACATACTGGAAGCGATTGATGCTATCCGAAGCATTCTCGCGGGCGAGACATTCGAGGCTTTTCGCGGCGACCGCCTCAAGCGTCCGGCTGTCGAACGCTATCTCGAAATCATCAGTGAGGCGTCCCGGCACATTCCGGATGCTGTCAAATCCGGCCATGGCGGCGTCCCTTGGCAAAAGATAGCAGGTCTTGGCAATATTCTTCGCCACGACTATCCCGATACCAATCCGTCGATTTTGTGGGACATCTACAAGAACCATCTGACACAACTGGAGGATACAATCCGCCAGGCTCAGCCCGACTATCCGGAGGTCGACAGTGACTGAATTCCTCACGCGCTCCGGTAAAGCTTGGTCATGACGAATTCGCGATGGCCGAGCGCTTCCGCCGCCGTAAAGCGACCGTTCGCGGTGCGCATGATCGTGTCGATCAGCGCGTCGCCAGCCTGGTCAATCGTCATCTCGCGGCGCAGGATGCCGGAAACGTCCACGTCGATGTGCTCGCTCATCGTCCGTACCGTGCGCGGATTGGCCGAGATCTTGACCACCGGCACGATCGGATTGCCAACGATGTTGCCTTGTCCGGTCGGGAAGGTATGGATGACATAGCCGCCCGCCGCCATCAGCGTCACGCATTCGGCGGCGGCCGAGGACGAATCCATGAAATAGAGGCCCTTGCCCGATTTCGGCGTCTCGGCGGGGCCGAGAATATCGATGTATTTCGACGTGCGGCCGATCTTTTCCAGATTGCCGAGCGCCTTTTCCTCGATCGTCGTCAGGCCGCCTTCGATATTGCCCTTGGTCGGCTGCGATTCGGACAAATCATCGACCTTGTGAGCCTCGATGACATCGTCCTGATAGGCCTTCCACATCTTGTACCAGCGCTCGCCGACCTCGGGATTGATGGCGCGCGCCTTGGCGATGTGCTCGGCGCCGGTGATCTCGGAGGTCTCGCCGAAGACGCCATAGATGCCTTCCGGCAGAAGCTTGTCATACATATTGCCGACGGTCGGGCAGGAGCCGAGACCGGTCGTGGTGTCGCTCTCGCCGCATTTGGTCGAGACCCAGAGGTCGGAAACGGAGCATTCCTCGCGCTGCAGTTCCGTTGCCCACTGGACGAACTCCTTCGCCTTGCGCGAGGCATCCATGATGGTCTTCAGGTCGCCGTTCTGCTCGATCGAGAAGCCGGCGACGGGTTTGCCGGTTTCGGCGATGCCGTCGACGATGCGCTTGGTCCAGCCCGGCTCGATGCCGATGACGATCGCCGCCGCGACGTTCGGATTGGCGCCGGTACCGATCATGGTGCGGAAATGCAGGTCCAAATCCTCGCCGAACTGCAGCCGCCCATAGGAATGCGGCAGCGCCAGCGTTCCCTTGATGTTGTTGCCGACCGCCTCGCAGGCGGCATTGGAGATATCGTCGACCGGCAGGATGACGACATGGTTGCGCACGCCGACGCGGCCGTTCTCGCGGCGATAGCCCTTGAAGGTCAGGTTTGAATATTTCGATGCCATTGGCCTTCTCCTACCAGCGCTTCGTCTTCAGATTGTGGACATGGACATGCTCGCCCTTTCTGGCGTCGCCAACCATGCGGCCGATGTCCTCCCCATACTTTATCGCGGTATCGCCTTTTTTGAGGTCGGCAAGCGCGATCTTGTGGCCGATCGGGACGTCGTGCTTGGCCTCGAGCTCGAAGCTCGAATTGTCATGCGTCACCACGCACAGCATTTTGGTTCCGGCCTTCAGGCCTTCCACGACGACCACGCCGACATTGTCCTTGGGATCATGGACAAGCAATTGCGGGATGCTCACGGCGTATCCTCCTTGGATGAAGATTGGAAACAAGAGCGTCTCGTTGACCAACTCTTATATAAGACATAAGATACAGATCGTGGCGATGTCAACGGAAACGTAAGCGGACATTTTTCAGCGGCGACGGATGGATTTCAAGGCAGCGGTACAGGTCGGCTTTCGACCCCTTTATCTGCAGGTCCGGGAGGAGCTGACCCGTTACCTCACCAATGGCCGCTGGCAGCCGGGGGCGATGCTGCCCAGCGAACAGGAGCTTGCACGCGAACTCGGCGTCAGCCAGGGCACCGTCCGCAAAGCGCTCGACGCGATGACGGCGGAAAGCATCCTCGTCAGACGGCAGGGGCGCGGCACTTTCGTTCCGGAGCTGGAGGAAGGGCGGATCATGTTCCAGTTCTTCCGGCTTTATCCCGACAAAGGCGAACGGCTGTTTCCGGTCTCAAAGGTATTGAGCAGCCAGCTGGCGCGATCTGCCATGGCGGAAGCGGCGGCGCTCGATTTGAAGAAAGGCATTACGGTCTGGCGGATCAACCGCCTTCGCTACCACGGAGAACGGATCATGCTGCGCGAAACGATTTCGCTTTCGGCCGACCGTTTTCCGGGTTTCGGCGAACTGGCCGTCATACCGAACAATGTCTATCGGCTTTATTCCGAGCGTTGGGGCGTCTCGATCGTCAAGATCGCCGAGAAGCTGAAAGCGGTTGCCGCCTCGCCCGCCGACGCAGTGGAATTGGGCTGCAAGGAAGGAACGCCGCTGCTCAGGATCGAGCGCGTCGCCTATGATCTGAACAAGACTCCGGTCGAATTCCGGGTCTCACATTGCCTGACGGAGACGATGCATTACGCCTCGAATCTGAGCTGACTCGCGGGGGCGTTCCAATTAACCCCGCGCTGCGCTACCGCCGCAACAGCTTTTCCACTTCATCGAGTGTTGGCATGGACGGCGCGGTTCCCGGACGGGTTACGGAAATGCCGGCGACGGCGCAGCCGAATCGCACCGCCTCGACCGGATCGAAGCCGCGGGCCAGCGCGGTAGCGAATCCGCCGTTGAAGGCATCGCCAGCGCCCGTCGTCTCGACCACCGACCCCGCCTTCACCGCCGGCACCAGTTCCGAGCGCCCAGGCGCGTGATAGAGCGCGCCGGCTTCCCCGAGCGTGATAATCGCCGCGCCGGCGCCTCTCCGGAGAAGCACATCCGCTGCCTTGCGCGCTTCCTCGACCGAAGTGACGGGGAGACCCGTCAATCCCTCGGCCTCGGATTCGTTCGGCGTGACATAGTCGCAGAGCCCAAAGACACGCTCCTCCAGCGGCGCGGCGGGTGCCGGGTTGAGGATGGTCGTGACGCCTGCCTCCCGCGCGATCTCCAACGCCCGTATCGCCGCGGGAAGGGGCTGCTCCAATTGCGTCATGAAGACCCCGGCCGCGCGGATGAGGCCGGCATTGGTCTCCATGTCGGCCGCCGAGATGTTCGCGGCGGCGCCCGGGCTGATGATGATGGCGTTATTGCCGGTCGCTTCCTCGATGAAGATATAGGCCGCGCCCGTATAACTGCCGGGGTCGTGTGTGATGACCGGCTTGACGCCGGCTTCCTTCCACGTGCTTTCGGCGATCTCCGCGAAGGCGTCCTGGCCGAGCCTCGTGATGAAGGAGACATCCGCCCCGAGCCGGCCTGCCGCGACCGACTGGTTGGAGCCTTTGCCGCCGGGACCGAGCTTGAAGCTGTTGCCGAGGATGGTCTCGCCGAGCTTCGGCTGGCGAGTGGCGCGGTAGGCGGTATCGGCGACGAAGACGCCGAGAATGACGATCGGTTTGTTGACGGTCATGAGGATGTTTCCGGATCGCGATCAGGCTTCGGGCGCGATGACGCCCTTGGAGAAGGAGAAGCAGCCATAGAAGCGGCGCTCGCCGGTCTGGACGACGCAATAGGCGCTCTTCGCATGTTCGTAGAAGGCGAAGCGTTCGATCGACGCCATGGGCCAGCTTTTCCCCTCTGCCGCATCGATCGCCCTCTGCACCTCCTGCTGGACCGGCGGGATTTCGTTGGGCGCATCGACGATCTCCATGCGCGCCGCCGCGTCGGCGATGAAATTGTCGAGCGGCATGACCGACAGGATCGCCGCCACCGCTTCAGCCGCCGTCACATTGTCGATGCGCAGCAGGCGCCCGAGCCGGGTTTGCCGCGCGATCGCGTCGGAGGGGAAATTGGTGTCGGCGATGATAAGGCGGTCGCCGTGGCCCATTGCTCTCAGCGCATACAGCACGTCGGCGTTCAGCACGGGGCTTATACCCTTCAGCATTGGAATTCCTCCCTTGGTGTCAACGCGCCAATCGTTCGCCGGTCTCGCCGTCGAAGAGATGGATTTGGCGCGGATCGGGCCTGACATGCACCCGCTGGCCGGGCGTCAGTTGATGACGTTCGCGGAAGACGGCCACCAGGTTTTCAGCTCCTGTCCTGAGGAAAACCATGGTTTCGGAACCGGTCGGCTCGACCACGGTCACTTCGGCCGGTATGCCGTCATCGGCAAGGTCGAGATGTTCGGGCCGGATGCCATAGACGACCGGCTTGCCGTCGGAAAGCGCGGTATCTGAAACCGGCAGCTTGAGATCGCCTGCCATGATTGCGGCGCTTCCATTGAGGCGCGCGGTCCCGCGCATGAGGTTCATCGCCGGCGATCCGATGAAGCCGGCGACAAAGAGGTTCTTCGGCCGGTCGTAGAGTTCGAGCGGCGAGCCGATCTGCTCGATGACTCCCGCCTGCATCACGACGATCTTGTCGGCCATCGTCATCGCCTCGATCTGGTCATGCGTGACGAAGATCGTCGTCGTCTTCAGCCGCTGGTGCAATTGCTTGATCTCGGTGCGCATCTGCACCCTGAGCTTGGCGTCGAGGTTGGACAGCGGCTCATCGAACAGGAAGACCTGCGGCTCGCGCACGATGGCGCGGCCCATGGCGACGCGTTGACGCTGACCGCCGGAAAGCTGGCGGGGATAGCGCTTCAGATAAGGCGTAAGGCCGAGGATTTCGGCCGCCACCTTCTGCCGTTCGGCGATGGTCGCCGGATCGATACGCCTCAGCTTGAGCGAGAACGCCATGTTCTCCGCCACCGTCATATGCGGATAGAGCGCGTAGCTCTGGAACACCATGGCGATGTCGCGCTTGGCCGGCGGCAGATTATTGACGATCGTCCGCCCGATGGCGATGATCCCGTCGGAGACGTTCTCCAGCCCGGCGATCATCCTGAGCAGGGTCGACTTGCCGCAACCGGATGGGCCGACGAGCACGACGAACTCGCCATCCTCTATCTCGACATCGACGCCGTGGATGACCTCGACCGGGCCGAAAGCCTTGCGGACGTCCCGAACCGTTACCTTCGCCATCGCTCCTCCCGCTACCAATGCCTTGCCCGGGACCGGCATGAGTAGACGACGCTGTCGCGCCTGTCTACTCTCGCCGCGCCAGCCGCTCTGTGCGGCGAAGATGGCGAGCCGCCAGTTGACTTCGCCGGGCCAAGAAACATACTGCCCGCGGGATCGCAACTGGCGACCTGTGAGGAGGGCCGTGACGGCCGAAGTGCGCGGCAGCCAAGACATCAGCACGGATAGCGCGAGTCATTATCAAGACCGCAACGCCCAATAGCGAAAAGCGGTCCATATGGCGGCGACCCTTGAATCTTCATCACAATCGGGAGGATCGGCAGTGAAATTCGAAACCTATGAACGGATCATGCGGGCGCAGTTGAACCGGCGCCGGCTCTTGCAAGGCGCCGCCATGACGGGCGCGGCGGCCGCGCTCGGCACGACGGGCGGGCTCGGCGGCTTCGCAAGTCCCGCCTATGCCCAGGCGAGCAGCATGTCGGATGCGGAAAAGGCCCTGCGCAAGCAGATCCTCCAGATACCGGGGGTCGGCAAGGGATCGCCGACCGACGCAGACTACCGCAAGGTCGGCGAATTGTGCCTCGCGCCGACAAAGGCCGCGATCAAGCAAGGCGAGTTCAAGGGCGTCGAACTGACCTTCATGGGTCTCAACAACCAGAACACGCATGATTTCCTGTTCCGCGGCTTCCTTCATCCATGGGAGGAATATACCGGCGCCAAGATCAACTGGATCGACCTCGCCCAGGCCGATTACAACGCCCGGCTGCAGCAGGCGATCTCGACCGGCACGATCGATTGGGACATGCTCGAAATGGGCGCACCCTTCGAGGGCGACGTCTGCGGTCGCGGTCTGACTTCGGAGATGCCCGACTGGGTCAAGAAGATGATCGATACCGACGACTATGTGAATTACCTGAAGCCGCCGGTCGGCACCTGGGACGGCAAGCTCTATCGCGTCTCGATCGACGGCGACACGCACAATTTCAACTACCGGACGGATTATTTCTCCGACAAGGATCTCGCCAAGGCCTGGAAGGACGCGGGCCATAAGAGCGAGTGGGGCGTACCGAAGACCTGGCAAGAGGTCCAGGAAGTCACGAAGTTCCTCAAGGGCAAGACGATCGGCGGGCAGCCGGCCTGGGGCTATCTCGACGCGCCAAAACCCTGGGGCGGCTTCGGCTTTTACTTCCTCGCCAGCCGCGCCACGGCCTACGCCAAATATCCCGGCGAGACGGCCTGGCTGTTCGACCCCGGCACGATGAAGCCGCGTGTCAACAATCCCGCCTTCGTGCGCGCCATCCAGGATGTCATCGACGCCTTGCCGTCGGAGCCGCCGAACCAGATCAACGCCGATCCGAACGAGACGGGCTTCGCGGAATTCCTCGGCGGCACCGGTTCGATGGTGGTGTGGTGGGGCGATGTCGGAGCCGCCGCCAAGACCAGCGACACGTCCGTCGTCGGCGATGTCTGCGGCTTCTCCATCCTTCCCGGCTCCGACGACGTCTATAATTCCAAGACCGGCAAATGGGAAAAGCTGTCGAGCGGCCCGAACTATGCGCCGAACCTCGCCTATCTCGGCTGGGGCATCTACGTGATGAAAAAGGTCGACAGCGACGAAAAGAAACACAAGGCGGCCTGGAGCGCCGCCGCGCATCTCGGCGGCAAGGATCTTGCCTTGTGGACGTCGGCCTATCCGTCGGGTTTCCAGTGCTACCGCAACAGCCAGCACAATATCGACGAATGGGTCGAGGCGGGTTATGACCGCGGCTATATCACCTCCTATCTCGATTCGCAGTTCAACTCCTACAATCATCCGAACGCCGCGATCGAGCCGCGCATTCCCGGCATCTTCCAGTATTACAGCCTGGCGGAGGACGAACTGGCGAAGATCTTCGCCGGCCAGGAAACCGCGCAGGCGGGTGCCGACAAGATCGCCGCGGCGTGGGAGAAGCTGACGGACCAGCTTGGCCGCGACAAGCAGATCAAGTTCTACAAGGCTGCCCTCGGCAAGTGAGCGATACCTGCCCATTCCCTCCCTCACCAATTGAGGGAGGGTATCTCACCTGGAGGCATTGCCTTGGGCGGTTGGGGACTATCGACTTTCGCTGGAGATAGGGTCCATACCATCATGTTCGTGTCGATGGTGCGTCCTTCGAGGCTCGCTCCGCTCGCACCTCAGGATGAGGAAGGCCGGTGCCCACGACTCTCGGTTCGGGATAGCACTAACGGTCC
>DASZUG010000093.1:0-3040 GCA_035547755.1 Rhizobiaceae bacterium
CCCGATCCACAGAACGAGAGATGAATCCTTGACGACGGCGACGATCAAACCCGTCATCCCGGGCAGCGCCACGCGAAACGCGATCGGTGCAACGATGTGGCGCAGGTCCTGCCAGTATGTCATGCCGAGCGACCGGCAGGCGCGTCGGGTAATGTATGGCACGGCCAGGATTCCCGCCCGAACGATTTCGGTGCAATACGCCGAGGTATAAAGGGCGAGCACCACCCAGCTGACGGTAAACGGCGACCAGCTCAGCCCGATGATGGATTGAAACGAGTTGGCGATCACCAACTGGATCAAAAGCGGCACGGACCGGAAGACATCGAGCAGAGCTCCCAAAGGCCAATTGACGTAAATCGGTGAAACGGCCCGAACTTGGCCGAGAACCACCCCAGCCATCGTACCGAACACGACGGCAAATGCCGTGACCACAATTGAAACCCATGCTCCTTCGAGCATGAAGCAGAAGTCGCTCCAGGTGAAACCGCCGCCGATCATCGTTCACCACACGAAAAGTCTTCTGGCGAGCAGCGCCGCCATTATCATAAGGACCTTGACGATGGCGTAGTAGAGCACCGCTGCAATGATGAAGTACTCGAAGGTCCGGAAGCTGATGACGGAAAGCTGTTGCGTGATCCCCATCAGGTCGGTGCTGAGCCCGACAACCACCCCCAGCGAGGTGAGAAGTACCGACCAGACCATCTGGTTGGTAACGGGATAAAAGACGTGTCGCATCAGTTGCGGCAGTACGACGAAGGTAAACGCCGTGGGCGCGGTCATGCCTAGCGAGCGCGCGGCACGCGTCTGCGTGGACGGCACCGCGCGCAGGCCGCCCCTGAACGTCTCTGCCAGATAGCCGGCATTGGAAAAGGATATTCCCGCCACGAGGGCCGGGAAGGAATCGAGATGTATGCCTAGGGTGGCCAGGCCGAAATAGGCGACATATATCTGGTAGAGTGCGGGAGTATTGCGGGCGAGTTCCACCCACGCGGTGGAAACGCCGAAGATGATCTTGTTGCGGGAATTTCGGGCGAGGGCGAGCAAAAGGCCAAGCCCGATCCCAAGGACCATCGACAGAACCGCTCCTTCCAGCGTGACAATGACGCCGCCCAGCATTTCCGGAATGGCCCGGGCCGCCTGGTTCCAATGAAACGTGTAGTGCATCTGCGGAATTCCGTCTCAAGGAACCACCCAGGGCCGCTCCGCTCCACCCTTACCGATAGACGCCCGGGACAGTTAGGTCCGGCATCTTGCCGCCGAGCCATTTGTCATAGAGCGCCTGCGCGCGGCCCGAGCGGGTTTGCTGGTGCACGAACAAGTTCAGATAGTTGAGGAGGCCGTACTCTTCTCTAAGCGTCGCGATGCCGACGAAGTCGATGGGATAGGGACAATTGCCGCCCAGCTCTAGTTGCGGGAACTTCCCCGATTTCACGGCGGCGACGGCCCCTGCATTCGCCAGGACCGTCCCCTCGATCAGCCCTTCGTTGAGCGCGAGCCAGACGTCATTTTGCGTCTGATAGGATCGGAACGAGCCTTTTGGATCGCCCCAGCCCTTGACGTCCTTTTCCAGGGCGAGCGCCTCGTAGGTGCCGGCGACGGCGCCCACCTTGTGCCCCTTCAGTGATTCATAGCTGCTGATACCGCTTCCCTTGTGAGAAATCACGATTGTCTGGAAGGCAAAATAGGGGATGGAAAACCCCACGGTCTTGGCGCGCTCGAGTGTGTCGGAAGTGGATGCCACCGCCACGTCGGCCCGTCCGGAAACGATCGCGGGAATTCGATCCGGAAAAGGCGTGTCCACCACCTGCGGCGTCACGCCGAGGGCTTTCGCCAGATCGTCGCATGTATCGACATCGAATCCGATCGGCGTGTTGTTCTGGTCACGAAAACCCATCGGCGGAAAGTCGAGCGTCACCGCGCAGCGAAGCTTCCCTGATGAGATGATGTCATCCAGCTTGTCTGCATGCGCCGCGCTTTGGCCGACGGCCAAGGCTGCGGCCATGGCCGCAAATAGCAAAACAGTCCGTTCCATGCGCCGTTCCCCTTTGAGTTTGAAAGGCGGCCGTTCACCGCGCAAAACATACCATCATGGAAATGTCCTGTAGTCAAATTAAAAAATCATATGTACTTTTTTTTGAACAGTGTTATGAAAAATGCGAGCGGGTGACGGCGTAGCAGACGGTCGCCCGACGAGGAGCGATAGGTGCAGTGTGGCTGACAGGCGGAGTCGTTTCCGAAGGCGCCGGTCGTGGCTGCCGGAAAGTCTCCGGCCGGTATCAGGCGGGCAGGAGCAGATGGACCGGTCTTCGAGCAGCGGTGGGCATCGAATGTCCGGAGGGCGGCCCCACGTCTTGGGGGAACCTTTCGGAACGACGGGAGAGACGGTGATGTCATCAATGACAGAAAAGGATCCCAGCCTCGTGGAACTGCGCAACAACATCATTCAACGCGTCAACGTCGGTGATCTGCTCGTCCGCAGTGCGGCGCGCGCCCCCGACCATCTGGCGGTTGTCGACCAGGATCGGAGGTTCTCCTACGGAGAGTTCAATCGCTGGGTTAACCGCCTCGCTCACGGCCTCATCGCCCTGGGCTTCCGCCGCGGCGAGGCTCTCGCGATCATGTCGCGAAACAATGCGGAGTTTCTCGCTCAGTATTTCGCCTGCGCCAAGATTGGAGTGGTCTGTGTTCCCGTGAACCTGCGATGGCGCAGAGAAGAGATCGTTTATGTCCTCGGCCATTCGGAGGTGCGAGGCATAGTCGTCGAGGGAGAATTCCGCGCCGATATCGAGGAGGTCCGCGCTCGCCTGGACCTGCTGCGCCATATCGTCGTCCTCAACTGCGAACCGGACAGGAGAAGAGACACCGATATAGATTTCGGCAGCCTGGCGGAAGGAATGGCCGACAGCGAGCCGGAATGCTATGTCGCCGATCGAGATCCCGTATCCTACCTCTATACCAGCGGAACGACATCGGCTCCCAAGGGCGTTGTCGGCAGTCATCTTGCCATTTACATGGGCGCGCTTGGCATGGCGCTGGATTC
>DASZUG010000094.1:0-40802 GCA_035547755.1 Rhizobiaceae bacterium
CCTGGCCGCCTTGCATGGCAGGCAATAGTGCGCGCCGATAGATATGGAGGACGTGATGATGATGACACGCCACCGCGCTTTTTTTCTTTTCGCCTCGTTCGTGGCGTCGAGCGTATTGTGTATGCAAACGGTCGAGACCTCTTTTGCCCAGAACAAGGGCAACCAGGCCGCCGCGACGAATACGGCGCCGGCTCCGGCCGCACCGCTCAGCGAGGATGATCTCGAGGTCCTTGTGGCGCGCATCGCGCTCTATCCGGATGAGCTGGTGGCCCTTATCTGCGGGGCCTCGCTTTACCCGCTGCAGATCGTGGAAGCGTCGCGGTTCCTCAAGGATTACCAGAAGGACAAAAGCCTCAAGCCCAACGATAGCTGGGACGACAGCGTCATTTCGCTGCTCAACTACCCTGAAGTCATAAAGATGATGAGCGACGATCTCGATTGGACTCAGGATCTGGCGCAGGCCTTGGCCAATCAACAAAAGGATGTGCTGGTTGCAATCCAGCAGCTGCGTGACGAAGCCGTAGCGAAAGGGGTGATCAAGACGGATGACAAGATAAAAGTCAGCCAGGAAAACAACAATGTCATCATCAAGTCAGCCAACCCTCAAAAAGTTTACATACCACAATATAAACCAGAAATGCTTTACGAGCCAAACTATGTTCCCGCACCAATAAGTTATTATCCGGAACCTTACCCGAATTACTATTATCCCACCGCTACATTCTTTTCCGGATTTGTCACGGGCGCGGCTTGGGGCGCGATCGTCAACTGGAACGATTGGGGCGTATGGGGCGGCCATTGGGGCGGGAACGACATCGATATCGATTGCAATCACTGCTTCAACAACAGGGACTTCAACGGCAAGATCAACATGAACGATGTCGATTGGCGGAATGTGGATCCGTCGAAGATCAAATTCGACAAAAACCAGCTCAGCAAGATCGACAGCAACAGGATCAAAAATAACCTGATGTCGAATAACAACAATTCGCTTCGCCAGCGGGCGAACAGCTTCAAGAACAATGGCCCCAACAGCTTGGCGGCGAGAACCGGGAACGGATCGAGGGATATACGCAAGAACGTGTCGCAAGGCCTCAAGGGCGGGGCAGCCAACAGATCCATTTCGCGGCCCGCCAACAGACCCAATGCAAGCCGACCCAATGTAAACAGGAAGAATGGGCCCCGACCGAACGTGTCGAGGCACAATACCCAAAGGGCAGTGCACGCCCACAGACCATCGGGGAGGGCGAGGCCCGGAGCGCGTATTGATCATCGACCCAGGCGGCCTTCCGGCCTCGGTCATATGCAAAGCGGAAGGCGCGAGATGATCGCGTCACACCGCGGGCGCATGTCCATGGGCGGCGGGATGCGTGGGGGCGGCGGGCGCCACTTTGGCGGCGGACGTCACTTTGGCGGCCGCAGACGCTAAACGCGCGGAAGGATCACGATCATGAGCACGATCAACTTTTCCATGCTTCGAAGGGTGACTTTTGGCGGGGCATTGCTGGGTTTGAGCACGATCATGTTGCCCGCGCAGTCCTTCGCACAGGATGCGGACCAGAAAACGGCGGAGCCGGCGATTTATGCCTTGGCCTCCCACGCCAGTGCGCCCACGTTCGACAATGCGGGGGCTGCCGTCGACGCGCTCAAAAAGGATCTCGCGGCGAACGACTTCAGCGGCTTGGCCAAATTGCTTGGCCTGGACGCAGCGAAACTTCGCGCCGACGACGGAGTCATGGAAACCTATGAGAAGATTCGTCAAGGCGCCGCCAAGATGGTCAATGTCGAAAATCTCGACGGCCGCGCCATCGTCCGGATCGGAGAAAAGCTTTGGCCGCTGCCGTTTCCGGTCGTGAAGGACGACAATGGCAAATGGAGCTTTGATACCTATGCCGGCCTCGATGAGATTATCAATCGGCGAGTGGGCGAGAACGAACTGGAAGCGATCGACACCATGCACGCCTACGTGGACGCGCAGCGCGAATATGCGGAGACCGACCATAATGGTGATGGGGTGCTCGAATACGCACAGAACCTGATCAGCAGCAAAGGCAAGACCGACGGGCTCTATTGGCCCGAGGACCAGGGAGATGGCCCTAGCCCGGCCGGTGATTTCGCCGACAAGGCCGGCTTGGCCAAGGCGCAAGCCGGAGAAGGCTATTTCGGCTATCATTATCGCATCTTGACCGCACAAGGCGACAACATAGCGGGCGGCGCTTATGATTATGTGATCAACGGCCACATGATTGCGGGTTTCGCCTTGCTGGCCTGGCCCGTCACCTATGGCGAGACAGGCGTCCATACCTTCGCCGTCAACCAGGCAGGCACGGTGTATGAAATCGATCTCGGGCCGGCCACCGCGCAGATCGTGGATTATATAGATCGTTTCAATCCCGACTCGAGATGGACGATTGTCGGCGAATAATTCCTTTCGGCCTGGAGGCCCCTCATTGACTTTCTGATGGCGGGCCAAGTTTCGCGCAGACAATTCAGCCGTTCCGGACGCGGGTGAGTTGCCTACCGGTTTCCCTAAGGTCCAACTTAAGGAGCGCCAACAGCTTTCATAAAATCCAGGAACTGACTTGGCGATCAGTCCGTCGGTCGCACCCCTGGTTTCGATCGAATAGGGCTCGCCGCATAAAATACCCCACGGGGATTTTGCAACCGCGGAAAAGGGGGCACGAAGATTAGCTCCGTCGCTGGGCATCTGGAGATCTTGCGGCTAAAGCTTGGCGCGGCGGTTTTCGTGTCGGCCGTTATCCTGCTTTGTGCGATAATGCAGGTTTCCCCAACGCTGGCCGCCCCTGCCGCCAAGAATTCCAGTAGCTTGCCTGCGCCAGAGAAGCTGCAGCAGTTACAACGGCTTCTCGACGATCCCGGCATCAAACACTGGATCTCGACCGCACAAGCCGGCGCACCGGCGCAGAATGCCTCTTCTCAAAGCATGTCCGTCTTGTCGGCGCGCGTCGCTGCGCTTCGTGGGCATTTGCGAGAGCTTGTCTATTCGGCGCGCAAACTGCCGTCCGAGATCTCTCAGGCGCCTACGCGTCTCGCTTCGGAAGCCGCTATGTTCGGTGTCGGGCGTGCGCTCCTGCTGGTGGCGCTGATTTGCGCTGTGGCGTTCGGGGCGCGATGGGGCGTTATCCATGCCAGCCGGAGGACAGTGGGCGGCGATCGTAAATTGAATGGCGTGACCGCGATTTGGGCAAGCCTCGCCTTCGCCGCCGGCGGCATCCTGCCTCTCCTTCTTTTCGATTGCCCGCCAATCCTGCAGAAAGTGATGATCGGCTTTTTACTGGCGTTGTCAGGCATATGGATGGCCCTTGCGCTGGCCAGACTCCTCGTCGGTCCGGCATTCGGCACAGAGCCGGCCGGTGCAATCGGCTTGCCGCTTCTCGACGTCTCGGCTGTCTCCGGGGCTTTCTGGAGCCGGCGATGCGTGCTGCTTGTCGCATACTTTCTTATCGGTTGGGCTGTCGTGAGCGTCATGCCGGCCTTTGGCTTCTCCGCCGGGTCGCGTGCGCTCGTCGCCTACCTGCTTGGACTTGGGCTTCTTGTCATAGCGGTCGAAGCCGTGTGGGATCGGCCGGCGATGCGAAACCCGCAGAGCCGGAATGTGGGCCGCGCGACCCTGCTAACCGTCTTTTTCGTTATCCTGTGGGGACTCTGGGTAGCAGGGCTGGAGACCATCCTGTGGCTCGGCATATATGCTGTCGTCCTCGCTCCGGTGCTCAACGTTGTCGGCAGCGCCACGAAAGCGGCCGCGCAGAGACATCCGGCCCAAAAGCGTTACAGCCTGCTCCCCGTCCTTGCCGAGCGGGCGGCGCGGGCGCTGGTCGTCGTGCTGGCGCTGGTGTGGCTAGCCGTGATGTTCGGCATCGGCACCCAAAGCTTGATGGGAAGCGACACAGTTCTGTCGAGGATAGTGCGCGGCGTGCTCAGCGGCATAGCGATCCTGCTCGTCGCGGATCTCATATGGCAAATCGCCAAGAACACGATCGATCTGAAGCTCCAGCAAGCGCGTGAGGAGGTCGGCGGTACGGATGAAGAGGTCGCAAAACGGGCGAAGCTGAGGACGTTGCTGCCGATTTTCCGCAATATGCTCGCGGCGTTTCTCGGGATCGTCGCGGTCCTGATGGTCCTTGCCAGCCTGGGCGTGAAGGTTGCGCCGCTGATCGCCGGCGCGGGCGTCTTCGGCGTAGCGGTAGGGTTTGGCTCCCAGACATTGGTCAAGGATGTCATCAGCGGCATGTTCTATCTGTGGGATGACGCGTTCAGGCTGGGAGAATATATCCAGAGCGGAAAATATATGGGTACCGTAGAATCCTTCAGCTTGCGTTCGGTGCGCCTCCGGCACCACAGGGGGCCTGTGTTCACCGTTCCGTTCGGTGAACTCGGTGCCGTGGAGAACATGAGCCGCGATTGGGTCATCGACAAGATGACGCTGAACGTGACCTATGACACCGACATCGCAAAAGCAAAGAAGGTGATCAAGCAGATCGGGCAGAAATTGCAGGAAGATCCGGACTTCGCTCCCTACATCATCGAAACCTTGAAGATGAAGGGGGTCGACAAGTTTGCGGAGTTCTCGATGCAGATCAGCGTGGCCATGAAGACGAAGCCTGGGCAGCAATTCGTTATCCGACGGCGCGCAAATGCGATGATTCGCGAGGCATTCAAGGAGAACGGGATCGAGTTTGCGTTCCCGACCGTGCAGATTGCCGGCGACGACGATCCGACGCAACAAGCAGCTGCGGCTGCCCATAACGTCGTCAAGGCTGCCGGCAACAAGGCGTCAGCCTGAAATCCGGGCAGCTTCAATAAGATCGCGATGAGATGAATTTAGTCTCGTGGTGATCTTGTCTCTTAGGGAGAGCATGCTCTTTTCGGAAAACCAGCATCCAATTTTCCGGATCAACTTTAGCGCATTCCCGTTATTATCCGAATCGCGGCAATGCTCTTGCTGGACTTGCTCTAGAAATGAACGACCATTCCCAGGATGGGGCCCTGCTGGACGGCATCGAACGAAAAGCCGTCGTGACTATAGTTGACGCCAAGGGCGCGATAGCCGGCCAGCGCCGAGATGCGGTCGTTGAATTTGTAGCCGAGGCCGCCGGCGACATCCCAGTCGATCTTGGCTTGTCCCGCGCCGACCAGCCCCCAGGCGGTCAGATAGACATGGGGGGTGATGAAATAATTTCCGCGTAGCCCGGCGATCCCATCGACCCATGTGGCGTGGTCGCCCCTCGATACGCCATCGAGCACTCCTCCATCGAAAGAGAGATGGGAATTCACCGACCATACCCGGACGCCTCCGACGATATCGAGATGGCTGGGACCGCTCTGGAGAAGGGAGTAGCCTGCGCCGAAAGTTCCCGCGAAGGTTTCGGATTTGACGGCTACCGAATTCGCAAGAATTCCCCTCGGCGTGGCTGAGCCGGTGGAGATCTTGGTGTACAGGAGATCGCCGAAGAAACTATACCGGCCGTAGCGAGCTTCGCCGATCGCCATGGCCGCGAAATCGAGATTGTCCCAGATATCGCTGAAATTGGAATGGATGTTGACGGTCGGCAGGCCGAATTGCGAGGTCTTGCCGGAAAGTCCGGCGGCCCAGAAATATGGCGAGAAAGCAAAGGTCCAGCCGCCCGGCGTTTCGATCACCTTGGCCTCCGGCACGACCGGCGTGACCATGTCGGCGGCGTTCGCCATTTGGGTGAGGACTGTCCCGCTCAAGAGCAGCGCGCCAACGATGCTACGTTTCATTGCGTCCTCTCCTGATGGACCTGCACCGGATCTTGCACGGCACGACAACGCCGACGACGCAATCACGTGTCTTAATCACGGGATTTCGCTCGGTATGGCAGCGCAGGATGATTCGGCGCGTCCGGTCAACCTTCCCCTTACTTCGAATCAATATGTCGAAGTTGTTTGATTTTCGCGCCAAAGGCCAGGCTTGGGCAGTTGGACCAAAGGCCAATGCCGACAGGTCATCTTTTCTTAATTGGAATCTGCCGATCCCCCGCTTGTGACCCCGAAAAGAGCGGATTGCGGCCGCTTCCGCCTCAAATCATAAAAGCCGGCACACAGCGAAGGATTGTCTTTTTCTTTGCCTTATTCGGATCGGCTAAATCCCGGCCGCTCTGCAGCGCCCGACCGAATGCATCGGATAAAGTCGCCGCGGTTAGCGGCTTCAGCAAATACATGGCGGCGCCGGCATTGAGGCATTCCATGCGCAATTCCGGCCGGTCGAAGCCGCTCATCATAATAGCGGGTATGGAAAAGCCCGCCATTTTCATACTCTTGATCACCTGAACGCCGTTGGCCTCGGGCATGTGGTAATCCAGCAGGACACAATCCGGCGTCATGTCGCCAAGGGATTCGATAAAGCTCGCGCCGCTGGGAAAGTCGGTGCACCGGTAAGACAGCGCCCGGACGAGCCGTATCAACGCACGACGAACAGCATCATCATCGTCGACAATGGCGATCACAGTCGGAGGCTCCCTCATACGTTCTATATACATGCAAGCGGAAGCCCCTGATAATTAGCCTTGGGGCCAATCCGGAATAGACGCGGCAATGGGTCTACGATTCCCGACCGGGGGGAGGCGGCAGAGCCAGAACGATCCGCGCACCAGTTCTTCTGTTCTCGTCAAAGCGCAGCGTACCGCCATAGGCCGTAACGATCGTGTGACAGATCGCCAATCCCAACCCCAACCCTCCAGCCTTTGTGGTTACGAACGGCTTGAAAACCTTGGACATCATTTCCTGCGAAAGCCCCGGACCATTGTCTTCGACGCTCAGCTCGCGAAACCCATCCTCGCGCAACCGCGAAACAATGAAGATCACGCGCTCGGGAACAGCGATCGTGGACATCGCGTCGATAGCATTCAAAACGAGATTCAAAACGACATGTTGGAGTTGAACTGTACTGGCCACAACGGGCAAGGTCTTCTTTTCTTTTTTGAAGGAAATCCTTGCTCCAGATGTCAAGGCGGCGCTCTCCGTTAAGCGGAGCACGGAATCTATGACCGAATTCAGTTCGAATTTTTCCGTATGAACTCCGCTTTTTGAAAAAAGAGAACGAAGATTTCTTATAAAGTCAGCCGATCTATTGGTGTTTGTGATGATATCTTCCATAATGTCCCCGACTTCAGCATAGTCGGGATTATCTTGCCGCAGCAATTTCGAACCGGCCTCGGCATTGGCAAGGATGGAGGTCAGCGGCTGGTTGAGCTCATGGGCGAAGGCGCCGGACAATTCGCCGAGTTGAGAAACACGCGCCGTATGCTCAAGCGCCAGCCGCTCTTCCAGGAGTTCCTTCTGCGTTTTGCCGCGCAACCGCCTTTCGATGATGAGGGCGGCAATCGTACCTGCCTGCAAAAGCAGCACGGACAAGATTGCATAGAACTGCCAGCGATATCTCTCGAAGGTCGACAATGCGCGGTGCCTAACCTCCGCATCCGCGGGAATTCGCGCTGTGGGAATGTGCCACCGCTTGAACTGACGCCAATCGACAATGGACCGTGGCTGCGCGGGCGTGATTGCGGGAATTGCGGCGAAATCGTCCATCGATTGCAGCGCCAATCGACCCAATTCTCGCCCCAGATCGTCGAAGGGCTCGACTGATCCGCCGACAATACCGTCGCCAATGGCGCTGTCGTACACACTATAAACAGGCGCTGCCGACGCCCGCGCGATCTGCGCCGCGGCATATGACGGCGTGATCTGACGGCCGCTCGCATCCCGGTAAATCGTGAGAACGATGACAATGGTGTTTGGCGGGAGAGCCCGGACGGCTTTCTCGAACCCTTCCAGCGTGAGACCTGAAATATATCGCACCTTCATGGGCGTCGCGCCGAGTTCTCGTCTGGCTATGTCTTCCCAATGCCGATCGAACGGACCCGACCCTGTGATGATGACGACATTTTTGGTATCCGGCTGAAGTTTGCGCGCCAGTTCAAGCGTCTTGAGAACGTCGGAATGACTGACCACGCCCTTCACGTCAGGAGGCAACGCTAGAGTGTCAAGCGTCTCCTTTCTGACTGCTCCAAAGATTACCGGAACATGGGGTGCGAAGCGATCTCGATGGGCAAGCACAAATTTCAGCGCGTGTTCACCGGCAGCGATGACGACATCGAGCTTTATCGAAGCATATGTAAGCGCCAGCCCGTCTGTGAGCAGGCGTTCCCGCTCGGACGAAGGGAATCGAACGAGATCAAGATATTCCGTATATAAATTATATTGATCGCCAAGATTTTCTCGAAGAAACTTGTTGAGGCCTCGGCTTGCTTCTTCAACGGCCGGCAAGGTGCTGTTATTGCCATAAATGATCAGGATGTTCTTTGTGGTCGGCGTCCGGTCTGCTTGCGCGATCGCGGACCCGGTCAAAGCCAAGAAGAGGACCACCAAGAGGCCCAGCATTGCCATGAGCGGCTGCCATCCTGCCGGGCCGCGAAGATGGCGATCCGGATAGGCGACCGAAACCCTTGGCCGGTTCGTCCCATCACTCACATGAGACCCCATGATCCCAACCGCGCTGGCGTATTGATCCATGGTCCAACTACGTCTCGGCGCATGCAAATGATAGCTTGAGAGAAGAGTATCCCAATCGCGCGACCGTACCAACGCGGAGCGCGACCGGTGGACGTCAGCTATCGGCGAGACGATCGCCTGGCACATGGCCGGATTCCGGAAGAGATGGCGTTTCCCGACACCAGTTACGACCCACTGTGTCGGCAGTTATCGCATAATGGCATATTGGAAGAGGAGGGGCTTTCCGGCGTCCACCAACTCGAGACCCGCCGGTCCCGCACCTGGCGTCGACTCTGGGCATTCATGGATTGCGCTGTCTGACAGTTCGACGTTACCTCAAGTAGGGGATCTCAATTGAATTCACCGGAATAAGAATCCGTGTCGACATCGTCCTCATCGAGAGACGATTCCTGGGAATGGGCCGGTTCCCCGGCTGATTCACGATACAGGGTCATCATGCGAACGAGATCCGCCACCGTATGGACTTCCATTTTCGCCATCATGCGCG
This sequence comes from Rhizobiaceae bacterium, assembly GCA_035547755.1. Lineage (GTDB taxonomy): Bacteria > Pseudomonadota > Alphaproteobacteria > Rhizobiales > Rhizobiaceae > Mesorhizobium_L. The sequence goes on from DASZUG010000094.1 coordinate 9,041, forward strand.
CTCGATGCACCTTCACCGTCTTTTCCACGGTACCCAGCTGGAAAGCGATCTGCTTGTTAAGGAGACCCTCCACGACAAGGCCGAGGACCTGGCGCTCCCGCGGCGTCAGTCTGCCAAGACGCTCATCGACGGATTTGACTCTCTCATTCTGCTCGCGCGCCGCCGCATCCCGCTCGACCGCCGTTGCGACAGCGTCCAGCAAGACGGCCGAGGGTACCGGCTTGGTGAGGAAGTCTACGGCGCCCAGCTTCATCGCGCGCACACTTGCCGGAATGTCGCCTTTGCCCGAAAGATAGATGAGGGATCGGTTGCTCCCCGTGGAAGCCAATTGTCGCGGAATCTCCAGGCCGTTCATGCCCGGCAGGTCCAGATCAACGACAGCGCAGCCTGGAGCATCTGGATTCTGCTGCTCGACAAAGGATTCCGCGTCCAGAAAGCAGACAACCTCATGTCCGGCGGCGGACAAGACTCGTCGAAGCGCTGAAAGAATAGAAGGATCGTCATCCACTACATAGACCAAAGGTTGTCTCATGGGATCCTCGTAAAGCAGCGGAAATCCAAGATTCTCCGCATGTCTGTATTTTATGCATGATGTAGGGCGCCCTCAGGTCACAGCGACCGCATCAATATTCGCTGTGACGGCGTTCTCAGCCGAAGAATTCCAAACTCCGGCGCCAAGACCAATTTTCCTGGCTTGCCTGGAATCATTGAGAATAGCGCTCCTCCTGATCGTTTCGGCCGCGTCTGCCGCAAAGTTAAACGAAATTATAAAGACTCGGCCAAAGCTTATTGAAGAAGATCAGCTTTTCGTAACGCCTCCTGATCTGGTTTATGATCGGTGAACTGCTGGCGGAATCGTAAACGCTCCTCACCGTGATAATTTTTGCACGTCTCTTGGCCAGCGACTATGCAGATTGTGCCAAATTGCCTGTTGGGTCGCGAAATCCGCGGGCAGGGGTGCGCCTTCAGCCAAGATATGCGTTACCGTAACAATGCGATGGGCTGGCAGGGCCGACTGCCGAACATCACGGCAAGCGAATCCGATCATGCGCCGCCGGTCATTCCTGGTAGCAGATCGCGATGATCTCCTCCTCGATCTCATGGCATATGTTTTGATATTCCTCGATCTGCTGCCGATTGAGCGGATCGTTCTCCCTGATGAGGCGCTCGAGCGTAAGGCTTGCCTCTTCAAAAGCGCCGCAAAGGTTCAGCATTTCGGGTTTTCTCATACTGACGATCTGCAATCGGCCCCGCAATGCGGGCATTTTCAGCATCAGTTTCAGGAGACCCTGTTGGTTGTAGTTTCTTTCTGTTTTCATTTGCGGGTTCGCATGTATAGACGCTTCCATACCGCTGGGAACGCGTCTGCCGATTCCATGCCTGCACCGTCGGTAACATTGCCGGCCACCGCAGAACGATTTCCGTCGCCGATAACAGAGATTTCAAGTCTGCCAGATTTGGAGCCTCTTTGAAGAGAACGTTACGGTAACATCGCAAGCTCTTCGCAACGTGGCGGCTTTCCGCCGGTCAACAAGGCATGCACGGCAGGCTTGTTACCGTAACGTACTTTGATCCTGCGTCGGCTTATCGAAAACATGTACCGGTGAGGGCTGCGTCGGAACATCCGAAAGCGTTTCGGCCGTCATAGCCTCGGTTCGCATCGTGAGGAACTGATGGCAGACAAACGAACGCCCGGCTTCCAAACCGGAGCGGCGGCGCTGCGACGTTTGCAATACTCGATTTCGTCGGTCGTGTGACGGCGGTCGGCGGTCCCGATTTCGCCCGCTCGCCGAGCGGATCGCGACTTTCGACAATGACGGCACGTTGTGGTTCCCGGCAGGCTTCGTCGAGAGATGTCCGACCGGGATAAGATCCGCCAGCCCGCCGCTATCGCCGTGATCTGAACTTCGCGCCGGAGATCGGCGCGAGGCTCGCTCCGGCGGCGCTCGGCCTCGGGCCGCTTCAGCCGGGCAGGATGCTCAGACGCTTGAGCAGGCGGATGAACTTGCTTTCCTCCTCGCGCAGCGCCGACCGTAGCGTCTTGAGCGTGCTGTGTATTTCCTCGAAATTCTTGCGATTCTCGGCGTTATTGTCCCGGCTGAGTGTCTCGACGGCTTCCCGTTCCGCTTGTCTGAGCGCTGCGATAGCTTCCCTGAACGCTTTTAACCGTCTCTCTGACATTTGCTCGTCTCCGCTCATTTCCGCATCAGGCCGTGTATCGGGTTCGCGCTGTCACAATTCTTCGAAGCATGCCGCATGCTTCATCACAACGCCACCGGGACCATGAATGGACCAAGGTCCAACTTGGCGGCTTCCAGCCCGAGATGAAGAATATCGCCCAAGATGAAGAGTGGACGGGGCGGATACCGAGGTTTGCCGAAGGTGCAAGGAAGCTGAGGGACTTGCTATGCAAGCTTACGACAGCTGTTTTGCCAACCCGGTCACGGAGCGGAATAGAAGTTGGGCCAGGGAGCGCGACGAGTTACGTCACATCCTCGCGGATCCGAACTTCCATTGCACGGAGCGGAACCGGCGATTTCTGAAATTTATCTCGGAGGAACTCTTCGCCGGCCGCCATGAGGCCATCAAAGCTTATACCATTGCCGTGGATGTCTTCGGGCGCTCCTCCAGTTTCGACCCGTCGATCGACCCCATCGTCCGCATCGAGGCGACACGGCTGCGCGCTGCGCTGATGCGCTACTATGAGCATCACGGCCGGCGCCACTCCATTCATATCGATTTGCCGCGAGGGCGGTATATTCCGGAATTCGTGAAAACCGGGCCTTCCGCAAACCCCAATCCGGATAGCCGCATCTTGCAGATCCCCGGTGGGGTGGACCTTCCGCACAGAGATCCCGCGCCGTCTCGACTCCATCCTGCCGCGGTGCGGAAATGGATTGTTGGAACAGCCGGTCTCGCCGGGCTTCTTCTTGGGGCCCTCCTCATCGTCGCCTCATGGCTGGAGGGCACAGGGGCCGCAAATCTTTCCAACCGCCCGAGCATTGCCATTCAGGTCTCCCCAGCGGATATGGACCATGGCGGCCCGGCATCCGCCTTGCGCCAGGCGCTGACGGTCGCCTTGTCGCGTTTCCAGACCCTGAGAATTTCCTCCCCCGATCGGACGCCGGAGCGCAGGGGGAACGCTTCGGCGGGACTCGCAGCGAGCCGGACAAGCGACTTTCTCGTCACGCTGAAATACGACCACTCGGACGGCAGACCGTCGGTCTGGTGGCAACTCATCGATCATTCCCGCGGAGAGGTGCTTGAGAGCAGGATGGAAGTCTCTACTGGCGACTATACGTCCTGGGCTGGTCTTTCGGGTCCACTCATCCCGAAAATGGCCAACGAAATTGCCGGTGGTCAGGGCGTCGTCGGTAGAACGGAAGCGGCGGCCGATTCACTCCATCCCACGCTCGGCAGCGGCTGTATCGCGCGGGCGCGGATCGCGATCGATACTAGTAGTCCGGCGGCGCTCGATGTCGCGCGCCAATGCCTCCTTGCGACGTTGAAGCGGCGGCCGGCCGATGCCGATGCGCACGCGTCCCTTGCCACCGTATTGCTTGCGTTGCTGATGGAAAACAAGTCGGGCAAATTGGCTGCCGAAGCGCTCGATCATGCGAACAGGGCCGTCGCCCTCGATCCGGAGTCGCCTAACAGCTATTATGCCCAGATGCTTGCACGGTATTATAACGGCCAGCCGGACTCCGCCATCCTTTCCGGCCGCAGAGCCAATGCGCTCAATCCGTTCGACGCGGTCATCAGCGCCGACCTCGGGTCAATCCTGTTCCTGACCGGACGCTGGAATGAAGGCCTGGCGTTGATTTCCGGGGCCAATCGCATCAGCAACAGGCCGTTTGCCGGCGAAATTCTGGCCTTTGACGCCTACCGTCAAGGTTCCTATGAGGAAGCGCTGAGACGGCTCCAGAGCCTGGACACGTCACAAAGCTATCTGGGCCAGCTCTTGACGATCGCCACGCTCGGCAATCTCGGCAGGATGGATCTGGCTTCCCAAAATATCGCCGCTCTCCGCCGCTCCGATCCGCATTTCGAGAACAACTTCGCCGAGGATATGGCTTTCCGGTCGATCGCACCCCCGCTTGTTGCATCCATCAAGGCCGGCCTTAATGCCGCAGGGCTTCAATTGAGGTAGTTTTCGCGCCGGGCGATGCTGGTTCCGGCGGGAGCGCCCACATCAGCCTATCCAACCCTATGCTATATCCTTCGGCCGGGATTCTCGTTCCTGGCTTTACGCTATTGCGGTTTGGTCCACGGCTAAGCTGAGTTCAAAATTCCACTATTCAATTTGTGGCAAAATTGTGTATAATTCATGAGGGGCTGGGCAAGGATCTAACGGATCATCCCATGCTGAATGAATCGCAAGATACTGAAATCAATCCCGCCGAGCAGCAAGCCGGGATTTTTCGCGCCGATCCGTTTCGAGCGAGCGATTCCGCGATAAACGCGCAGGACCTCATCCTGGAAAACCCAGAAGATCTCAGGCAGGCGACGCGCGGCGCCGATCTGAAGATCGTGCAACTGGCGCGAGGCCATTTCAAAGGACGGCTGACTCACGCCGGAATTGAAGATTTTTCCGTGAGCGCCGGCGATTTCGGACCGGACATCCGCGCACGCGGTGTCATGAACCCCGAGTTGGTGACGCTAGGCACCATGCTTGAAAGCAGTGGCGAGGTCACACAATGGGGTTATGATGTCCTTCCCGGAGACATCGTCCTGTTTCCACAATCCGTGGAACAGGAAGGCCGTTTCACCGGACTGTCGCGCTATGTAACGATCACCCTGAGCGAAGAAGAACTCGCCGCCCATGCCAGGCACGAGGGAAAGCTGCAGGAACCCGATTTCTGGACCAGAATATATCGCTTCCGAACATGGGAAGGACGCCGCGCTGCGATCTGCCGCAATCTTGCGCGGAAAGTCGCGCAATTGCGCGAGAACAGATTGCCGCGCTCCAAAGCCGGGATCGACTTCTTCCGGCGTTCGATCATAGAAATCTTCCTCGAGGGCATCATTCACGAAGCCTCGGAGGGCGGCGACGAACGGCATCATCGTGCCGCCAAGCTGGTCCGGAACGTGGAGGACTATGTTGACATGTTTGAAATGGACAGGCCGGTGCACATCTCGGAACTGTGCGCGGCGCTTTCCGTATCTCGCCGCGCGCTGCACCGCGCCTTCCAGGACATCGTAGGCGTCGGCCCGGTCGCCTATCTGCGCCTCAGGCGCCTTTCAGCGATCCACCAATACCTGAAGGCCGGAAGGCTCCAGCGTGGAAGCATCACCCAGCTTGCGCTTGAATATGGCTTCGACGATCCCGGCCGTTTTGCGGGCTATTATCGGCGGATTTTTAACGAGTCTCCCTCCCAGAGCTTGATCGCGCCTCTTCAAAGCGGGAGTTGAACACCGCTTGTGCCATTGTCGGATGGGACCCGATTTTCTTGATGACAGAAACGCCGTCGACGGCTAGTTGACTTGAGCGCATCGACGTAGTCCCCATGAACCGCGGTTGCTGGTGCTATCGCATGGTGCTACGGTCCTGCGTCGTCGCTGGGAATTCCGAAGGCGGAATAAAGGTTTAAGTGCGGGGGTCGAGGGTTCGGATGCTGCAACCATCGCCCGCCGTAGTTCGGAAAGGTGAAGAATGAGCGCGCGCATCTTTAGCCCCGCCAAGACGGCGATGCAGTCGGGCAAGGCAAAGACCGGTTACTGGGTTCTGGAATATGAACCCGAGAAGCCGAAGAAGATCGACCCCCTCATGGGCTACACCTCTTCCAGCGACATGAAGAGCCAGATCAGGCTGATGTTCGACACGCGCGAGGAAGCCGTCGCCTATGCGCAGAAGCACGGCATCCCGTACCGCATCGAACTGCCCAAGGAAGCGGCGCGGCGCCAGATTTCCTACGCGGAGAATTTCCGCTATGACCGCAAGATACCCTGGACGCATTGAACGCCGTTCGCTGACCGGATAAAGGCCCAAGGACGGCTGTCGGTCCCGTAGCTCAGCTGGATAGAGCACCGGCCTTCTAAGCCGATGGTCGCAGGTTCGAATCCTGCCGGGATCGCCAATAAACACAAAAAGTTACAGCGTTTTTCTTACATACCGCATGCGGTCGGCTCGCTCACCCCTGCATCTCCAGCCGTCTTGCGATTGCGCGCTGAAGATCGGGTGCGGCGGCGACGAGGTCGCGTGCGGCCTGCGATTGCGGATGGTCGAGAACGCGGCCGGTCGCGCCTTCCTCGACAATGACGCCGTCATGCATGACCATCACCTCGTCTGTTATCGCTCGCGCGACGGTGAGGTCGTGCGTAATGAACAAATAGGCGACGCCGAGGCGCTGGTTGAGGTCGGCGAACAGGTCCAGGATCTGCGCCCTGATCGATACATCCAACGCCGAGACCGGCTCGTCCGCCACGATCAGCCGCGGCCGTGTGATGATGGCGCGCGCGATCGAGAGCCGCTGCCGCTGCCCGCCGGAGAACTCATGCGGATATTTGTTCATGTCCCGCGCCGAAAGTCCGACATCGTGAAGCGCCGCCGCCACACGCTCGCGTCTTTCGGCCGGCGAGGGGGCGCTTTCGAGAAGATGCAGCGGTTCGGCGACGAGACGCTCGACCTTGTGGCGCGGATCGAACGACCCGTAAGGGTCCTGGAACACGACCTGCATGTTGCGCCGGGCCGGGCGCAATGCGGATTCGCCCATGCGGCTGACTATATCGCCCATGAATCGGATTTCACCGCCGGTCGGCCGGTCGAGCGCCAGGATCATGCGGGCGAGCGTCGATTTTCCACAGCCTGAACGGCCGACCAGAGCCACGGATTGCCCCGGCGCGAGTGAAAACGAGACGCCGTTCACAGCGCGAAAAGGTTCCGCCTTCTGAAAGAGGGAAACGCGTCGCCCCGGATAGTCGCGCATGACGTTGTCGAGTTGGAGAAGGGGTTCCGGGGCCCGCCCCTCAACGAATTTGGCGCGGGCCGGCACATGCGTGGAGGCCTCGGCCAATTGCCGGGTATAGGGATGCACCTGCGCCGACAGCGTCTTCGCCGTCTCGCCTTCTTCCATCACTTCGCCACGCCGCATGATCGTGATGCGGTCGGCCATGTCGGTGACGACGGCAAGATCGTGCGAAATGAGCAGCAAACCCATCCTGTTTTCGTCGACGAGATCGCGCAGGAGTTCCAGGATCTGCTTTTGCAAGACCACGTCGAGCGCCGTAGTCGGTTCGTCCGCGATGAGGAGCTTCGGTTTCAGCGCGCAGGCAATGGCGATGACGACGCGCTGGCGCTGCCCGCCGGAAAGCTCGTGCGGGTAGCGCGACAGCGGAAATTTCTCGACCGGCAGCCCGACACGCTCGAGAATCTTGCGCGCCCGCGCTTCCGCGTCAGCGCGGTTGGCGCCGGTATGCAGCCTTATCCCCTCCGCCACCTGTTCGCCGATCGTCTTGACGGGATTGAGCGCCGTCATCGGCTCCTGGAAGACCATGCCGATCTCGTTGCCGCGCAGGCGGCACATGGCGTTTTCGGGGGCCGCCAATATATCGATGCCATTGAAGCCTATGCGTCCCTCCGCCTGGGCGCCGGGCGGCAAAAGCTTCATGACGGCGAGCGAGGTCATCGATTTGCCGGAACCCGATTCACCGACGAGCCCGACCGTCTGGCCTGCTTCGACACTGAGATCGATATGCTTGAGGATCGGCGTGCCGTTGATCGACAGCGACAGCTTCTCGATTTCGAGGAGACTCATGCTTGAGCGCTCCTGCCGGCTAGACGCGGGTCAAGCGCGTCGCGAAGCCCGTCTCCCAAAAGGTTCAGGCCGAGAACGGCGAAAACGATTGCCAAGCCGGGGAAAAGCGCAAGATGCGGCGCCGTCGCCATCAGCGTCTGCGATTCACTCAACATGCGGCCCCAACTCGGGAAGGGGGGCGGCGTGCCGAGACCGACATAGGACAGGCCGGCTTCCAGCAGGATGCCGAGCGAGAACTGGATGGTCGCCTGCACGATGAGCGTGTTCATGATGTTGGGAAGCACATGCTCGATCAGGATCAGCGCCGTTCCCTTGCCGGAGGCGCGCGAGGCGAGGATGAATTCACGCGCCAGCACCGAGAGCGCGCTTCCGCGCGCCAGCCGCGCGAAGACGGGAATGTTGAAGACGCCGATCGCGATCACCGCGCCAAGCGTTCCCGGGCCGATGATGGCGGCGAGCATGACCGCCGTAAGCAGGGCGGGAAAGGCGAAGACGAGGTCGTTCATGCGCATGACGATTTCGTCGAGCAGGCCGGCCTTGGCCGCCGCGACGAGGCCAAGCGGCACGCCGATGATGACGCCGATGCCGACCGAGAACACGGAAACCGCGATCGAATTGCGTGCGCCGACCATGATCATGGAGAAGATGTCGCGGCCGAACTGGTCCGTGCCGAAAATATGGCTGGCGCTCGGCCCCTTGAGCCGGCTTGAGATCGCCATTGCTGTCGGATCATAGGGCGTCCAGAAATAGGAGACGAATGCCGCAAGGATGACGATCGCCGTGATGACGGCGCCGATCATGAAACTCGGGCTGCGGGCAAGGCGGCGCATCAGTCCCGCTTCGACGCCTTCGGTGGAAATGGCCGTGCTGGCGAAGGACGGGTCGGTCATCGGCGCACCTTCAGCCGCGGATCGGCAAAAGCGTAAGCGATATCGACCAGGAAGGTGACGATCACGACGGCGGCCACGATGAGGAGGACGACGCTCTTCACCACCATCAGGTCGCGCTGTGCGATCGCCTGGAAAACAAGCCGGCCAAGCCCCGGAAGATAGAAGACATTCTCGATGATGACGGTTCCGGCGATGAGGAAGGAGAATTGCAGGCCGAGGATGGTGAGGACAGGGATGAGGGCGTTGCGGACACCGTGACGCCAGACCGTGGCGCGCTGCGTCAGGCCCTTGGCGCGAGCAGTGCGGATGTAATCCTCGCCCAGCACGTCGAGCAGCGCCGAACGGGTGACACGCGCCAGGATCGCCGCCTGCGGCAGCGCCAATGCGACCGCCGGCAGGATCAAGGCCCGGAACGCCGGCCATACCCCCGCCGACCAGCCGGGAAAGCCGCCGGAAGGCAGCCAGCGCAGGCCGATGGCAAAGATATAGACCAGCAGCAGGCCGAACCAGAAGTTCGGCAGAGCGATGCCGAACTGGCTGAGCCCCATTATGCCGAAATCGAGCGGCTTGTTGCGGTTCGTCGCCGCGACCACCCCGACCGGTATGGCGATGAGGGTGGAAAGAATGAGAGCGAGGATCGCCAGCGGTATGCTGACCCAGATGCGCTGTTTGACAAGATCGGAAACGGGCACCGAATAGGTATAGGATGTGCCGAGGTCTCCATGGACCATGCCGCCGACCCATTCGGCGTAGCGGACCGGCGCGGGCTCGTTGAGGCCCAGCTTGGCGCGGAGCGCCGCCAGCGTATCCGGCCGCGCCTGCGTGCCGAGAATGACCTCCGCCGGGTCGCCCGGGAGGATTTCAAGGACGGTGAAGATGACGCCGCTTGCAACGACAAGCGTCAGGAACAGCGCGATGAATCGTCGGGAAATGTATATGAGCATGAATTGATGTTACGAAAAACCGCCTCGATCCGCCGCTCAAATCAGCAATATGCCGGATTTTTGGAGAAAATCCGGCATATCCGTTTTCATGAATCGACGCCCGGCGCCCAGACGGAAAGCGCCTTCAGCCGCCGCCGATGATTACTGTTCCCAATGAACGTCCGACAGGACGTCGGCGTCGATCGGCCAGTTTTTCCACAAGCCTTTCAGCTTGGCGTTCCAGATGCCGATCTTCGGTAGTTCGAACAGGAAGACGTTGACGGCATCGTCGGCAAGGATCTCCTGCGCCTGATGATAAAGCTCCGTCCGCTTCTTCTGATCCTGGGTGACGTTCAACTCGTCCATCACCTTGTTGAACTTGGGGTTGTGGTAGTTGAAGTAATAATTCGGCCGCGCGTAAATGCCGATATCGAGCGGCTCGACATGGCTGATGATGGTCAGGTCGTAGTCCTTGTTCTTGAAGACGTCGGACAGCCACTGCGCCCATTCGACCGGGACAAGCTGGGCATCGACGCCGACCTGCTTCAGTTCCGCGGCGATGATTTCGCCGCCACGACGCGCATAGGGCGGGGGCGGCAGCTTGATGACGGTCTTGAAGCCGTTCGGGTAGCCCGCTTCCTTCAGGAGTTCCTTCGCCTTGGCCGGATCGTAGGGATATTTGCCGGTCAAATCCTCATAGGCCGGATTATGCGGCGCGAAATGCGAGCCGATCGGCGTGCCGAAGCCATATTCGGCGCCATCGATCACCGCCTTGCGATCGACCGCATAGGACAGCGCGCGCCGGACGCGGATGTCGTTGAAGGGCTTCCTGGCGTTGTTGATCGCGACGATCGTTTCGCCCTCGGTCGTGCCGATATCGACGGTATATTGCGGATTGGACTGGAACTGGGAAACCGCTTCGGGCGCCGGAAAGTTGATGAACCCGTCGACGTCGCCGGCGAGAAGCGACGAAGCAGCGGCGGCGGGATCGGAAATGAACTTGAACGTGGCCTTGTCCAGAGCCGGTTCCTTGCCCCAATAGTTCGGATTCTTGACGATCTGGACGCTGTCGCCCTTGATCCAGTTGGAAAATTTGAAAGGTCCGGTGCCGATCGGATCCGTGACGTCCTTGGCGGCGGTGTTCGGCGCCAGCATGACAGCCTGCGGCCACGCAAGATCGAACAGGAAGTCGCCGTCGGGATGGGAGAGGGTGATCTTCGCCGTCAGCGGATCGACGACGTCGATCTCCTTGATCGGCTCGTACAGGCCTTTTTGTGGATTGGTGGAGTCCTTGGCGCGAGCGCGATCGAGCGAGAATTTGACGATATTGGCGTCGAAAGGCGTTCCGTCGTGGAATTTCACGCCCTTGTGCAGCTTGAACGTGTAGACGAGGCCGTCCGGCGATATCGTCCAGCTATCGGCAAGACATGGATGGACGGTGCCATTCTCGTCCATCCGGGTCAGGCCCTCGAAGATGTTGCCATAGGTGATCTCGCCGATCACCGCCGCGGTGTTAGCCGTCGGATCGAGAACGGGTGGTTCCAGCACCGTTCCCATAATCACGTCGGTTCGCGCGGCGAGCGCCGTTCCGCTGGCTGCGAGCACCAGAGCGGCAGCCACGAGCGTGGATTTCCACATTTTCATCTATTTATGCTCCCCGGATAATTGGATCGATCAATTGAAGCGCGGATTTTCAGCAGAGTAAATCGGATTCAGCCGGTCGCGCCGAAAAGCGCGTCGAGCCCGATCGCCATGACATTGGCCGATTGCACCATATCCTCGATGCCAACCCATTCGTCGGGCTGGTGCGCCAGATCGAGAATGCCGGGCCCGTAGGCGATGCAGTCGTGCAGATGGCCGATGCGAGCGATGTGCTTCTGGTCGTAGGTGCCCGGAGAAATGACATATTCCGGATCGTGGCCGAAAATCTCGCGGATGCCGCCGGCGACGGCCTGCACCACCGGCGCATCCCGGTTCGTCATCGTCGGCAGCACTTCCATGAGATCGCGCATGCCGTAGTCGAAACGAGGCCGATCACGTTTGAGCCGTTCGAGGATGGACGAGACCTCGCCCTTCACCTCATCAATGTGCTCCTCGAGCAGGAAACGGCGGTCGATCACCATCCGGCAGGAATCGGGAACGGTGGGCGAGGGGAGTCCCGGAAAGAAGTCCTCAGTCTGCCCGCCATGGATCGAATTGATGTTCATCGTCGAGCGGCGTGCGCCCTCGGGAACGACCGGCATTTCCGTCTGCTTGCGGTCGAGCGCCGGGAAAAGCTCCTTCTCGAAAGCATCGAGTACGGCGCCCATATGCCGCACCGCGCTGTCGCCGAGGAAGGGCATGGAGCCGTGGGCGATGCGCCCCTTCGTCTCTATCTCGGCCCACCAGACGCCGCGATGGCCGAGGCATATCCGGTCCTTGTTCAGTGGTTCAGGGATGATGACATGATCGACGCGCGGCTTCGAAAAATAACCTTCCCTGGCCAGATAGGCGACGCCGCCGAAGCCGCCCGATTCCTCGTCCACCGTGCCCGAGATTTCGATGGCGCCGTGGAAATCGGGACGAACGGCCAGAAAGGCTTCAACCGCGACGATCGATGCCGCCAGGCCTCCCTTCATGTCGCAGGCGCCTCGTCCGAAAACCTTGCCGTCTTTGACCTCGCCGCCGAAGGGGTCGGTCGTCCATCCGGCGCCGGCCTCGACGACGTCGATATGCGAGTTGAAATGGACCGTGGGTCCGGGCCCCTTGCCCTCCAACCGCGCCACGACATTGGTGCGGGGATAGCGGTCCGTATCGCCCGGAGCGCCTTCGCCGCGAATGAGTTTCGTCTGGAAACCGAGGCGAGCGAGATAGCGTGCGACATATTCCGCGCAGGGCGTATAGGCTTCGCCCGGCGGGTTGATGGTCGGAAACCGGATGAGATCGACGGTGAGCGAGACGAGGTCTTCCGTTCTGTCGTCGACGGCGCGAGCGAAACGTTCAATCATGGAGAGCCTTGGAACAGAATTCGGAATGGTTTGACAAGAGATATTCGCGACGATTTTTTTTCAACTGGTCAAAACTTCGCGCATGAACCGGTTTCGGCATGTTCATGCCGGTTGCGAGCCTGAGGGTTAGACGCAAATTCCCTGCAATTGGGCCAGCGCCGGGGCTTCGGCGACCGTCGCCGCGATCGGGGCTCCGGAATTTCGTTTCCAAACGAGGCTGCGTTTCGGAACACAAATCTGGACTCATCAAAATCTTCGGAAAGCCATTCTCTTCCGCCTAAGTCTTCTATAAGACTCGCGGCAAGGGAGTTTCATCGATGGGAAGTGAACCGCGGCTGGCGCTTTCGGAGCCTGTTGCAGACGAAGTCCGCAAAACCACATGCTATATGTGCGCCTGCCGCTGCGGGATAAACGTCCATCTCAAGGACGGCGAAATCCGCTATATCGAAGGAAACCGCGATCATCCGGTCAATCGTGGGGTGCTGTGCGCGAAGGGTTCGGCCGGGATCATGCAGCATTATGCACCGGCAAGGCTTCGCGCGCCGCTCTTGCGCACCGGCCCGCGCGGTTCCGGCCGGTTCAAGGAGATTTCCTGGGACGAGGCCCTTGAAACGGCGACGAAATGGCTGGGAGAAATTCGGGCGAGCGATCCGAGAAAACTCGCCTTCTTCACCGGTCGCGACCAGTCGCAGGCGCTGACCGGCTTTTGGGCCCAGCAATTCGGCACGCCCAATTATGCTGCGCATGGCGGCTTTTGCTCGGTCAACATGGCCGCCGCGGGCATCATGACGATCGGCGGTGCATTCTGGGAATTCGGCGCGCCCGACTGGGACCGGACCAAGCTCTTCCTGCTCTTCGGCGTAGCGGAGGATCATGATTCGAATCCTCTGAAGATGGGGATGTCCAAGCTGAAGAAGCGCGGCGTGCCGATCGTCTCGGTCAATCCGGTCCGGACCGGCTATTCAGCCATCGCCGATCATTGGGTCGGCATTCGGCCGGGCACGGACGGCCTTCTCATCCTGTCGATCATCCACGAACTTCTGCGCACCCATCATGTCGATCTCGACTATATCCGGCGTTATTCCAATGCCTCCTGGCTGGTGATCGATGCGCCGGGAACAGCCGATCACGGCCTTTTCGCGCGTGACGGCAAAGATAAACCGCTGATTTACGAGCAGGTGACGGAGCGGATCGTTTCGGCCGGCACGAAGGGCGCGCACCCAGCGCTTTCGGGGCGATTCCGCCTGGATGATGGCCGCGACGCCGTTCCTGTCTTCCACATCATGGCGGAGAAGTATCTCGATCCGAAATATGCGCCGGAGGCAGTGAGCGAAGCGACGGGCGTCAGTGCGGCCGCCATACGCGGCCTTGCCGCTGAAATCGCGCGGGTCGCCTTCGACGAGGCGATTGAGATTGATCAGCCATGGATCGACATCAATGGCGAACGCCATGCGAGCTTTATCGGCCGGCCGGTGTCGTTCCATGCCATGCGGGGCATTTCCGCCCATTCCAACGGGTTCCAGACCACGCGCGCCCTTCACTTGTTGCAGGTGCTGATCGGATCGGTCGATTGCCCCGGCGGCTTCCGCTTCGAGCCGCCTTATCCGAAACCGTTGGAGGCGCACCCTACGCCGCACGGCAAAGCGGAGGATTGCTGTTCGAACAGGCCGCTTCCAGGTCCTCATCTCGGTTTCCCGCGCGGACCGGAAGACCTTTTGGTGGACGAAGCAGGAAATCCCGCCCGCCTCGACAAAGCCTTTTCCTGGGATGCACCAATCGCGGCGCATGGCATGATGCACATGGCCATCGCCAATGCTCATGCCGCCGATCCTTATCCGATCGACGTCCTCTTCATGTACATGGCGAACATGGCCTGGAATTCCTCGATGAACACGGCCGGCACCATGAAGATGCTGACCGACAAGCACGAGGCGACGGGCGAATATCGCATTCCGAAGATCATCTATTCGGACGCCTATTCCTCCGAGATGGTCGCCTATGCCGACCTCGTCCTGCCCGACACCACCTATCTGGAGCGCTATGACTGCATCTCTCTGCTCGATCGGCCGATCTCGGAACCGGACGCGGTGCAGGACGCGATCCGCTGGCCGGTCATCAAGCCTGACCGGGATGTCCGCAGCTTTCAGGACGTCATGATCGATCTCGGCGCGCGGCTGAAACTTCCAGGCTTTGTCGATGCAGACGGCGGCCGGCTCTATAAAGACTATGCCGATTATATCGTGCGGCATGAACGCAAGCCGGGGGTCGGTCCGCTGGCCGGCTTTCGCGGTGAGAAAGGCGACCAAGCGGGTAGGGGGGCAGCCAATCCCGATCAGCTGAAGCGCTATATCGCCAACGGCTCCTTCTTCTCGGCGCATATTCCGCTCGAAGCCCAATTCTTCAAGCACGCCAATCAGGCCTATCAGGACTTTGCCGTTAAGATGGGCTTCTGCGACAGGCCACAGCCCGTCACGTTTCAGCTTTATTCCGAGCCGTTGCAGAAATTCCGCCTGTCGGCGGAGGGCCTGCGCGAGCCGGCGGCCCCGGAAACCCATCGTGAGCGGATTTTCAACGCCTTCGATCCGCTTCCGGACTGGTACGCACCGCTCGGCGAGGACCGGGTCGAAAAAGGCGCGTTTCCCTTCCATGCCGTCACTCAGCGACCGATGGCCATGTACCACTCCTGGGGTTCGATGAATGCGTGGCTGCGGCAGATCCACACGCGAAACCCGCTCTTCGTGCCCGGTGCGATCTGCGACGCGCAGGGCCTGGAGGACGGCGACTGGGTCTGGCTGATTTCGCCGCATGGCAGGATCAAGGTGGAAATCCAGCGCATGGATGCGGTCAACAAAAGCACGATCTGGACGTGGAACGCGATCGGCAAGCGAAAGGGCGCCTGGGCGCTCGATCCGAAGGCGCCGGAAGCGACCGAGGGCTTTCTTCTCAATCACCTGATCAGCGAATTATTGCCGCCGAAGGAGAATGGCATGCGCTGGTCGAATTCCGATCCCGTCACCGGACAGGCGGCGTGGTACGATTTGCGGGTCCGGATCGAGAAAGCCCCGGGAGGCGAGGAAAGCGAGCCGCAATTCGCCACCCTCCAGCGCCCCGGCCATCCGCCTGCCGTGCCTGACCAACTCCGCTATGGCCAGGAGTGGCACGAATGACCAGCCTTCCCGATTTGCCGACTCCCAAGAAGCTCGGCCTCGTCATCGACCTCGACATCTGCGTCGGCTGTCATGCCTGCGTCGTGAATTGCAAGGAATGGAACACGGGCGGCTATGGCGCGGCGCTCTCCGACCAGCATCCTTACGGCGCTGACGTTTCCGGCGCGTGGCTGAACAGGGTCCACACGTTCGAAGTCGTTCCCGAGGGAGGCGAAGTTGTCGGCGAAGCGGGAGACGCCCGCATCGTCCATTTCCCCAAATCCTGCCTCCATTGCGAGGATGCGCCCTGCGTCACCGTTTGCCCGACCGGCGCCTCCTATAAGCGCGCGGAAGACGGCATCGTCCTCGTCGACGAGGACAAGTGCATCGGCTGCGGCCTATGCGCCTGGGCCTGCCCCTATGGCGCGCGCGAGATGGACCTTGCCGCCGGGGTGATGAAGAAATGCACGCTCTGCATCGACCGCATCTACAACGAGACTCTGCAAGAGGTGGATCGCGTGCCCGCCTGCGTCAGGACCTGCCCGGCGAATGCGCGGCATTTCGGCGATCTGGCCGACCCTCAATCCGACGTTTCGCGCATGGTGGCCGAATGGGGCGGAATGGATCTCATGCCGGAGCAGGGGACGCGGCCCGTCAACAAATATTTGCCGCCGCGGCCGCGCAAGAGCTTGGCCGAAAGCGCGCCCATGCTGTCCGGCGATGAGAACACGGATGGCGCGAAGGGCTTCTTCGCCTGGCTCGACGGCATGCTGGACAGGATTTAGGACGTCGATGCCAGCGCTCTCCATTATCGCTCCCTCACTTCGCCCGTCCGCCTGAACCATGCATCCAGCGCTTTCCATCATCTTCTTCACCACGGCATCGGGGCTGGGTTACGGCCTTGCGATGCTGCTCGGCCTCGACATTCTCGACTCAGCCGCGATTTCCACGCGTATCGCTTATCTCGTTGCGCTCATTCTGATCGGCGCCGGTCTGCTCTCCTCCACTCTCCACCTTGGCAATCCGCAACGCGCCTGGCGGGCGCTGTCGCAATGGCGATCGAGCTGGTTGTCGCGGGAAGGCGCGATGGCGATTGTCACCTTCATACCGCTCCTGATCTCGGCGTGGCTGTCCGTTGTCGAGGGGCGCTATTCTCCGGTTTCGGGTGGTCTCCAGATCATCCTCTCGCTCGTCACCGTCTATTGCACGGCGATGATCTATGCCTCGCTGAGATCCGTGCACGCCTGGCATACGAAACTGACCCCGCTCTGCTATCTGCTCTTTGCCGTCGCCGGCGGAGCTATCCTCGCCCTGTTCTTCGCTGCCTGCGAAAGCGGTCCGGTTCGTGCCTTGTCGGTGGCAGCCATCGTCGCTCTGGTCGCCGCATGGTCCGCTAAATCAGCGTGGAGAAACCGGATGCGCGATACAAAGCCACTTTCGACGCCTGAAAGCGCGACCGGCCTTGGCTTTATCGGCTCCGTCAGGCTGCTCGAGCGGCCGCATGTCACCGAAAACTACCTGACCCGCGAGATGGGCTTTCGGATCGCGCGCAAGCATGCGGCCAAGCTCACGCGCATTTCGTTTATCCTCGGCGCGATCGTGCCGTTCATCCTGGCGCTCATCGTCCTCGTTAGCGGGCAGGGGCCAGCGGCGATTATCTGCGCGCTGCTCGCTGTTTTCGCCTTCGCCGCCGGGATTGTGGTCGAGCGCTGGCTGTTCTTCGCCGAGGCGCGGCACGCGGTGATGAATTATTACGGCGGGTAGCGAACAAGGGATGGCGCGGTTTCGGCGCGGTCAACCCTTCTTCTTCTGTTTTCTCTTGCCGATTTTCCAGCGCTGGTGGAACCACATCCACTGGCCGGGGGTTTCGCGTATCCATCCCTCGACGATGTCGTTGAGGAGTTGAGCCGAGGCTTTTACATCGATCGTGCCGGACGCATCGCGCGGCAGGTCGATCTTCTCCATCAGCTCCAGCCGGAAACGATTGTCCGGCAGCCGGATGCAGCGCGCGGGATAAATGTCGCATTCATATTGGCGCGCAAGCCGCGGAAGAAGCGGGCTCGTCTCGCATTCACGCCCGAAGAAAGTGGCGCGCACGCCGCGATGGAATTTCTGGTCGACCAGCGCGCCGATATTGCCGCCGCGTTCCAAAACGCGGGAAAGGGCAAAGGCGACGCCGGGCGTCGACGCCAGCAACTGCCCCATCGCCGAATGCCGGGTCGAGAAGATGTAATCCGCGATATAGGGATTGTTCGGCGGCCGGAAGAGGACCGCGACATCCAACCCAAAGGAAGCCGCGCCGACCGGCAGAAGTTCGAAATTGCCGAGATGACCGGTGAAAAGAATATGTGGCTTGTTTTCGTCTCTGAGGCGAAGGAATCTTTCCACGCCCACGACTTCCACCCTGCCTTCGCCAGGTCTTTCCGGGTCGAAATCGAAAAGCCGGTCGAGGAAAATATATTCCGCGCCGAGCCGCGCCATGTTGCCCCACATCTCCAGCGCGATCTTTTCGCGCTCCGATTCGCCCAGGTCGGGATAGGCATGGCGGAGATTATCGAGGGCGATCTTGTGGCGCGACGTCAGGGGACCAAGCCTGCGCGCCATCCTATCGGCGAAATTGAGCGCGCTATCTGGCGGCAGGCAGCGTAGCAGCCAGATCGTTGCCATCGCGGCGCGCGCGATGAGCCAGTAGTTCGCCTGTTTCAACCGCTTCGAAAGGCGGTAGATATGCCTTTTCATATTCAGGAGACGCGCAGCAATATCTTGCCGAAAACTTCGCGGCTTTCCATTCGCTGAAGCGCGGTGCCGATGTCGTCGAAGCCGAGTTCTGTATCGACGACCGGCTCGACGATGCCGGCGGCCATCTTCTGCATCGCGTTTGCCATGTTCTCCATGCGGCAGCCGAAGGAGCCGAGAATCTTCAACTGCTGCTGGAAAAGCTGCATCAGGTTCATGGTCGTGGAGACGCCGGACGTCGAGCCGCAGGTGACGAGGCGGCCACCGCGCTTCAAGGACAGCATCGAACCGGCCCATGTATCGGCGCCGACATGCTCGAAAACGACATCGACGCCCTTCTTCCGCGTGATCTTGCGCACAACACCTTCGAAGCGGTCCTCGCGATAATTGATGACGTGATCGGCTCCGAGCGCCTTGGCCTTCTCCATCTTCTCTGCGGAACCGACGGTAGTGATAACGGTGCAGCCCATGCGCTTGGCAAGTTGGATGGCGGCGGAGCCAATGCCGGAGCCGCCGGCGTGGACAAGGACCGTCTCTCCCGGCTGAAGCCTGGCATTGTCGAAGAGCATGTGTTCGACCGTGCCGAAGGTGACGGGCGCGACGGCCGCGCCGATATCGCTGACGCCCGGAGGCGCGGGGACGAGCAGGCGCGCGGGAAGATTGATCTCCTCTTGCGCAAAGCCGTCGAGATGGAAACCGTGAACGCCGCCGACATGCTCGCAGAGATTGTCGCGACCTTCGCGGCAGGCATGGCAAAGGCCGCAGGTGCGCGCGCCATAGATCGAAACGAGCTGCCCCGGCAGCAGGCCGGCAACCCCCGGCCCGAGGGCGGCGACTTCGCCGGACGCCTCGGCCCCGATGACGAGCGGCAGCTTGCGCTTGGCAAAGGCCATGCCGCGCCAGCCCCAGACGTCGATATGGTTGAGCGCCACGACCCTGATGCGGACCGTGACCTCTCCGACCACCGGAGGCGGCGGCGGGGCGATGTCGGTGAGTTCGAGCCTGCGATCCTCGATAAGCTGCAATGCGCGCATGGGTCCGGTTCTTTTTGAGAGACCGGAGCCGCTTAGACCGGTTCGCGCGCCATGACAAGGCAGGCGTTCTGGCCGCCAAACCCGAAGGAATTGGACAGGACCGTCTTCACGTCAGCCGCACGTTTCACATTCGGCACGACATCGAGATCGATCGCGGGGTCGGGATTGTCGTAATTGATGGTCGGCGGAATGACGCCTTCGCGCATCGTGAGAAGTGAAAACGCCGCCTCGATCGCGCCCGCCGCCGACAGCGTATGGCCGATCATCGACTTGTTCGAGGAGATGGGAATGGAGCGCATCCGCTCCCCGAAGACCGTCGAAAGCGAAAGGTGCTCCATTTTGTCGTTTTCGGGCGTGGAAGTCCCGTGCGCGTTGATATAGTCGATATCGGCCTCATTCAGACCGGCGTCGATAAGGGCCGCCTTGACCGTGGCGATCGCCGGCGAGCCGTCAGGCTTGGAGCGGGTCCTGTGGAAATCGTCAGCGCGCTCGCCGCAGCCTTTCAGAATGCCGAGGATGTTCGCGCCGCGCGCTGTCGCGCTTTCAAGCGATTCGAGCACCAGCGCCGCCGCTCCTTCCGCCAGGACAAAGCCGTCGCGGTCCTTGGAAAAGGGCTTCGAAGCCCTTTGCGGCTCTTCATTATGGGTGGAGAGCGCCGACAGAAGTGAAAAACGGATCAAGGCTTCGGCGGTCGCGGAACCATCGGCGCCGATCGAAAGCGCCCGGTCGCATTCGCCCCGGCGGATCGCTTCCACACCAAGCTGGATCGCCGTCGCGCCGGATGCGCAGGCCGTTGAGAGCGTGATGGGAAGGCCGCATGCGCCGAATGTCTCCGCCAGGCGATCCGCTATCGTGCCGAATTGGGTCGTATCGAAAACAGCGCGCGTCTTGAGTTCGCGCGCGACCCTCAGAAGATTCAGATCGTCTTCCGGCGCTCCGGCCGAGAGGAAAAGATCGAAACGGTCGCGCCAATCGAGTTCGACCGGCGGGCTTGCCAGGAAAAGCGGGCCGCCGAAATCGCCATTTTCCAGTCCCGCTTCCTCCACCGCCTCACGGGCGGCTGTTTCCGCCAATTCATGGGTAAGGGCACTCGGTCCCTTGTCAGAGGCCTGCATGAAGTCCACTGTCCCGGCGATCCGCGTGTTCAGATGCTCGATCGGGAACCGCGTTATGGTATGGATGCCGGAACGCCCGTTCGCCAGGCCCTCCCAGCTATCCTTTTTGCCGCGTCCGAGTGACGTGACCATTCCAATGCCTGTGACGGCGACGATCGGCCTTCCCAGATGATCCGTCGTTTTCATGCCCTGAGACCTTCGTTATGCCGCGTAAATGGCCGCCATCCCCTCGAACTGGTGATAGCCGACCGTCATTGCAAGGACGGCGCCCATTTCGCCGTCGAATGCCTTTTCACTGCTGGAGAAAGCAGGATAGGCCACACGCCGGTGTGCGGCGAGCGCCGCAAGGGCAACCGCGAAAAGAAATTGCGCTTCCTTCAAATGACCCGTCAGCGTGGAGAAGCCGCGCAGGACAAAAGCGTCATCCCCAAGCGCCGCGATTTCCACTGCCGTCGCATCATGCGCGCCCGAGCTTCCTGAGATGACAAGCCGCTTGCCTTCAGGAAGTTCAGTCTTGACGACCAGATCGGAAAGGCTCCGCGAAAGAACATCGCCCTGGCGCTTCACGCGGCTGGAGACGATCGGGCCAAGCTCGGCATAGGGAACGCGGCCGCGCTTTTCGGCATGTTCGCGCGATTCGAGCACCAGGAAGGCGGCGCCCGAACCGCTGACCACGCCGCCGCCTTCGCCGCCGCTTCTTTCCCAAACGGAACGCCATTCTCCGCGATGGAGGTAGCCGCCGAGTTCATAGCCGAGCAGCATGTCGGGATGCTCACTCTCGAAGGCCGCGCCGACCAGAGCGTGGGTCGATTGTCCCGCGCGGATCCGGCGCGCCGCAGTGTCAAGCGCCGATATGCCCGCACCTTCCTCGCCCATGAAGGTGCGCGAGGAGCCGGTAACTTTGTGGACAATGGAAATATTGCCGGCGAGCAGATTGGAAAGCTGCGCCAGGAAAAGCGTTGGACGTAGTTCCGTCGTCAGTTTCTCGTTGAGCAGGACGCCGCGATCGTTACGCGTCGCGGCTGCCGTGAGGATCGCCGCATCGACGGCCGTGTCGCGCTCGCCGCCGCCTGCGGCGATCGTCATGTCCATGGACGAGCAAAGCGCCTCGTCACCCTTCATGCCGCAATCGTCGAGCGCCAGACCCGCCGCATAGGTGCCGAGCCGCTGCCACAATTCCATCTGCCGCCGGTCGCCGCGCGCCGGTATCTGGGCCGCCCAGTCGATCTCGGGAAGAGGATGGATGGTATAGGGCGCGAAATGCTCGCTGTCCGTGACCGGAAGCGGCTTGTCGCGGGTCAGCGCGGCCCAATGCGCCTCAACGCCCTCGCCGAGCGAGGAGACGAGGCCGATACCGGTTATGAGGACGTCACGCGGATTCATCGGATGTCCGGAGCAGTCGGCGCGATCAGGCGGAAGCCGCTTTCGCCGCGACGAGGCCGTCGATCTTGGCGCAAAGATTCTTCATGACGAAATATTCGTCTGTGGAGGCCTTGCCGTCATTGACCTCCTGCGTCCATTTTTCCAGCGGCACCTTGATCCCGAATTCCTTGTCGATGGCGAAGACGATATCGAGGAAATCGAGGCTGTCGATGCCGAGATCGTCGATGGTATGGCTTTCAGGCGTGATGGTGTCGCGGTCGATCTCGCTCGTCTCGGCGATGATGTCGGCGACCTTGTCGAATGTCGATGCCACTTTGTTATCCTTGATCTGACGCGAAATCTCTTCTTGGCGGCTGTCTAGTCGGTTTTTCCGGATTGGGAAAGAGGCGAGGAGGGCGTGATATAGGAGCGAACGCTCCCCTATGCATGAGGGATGCCATAGTTTTTGTTGCAGGTTCAGGCCGTAACGGCGAATTGTTGCTATGATCGAAATGGTGCCCCAAACGGCAATGTGATGCACAGGGAATGGGAAGCCGATAGGGGCCGATGCTGTCAATGAGGCAAGATATGGAAGCGGAAAGATTCGGGGAGATGATGGAAGGGGAGGCGGTTCACCGCGTCATTCTGCGAGGCGGTGAATTGACGGCCTCCATCCTGACCTATGGCGGCGTGTTGCAGGATTTGCGGCTGGAGGGTCATGATGCACCGCTTGTTCTCGGCTTCGACACGTTCGAGCCTTACCTGACCAAGTCTCCCTATTTCGGAGCCATTCCGGGCCGCTGCGCCAACCGTATCGGCAATGCCCGCTTCACCCTTGACGGAAAGCGCTATCGCACCGACCCCAATTTCCTCGGCAAACACACCTTGCACGGCGGATCGAAAGGGACCGGAAAGCGAAACTGGCGGATCGGAGAGCAGGGCAGCGATTTCGTCACGCTGCACATCGCCGATCCGGACGGTTGGATGGGATTTCCCGGCAATCTGGAGGTTTCCTGCACCTATCGGCTGAAGCCGGCGGGAACACTCGAACTGGAATACGAAGCCACGACCGACCAGCCGACGGTCTGCAACTTCGCGCATCATTCCTATTTCAATCTGGACGATGGGGGCGTCGGCAACATCCTCGATCACCGCCTCATGATCAATGCGGCGGCCTATCTTCCCGTCGATGACGAACTCATCCCGACCGGAATTGTACAGCCCGTCGACGGCACGCCTTTTGATTTTAGCCAAGCGCGGCCCGTGCGCTGGAAGGATGGGGAGGGGCAATTCGTCTATGATCACAATTTCTGCCTGTCGGCGGTGCGTGGTCCGCTCAGGCAAGCGGCTTGGGCGCAAGGCGCCGCTTCGGGCATCGAGATGGAGTTTTGGACGACAGAACCGGGCGTGCAATTCTATGCCGGCCACAAGGTTTCTCCGGGCGTTCCGGGCCATGGCCGTCGCATCTATGGCGCGAATGCAGGATTCTGCCTCGAGGCGCAGGTCTGGCCGGACGCCGTCAACAGGCCCTATTTCCCTTCGGCGATCCTGCGCCCGAACGAAACCTATCGTCAGATAACGCAATATCGCTTCAGGCTTCCGTGATCTCGCTGAGCGAAACATTCCCGCCGGGATGACGTTCGAGCCTCCCGGCGAGATCCAGTTCGAGCAGGATCATCAAGACCTGCGCCGGGTGGAAGCCGGTATAACGGATGATGTCGTCGATTGGCGTGGGAACGGGTCCGAGAGCCTCCATGACCCGATCCCGGTCGCTGTCCGCCGGCGGCGGCGTCGCGGAAAAGTCGGGCGGCTCATCGAAACGCCCGCTGTCCGGCAAACCCCTGCCGATGATGGGAAAGAGTTGGCTTGTGACATCTATCGCGCCGGTTGCCAGGATCGCACCTTCCTTCAGGAGATTGTTGGCGCCGGCAGCGCGCGGGTCGAGTGGCGAGCCTGGCACGGCAAAGACGAGCCGTCCCATTTCAGCCGCCAGCCTCGCGCTGATCAGCGAGCCGGACCGCAAGGCTGCTTCAACAACAACGAGACCATAGGAAAGCCCGGCAATCAGGCGATTGCGGCGGGGAAAATCACGCGCACGCGGCTCCCAACCGAAGGGCATTTCAGAGATGATGGCGCCGCCGGCCCGAAGGATTTCCTCGATCAACGGGACGTTTTCCGGCGGATAGGGCATGTCGAGCCCGCCGGCGAGAACGGCGATGGTGCCGGTTTCGAGGCTGCCGCGATGCGCGGCCGTATCGATCCCGCGCGCCAACCCTGAGACGACGCCAAATCCTTGTGCGCCAAGGTCCCGCGCCAAGGTCTGCGCGATCTTTATTCCCGCCAGCGAGGCGTTGCGCGCGCCGACGATCGCTATGGCAGGAAGGTTGAAAACGGAAGGATGTCCCTTTACCGCGATCAGCGGCGGCGGGCTATCCATCTGCCGCAGAAGCGGCGGATAGTCCGCCTCACCAAGCGCGACGAAGCGCGCACCCTGACGTCTTGCCGCTTCCAACTCCACTTCCACCTCTGAAGCGGAGGGAACCCGGACAGGCCGCATCGCGCCGCCGTTCAAGGTCAGTTCCGGCAACATTTCGATGGCATTTTCGGCGGAGCCGAACCGGTTGATGAGGTCACGGAAAGTCGCCGGGCCGACATTGGGCGTGCGGATGAGGCGGAGCCAGTTGAGCCGCTGCCGGTCCGTCAGACGCGGGGCGGCGCCATCATTCATCCCTTCGCGCCGATCCGCGTTTCCGTGCCTGACAAGAGCCGGGAAATGTTCGGACGATGCTTGATGAAGACAATGGCGCTCATCACCGCGAAGGTTTCCGCGGTATGATAACGACCCATGAGAACGAGCGCGACAGGGACCGCGACCGCAGCCACAAGCGCCGCCAGCGACGAATAGCGGGTGATGAAGGCCACCAGAAGCCAGACAACGGCGAAGACCACCGCGCCCTGCCAGGCGGCGGCGATCAGGACGCCGATATAGGTTGCGACGCCCTTGCCGCCCTTGAAGCCGAGCCAGACGGGGAAAAGATGGCCGAGAAAGGCCGCAAAACCGGCGGCAAGCGCAGGATAGAGGCCGAAATAGTGCGAAAACACCAGGACCGGCAAAAATCCCTTCAAGGCGTCGAGCAGCAGGGTCAACGCCGCGAGGCTCTTCTTGCCGGTTCTGAGCACATTCGTCGCGCCAATATTGCCTGAACCGATATTGCGCACGTCGCCGAGACCGGCCGCGCGCGTGATCAAAAGGCCGAAGGGAATGGAGCCGCAGAGATAGCCTATGACAAGCGCTGCCAGCATCATTGACGTGAATTCCCCCCCAATTCAGGCGCCGAACACTGTGCGGCCTGCAACCATGGTTTGCAAGACCTTGCCTTGCAGCCGCGCGCCTTCGAAACATGTGTTTTTGGAACGAGAACGGATATCCGTTTCCTTGACGATCCAGGGCTCGTCGAGATCGACGAGGGCGATATCGGCCGGCGCGCCCGGCTTCAGCGTACCGCCTGAAAGCCCGAAAAGCTTCGCCGGTGCGGTCGAAAGCACCTCCACCAGACGCAGGAGCGGTATCTGATCATTGTGATATAGGCGGAGCGCGACGGCGAGCAGCGTTTCAAGCCCGACCGCGCCGGCGGCGGCATCGGCGAAGGGCAGGCGTTTCGTATCCACATCCTGTGGATCATGCGAGGAAACGAGGATGTCGATCGTGCCGTCGCGAAGTGCATCCACCATCGCCAGTCGGTCGTCCTCGTTCCTGAGCGGCGGCATAAGGCGATAAAAAGTGCGATACTCGCCGACGTCGTTCTCGTTGAGCGCCAGATTGTAGACGGCGACGCCCGCCGTGACCGCCGCGCCGTCCTGCTTGGCGCGCCTGATGGCGTCCGCCGATGCCCCGGTGGAAATTTTCGCTGCATGATAGGCGCCGCCTGTCAGGCGGGCGAGAGAGAGGTCGCGCTCGAGCGGGATCAGTTCCGCCTCGCGCGGAATACCAGGCAGGCCAAGCCAACTCGCATAGAGCCCTTCGTTCATGACTCCCGAGGAAGCCAGATCCGCGTCCTGTGTTTCATGGGCGATCACGGCGCCGAAATCGCGCGCATAGGTCAGCGCCCGACGCATGACGAGCGCATTCGCTATCGTGTGGCGTCCATCGGTGAAGGCGACCGCGCCGGCTTCCCTGAGAAGACCGATTTCCGTCATTTCCGCGCCGGCCAGTTTTTTGGTAATGGCGGCGGCAGGAAAGATGTTGACCTTCGCGGTGTCGCGCGCGGTGCGAAGAACGAATTCGACCAGCGCCACGTCGTCGATGACGGGATGCGTGTCGGGCATCATGACGAGCGACGTCACGCCGCCCGCGGCGGCGGCTTCGCTGGCCGAGGCGATGGTTTCCCTATGCTCGGCGCCCGGTTCGCCGATGAAGACCCGACCGTCGATCAGACCCGGTACGATAGCCTTGCCCGCGCAATCGATCACATGAGCGCCTTCAGGGGCGCCTTGATTGAGGGCAGATGCACCCGAAGCGGCAATCTTTCCGTCTTCGACGAGCACGGAGCCGCGCTCGTCCATGCCTCGCGAGGGATCGAGGATGCGGGCATTGTGGAAGACCGTCTTGCTCATACCCGTCCGCTCTCGTTGCGCCGTGGATCGAGCAGCGCCTCCATCACGGCCATGCGCACGGCCACGCCCATTTCCACCTGTTCCTGGATAACGCTTTGCGGACCGTCGGCGATCTCGGAGGCGATCTCGACGCCGCGATTCATCGGGCCTGGATGCATGACCAGTGCATCCTCTTTCGCCGCCGACAGCTTCGTCGCGTCGAGACCCCAGTAGCGGAAATATTCGCGCACCGACGGCACGAATGCCCCCGCCATCCGCTCGCGTTGCAGGCGCAGCATCATCACCACGTCCGCGCCCTTCAACCCTTCTTCCATCGAGCGGAACACCTGGACGCCCATTTCGGCGATGCCAGTGGGAAGGAGCGTGGAAGGCGCGACCACCCTGACGGTCGCGCCCATAGCATTGAGCAGCAGGACATTGGAACGCGCGACACGCGAGTGCAGGATGTCGCCGCAGATCGCGACCACAAGCTGCGAAAGTGGTCCCTTGGCCCTGCGGATGGTGAGGGCATCGAGCAGGGCCTGCGTCGGATGCTCGTGCGTGCCGTCGCCGGCATTGATGACGGAACAGCCGACCTTCTGCGCCAGAAGCGCGGCGGCCCCCGCCGATTCGTGGCGGATGACAAGAATGTCGGGCCGCATGGCGTTCAGCGTCATCGCCGTGTCGATCAGCGTTTCGCCCTTCTTCACCGAGGAAGAGGCGACGGCCATGTTCATGACATCGGCGCCGAGCCGCTTGCCTGCGAGTTCGAACGAAGATTGCGTGCGCGTCGAGGCCTCGTAGAAGAGGTTGATCTGCGTGCGGCCGCGAAGCGTGCTGGTCTTCTTCTGCGGCTGGCGCGAGATGGCCACGGCCGCTTCGGCGCGGTCGAGCAGCAATTCGATATCGAACGGGGAAAGCGCCTGGATGCCCAGGAGATGGCGATGGGGGAAAAGCGGAAAAGCTTCTGACATATCGAGAGGGTGCTATAGGCGCGGGGGCGAAAGGGCGCAAGCGGTGGAAGTTGGAAAGGGGCGGATTGTCCAACAGATTTGCAGGGTTTGGACGGCTCATCCAGATGGTCTTGACTATTTCTTTAATAGAATTAATAATTAGGTTATCCTAACTATTTGGGAGCGACAATGATGGCCGGATCGGAGATCGATACAATCGAAGAATGCCTCGACCGGATCAGGGTGGCGTGGGACGAGGGTAATGCCCACGCCTATGCCGCCGAATTCACGGAAGACGCCACCTACGTCATCTTTCTGGGGGAGGCTTTGATCGGCCGTAGATGGATCGAGAACACCCATGCCGACGTCTTCGCCAAATGGCAGAAGGGAACCCGCATGGTGATCGAGGTCATCGGCAAGAACCTGCTGGCGCCGGGTATCGCTTCCGTCCTCACGGTTGGTGGTATCGGAAAAGGTCGGCAAATTCCGTATGACAAGATGCAGACGTTTACCCTTCCGCAACAGGACGGTCGGTGGAAATGTACCTCATTCCAGAACACGCGGATGAGCCGACGCGCAAAGCGCATCCACAATCCGGGGAGCGCGGCCGGAATTCTTGGATTGCTGCGGCGGGGTCAAGCGCTTGCGTCGCGATAATGAGGACAGGCTCGGCGATTTGCTGGAGCAATTCGTCAATGCGATTTCCCACCCTCGCGGCAGGGTGCTCGGGTTCATGGCGGATGCCGCCGTGACCGTGCCGCAGGTGATCCTGCTGAATTTTGTTTCCGATGCGGCTAGTACGCCGTCCAGCCTGGCCGCGAGGATGAAGATTTCGCTGCCGTCCATCAGCCAGATGGTCGATCGTCTGGTGAGGCTCGGGCTCCTCGTTCGGATGGAGGATCCCGCCGACCGCCGCCGAAAGAGCCTCAAGGCGACCGAAAAGGCGCTGACGCTTCTGGCTGCCCTGAAGACCATTAGGTCGGCGGAATACGCCGAGGGGACCTCGCGCCTCTCCGAAGCCACGCGAAAGGGCTTGATCGAAGCGCTTGCGCGGGCGCTTGACGAACTTGCTTCTCCTCCCCACGAACCCGGGCCCACCAACCCGCGCGTTGAGATTATGCACGCACCGCCTTCCGGCTCGCTCCCAAAGCGGCTGAGCGGAGCGCATAATAGATGATGCCGGCGATGCCGACGCCGAAGAACCAGCCATAGACACCCCACCAGGACGGCATCCAGTCGGTGAAATTGGGCAGGATGGATGCGAAGATCGCCCCGACGATCGCTGCGATGAAGGCGTTGACGTGCCAACCGCCCTGGAAGCGGAACTCGCCGTTCTCGTGATAGAGGCCGACGACATCCAGTTCGCCTTTGCGGATGAGATAGTAGTCCACCATCATCACGCCGAAGATCGGCCCCATCGTCGCGCCGATCACATTGACGAAGGAGGCGGCGCTGCCGTTCCAGGGCGAGAAGGGATAGAGCACCAGCGCGATCAGCGCGGCGATGTAGCCGCCTCTCTTGAAGTTGATCTGCCGCGGAAAAACGTTCGAGAAGTCAAAGGCAGGCGAGACGAAGTTCGCCACGACATTGATGCCGAGCGTCGCCACCGCGAACGTGACGGCCGCGAGCAGCGCCAGGAACCAATTGTCGAACTTGGCGGAAATCTCGTCCGGGTGGATCAGCACCTCGTGATAGACGTCGAAGGCGGCGATCGTGGTGACGCCGGCAACGAGCGAAAACAGGATGAGGTTGATGGGCAGGCCCCAGATATTGCCCTTGCGAAGCGCGGCCTTGTCCGGCGCATAGCGGGCAAAATCACAGAAATTGAGATAGAGCGCCGAAAAATACGTGACCCAGATGGCCGCGACTGCCGCCAAGGACGCGAAGGAGCCGGGGACGCCCGGAACGCCGGCGTCTTTCGTCTTGGCGAGCAGCGTCGCCATCGGAATCTCGCTGGTGAAAGCAAAGGTTCCCGCCTTGATGCAAAGATAGATCGCCAGGATGAGCATCATGACCCAGACGGCGGGACCGGCCCAATCCTGGAAGCGGCGCACCGTCTCCATGCCCCTTTGGATAATCAGGAGTTGCAGTACCCACATCACCAGGAAGCAGATGACGTCGAGACCGGAATGGCCCAGAAAGTGCGTGCTCTGGTGAAAATGCGCGAAAGCCGGCCAGCGGGTCAGAAGCGCGACGACCGCGCCGGACGCGGCCGCCGTCTGCGCGCCATACCAGAAGCAGGCGACGATAGCGCGGACCAGCGCCGGGATGTTCGCGCCCCAGACGCCGAAGGAAGCCCGCGCCAGAACGGGGTAGGGGACGCCGGTCTTGACGCCGGCATAGCCGATCAGGCTCATCAGGAAGAAAATGATGAGAGAACCGATGCCGATCGCGATGATGAAATTGACGAAGCCGCCGCAGAACAGGAAAAGGCTGGCCGCGAGGTAATAGCCCCAAAGGCTGTGGACGTCGGATGTCCACACATTGAAGATCGAGAAGGGTCCCCAATTGCGCTCCCTGGCGGGCGCAAGGTCTTCATTGTAAAGGGCCGGCGAAGCTCCCTTGATGTCCATTTTCACATCCCCTCGTGAAGCCGCCATTTCTCCAGGCGGCATGGAACGCGGTGCTCAGTCCGGGGAATGTACACCAAACAGGAGCCAGCGGCGAAGGCGTTCGCCCTTGAATGCACCGGTCTTTTGGCGCAAATGGCGGCGATGCCGACCATGAATCGCAGCGACGCCCGTTCCATCGATCCCCGCTCGGTCGATCATTGCGTCCTTCCCGTCGCTGCGCTTTCGATGGCGCGCGAACGTCTTGAAACGCTCGGCTTCACTGTCGCGGCGGATGCGCTCCATCCTTTCGGCACCGGGAATTGCTGCGTCTTTTTCGCCGACAACACCTATCTCGAACCACTTGCCGTCGTCGATGCCACAAAGGCACAGGCGAGTGCGCAGGCTGGTAATGCGTTCACCCGCCGCGATCTTGCCTACCGCTATCGCTGCGGGGACGACGGATTTTCGGCGCTTGTGTTCAAGACGGACGACGCAAAGGTCGACCATGCCGGATTCCTAGATGCCGGCATTTCGGGCGGGCGAATGCTCGAATTCGCGCGCGACTTCACCGATGCGTCCGGCAACTCCGATACGGCATCCTTCCGGCTCGCCTTCGCCGCCGACCCGCGCGCGCCGGACTGCTTCTTCTTCACCTGCGAACGCGTCCGCTCGCCGCAAGTGGACCGCTCCGCCCTTCAGAGGCATGAAAACGGCGTTACGGGATTGAAGGCGGTCACGCTCTCCGCGCCATGCGCGGCCGATTTCACGGATTTCCTTTCCGTTCTCGTACGGTCCGGACCTGCGGCGACCGAACGACGCGGGATCGTGTTCGCTGCCGGTAATGCGGAAATCCGGTTGCTGGACGATTCAGACTTCGCCAAGCGATTCGGTGCGGAACCGCTGCGTGATCCCGGTCTTCGCCTCCGCTCCATCGTCTTCGGCGTTCGGGATATGGAAAAGCTGCAATCGCTGTTGCGTGCAGCCGGCGCGTCTTATGATAGACATGGTTCGATAATTGCGGTGCCGCCGGCTGCCGGCCAGGGCGCCTTCTTTATGTTCGAGGCAGAATGACAAGACTCAATTCCACCGTTGCGGCGGGCAATGTCCGCTTCGCCAATGACGCGCCGCTTTCGCTGATTGCCGGTCCGTGCCAGCTCGAATCGCGCCAGCATGCTTTCGACATGGCCGGCGCGCTGAAGGAAATGACTGCCAAGCTCGGCATCGGTCTCGTCTATAAGACGAGCTTCGACAAGGCGAACCGCACGTCGCTTTCAGGAAAACGGGGCGCCGGCCTCGATGCCGCGCTGCCGGTCTTCGCCGAATTGCGCAAGGAACTCCAGCTTCCGGTGCTGACGGACATCCACACCGAGGAGCAGTGCGCCATCGTCGCGCCCTTTGTCGATATCCTGCAAATCCCGGCTTTCCTCAGCCGCCAAACCGATCTCCTGATCGCGGCGGCGCAGACAGGCAAGGTGGTGAACGTCAAGAAAGGGCAATTCCTGGCGCCCTGGGACATGAAGAACGTGGTGGCCAAGATCACCGGGTCGGGCAATCCGAACGTGCTCGTCACCGAACGCGGCGTCTCCTTCGGCTACAACACGCTCGTCTCCGACATGCGCGCGCTGCCGATCATGGCGGAACTCGGCGCGCCGGTCATCTTCGACGCGACCCATTCGGTCCAGCAGCCGGGCGGGCAGGGCGGTTCGACGGGCGGCGA
>DASZUG010000095.1:0-38043 GCA_035547755.1 Rhizobiaceae bacterium
GTTACAAGGTGTCCGCGAAGCGGACGGAGAGGGGGTAGAAAAGCAAAAATTAACCCGAGTTCAGAGCCGTGCCTGCACTGCCAGCCAGGTGGTAAACCGTAAATCTGGTCGAAATGATGTGAGGCCGCCCGTTCGAATACGCACACGGCCCCGAAAAATTACCGGCTTGCCGATACTGGCTATGACGCACTTCGGATCCGGGCGATCACAGGTCACAAGGACCTCAAGGAGATCATGATCTACGTCGAGTACGCGATCGTATGAAAGCTGCCGTGTCCGCAATCGGATCAATCGTCGAATGCGGATGGGGCTGAACGGAGAACAAGCGTTGTAAACCCAACGCCGCGGAGTTTACAGTTGGCCCTGTAAGTTCTTGAATTTAAAGAGCTTTGTGAATAGCCTGGCACGCCCAACGGGACTCGAACCCGTGTTTCCGCCGTGAAAGGGCGATGTCCTAGACCGCTAGACGATGGGCGCGCGGCAGGGCGGCTTATATCGGGCTTGCCGCCGGGCGGCAACCCACCATCCGACGCCCAGGGAAAGTTTTTTCGGATTTACCGCGGCGTTTGCAGGCGGGACGGAAGGCCGGTCCGGCGGCAAGCCTCAGCGCCTGTGACGGCGGCGGCAGCGCCAGTTCCAATCGCGCTCCGGACCGATGTCGATATGGACGGAATCGGTATAGCAATAGGTGCCGACGCCGCCGCGTCCGGGCAGGCTGCGCGCATAGTCCGCCAATTGCCATTTGCTGACCCCCGGCATCTGCACGTCGGCGGCGGCGCAGAACATATGGAGCGAATTCAAGGCACCATGCGCGGCCGCATTATGGACCGGGCTGCGATAGCCCGAGGTGACGATCAGCTTATGGCCGAAATGCTGCTCGATTTCCTTGAGGATGCCGACCAGTCCGGGTTTCAGGCAGGCGGTGTCGACCGTCTGGCGCTGCAGCAGCAGCCCATGCGGATCGAGCCGGGCGAGGCCGCCGGCGGAAGCGACGCGGACGGGTTCGTTGTCGTCCTCGCTGATATCGACATCGCTGTCGTCGCCCGTCCCAGACTTGCGCGTGATCTCGAAAAGCGACGACTGGCTGCGGACGCCCGGAAGCGCGTTGTCGCTCCCCGACGGCGAGCGGGCAGGTCCCGACGCTGCCAGTGGTGAGGCCGGTATTTGCGCCGAAACCAGTTGCACGATCGGCCTTGCCGGCGCGTTCTCGTCGATGAGGGGCTTTACGCCGCCTTGCGGTATCGGCGACGGCGACGGAGTTGGAACCGCGGCCGCCTGTTGCGTCGGCGACGGCTGGGCCGGCTGGGAGGATGCCGGCTGGGGAACTGTCGATTTCTGAGCTGTCGAAGCCCCGCCGAACAGCAACGCAAAGAAACCTTTCTTCTGTGGCTGAACGGGTTTTGCCGGCGTGGTAAAGGCCGTTACGGCGGGAGCGGCCTCCGCCTCGTTCGATTGCGTGTTTCCATCCTCGGCGATAGCCGGTCTGGGCATCGGAACCGGAGCGGCAACCGACGCCATGATCGTCTGAACCGCCGCGTCGCTTGCCGCCTCGCCCGCATTGGCGTCCGCAGCCTGGGCCGGCGACGAGGCCAATGCCGATTGCGGCATCGCGGCGACGGTGTCTGCGGGACTGGGGGTCGGCACGTAGCTAACCTGTTCGGGCAGGATCGCATCTCCCCCCACCGCGGACGCCACCGCCTGGGAGGCCGTGGATGGAACGGTGGTGGTCGTGGGAGACGCCGGCGCTCCGCCTGCCTGCGCCGCGGCGGCGGTCTGGCCGGCGACAACGGCCTGGGGACTGCCGCCCGTGCTGGCTACGGCGCCTGGCGTCCTGGAGCTTTGGGAGGCGACTTCCGCCATGATGCCGGGAATGGTCGGAGCGACAGGATTGCCGGCGACGCCCGTCGCAAGCGATGAACCGCCCGAAGGCGTGCAGGCGGCCGCGAACAGGCAAAGAAGCGCCGGGCCGATCACGCCGGCTGGATTGTAAGCGGAGTCTGTCTTCCCTCCCTGCAATCCCTCTCCCCTTATCAAATTACGCGCCCGTCAAGGCCACGTTGGCCGGCGCTCAAACGTTGCAATCGCCGGCTCGTCTTTTTGAACGGCGCCTGCTTCTCCAGAATACGCCCGGACTGACGGGCGCTACAGACGAATGCAGACCGCGATTTCTCAAATGCCCCCGGATCGATGGCCGGGAATGATAAACAACCACATCAACGGCGGGAAAACTGCAACGCGCCACCGTAATCGCCCACCCTCGGATGCAATCCGAAGGGCATATAGTCATATCAATAGTGATAAACCCGGCAAATCGGGCTTGGAACCCGCAAAACGCATGCGGGCACGCTTTTCGATCAATGATTGTATTGATCAGACACGAACCGTGACATAGGTCCCCGGCGCGTCGGCCAGCGATGCGTGCTTCCTCGCGGGCTTGCGGGCCGCTGCGCGACGCTTGTCATGTCCTTCGATCCAGGCCTGCCAATGGGGCCACCACGAGCCCGGATGCTCCTTCGCCTTCTTGAGCCAATCCTCGAATGAGCCTTTCGGTTTGCCGCCTGTCCAATATTGGTATTTCTTCGAAGCGGGAGGATTGACGACGCCGGCGATATGGCCGGATCCGGCCAGGATGAACTCCACTTCACCGCCGAACAGGGAGGATCCCTTGAAGACCGATCGCGCCGGCGCGATGTGGTCCTCGCGGGAAGCCTGATTGAAGACGGGGATCTTCACGTCCTTCAGCGAAAGCGTTTTGCCCGCCAGAACCATCTCGCCCAAGGCCAGCCTGTTCTCGAGATAGCAATTGCGCAGGTAATAGGAATGGTTGGCCGCCGGCATCCGCGTCGAATCGGCATTCCAGTAGAGCAGGTCGAAGGGCAGGGGCTCCTTGCCGCGCAAATAGTTGTTGACGACATAGGGCCAGATGAGATCGCTCGAGCGCAACATGTTGAAGGCGGTCGCCATCTTGTTGCCCTCGAGATAGCCCTTCCGGTCCATGGCGCATTCGAGCGCCGCGATCTGCTCCTCGTCGACGAAGACCTTGAGATCGCCCGCATGGGTGAAATCGACCTGCGTGGTGAAGAAGGTCGCGGTCCTGATGCGCTCGTCGCCCTCTTTGGCGAACAGCGCCAGCGCCGCCGCAAGCAGGGTACCGCCGACGCAATAGCCGATCGCATTGACTTCCCGCTCGCCGGTTTCCTCCTCGATCGCATCGAGGGCGAAGCGGATACCCTGCTCGACATAGTCGCTCCAGTCCTTGCGGCTGTGGCGTTCGTCGGGATTGACCCATGAGATCACGAAGACGGTGTGCCCTTGCTCGACGGCCCAGCTGACGAAGGATTTCTGCGGGTTGAGATCGAGGATGTAGAATTTGTTGATCCAGGGAGGGCAGATGAGGAGAGGGCGCTTCAGCACCTTCTTCGTCTTCGGTTCGTACTGGATGATCTCGGCAAGCTCGCTTCTTGCCACGACCTTGCCCGGCGTCGTCGCCAGATTCCTGCCGAGCGCGAATTTGGAATAGTCCGATTGCCTGAGCTTCAGTTCGCCGCCGCCGGCGCCGATGTCCTCCGCCAGCATCTTCATGCCGCGCACGAGGTTTTCGCCATTGCTGGCGACGGTTTCGCGGAAAAGTTCAGGATTGGTCAGGATGAAATTGGAGGGCGAAATGGCGTTGCTGATCTGGCTGACATAGAAGCGGGCCTTGTGCCGCGTATGCTCATCCAGCCCGTCCGCCCGCTCGACGAGATCGGCGGCCCAGCGGCTCGTCACCAGATAAGCCTGCTTGAGGAAATCGAAGAAGGCGTTCCTGGCCCATTCGGGATCCTGGAAGCGCTTGTCACCGCGATCGGGAACGACTTCTTCGGCGGTCGCCCCGTCCTGGCCCAGGCGGCGTATCGCGTTCGCCCATACGCCCATGTAGCTGCCGAAAAGGCGCGTCTGCGCCTCAAGCGCGCGGGCGGGATCGGAGAGCCAGTATTCCGAAACTTTGGAGAAGGTCTTCACCATCTCCGCGTAAGGCCCTGCAAGCGAATCGCTGACCTCGCCCTTTTCGCGCGGCGTGACCCAGGCCGATGCGGCTTTCCCCAATTGCTCGATGGCGCGTGCGAGATTGAGCGCGAACTCTTCGGGATCCTTGATCAGATAGGGATCGATCGAGAATGCCGTTTCCGTTTTTTGCTCTTGATCAGTATCGGACATCAGCCGCCCATTTGTCGCCAGCTTTTCACTTGGCTTCCGCTTGCCATAATATCATAGGAGGTTCATGAAATTCCAACCAGCGCGGCAGGGATCGGAAAAGATGAAAAGCAGCATTGAGCGGCCGGGCCTGACAGGCCGCCTATTCCTCGCCTCGTCGCTGCTGACGGGGATGGCGCTTCTTTCCGCCTGCGCCTCCGGAACGATCGACGACGCTGTTCCGCACGCCGCGAGTTCCACCTCGCCTCATGGGGCGCCGCCTGTCAGCACGTCACTTGGCGCGCAGGGAACGGGCCAATTCCCGAACCTCAATTTGCCGAGAAAAGGAGCGACGGCTCAATTCACCGCCGCGGAGCAGCAGCAGAAGCTGAGCGAACTGGCCGCTGCCCGACAGGCGAACGAGACGGTGGCGACGCCCAACCCCGCCTCCACGAATGCGGACCAGGCGGCGCTGTCGAAGCTCGGCCAGACAGAACCGCAAACTGTCCTGAAACAGATCGAATCCGGCCAATAGCGAGCAATCGCCAGCTCGATTTGGCCGTTCTTTCGGTGTAAGAGGCCGGGTGCTTCGTTTCGTTCTCCCAATTGGATTTGCCCCATGGAAGAGTTCCATAAGGTCCGCCGGCTGCCGCCTTACGTCTTCGAACAGGTCAATCGGCTGAAGGCCAGCGCCAGGGCCGAGGGCGCCGATATCATCGATCTCGGCATGGGCAATCCCGACCTGCCGACGCCGAAGGCGATCGTCGACAAGCTCTGCGACGTGGTCCGCGACCCGCGCACGCACCGCTATTCCTCCTCGCGCGGCATTCCCGGCCTGAGACGCGCACAGGCGAATTATTACGGGCGGCGCTTCGGCGTGAAACTCGATCCCGACAGCCAGGTGATCGCGACGCTCGGCTCGAAGGAGGGTTTCGCCAATATGGCGCAGGCCATCACCGCGCCGGGCGACGTGGTGATCTGCCCCAATCCGACCTATCCCATCCACGCTTTCGGCTTCATCATGTCGGGCGGCGTGATCCGCTCGATCCAGGCCGATCCGGACGACGCTTTCATTCCCGCGCTCGAGCGGGCGGTGCGCCACTCCACGCCGAAGCCGCTGGCGCTGATCCTGAACTATCCGTCCAATCCGACCGCCCATATCGCGTCGCTCGATTTCTACAAGGACGTCGTCGCCTTCGCGAGGAAGAACGATCTCATCCTGCTTTCCGATCTCGCTTATGCGGAGATTTATTTCGACGGCCCGCCGCCGCCATCGCTCCTGCAGGTGTCGGGCGCGATCGATATCGCGGTCGAGTTCACCTCCATGTCGAAGACCTTTTCCATGCCGGGCTGGCGCATGGGCTTCGCCGTCGGCAACGAACGCCTGATCGCGGCGCTGACCAGGGTCAAATCTTATCTCGACTATGGGGCTTTCACACCGATCCAGGTTGCGGCCACGGCCGCGCTCAATGGCGACGGCTCGGACATCGCCGAAGTGCGCGAGGTTTATCTGCGCCGCCGCAACGTCATGGTCGATGCTTTCGAGCGCGCCGGATGGCAGGTCCCGGCGCCGGCCGCGACGATGTTCGCCTGGGCGCCGATCCCGGAGCCATTCCGGTCGCTCGGATCGCTGGAGTTTTCCAAGCTGCTGATCGAGAAGGCGGATGTCGCGGTCGCGCCCGGCATCGGCTTCGGCGAATATGGCGACGATTTCGTCCGCATCGCCCTTGTCGAAAACGAGCACCGCATCCGGCAGGCGGCGCGAAACATCAAGCGCTTCCTGTCCTCCGCGACGGAAACGCTCGACAATGTCATCCCGCTCAGCGCCCGCCGCTGAGCGTTTCTCATACTCATAACTTCTCGGGGGCGCCGGGCATGGCCGAAGCGTTGCGGATAGGGATTGCAGGTCTGGGGACGGTCGGCGCCTCCGTCGTGCGGATATTGTCGCAAAAGGCGGACGAACTGAGCCGGCAATGCGGGCGTCCGATCGAGGTGATCGCGGTTTCCGCGCGCGACCGTAATAAGGATCGGGGAATTCCGCTTCGGTCAGCCCAATGGTTCGACGATCCAGTCGAACTGGCGAAATCGAAGGATATCGACGTTTTCGTCGAACTGATCGGTGGAGAAGACGGGGCGGCGCGCGCCAGCGTCAAGGCCGCCCTCGAGGCCGGTCATCATGTCGTCACCGCCAACAAGGCGCTGCTCGCCAGGCATGGGTTGGCGCTCGCGGAAATCGCCGAGAAGAAAGGCGTGCTGCTGAACTATGAAGCGGCGGTGGCGGGTGGAATACCGGTCATCAAGACGATGCGCGAGGCGCTTGCCGGCAACGAGGCGACGCGCATCTTCGGCATCCTCAACGGCACCTGCAATTATATCCTCACCCGGATGGAGGCGGAGGGGCTTTCTTTCGACGAATGCCTGAAGGATGCGCAGCGCCTCGGCTATGCCGAGGCCGATCCGACCTTCGACATCGAGGGGCACGATACCGCCCACAAGCTTGCCATCCTGACCAGCCTGGCTTTCGGCAGCCGCATCGCGGCGGGCGACATCTACATGGAAGGCATTTCGAACATCACCCAGGCCGATATCCGCGCCGCCGGCGAACTCGGCTATCGGATCAAGCTTCTTGGCGTGGCGCAGAAGACGGAAAGCGGCATCGAGCAGCGCGTCCACCCGACGATGGTCCCGACGGCTTCGGTGATCGCGCAGGTGCATGGCGTGACCAACGCGGTCGCGATCGAGACGGATGTGCTTGGCGAATTGCTCCTGTCGGGCCCCGGGGCAGGCGGCAACGCTACGGCGTCGGCCGTGATCGGCGATATTGCCGATATCGCCAAGAGCCGGCCGGGCTTTCAGCACGGCCCGGTCTTCGGCCGTCCCGCCAAGGAACTTGCCCCTTATCGTAAGGCGAAGATGCGGGCGCATGCGGGCGGCTATTTCATCCGCCTCACAGTTCACGATCGCATCGGCGTCTTCGCGGCAATAGCCCGGCGGATGGCCGATAACGACATTTCACTGGAATCGATCGTCCAGCATGCCGGCCTGGTCGAGATGGAGGGGCAGAAAACCGTTATCCTGGTCACGCATGAAACGACGGAGGCGGCTATACGCCGGGCCGTGGAAGGCGTAACAAAGGACGGTCATCTGGTCGACAAGGCGCAGGTGATCCGTATCGAACGCGCCGGATGACAATTATGGCCGTGACAATTATGGCCGGGTGACAGTTATGGATGACGAATCGCTCGTATTTCCGTTAAATTGTTCTTAACGGCTGAGCGCGACGATACGATGCGGGCAGGGAGGGCTTAATGGCTTCCGACAGAGGATTTACATCCATGGTGCCCCGCCTCTGTATCGTATCCGTGCTGATTGCCCTTTTTGCCGTTGCCTTTGCCCTTATCGTAAGCAAACCCAGGCGGATTTCGGACACCGCCCAAGGTCAGAATATGCCCTGCGTCCTGCAGGACGGGCAGGGATGCGGCCCCTCCTGACAGGTAAGGGACTTCGCTTCAATGCTGGAGCTTTTCCAGCCGGGCGAAGGATATTTTGTGGTTCTTCTTCAAGTCCAGCCGATCGGGGGCGGTGATCGTTTTGATCGTGCCTGGAGCGGTCTGATAGCCGGCCTGGCGCAATCTCTCGACGATCGATTCGGGCGGAGCCTGGCCCCCAAGCCAAACGAGCACTCCCGGCATCCGGATCAATCGCCTGAAACCGGGCACCTCCTGGTTGAGCAAAACGAGATCTTGATCGACGAGGCGGAAGTTCCCGATCCAGGACATGTTGCTCACGATCGTGTTCACCGGGCCGTCCGCTGTCATGTCCTTCAGGATGACTGCATAATCCAGCCGTGTGGTGTGTGATTGCCCGTTTCCGCCCCATGCCTGCATGTACCAACTTGCCGGCATGACTGCGATGGCGATTGCTGTTCCGAGCGCCGCGATCAGATATTGCGCCTTCTTGCCCGCCGGGCCGGCCCGCTCCGCCCTGACGGCAATATAGGCGGGGAGCAGGAAAAGCAGCGGCAGAAGCCAACGGTCCCGGACCGCCGTGGTGCCGCTCGTGAGCACCAGGATCGCCGTCAGCGCGTAGCCGATCAGAAGGATGCGGGCCAGGAAACGGTCGGACGTTCCGACCTCGGTCATGCGCTTGGCGGGATCGAGCTTCGGCAACGCGAAAGCAAGGCCGCAGACCAGAAGCGTCAGAATGGCGAAATCGAAGGTCGCGATGCCGAATTCGACCAGTCCC
Source organism: Rhizobiaceae bacterium (assembly GCA_035547755.1). Classification (GTDB taxonomy): domain Bacteria; phylum Pseudomonadota; class Alphaproteobacteria; order Rhizobiales; family Rhizobiaceae; genus Mesorhizobium_L. The sequence continues at coordinate 8,419 of DASZUG010000095.1, forward strand.
TTCAAGCGGGTAAAGAGAAAACTGTGGCCTGAGGGATCAAGCCGGAACTTGTCCATCCGGGCGAAGAGGGCGTTGGAGTGGTCGAGGCTCCACAGTGCGGTCGGGGCGAGCGCCAGCACCAGGACAATGAGGCTGACGAGGATGCGCTTGTCGAGAATTGCGGCCCGATACGAACGGATCGACAGGGCGGCGCCCAACATCGCCGCGACAAAAATGACGTCGTTGAATTTGGCCAGGATCGCGAGCGCAGCCGCCGCACCGAAGAAGATATAGCTTGCCGTGGTACGGCGGATCAGGAGATCGGCAAGCGCCAGGAAGGCGAGGGCGCAGAATGAAAGCGATGCGACGGAGTGTGTCAGCGCATGCTGCATCTCCCACACGATCTGCGGGGCCGTCAGCAGGCCTAGTGATGCGGCCGCCGCCGTATGGCGCTCATAACCCAAGCGCCGCATCGCCTGGTGGACCGCGACGAAAGCGAGAAAGAGCACCAGATATTTGACGACTTTCAGCGTCAGGATGCTGATGCCGAAAAGATGCGTGGCGGCCCAGTTGATCCAGGTGAAAAGCGGCGGCTGCGAGCCGCCATATCCGGCCCGCAAATGCGGCAGGTAGATCAGCTGTTCGGCGTCGTCGATGCTAACGCCCGTGCCGGTAAAATGGCTGACCAGAGACTGGACGAGGATCTGGCAAAGGAAATAGACCGCGACGAAAGCGATAGCCGCGTCAAACGGCCCGAACCTTCCTTCCGAGAGGCGCTCGCCCCATTCCGTTAATTTTTTCACCGGACGTGTGCTTGTCCCAAAGCATGAACGTTGCGCCGCGCCTCACTTGGAGCGCGGCACGTCCGGCTAGCATGGGTGTCCGCTATCCACAACCGTGGGCGGATTTCAGGCGCGCATCTTTCCACCGCTCGGGTCGAAGAGCGGCTCGACAGTGATCCGAGCGGGGCAGCGGCGACCGAGAATTTCGATCTCGAACAGGCCGTCGGACTCGTTTTCCGCCAGCGCCGCGGGCACATAGCCCTGTGCCATTGATTTCCGCACGTAATGCGCATAGCCGCCGGATGTCACCCAGCCGACAACCCGCCATTCGCCGTCGATAATGCCGCGAACGCGGGAGGAGTCTCTCCCCCCTTGAGGGGGAGATGGCTGCGAAGCAGCCAGAGGAGGTCGGTCGAGGCCGGCCGCGGCGACCCCACCCCCGACGGCTTCGCCGTCGGACCCTCCCCTCGAGGGGGAGGGATTTCCCCGCACTTCCTCGCCAGTCGCATCGAAGCGTGGCGCGCCGTAGCCATGCGGCTTCTCGACCGTGCCGTAATCGGTCGAAACCTTCGCCCAGATCGGTTCGTCGCCCATGACATCGGCGTCGATCGCATCAACGACGAGGGAAACGCGGCGGAGCTTCGGGCTATCCTTGGATTTCAGGGCTTCCAGTTCCTTCGCGGCGGCGTCGCGGCCGATGAAATCGTTCTTCTCCATCTTGATGAAGCGATCCATGCCGCCCTCGAACGGACCGTAGATCGGCCGCAACTCGCGGAACCAGGTCGGAAAATTCTTTTCCAGACGCATGGAGAGCAGCGCGCGCATGCCGAAATCGACGATACCGAATTCCGCGCCGGCTTTCTTGATGGCGTCATAGATCAGCCGCTCATAGGCCGGCTGCATCCAGATCTCGTAGCCGAGGTCGCCCGTATAGGTGATGCGGTTCACCATGCAGGGCGCGCCGGCGACCGCCATTTCGCGAAAATCCATGAAGCGGAAGGCCTTCGATGAGACATCCACGTCGGTGAGCTTCCGCAGAAGTTCCTGCGATTTCGGTCCGGCGATCGACAGGCCGACAAGCGTCTGGTCGAAACGGTGGATGCGGACCGATCCGTCCTTCGGCAGGTGTTTCTCGAACCAGCGCATATGGTATTTCGCGGCGGCGGAGGAACCCCAGACCATGAAGCGCTCGTCGTCGGCCTTCGCTATGGTGAAGTCGCCGATCAGCTTGCCGAATTCGTTGAGCATCGGGGAAAGCGTGATGCGGCCCTTCTTCGGCATGCGGTTGGTGAGGATATGGTTCAGGAAGGCTTCCGCGCCGGCGCCGCTCACCTCATATTTGGCGAAGTTGGCGATCTCGGTGACGCCGACGCGCTCGCGCACGGCGCACACCTCATCGCCGACATGCTCGAAATCGTTGGAGCGGTGGAAGGAGACGATATCCTTCGGCTCCGTACCCTTCGGTGCGAACCAGAGCGGCGTTTCCAGACCCCAGCTGTCGCCCATGACGGCGTTGTTGTCGCGCACCATGATGTCGTAGAGCGGCGTGGTCTGCGCCGGCCTGGCGGCCGGGAGCTCTTCATTGGGAAAGCGGATGGAGAAGCGGCGGGAATAGTTCTCGCGCACCTTGGCGTTGGTGTAGCGCAGCGTCGCCCATTCGCCGAAGCGGGCGACGTCCATACCCCAGACGTCGAAGCCCGGATCGCCGTTCACCATCCAGTTCGACAGCGCCAGCCCGACGCCGCCGCCCTGGCTGAACCCGGCCATGACGGCGCAGGCGCACCAGAAGTTCGTCAACCCCTGAACCGGGCCGACCAGAGGGTTGCCGTCCGGCGCGAAGGTGAAGGGGCCGTTGATCATCTGCTTGATGCCGGCCTTCTCGATGCCGGGGAAATGGCGGAAGCCGACTTCCAGCGACGGCGCGATGCGGTCGAGGTCCGGCGCCAGCAGCTCGTGGCCGAAGCTCCACGGCGTTTCCACCGGCGACCATGGCTTACAGGCCTTCTCATAGGTGCCGAGCAGGACACCATTGCGTTCCTGGCGCGTGTAGATCTCGCCCTTGAAATCCATGACGCCGATCATCTCGCGGCCGGTCGCCTTGTTGAACTCCATGACCTCCGGGATGTCTTCGGTCAAAAGGTAATGGTGCTCCATGGCGAGCAGCGGCAGTTCCAGCCCGACCATGCGGCCGATTTCGCGCGCCCACAGGCCGCCGCAGTTCACGACATGCTCGGCCTTCACGGTTCCCTGTTCGGTAATGACATTCCAGGCGCCATCCGGCTCCTGCGTCAGCTCGACGACGCGATTCCGGAGCACGATCTCCGCGCCGAGCTTGCGTGCGGCCTTGGCGTAGGCATGGGTCGTGCCGGACGGGTCGAGATGGCCTTCGACCGGATCCCACATGGCGCCGACGAAGTTCTTTTCGTCCATCAGCGGAAACATCGCCTTCACTTCCGAAGGCGTGATCAGTTCCGTATCCATGCCGAGATAGCGGCCCTTGGCATGGGCGAGGCGCAGGAAGTCCATGCGCTCGGGGCTGTCGGCCACCATGGCGCCGCCGGTCAGGTGCAAGCCGCAGGATTGGCCGGAAAGTTCCTCCAGTTCCTTGTAGAGTTGCACGGTGTAGGCTTGCAGCTTGGCGACGTTGGGGTCGCCGTTCAGCGTATGGAAGCCGCCCGCCGCATGCCAGGACGAGCCGGAAGTGAGTTCGGAACGCTCGATCAGCATGCTATCGGTCCAGCCGGCTTTCGCCAGATGATAGAGCACCGAACATCCGACGACCCCGCCGCCGATGACGACCGCTTTAACGTGAGATTTCATGAGGATGAGCCTTCTCGATTGTTTAGCCCCCCTCCGCCTCGCATACGCTCGGCACCTCCCCCCGCTTCGCGGGTGGCGGATGGGCGCCAGACTCGCGGCCGTCTATCCTCTCCCCTCACGAAGTGGGGGAGAGGTGTCGAGCGCAGCGAGACGGAGAGGGGGTAATTCACTTCGTTAGACCTCGCGCGAAGACAAAACGGAGATCGGAGGAATTCATGTCTTCCGCCAGACGGCCGTCGAGTACGGCAAGGGTTGTTTCGCAGACGGACGTGCGGTGCTTCAGGACATCATGGCTCCAGAAGCGGAGAATCGAAAATCCTTGGGCGCGCATGAACTCGTCGCGACGACGATCATAGGCGCTGTCAGCATGTTGGGAACCGTCGATTTCGATGACGAGCCGTGCTTTTCGGCAACAGAAGTCGGCGAAGTAGGGGCCGATGGGAAACTGCCGGGTAAAGTGATAGCCGCCTAGTTGACGAGACCTCAACTCTTGCCAAAGGAGCCCTTCAGCGCTGTTTTCGACCCACCGTAAGGACCTTGCACGCTCAGTCGTTCCTGATTTGCGGCGACTCCGCGATTTCCTCGATTCTTCCCCCCTCTCCGTCTCGCCCTTCGGGCTCGCCACCTCTCCCCCACTTCGTGAGGGGAGAGGATGGGCGCCGAGCGTTGCGCCCGGCGCATCCGCTCCCCCGCTTGCGGGGGAGAGGTGGCGAGCGAAGCGAGACGGAGAGGGGGCCTTGTTCATAGAACTACAGATTAAAAATCCGTCGGGGCGCCGCCTTCGGCGATGCGGCGATTGACGAAATCGTTGAGTTCCTCGCGGATGGCGGGGTCCATATAGGGTTCCTCATAGGCTGCCAGCCTTTCCTTCCAGACACGGTTCGCCTTCTCGATCGCGGTGGGGGCGCCGGCCTGTGTCCAGCTTTCATAATTGCGCCAGTCGGAAAGGATCGGCGCATAGAAGGCGGTCTTGTAGCGCGCCTGCGTGTGCGGCGTGCCGAAGAAATGGCCGCCCGGCCCGACATCGCGGATCGCCTCGATCGCGAGCGCGTCTTCCGACAGGTCGAGCGGGGTGAGAAACTCCGCCACCATCTGCAACAGATCGATATCGAGGATCATCTTCTCGTAGGAGCAGCGCAGGCCGCCTTCCAGCCATCCGGCGCCATGCATCATGAAATTGCCGCCGCCCTGGATCGCGCCCCAGAGCGAGAAGACGCTTTCATAGGCGGCTTGCGCGTCCACCGTGTTGGCGGCGCAGGTGTTCGACGTGCGGTAGGGAATGTTGTAGCGGCGCGCGAGCTGGCCGCCCAGAAGCTGGGCCTTCATATATTCCGGCGTGCCGAAAGCCGGCGCGCCCGACTTCATGTCCACATTCGAGGTGAAGCCGCCATAGCCGGCGGGCGCGCCTTTCCTGACCATCTGCGAGAAGGCGATGCCCGCGAGCGCTTCGGCATTCTGCTCGACGACCGCGCCGGCGATCGTCACCGGCGCCATGGCGCCGGCGAGCGTGAAAGGCGTGACGACCACCGCCTGGCCCGCGCGCGACATCTGGATGATGCCTTCCATCATGGGGATGTCGAGCCTGAGCGGCGAATTGGTGTTGATGATGGTGAAGCAGGAGGGTTCGCGCTCCATCTGCTCCCGGCTGACGCCGCGCGCGATGCGTGCGATCTCGATGCCGTCCAGATTGCGTTCCCGCCCCAGCGAATAGATGTGGAACGCCTTGTCGGTCAGCGTCGCAAGATCGCGCAGGCATTCGAGATGGCGGATCGAAGGATGGATGTCGATCGGCTCGACCGGATAGCCGCCGGTGCATTGCAGGACATTGTGCATCTGCGCGAGTTTCAGGAAATTGCGGAAGTCCACCTGATTGCCCGGCCGGCGGCCATTATCCGTGTCGGAACAATTCGGCGCCGAGGCCATCTGCGCCAGAATGATGTTGTTGCCTCCAAAGGCGAGATTATGGGCCGGATTGCGCGCATGAAGCGTGAATTCGGAAGGGGCATGCGCGGCCCATTCGAGGACCATGTCGCCGTCGAAACGGACGCGCGTCTCTCCATCGACCACATCCGCGCCGCAGCGTTTCATGATGGCGCGCGCCTCGTCGTGAAGCACCTCCAGGCCGATTTCCTTCAGCACTCTCAATGAAGCGAGGTGAATCGATTCCAGTTCGTCATCCGAGACGATCCGAGTCGGCTCGAAGGGTATGCGGTACTGTTTGAAAGCAGGCTGATCGAAATGTCCCGAAGCCCCCGCGCGCTTGCCGGCGCGGCCGCCGCGGCGAGGCCGGTCCGCGCCGAGCGCGGGATCGGCCGGGTGAAGGGCTGCTGTCATCGTGAAGCCTCATGCAAGATCTGAATAAGCAGACGGCATAATGGACCGCGGCACCGCCAGCGATTGCGGAGGCGGCGACCAGAAGCGCAAGGGAAGCGACATGGGCCGCGGGTGTCGAATGGCGGCTTCGGGCAATCGCATGTCAGGTTCCAACTTGCGGTTCCGTGTGGACCTATATTGTCCTCGAAACGTTGGGTTCCGAGTCCACGGTCCGTGAGGCAATGCGTGTTGGAGCGGAGAAGCGGGAGCCACGGAAAAGCTCCGGAGGTCCGGATCGGTACATCGGGCTGGCACTATGGCGGCTGGTGGGGACCGTTTTATCCTGAAGACGTGAACAAGGCGGATTCACTCTCCTATTACGCCTCGCGATTCGATGCCGTTGAACTCAATGCGCCGTTCTACCGCACGCCAACGGCCAATGCCGTCAGGCGCTGGTTCGGCGCCACGCCGGATGATTTCCGCTTTGCCTGGAAGGCATCGCAGTTCATCACCCATCGCAAGCGGTTGCTCGTGGACGACCGATCCCTCGACATGCTGGAAAGCGGCCTCGACCATCTGGGTCATAAATTGGGGCCGGTGCTGTTCCAGCTCCCGCCGACGATGAAGGTGGATCGGGAACGGCTGGCGGGATTTCTCGCGAGGCTCGATCCTGCCCGGCGCTATACGGTCGAATTTCGCCATCCGAGCTGGTACGACCCGGCGATCTTCGATCTGCTTGAAGAGCATAACGTGGCATTGTGCATATCCGACCATGACGCCGCGCCCGCGCCGTGGGAGGTCCGCGCCGACTGGGTCTATATCCGCAATCATGGCTCAAGCGGCCACTATCACGGCAACTATTCCGACGACGCTCTTCGTGGCTGGGCGTCCTTTATCAGGAAGTGCAGCGGGGATGGGCGCGATGTGTGGTGCTTCTTCGACAATGACGTCAAAAGCGCCGCGCCTGTCGATGCACGGAAATTGAGTGTGTTTGTTCAGGAGGCGAAAGTAGCCGGTTGAAATCAATAGTAATTTTATGAATATTTTCACGCATTTCTTCCGCCCGCGACGCTTTTGTGCTGTGCGGGATTTCTGGCGGACTCGATGAATTGTGACGATTCAGCAACACTTTTGCGCTAAGCAGCGGCTCCATATGGGGAGGGGAAGAATTGCCCATTTTGCGCCATAAACCCGGCGCACCCAAAACAGTCATTGGGGCAGCGTCCATGGACGTGTCGCGATGAGATTTGCCGTGAGATGGCACGGCAGGGAAAGCTATGGGCACGAGTTTGGTTTCGATGGCCGGGCTTCTGCACGGGAGTGCAGGGGGGAAGCCCGGACACAGGATGGTCGGGACGAAAGGCAGCTCGGGAAATTTTCCGGCGATCTTTCGGTCGGCGACTCTCATGATGGTCCTGGCTGGTGCGATCATGGCGGGCGTCGGCGCCGCCCACGCCTTCGACGAGAAGAATTTCGAAAAACAGAAATCCAGTCCATGGGCCGTCTTCCGCTTCGGCTTCTCGGCCTACAAGCACGGCCATAAGGCCGAGGCGATCGAAGCCTATCGCTATGCCGCGGACAATGGACAGGTCGGCGCAAGCTGGAAACTGGCGCATATGTATGCGGAAGGCGATGGCGTCACCCGCAACGACTATGAAGCCTTCAAATTCTTCAATCGCATCGTCCAGGACGATGTCGAGCCGGGAAGCCCCGACGACAGCTACGTCTCCGACGCGCTGGTGGCGCTGGCGGGTTATTACAAGACCGGCATTCCCGACACGCCGGTGAAGTCGAACCTGGCTGCGGCGCAGGATTATTACATGCGGGCCGCGGCGACCTATCGCAACCCCGACGCGCAGTTCGAACTCGGCAAGATGTATCTCTATGGCGAGGGCGTGAAGGAAAGCATCAAGCAGGCCGGGCGGTGGTTTCAATTGGCCGCCGAAAAAGGGCATGCCGGCGCGGAGGCCTTGCTGGGTAATTTGCTTTTCCAGGCTGGCAGGACGGTACGCGGTCTTGCCATGATGACCGCGGCGCTGGCGCACTGCTCGCCGGACGATCGCCCTTGGATCCGCAACATGCAGGAAGAAGCCTTTGCGCTTTCAGGCGAAAGCGACAGGCGCACCGCGATCGCGCTGGCGGATACGATCTGGACGACCGGAAGCGAAACCGCCGAAAAATAGCGGCCGCCAGCGCCATTTCTTTCAGATTTCAGAACGCCAGTTCCGCGCAGACCGGAACATGGTCGGACGGCTTTTCCCAGGACCGCACGTGCTTTTCGACCGAAACGGAGAGGAGCCTGTTGGCCGCTTCGGGTGAAAGCATCAGATGGTCGATGCGGATGCCGTTATTCTTCTGCCAGGCGCCGGCCTGATAGTCCCAGAAACTGTAGACGTCGCCATCGTCGCTCACCGCCCTCAACGAATCCTGGAAGCCGAGATTTTCCAAGCGCCGGAAAGCCTTGCGGGTTTCCGGCTGGAACAGCGCATCTCCAAGCCAGGCTTGCGGGTTTTTCGCGTCGAGCGGTTCGGGGATGACGTTATAGTCGCCCGCGAGCACCAGCGGTTCCTCCAGGAGAAGCCGCTCTTCCGCCCATTTCCGCAGGCGCGTCATCCATGCCAGCTTGTAGCTGAATTTTTCCGTGTCGATCGGATTTCCGTTCGGCAGGTAAAGAGAAACGGCGCGCACGACGCCGCCATCGGTGGAGACGACACCTTCGATGAACCGCGCCTGTTCGTCGCCCTCGTCTCCCGGAAGGCCGCGATTGATCTCGTCGAACCGCCTCTTGGACAGGAGCGCGACGCCGTTGAAGCCCTTCTGGCCATGTGTCTCGACATGGTAGCCGAGCGCCTCGATCCCGTCGCGCGGGAACTGGTCGTCGACCGACTTGATTTCCTGCAGGCAGACGATGTCGGGGTCGCTTTCCTTCAGCCACAGAAGAAGATTTTCCAGGCGGGCCTTCACGCCGTTGATGTTCCAGGTTGCGATCTTCATCGAGGTCTGCAATTCCTTTGTCGTGGCCGGTTTGCCAAGCTCCCTCCCGCGCGCGGTCGGTTTTGGCCGGGAACAGTATAACGGAAACCAAATCCGTTCACATTCGTTTGGCAAATGGAAGGGCCAGATACTGTCAGGAGAAGGTCAATGAAGAAGTTTCTGCTTGCCGGGGTTGCGGTCTTGTTTCTGGCGGGCACCGCCAGCGCTCAATCCGTAGTGATCGAAACCGGCCATCGACATCACCACGATTGGGACCATTACCACCACCATTATTACCGTCACCATCATCACCACCACCACCGCATGATACTGATCGAGCCGCGCCATCACAGGGACTTGTATCCGGTCCACCGCCATCACGGCGATCACAATGACTGGGATCACCATCATCGCCACCACCATGGGGACAGTTCCAGTCATGTCTGACGGACTTTAAGGCCAGTTCCTTAAAGTCACTGGAATGGGAGCCGGGGCAGCGAAGCGCCGGCTCCTTGCGTTTCAGCGGTCCTGTTCGGGGATTTAGACGGAAAAACTCGTGCCGCAGCCGCAGGACGCCACGGCATTGGGATTCCTGATCTGGAACGACTGGCCCATGAGATCGTCGACGAAATCGATGACCGAGCCGCCCATATAGACGAGCGACAATTCGTCGATGAGCACGGTGGCGCCGTCGCGCTCGATGGCGATGTCGTCCGCATTGCGGTCGCCGACGAGGTCATATCTGTAGGAAAACCCGGAACAGCCGCCGCCTTCCACGGCGATACGCAGGGCGTTCTTTCCCGGTTCGGCGGCGAGGATCCTCGTGATACGGCGCGCCGCCGCCTCCGTGACCTCGACCTTGTTCATGGCTGTCTTGACGTCCGCGCCCATCGGCCACCTTGCATTTCCGTTCGTCCAATAGGTATGAAGCGTAGCGGTACAAGTCAACGGCAGGATCGATGCGGGACGGTCTGGAATCCATCGGCTTCGGCTACCGGCCGAGGGCGCCATGGGCGTCGGACCCGGCCAAAAGCCGCGGCCGTCTCGTCGCGGAGGCGCAGAGTCCAACCCGAACGCCGTTCCAGCGCGACCGCGACAGAATCATCCATTCGACTGCGTTCAGGCGCCTGAAGCACAAGACCCAGGTCTTCATCGCCCATGAAAGCGACCATTACAGGACGCGGCTGACCCATACGATCGAGGTGGCGCAGATCGCCCGCGCGCTTGCCCGGGCGCTCAGATGCGACGAAGACCTGGCGGAAGCGATCGCGCTCGTCCATGATTTCGGCCATACGCCCTTCGGCCACACCGGGGAGGACGCGCTGAACGAAAAGATGGCGCGCTGGGGCGGCTTCGACCATAACGCGCAGTCATTGCGTATCGTGACCCGGCTTGAGAGGCGTTATGCCGAATTCGACGGCCTGAACCTCTCCTGGGAGACGCTGGAAGGGCTGGTGAAGCACAATGGCCCGCTGGTGGATCGGCAGGGACGGGGACTTGATGGGCCGGTGCCGCAGGCGATCCTCGATTATTGCGAGTTGCAGGATCTCGAAATCGACCGTTTTGCCGGCGTCGAGGCGCAATGCGCGGCGATCGCCGACGATATCGCCTATGATTCGCACGATATCGACGACGGGTTGCGCTCGGGCCTGTTGACGCTGGAGATGCTCGAGGAAGCACCTCTGTCGGCGTCCATCCTCGCCAAGGTCCGCGATCTCTATCCGGGACTCGATCCGGTCAGAACCGGTCACGAACTGATGCGCCGCCAGATCACCTTCATGGTGGAAGACGTCATAAGAACGGCCTCGGCGCGGCTGGAGAAGGAAAAGCCCCGGAGCGTCGAGGATATCCATGCCGCAAGCGGCTCTTTCATCCTTTTCTCGGAAAACATGCGGACGGAGGAAAAGGGTCTGAAGGCCTTCCTCTTCCGCAACCTTTATCACCATTCGGACGTATTGGCCGTCAGGCGGGGCGCGGAAAAAATCGTCCGCGACCTCTTCGACGCCTATTTTGCCGATCCCCGCGCTATGCCCGAGGGCTGGCGGGAAGGCCTCGATCAGTCGGGCGAGCGCGTCAAGGCAAGGCATGTCGCCGATTTCCTCGCGGGGATGACGGATACCTACGCCATAAAGGAGCATCGGCGTCTGTTTGACCGCACACCCGATTTGGGATAGGCGGCAGCCACTGATGAATGGGCCCCCGGCCGGCAGAAAAGCCGATGTCACGGGCAGAACCTCTTTCTTCCATGCAGGTGGAAATCAATGAATATCTTCGCCGATTTCAACGATCGGATCAGGAAAGCCATAGAGCGGCTTGATCTTAAAACGACAAGCGGAGAGCCGCTGGAACTCGGACGTATCGTTGCCGAGCCTCCGCGAGACGCCACGCATGGCGACATCGCCACCAACGCCGCCATGGTGCTGTCGAAGGCGGTGGGCGAAAATCCGCGCGCGTTGGCCGCCCGCATCGCCGAAGCCCTCGCCGATGACCCGGATATCGCCGAAACCCAGGTGGCGGGACCGGGTTTCGTCAATATGAGGCTCAGCAACGCCTTCTGGCAGGCGCGGCTCGGCGAAATGATCGATCTCGGCCAGGATTATGGCCGCTCCACCGTGGGCGCCGGCAGGAAGGTCAATGTCGAATATGTCTCTGCCAATCCAACAGGGCCGATGCATGTCGGTCATTGCCGTGGCGCGGTCGTGGGCGATGCTCTGGCCAATCTGCTCGCTTTCGCCGGTTATGAGGTCACGAAGGAATATTACATCAACGATGCGGGGGCGCAGATCGGCGTTCTCGCGCGCTCCGTTTTCCTCCGCTATCGCGAGGCGCTCGGCGACGAGATCGGCGAAATCCCCGCTGGTCTTTATCCCGGCGACTATCTCGTCCCGGTCGGGCAGGCGCTGGCGCAGGAATTCGGCCGCGATCTCCTTCAAATGCCGGAAGAAGAGGCGATCGCGATCGTCGGCGATCGCACCATCGACGCCATGATGGCGATGATCCGCGCCGATCTCGATGCGCTCAATGTGCACCATGACGTTTTCTTTTCGGAGCGGGCGCTCCATGCGAACGGCGCGAGGGCGATCCGCTCCGCCATCAACGACCTGACGCTCAAGGGATATGTTTACAAGGGAAAGCTGCCGCCGCCCAAGGGCCAGAAGCCGGAGGACTGGGAAGACAGGGAGCAGACGCTCTTCCGATCGACCGAGGTCGGTGACGACATCGACCGGCCGCTGGTGAAGTCCGACGGCTCCTACACCTATTTCGCCGCCGACGTCGCCTACCTCAAGGACAAGGTCGACCGCGGCTTCGACGAGCTGATCTATGTGCTGGGCGCCGATCATGGCGGCTATGTCAAGCGGCTCGAAGCCCTGGCCGAGGTGATCTCCAGCGGGCGTGTCAAGCTGACGGTGCTGCTTTGCCAACTGGTCAAGCTCTTCCGCGACGGAGAGCCAGTACGCATGTCCAAGCGGGCAGGGGAGTTCATCACGCTGCGGGACGTGATCGACGAGGTCGGCCGCGACCCGGTGCGCTTCATGATGCTCTATCGCAAGAGCGACGCACCGCTCGATTTCGATTTCGCCCGCGTCACCGAGCAGTCCAAGGACAATCCGGTGTTCTACGTGCAATATGCCTCGGCGCGCTGCCATTCGGTTTTCCGCCAGGCGCGGGAGCAACTTTCCGCCTTTGCCGGCGATCGTCCTGCCTTGAAAAAAGCGCTCCACCGCCTCGCCGACGACGCGGAAATCGGCCTTGTCCGCAAGCTCGCCGAATATCCGCGGCTCATCGAAAGCGCGGCTGATACGCATGAGCCCCACAGGCTGGCATTCTACCTCTACGACCTTGCCAGCGCCTTCCACGCGCTATGGAATCGCGGCACGGAAACGCCGGACTTACGTTTTGTTAAGGTTAACGACCCAGAATTGACGAATGCCAGGCTGGGTCTGGTGCAAGCCGTGCTGGATGTCTTATCCTCAGGTTTAGCGCTTGTCGGGGCTGACGCGCCCCGCGAGATGCGCTAAGAGGGTCCGGGGAGCTTGTCACCATTTACCCACATTGGCTTGGTAACGGCCGAAACGCGACGTCGCCGGCGTCCAGATGTGTATGAGTGGGACAAGCATGGCAAACAAATCTCAGTTGAAGGCGGTGGGTGAACAAGACTTCAGCGAAAGCGATCCGTTTGCGGAGCTGACGAGGATCATGGGGTTCGATCCTCGGGTTCAACCGACGCCGCGTCCGGAAGACGATTTCCAGATCGATCTCGAAAAAGAGCTGATGGGCGAGTTCGGTAGTCCGGACGAGCACGAGGATGCCCATCGACAGATCGGTCCCGCCGCCGAATTGCACCGGGAGGCGTCACCAGCGGAAGCCGTCCAACCCGGGAAGGAGGCTGACCCTTATCAGCCAGCCGACGATCTCGAAGATGCGTTGACCTCCGTTTTCCAACAAGAGTTGGGCGAGGAAAGCGACGCATATGCTTCTTCCGCCGCGGCGACCGATGAGGTTGCTTCCGTCCCGCACGGGCAGGAAAGTGCTGGCGTTGCGGAAGAGCCGCGTATGCCCTCTGTGACGAGCGATGCCGAGGCTGATGGCTTCGATGATGCTTCTTCCGTTCTCGATTCCGTTTCGAGCGAGATGGAGGTCGAGGACAGGGGACCGGAACTCGCCGACAGCTTGAATCAGTTGCTATCGAACGCCGGCTACAAATCGGGTTCGTCCTATTCGGGAACTGCTCAAGTCTACCAGATCAGCGGATCCTACGTCACGGCGCCTCCGGCGGCCGAGGCTCCTGCCGCTCCTTCAATTTCGAACGAAAGTGGAGCAGACGAGCCGACGAGGGCCGTTGCTGAGAATTCGGCGGAAGCGCAGCCATCCGTGCGGCATCATTCGACGGTCTTTGGAACAAAGCTGCCGGAATGGGATGTTGGCGTCGCAAATACTTCCGAGCCGGCCGCTTCCGATGGCCGATCCGCATTCGATGCTCCGTTCGACGAGATGGAGGCGAGCGCCGGCGCCCGTCCGGAACCTGCGGATACTTTCGCGCAGCCCACCTCCTTCGAGCCCGATCAGCCGGAAGAGCCGGAAGATCCCTTTGCCGCTCTTGCCGCCTTGGGAAGCGAACCGCCGGTGCGGAGTTTCGGCGAGGGAACGCCAGTTTCGCCACCCGCGCCTGTCTCCACCCATCCGTCCGGCGAGTCGCGACGCTTCGATGGCGCCGCCCGCTTCTATTCGTCGCCCGACCTGTTTTCGCGCGCCACGCCTGTCGCTCCGGGAATGCGGCAGCCGCCGCGCGTTCCGACGCCAGCGCCTCTGCCAGAGCAGCAGATGTCGGAACCGGCGGAAGAGGCGATTTTCGCCGGTGAGGAAGAAATCAGCTTTGCCGATCCTGTTCAGGCTCGCGAGGGCGGACCGGACTTCGTCGGAGCGGATGATGCGTATGGCGAAATTCCAGGCGACGCGCCCGGGACGGAGATGCGCGGCGAAACCGCATTGCCTGAGGAAGACGAGGCGCGGTCGGTCGTCCCGCAGGCCAACGCCCCCCGCAGCAACCTCATTGGTGAGCGCACCAGTGCGGCGCCGGCCTCCATGCCGGAAATCGAAACCATCGACGTTCCCGAACCGGCCATCGCCATCGCGGATGATCTCGATATTCCGACGCCTCCGGTGGAAGAGACGCCGCCTCCCGCGCCCGCTTTCGACGATCTCGATCAGGAGTTCGTCACGGCTTTTTCGGATTTGCGGCACAAGGAGGCGAAAGCCGCCGCCGCTCAGCCGGCTCTCTCGAACGAGGACGAGGAACTTACCGCCAAGATCGAAGAGCTGTTTTCGGCAGAGGATTTCGATTTCTCCGAACACGAATCCCCGACGCGCGCGGCGGCAGCCATGCCTGCAATGGCGACAAATCCGGCCGCTCAGACCCGGACTCCCGCCCAGGGCGCTTATGGGCCCGAAACCTACGCCTTTCAGGATGAATATTACGACGCCGCCGCAGCAGCCTCTGCCTATAGCGACACGCCAGAGGAGACGCCGGCCTATCCTCCCTCACGGACGCTTGCCGTTCATAGGAAAAGAAGGGCTCTGGTGGTTGATGTCGCCATCGGTTGCGCTTTCGTCGCGATAGCGATCGGCGCCTACGCCTATGCGCACCATTCGACGAAGGATAGCGGTCCGGTCCTGCTCAAGGCGGACGCTCAACCGGTCAAGATGAAGCCGAAACATCCCGGCGGCACCACGGTACCGAACCAGAATAACCAGGTTTACAAACGGGTTGCGGATGGCGATGTCGCCCAGCCGGTGGAGCAGCAGAAGCTGGTGTCTTCGGAAGAAAAGCCTGTCGATCTGAGTGCCCAAGCGAGCAACGGTGCTGCGTCGGGCGCGTCCGCCTCCACCCTTCCCGGCGTCGATATGGCGAAAATCCCGCAAGCCAGCAGCCAGGAGATCGCTGCGTTGGCCAAATCGGATGCCGGCCAGCCGCAGAAGAACCAGGACCGGGTTGCGCCCTCCCATGCAACTGGCGCCGATACCAGCCGCGCGGACGACGTTATCGCGGTCGAGCCGCGCAAGGTCCGGACGATGATCGTCAAGCCTGATGGAACCATGGTCCCGACTCCGTTGCCGGCCGCGACGCCAACCGAGGCGCCGAAAAGTGTGGCGACCGCCGCGCTCGAGGAACCTGCCGTCAAGGCGGCGGCGGGCGCCAAGTCCGCAAGTGCGGCTGAACACCTGCAGAAACCCGAAACCCGTGCTGTCGTGACGCCGCAGCATGTGGACGTTGCGCCTTCGCGTCCCGCCGCGCAGCCGGTTTCGGCCAGGGAGACCAGCAGGAACGAGCCCGCCGGAAACGAGAAGGTGGCTGCGCTTGAGGCAACGCCCGCTCATCCGGCTGCATCGGGCGGATGGGCCATGCAGATCGCCTCGCAGCCGACCGCTCAGGCGGCGCAGACGAGCTATCAGCACCTCGCGCATCGCTATGGAAGCGTTCTGGGCGGCCACGGCGTCGATATTGTCAAGGCCGAGATTTCGGGCAAGGGCACCTATTATCGCGTCCGCGTCCCGACTTCCACGCGGGACGAAGCGATTGCGCTCTGCACCAAATACAAGGCCGCGGGCGGAAACTGCTTCGTTTCCAAATAGGACTGCCAGACATCGAGTGGCGAACCGCCGGTCGAAAGGCCGGCGGTTTTGCTTTGGGCAGGCGGCATGATCCGGAAAAGCGGAAGTCGGTTTTCCGAAAAAGATCATGCTCGACAGACGCATAATATCTGGTTCCATATTCGCTTTTGTGTCGGGTGCGTCCTTCGAGGCCCGCTTCGCGGGCGCCTCAGGATGAGGGAGTCTTGCGCCGGCGGACCTCATCCTGAGGTGTGAGCCCGAAGGGCGAGCCTCGAAGGACGCACTACGACGACGAGAATCAAACTTCAGAGTCTTTGGTATAAGCGCTGGGATGGGGTTTTCGGCTCATTCGCGCTAATCTCCGGTCATGAGCGAATCAAAAGCCATGATCCTGGGCGCGTCCGGATTGCGTCTGACGCCCGACGAAATCGCCTTCTACCGGGACGAGCGGCCATGGGGGTTCATCCTCTTCGCGCGCAATGTCTCGGAGACCGAGCAGGTTAGGGACCTTGCCGCATCGATGCGCGACGCCGTCGGCCGGTCCGAGGCGCTCGTCTTCGTCGACCAGGAAGGCGGGCGCGTGCAACGCCTCAGGCCGCCTCTCGCGCCGAACTATCCGCCCGCCGCCGCTCTCGGCGACATCTACCGGCGCGATCGCGAGGCCGGATTGCGCGCCGCCTGGCTGATGTCGCGGCTGCATGCGGCCGATCTCAACCGGCACGGGCTCGATGCCGATTGTTTGCCGGTTCTCGACGTGCCGGTGGAAGGCGCGCATGACGTTATCGGCGAGCGCGCCTATGGCCGCGACCCCGATGCGGTTACAGCCATGGGAAAGGCCGCGGCCGAGGGGCTGATGGCGGGCGGCGTCCTGCCGGTGATGAAGCATGTGCCCGGCCATGGTCG
This sequence comes from Rhizobiaceae bacterium, assembly GCA_035547755.1. Classification (GTDB taxonomy): domain Bacteria; phylum Pseudomonadota; class Alphaproteobacteria; order Rhizobiales; family Rhizobiaceae; genus Mesorhizobium_L. Next base: position 25,299 of record DASZUG010000095.1, read on the forward strand.
CGCCTCCGCCGACACGCATTTCGAACTGCCGGTGGTGGATGCGCCGATCGGGGAATTGCGCCGCCACGATTTCGCGCCCTTTCAGGCGTTGAAGACGCTGCCGATGGCGATGACGGCGCATGTCGTCTATGCCGCGATCGATCCCGGCCAGCCGGCGACGCATTCCGCGAAGGTCATTCGCGACATCATCCGCGGGGAAGTCGGTTTTGACGGACTTCTGATGAGCGACGACGTATCGATGAAGGCGCTTTCTGGGGATTTCGCCAGCCGTGCGGGTGCAATTCTCGGCGCGGGATGCGATGTCGTTCTTCATTGTAACGGTGTGATGGAGGAAATGCGGGCGATGGCGAGCAGGACAGGTCCATTGGCCGGAGAGGCGCTTCGCCGCGCCGATCGCGCCCTTGCCGCGCGACGCGTTCCGGAGAGCGCCGACGAACGAGCGCTGCGCGAAGAGTTCAGCAGCTTCTTTCCCGAGGCGGCATAGGAGCAGACCGGACGGATGGCGGCGGACAATCCCCCCTTTGATGCGATCTGGGCGGATAATGACGACCGGAAAGGCGTTTCCGAGCCGTCGCTTGTCGTCGATGTCGCCGGCTTCGAAGGGCCGCTCGATCTTCTCCTGCATCTGGCCCGTAACCAGAAGGTCGATCTCGCGCGCATCTCCGTTCTTGCGCTCGCCGAGCAATATATCGCCTTTATCGAGAGGGTGCGCGAACTGCGCATCGAACTTGCCGCCGATTATCTCGTCATGGCGGCATGGCTCGCCTATCTGAAATCGAAGCTCCTCATTCCCAAGCAGCCGAACGAGGAAGGCGAGAGCGGCGAGGAAATGGCCGCAATCCTCCAGTTCCGCCTGAAGCGTCTGGAAGCGATGCGCGATGCCGCGGCGCGGCTGATCAACCGCAACCGGCTCGGCCGCGACGTTTTCCAGCGCGGCATGCCCGAGACGGTGATCGTCGAAAAGCGCAACGCCTATTCCGCCACGCTCTACGATCTTTTGACGGCCTATGCGGCGCAGCGTCAGCGCAAGGCCATCACCAATGTCCGCATCGCCAAGCGCGGCGTCTGGTCGCTCAAGGAGGCCCGCACCATCCTCATGCGCCTTATCGGCGAGTTTCAGGACTGGACGGCGCTCGACCGTTTCCTCATCGACTATCTAACGAAACCGGAGGAGCGGGCGACCGCGATCGCCAGCTCTTTCGCCGCGAGCCTCGAACTGGTGCGCGAGGGGCATGTGGAAGTGCGCCAGGAAGAGCCCTTTGCCCCGCTCTACATGCGCTCCAAACCGAAAGCGGGACCGTTGAGGGAGATTGCCGGTGGCTGAAAGACAAGCGCTCGCCATATCCCTGCCGGATATGCCGGACGAGGAGGAGGGGATCGTGGAGGCTCGCGACAATCCCGCCGAACGGCTGCATCTGGCGGAAGCGGTGCGGATGGCCGAGGCGATCGTCTTCGCCTCGGCGGAACCGGTGAGCGAGAAGGCCCTGGCCGCGCGGCTGCCCGACGGGCTCGATATTGCCGAAATCATGCGGGAATTGCAGCGCCTCTACCAAAATCGCGGCGTCACTCTCGTCCGTGTGGGCCAGGCCTGGGCGTTCAGGACCGCCGGCGATCTCGCCTTCCTGATGAGCCGTGACGCCGTGCAGCAGAAGAAGCTGTCGCGCGCGGCGCTGGAGGTGCTGGCGATCATCGCCTATCACCAGCCGGTGACGCGCGCCGAAATCGAGGAAATCCGCGGCGTGGAGACATCGAAAGGTACCCTCGACACGCTGATGGAGACGGGCTGGGTGAGGATGCGTGGCCGGCGGCGCGCGCCGGGACGGCCCGTCACCTATGGCACGACGGAGAGCTTCCTCGACCATTTCGGCCTGGAGGAGCTTCGCGACCTGCCGGGGATTGAGGAACTGAAGGGGGCAGGCTTACTTTCGCCACGAATGCCCTCCAATTTCTCCGTGCCTCTGCCGCCCGCCGACCCTGATCTGCTGACGGACGAGGAAGATCCGCTCACCGACATCGATCTGGAGGAACTCGGCCTTCTGACGCCGAAGGTCGAAGAATAACCGTCGATGCTGGTGCGTCGGGTGCGGCGCATTGTCCGCTTCCCGCGCTGCGGATCAAAATTGAATTGCCTCGGGATGCAAGCTTCTGTTTGAAAGATTGGACAAAAGCGCATAGATGACCCCTGAGGGCAACGTTCGAAAGAGACAAAGACATGGGTTCATTCTCGATCTGGCATTGGATGATCGTGCTGGTCATCCTGCTTCTCCTGTTCGGCCGCGGCAAGATTCCGGACCTGATGGGCGATGTCGCCAAGGGCATAAAGAGCTTCAAGCAGGGCATGGCGGACGACGAAACCGCCACCGATGACAAGGACGCGAAGACCGTGGAGCATCGCAGCGACGAAGCGGTGAATAGCGCGCCTCGGGAAAAGGCCACGAAGTCCTGACAGGGGCCGTTTCGAGGATTTTTTCCTCCCTTTGAGGGACGCTTGTCATGTTCGACATCGGCTGGAGCGAGATATTGGTGATCGCGGTCGTCCTGATCGTGGTCGTCGGTCCCAAGGATTTGCCGCGCATGTTGCGGTCGTTCGGCCGCACCACGGCCAAGCTCCGGGCGATGGCGGGCGATTTCCGCCGGCAGTTCGACGAGGCGTTGCGCGAAGCCGAACTCGGCGACGTGAAGGACACGCTGGATTCCGTCCGCGGCCTCAACCCGATGAACGAAATCCGCAAGCACCTTTCCCCGCTGGAGCAAGCGGGGCAAGACGTTCGCGCCGGCCTCGAAGACGTCATGAAGCCGATGCCGAAGCCCGATCCTTTGGCGGAGCCGATCGCCGATGAGCCATTGAAGACCGGCGCCGCCATGCTGCCGGGCGAAGGCGAGGCTGCTTCGAAAGCAAAAGCGGCGCGCAAGACGAAGGCGCCCGCAGCAAAAACAAGCACCAAGGGGCGGGGTAAGGCCGAGGCGGCAGCAGCCACACCTAAAGCCGCCGCATCCAAAACCGATGCCCGCCCGGGAGCGGCTTCCAAGAGTGTCAGGGCGGCGGGCGTGAAGAAAGCCGCCGCTGCGTCCGCTCCTGCGGCGAAAGCCACGGCAAGGCCTGCCGCTCGGAGCGCGGCGAAGGCTCAGGACGCGAAGCCCGCAGCCAAAAGCGCGGCCGCCGGCAAGGATGTTTCGCCCAAGATACGCGCCAAGGCGCCGGTGAAGCCGGCGGTGGCGAAGAAGCCCGCGGCCAGAAAGAAAACGAGCGGAAGCGCGTCTTGACCCCTGAAGAAGAAGCCGAAATCGAGAAATCCTCAGCGCCGCTCATCGAACATCTGATGGAGCTCCGCACCCGGCTGATCTGGTGCATTGCCGGGTTTTTCATTGCCTTTCTCGGCTGCTTCTTTTTCGCCAAACGGATTTTCAACCTGCTCGTCATCCCGTTCAAAACGGCGGTCGGCTGGGCGCATCTCGATCCCACCAAGGTCGAGCTGATCTACACGGCGCCGCAGGAATTTTTCTTCACACAGGTCAAGATCGCGATATTCGGCGGCATCGTCATCGCATTCCCGCTGATCGCGGCGCAAATCTACAAATTCATCGCGCCGGGCCTCTACAAGAACGAGCGCAAGGCTTTCCTGCCCTTCCTCATCGCCTCGCCGATCCTGTTCATCATGGGCGGCTGCCTTGTCTATTTCTTCTTCACGCCGATGATGATGTGGTTCTTCCTGTCGATGCAGCAGACGGGCGGCAATGGGCAGGTCGAGATTTCGCTTCTGCCCAGGGTGTCGGAATATCTCAGCCTCATCATGACGCTGATCTTTTCCTTCGGCCTCGTTTTCCAGCTTCCCGTTATCACCACGCTTCTGACACGCGTCGGGCTGCTGAGTTCCGAGACGCTGAGGAGCAAGCGCAAATACGCCATCGTCCTCGCCTTCGTCGTCGCCGCCGTGCTGACGCCGCCCGACCCGATGAGCCAGTGCGGTCTTGCGTTCCCGACGATCCTTCTCTACGAGGTCTCGATATGGACCGCGCGCTGGGTCGAGAAGGAACGGGCAGCCGCGAGGGCGGCAAGCGAGAGTTCCTCGAACGGGACGATCGCATCGAGCGGCGATCCCGGAGCGGCCGGGTAAACGGCCTCTCCCGCGCTTGACCGCCGCGGTTCCGATACGACACCGTCCGTAACCGGAATCACGCCATGCACGACATCAAATGGATTCGCGAAAATTCCGAGGCACTCGCCGCAGCGCTGCGGAAGCGCGGCGCGGACAGTTCGGAGGCGCGCCGGCAGGTCGACGATCTCATCCAGAAGGACGAAGCGCGCCGCACCCATCTCGTGCAACTGCAGGAAGCGCAGGAGCGCCGCAACTGGCTCTCGCGGGAAATCGGCAACGCCATGCGCGCCAAGGACATGGCGCGGGCGGAGGAACTGAAGGCCGAGGTCGCCGAGATCAAGGGTTTCATCCAATCGGGCGAGGCGACCGAGCGCGAACTCGATCATGCGCTTCACGACGCGCTTGCCGTCATCCCCAACATTCCGCTCGAAGATGTCCCGGTCGGCAAGGACGAGCACGACAATGTCGAATTGCGCAAGTTCGGCGCGCCGCGCGCGCATTCCGACTGGACGAAAGAGCATTACGAGATCGGCGAGAGGCTCGGCCTCATGGATTTCGAGCGCGCGGCAAAACTGTCCGGCGCGCGCTTCACGATGCTGAAAGGCAAGCTCGCAAGGCTCGAACGCGCGCTCGGCCAGTTCATGCTCGATCTCCACACGACCGAGCACGGCTATACGGAAGTCGAGCCGCCGCTTCTGGTGCGCGATGAGGCTTTATTCGGCACCGGCCAATTACCCAAATTCGAGGAAGACCTTTTTTTCACGCCGCATGGGGACGGGCGGCTCGGCCTCATCCCCACCGCCGAAGTGCCGCTCACCAATCTCGTGCGCGAGGAAATCCTGGATGAAGGCGAATTGCCTCTGCGCTTCACGGCGTTGACGCCGTGTTTCCGGTCCGAGGCCGGTTCCGCCGGCAAGGACACGCGCGGCATGCTGCGCCAGCATCAGTTCTATAAGGTGGAGATGGTGTCGATCACCGACGGCGAGTCGTCCCTCCATGAGCACGAGCGCATGACCGAATGCGCCGAGACGGTGCTGAAGCGGCTCGAACTGCCGTTCCGCACCGTGGTGCTGTGCACGGGCGATATGGGCTTCGGCGCGCGCAAGACCTACGATATCGAGGTCTGGCTGCCCGGCCAGAACGCCTATCGCGAAATCTCGTCCTGCTCCAACTGCGGCGATTTCCAGGCCCGCCGCATGGAGGCGCGCTATCGGCCGAAGGAAGGCCCTTCGACAGGCTCAGGACGCACGCGTTTCGTCCATACGCTGAACGGGTCGGGCGTCGCCGTGGGCCGCGCGCTCATCGCCGTCATGGAGAACTACCAGAATCCGGACGGCAGCGTCACAATTCCGCAAGCGCTTCGCCCCTATATGGGCGGTCTCGAAAAGATCGACGTGCCGTCGTGAGAATTAATCTGCTTGCCTCCCGTTCCTTCAACGTAGGGCTCGTCCTTTCCCATAGAAAATCAAAGACATTTCCATGCGTATTCTCCTGACCAATGATGACGGCATTCATGCCGAGGGGCTGGCCGTGCTCGAGCGCATCGCCCGCACGCTTTCCGACGATGTCTGGGTCGTCGCGCCGGAGGCCGACCAGTCGGGTTTCGCGCATTCGCTTTCGCTTTCCGAGCCGCTCAGGATGCGCAAGGTCGATGACCGGCATTACGCGCTGCGCGGCACGCCGACCGATTGCGTCATCATGGGGGTGAAGAAGATCCTACCCGGACCGCCGGACCTCGTGCTTTCCGGGGTCAATTCGGGCGCCAACAATGCCGATGACGTGACCTATTCGGGCACGGTCGCCGGAGCGATGGAAGGTTGCATGATCGGCCTGAAAGCGATCGCGCTCAGCCAGGCCTACAATGTGCGGGAAGAGGGGAGGATGGTGCCGTGGGAGACTGCGGAAGCCCATGCGCCGGCCCTGCTAGACAAGCTTCTGAGAACCGATCTGCCCAAAGGCGTCTTCCTCAACATCAACTTTCCGCGCTGCCTGCCGGACGAGGTCGCCGGCACGCGCGTCACGGCGCAGGGCAAGCTCGTTCACGGCCTCTGGATCGACGAGCGCAAGGACGGCCGCGGCTTTCCCTATTACTGGCTGCGCTTCGGCCGCGAGCCGGAGGAATTGCGCGAAGGTACCGACATAGCGGCATTGAAAGAAAATCTGATCTCGGTAACGCCGCTGAAACTCGATCTGACCGATTATGCCACCCTTTCCAGTCTGGAGGCGGTGATTGCATGAATTCCATGCCGGATGAAAGGGAAGGATTTGCTTCCTTCCTCCTGCGCATGCGCGCGCTCGGCATCAACAACAGGGACCTCTTCGGCGCTATAGAAGCGACGCCGAGGCGAAGCTTCGTTCCGGCGCAGTGGCAACATGCAGCCTGGTCCGTTGGCATGGTCCCGATCGAATGCGGAGAGGCGCTGGAGGGCATCGATTTGCAAGCGCGGGCGCTTGCGGCGCTCGATCCCGCTCCCGGCCAGCGCGTGCTTGAGATCGGCGCCGGTTCGGGATTCACGACCGCGCTTCTCGCCAGGATGGCCGGGCGCGTCCTGAGCGTCGAGCGTTTCAGGACGCTTGCCGGCCTGGCGACGCAGCGGCTTGAAGCGCTCGCCCTTCCGAATGCGGTCGTGAGGCATGCCGATGGTTCCAAGGGCATGCCGGCCGACGGTCCGTTCGATCGCATCATCGTCTGGGCCGCCTTCGACGCCTATCCGCGCGCTTTCGTCGACATGCTTTCGACCGGCGGCGTGATGGTTGCGCCGATCGGCCCGGCGGAAGGCGCGCAGGTCCTCGTCCGGCTTTCCAAGGTCGGCAGCCGTTTCGAGCGGGAGGATATCACCGAAGTCCGCCTCCAACCCCTCGTGCCGGGAATGGCGGAAATCATCTGAAACACGGCATTGTGAACGATCTGTCGTCCATTCCCGCGCTTCCGTCGAGCGCCGGGATGGCTAAAACTGAATCCGGCAATAGCTTTTGTTTGCAGCCACCCGGGAGAGCGTGATGACGAAAATTCTGGTGCTTTATTATTCGAGCTGGGGTCATTCGGAGCAGATGGCCAGATCGGCGGCCGAGGGCGCGCGGGAAACCGGCGCTGACGTAACGGTCAAGCGCGTGCCCGAATTGGTGCCGGAAGCCGTGGCGAAGGCGGCGCATTACAAGCTCGATCAAGCCGCGCCGATCGCCGATCCGCTCGAACTGGCGGATTATGACGGGCTTATCCTCGCCTTCGCCACCCGCTACGGCATGATGGCCGCGCAGATGAAGAATTTCCTCGACCAGACCGGCCCGCTCTGGGTCAAAGGCGCGCTTCTGAACAAGCCGGCTACCGTCATGGTTTCAACCGCGACCCAGCATGGAGGCGCCGAACTGGCGGTCGTTTCCGCCCAGCACTCGCTTCAGCATCACGGCATGCTCATCGTGCCGCTCTCCTATGCCTATCAGGGCCAGTCGGGCAATGACGTCGTACGCGGCGGTTCTCCCTACGGCATGACGACGACGGCCGACAGCGACGGCTCGCGCCAGCCTTCGGCGCAGGAACTGGAAGGCGCGAGATTCCAGGGCAAGCGGCTCGCCGAGATCGCGGCGAAGCTCAAGGGGTGATCGCCCGATTTATCGGATCTGAAGGGTGGCGTTGTGCCGCCCCTTTTCTTTTGTATAAGCCGCGCCTTGCAGCGGCGGGGGCGGTGTCTATGGTAGCCTCAATTCGGCTGGGCAGGCGGCTTCCATGGAAATCCTCATCGCGGTCATCGGTGTCGTCGTTGCGGTCCTTGTCGCGGCGCTGATTACGTTTGTCTTCCTGGCATTGGCGACAAAGCGTATTGCCCTGGATGCGGAACGGCGCGTTCCGCGCATCGGCAAGATGATGGAGATCGATGGCAACCGCATCCACTATATCGACGAGGGCGAAGGCCAGCCCATCCTCTTCATCCACGGCCTCGGCGCACAATTGCACCAGTTCCGCCAGCCGCTTTTCCATCGCTTTCCGGATGGCTTCCGGCTGATTGCGCTTGATCGGCCGGGCTCCGGCTATTCCCGCCGCGCCCGAGGGACTGGCGGCACGCTCACGGAGCAGGCGGCGGCGATCCGGCGCTTCATCGAGACGTTGAAGCTCGAGCGGCCGCTTCTCGTCGGCCATTCGCTCGGCGGCGCGATCGCGCTCGCTACGGCGATCCTGCATCCCGATTCGATTTCCGGCCTGGCGCTCCTGTCGCCGCATACCCATACGGGCGGGAAAGTGCCCCCTGAATTGGAGCCGCTCTATATCCGATCACCCTTCCGCCGCTGGCTCACGGCCTGGACGATCGCTGTTCCGATGGCGCGAAAATATGCGGCCGAGACCTTGGCTTTCATCTTTGCTCCCCAGAGCGCGCCGGACGATTACATGACGGAAGGCGGCGGTTCTCTCGGCCTGAGGCCGAGCCACTTCTATGGGACATCAACCGATTTTGTCGATGTGCGGCGCGACGCCGGTGAACTGGAAAAGCGCTATGGCGAAATCGTCATGCCGGTCGGCATCCTGTTCGGCACCGCCGACCGGGTGATCGATTACCAACTTCACGGGCTCGGCATGAACGGCCGGATCGCCGGGATCGAAATCGAACTGGCGGAAGGGGTAGGGCACATGCCGCAATATGCCGAGCCGGAGAAGGTGGTCGATTTTATCCGCCGCATGGCGGCGAAGGCTGCTGTTTCGCGATAATATCCCCGCAAACGCCAAAAGCGCGCCCGCACTCAAGCTGGACGCGCTTCCGTCAGCGGGCGCCGCGATGCCGCGCCCGAACGCCGATCAGGAATTACTTGATCTTGGTTTCCTTGAACTCGACATGCTTCTTGGCGACCGGATCATATTTCCGCTTCGTCATCTTGTCGGTCATGGTACGGCTGTTCTTGTTGGTCACGTAGAAGAAGCCGGTGTCAGCCGTCGACAGGAGCTTGATCTTGATGGTCGTTGCCTTGGCCATTGGGTGGTCCGCCAATCCTGAGAAAAGATCAATCGCGTTCGCTCGCCTTTCGGCGCGCCGTGAAATTGCGCCGACACATAAAGATCACGGCCCGAAAGTCAAGCCCGACGCGGATTGATGATGAAGCGGGAGGCGGCGAGAAGAATATAGGCAAGGAAGAAAAGCGCCATCGTGTAGGCGAATCCGTCCGCGCCGAAGCTATCCATGCCGATCCCGATCAATTGCGGTCCGACAAGCATGCCGAGGCCGTAGCAGAACACGAAGGCGGCATTGGCGGATGCAAGCTCGCTGCCCGTCAGCCTGCTGCCGAGATGGGCCAGCCCGACCGTATAGAGCGCCGCGACCACGCCGCCCCACAGGAAGAGCGAGACTGCCATCAGATACCAGTTTCCGATCAGCGCCGGGAGGCAGAGCATGCCGGCGAGACCGACGGTGGCGCAGCCGACGAGGAGAAGGCGGCGGTCCCTTATGCGGTCGCTCACCATGCCGATCGGGATCTGCAGCACGACATTGCCGAGTCCGACCATGGTAAGAAGCATGGCCGCATTCCCTTCCGAATAGCCGATGCGGCTGCCATAGACGGGGAAGAGGGCGAACCCTCCTGTCTCGACGGCGCCGAAGACAAGGACAGCCGCGGTCGCGGTCGGCACCAGGAAGAGATAGCGCCAGAAATGACTCTTCGCGTTGGAAAGGTGGATTGCGGGACTTTCCTTCCACGCCGCGAGAACCGGGATCGCGGCGACGATAACCATGGCAAACGCCACGCCGAACGGCCGGAAGCCATTGCTTCCCACCTTGGCGAACAGCCATGGCCCGAAGGCGAAGCCGATCGAAAGCACCGTAGCGTAAATTCCCAACACCAGCCCGCGCCGGTGTTTCGGCGCGGAGACGCTGATCCAGAATTCGGAGAGAATGAACAGGATGGTGAGCGACATGTGGAGCACGATGCGGAGCGGGAACCACATCCAGAATTGCGGCGCGGCATAGAAGCCGACGAAGGCAAAGGCGCCGGCGAGAATGGCGAGAAGGATCGTCTGCACGACGCCGAGGCGCGCGGCGATCGGCGTCGCCAGCGGCGCGGCGGCGATCGAGGCGATGCCGGCGACGGCGGTGTTGAGGCCGATCATTCCGGCGGAATGGCCTTCCTTCGTCAAGATCACGCTGAGGAGCGGGATACCCAGGCCGATGGCGATGCCGACCACGCTGATCGATGCGATGGCGGCCGTTATGGCCAGCCACCGCACATCCCTGTCATCGTCGATCGTCGCCGTTCCAGCCATCCAGATGTTCAGTCCCGGAGTTCGCTTTTTGCCGCGCGCCTACAAGACAACGCGCGTGAAGCGGTTGTGGAGCATCCGGTAAAAGGGAACCGGGCCGTCGGGGCTGAGTTCCGGGTCGGTCAGGAGTCTGGCCTCTAGATCCGCCAGCACTTTCTTGGTGATCGCCGGAAGCTCGAGAGCCGCCGTCTCGCCGAGCGGCACCCATACCAGTTCCTCCAGTTCATCGCTCGGCTTCTCGTCCAATTCGACGACGATATTCTCGCGCCACAAAGCGAGAAAGCGCGTGTCGTATCGGCGCACGCGGCCGGGAGGCGTGATGGCGCGGGCGATGAACCGGACCATACCGAGATCCGGCTGCACGTCATGGTCGGAAAACGCCTGCCAGCCCGGATGGCGGGTGGAAAACGCGCCCTTTCGGCCGATGATCAATCCCGCTTCCTCGTAGGTTTCCCGCAAGGCCGAAAGCGCGATGGCGCGGGCGCGGGCGGAGGTCACGGGCCGCTGCGCGCCGATCAGCTTCGCCGCAACGTCGGGGTGCAGGCCTTCCGCCACCTCTATGCGGCTGTCGAAAGGATCGGTCCGCCCTCCCGGAAAGACGAATTTGCCCGGCATGAAGGCGTGCCTCATATGCCTGCGTCCCATCAGAACCCTGACATCGCTTCCCTGGCGGTCGAGCAGCATCAGCGTGGCGGCATCGCGCGGGCGCATCGGCCTGCCGCCAAGCGCGAAATCGTTCGATACCGTCTTGTCCAGCTCGGCGCGCGTCATTCCTTCCATCAGTCTCCCCCTCGTCACAAATCCGGATGCGTTTCGAGCGCCGGTTCCTCGCCGCCGAACCCGTGCATGTAGAGCGCCCATTGCAGGCCGACGATGGCGCCTTTTACCGGTTGCAGCAGTCCGATCGCCAGAATGACCGTCAGGGGCGCCCAGATCGCCAGATGCATCCACATCGGAAGGTTTGTGGTCACTTCGACGGCCAGCATGCCGCCGATCGTGATGTGGCCGACGATCAGAATGACGATATAGGCGGGAAAATCGTCGGCGCGATGGTGGTGGATTTCGAGCCCGCAATGCTCGCAGACCGGCACCGTCTTTGAAAACGAGCGGAAAAGCCGGCCTTCGCCGCATTGGGGGCAACGGCCGCGCATGCCGTTCAGCATCGCGGCCCAAAGCGGGCGCGCCGGCCGGCCTGAATGCAGTTCACCGCCAAAGACCTGTCTTTCCATAGCCTCATCTCCGTCCACGGTACGACCGTTTGGGGGCAGCGGTGCGTGTCCGCCGCCTTGCCTTGTGAAACGACCGTTTGGAGCCTTCGAGAGGATGCGGATCGCTCAGCATCTCGAAGCGCATGGCGCCTGCCAGGGGAGCGATCTCGACCAACTTCACTTCGACCGGGTCCGCCAGCCGATATCCCTTTCCGCTTCGTTGGCCGAAGAGCGCGTGGGAAGTTTCGTCGAAAATATAGTAATCATCCCCGAGGGTTGAAATGGGGATGAAGCCGTCTGCGCCAAATTGCGGCAGGCGCACGAAAAGGCCGGCCTTGGTCACGCCGGAAATGCGCGCGTCGAAGCTTTCGCCCTTGCGTTCGGCAAGATGGGCGGCGACCAGCCGGTCGACCGTGTCGCGCTCCGCCGCCATCGCCCGCCGCTCGGAAGCGGAAATCAGCGCCGCTATCTCGTCAAGCCGAGTTTCCTCCTCCGGCGTCAGTCCGTCCTTGCCGAAATTCAGCGCGCGGATGAGCGCGCGATGGACGATCAGATCGGCATAGCGGCGGATCGGCGAGGTGAAATGCGCGTAGCGATGCAAATTGAGGCCGAAATGGCCGATGTTGCCGGGCGAATATTCGGCCTGGCTTTGCGAGCGCAGGACCACTTCGTTGACGAGGGCTTCATTATCCGAATCCTCGACGCGTTCGAGGATGGTGTTGAATTGGGCAGGACGCAATTGCGCGCCACGGGCGAGCGACAGGCCGAGCGTCTGGAGAAAATCGCGCAACGCCTCCTGTTTGGCGAGAGAGGGCGCGTCATGAATGCGATAGACGAGCGGCTGGCGCTTCGCCTCCAGCGTCTCGGCGGCCGCGACGTTCGCCTGGATCATGAATTCCTCGATCAGGCGGTGTGCGTCCAGCCGCTCCGGTACGACGACGCGATCGACCGTGCCGTCCGGCTTGAGCAGGATCTTGCGCTCGGGCAGATCGAGTTCCAGCGGCTGGCGCGCATCGCGGCCGCGCTCGAGGATGCGGTAGGCCGCCCATAAGGGCCGCAGGATCGTATCGAGGATCGGGCCTGTCCTCCCGTTCGGCGCACCGTCGATGGCGGCCTGCGCTTCCGTATAGGCAAGCTTGGCCTTCGAGCGCATCATGACGCGATGGAAGGAATGACGGATTTTACGCCCCTCCGCCGAGAAC
>DASZUG010000096.1:0-18342 GCA_035547755.1 Rhizobiaceae bacterium
AAGCGGGCCTTTTGGCACAGCACGTTCCGGCGGATGTTGCCGCGAAGGTCGCCAACATGCCGCCGGTCGCAAGCCTTTTCGCCGCTTTCCTCGGCTACAATCCGATGGGCGAACTGATCCCGCATTCCGTGTTGGCGAGCCTGCCGCCTCAGAATGTCGCCGTTCTGACCGGCACTGAATTCTTCCCCGGCCTGATGTCCGCGCCGTTCAAGCACGGGCTGATCCTGGCCTTCACTTTCTCCGCCATCCTCTATCTCGTCGCCGCCTTCGCCTCGTGGAAAGGCGGCTCGATCGTCGCGCGAGAGAGCGGGACGCTCGACATCCCGACGCGCGGAGAAGGCGCCGCGCAATCGGCATAAACGACGCGGCTCGGTTCACATTTTGTATCGGAGCAGTCAACCCCTCATAGTTGCAGTGCGTTCCTTCGAGGCTCGCCCTTTGGGCGAGCACCTCAGGATGAGGAAGGTCAGCGCCAGTGGTCCTCATCCTGAGGTGCGAGCGAAGCGAGCCTCGAAGGACGCACCAAAGTTATGAACCGAAGATAAGCCAGCACCCCAAATCACTTCCTGCGCGATGGTCCCGCACGTTCCGCCGAAGCGGCCCAGATGTTGATATCGGCCTCGCGCGCATAGCGATCGATTTCCGCAAGTTCCTCCTCGGTGAAATCGAGGTTCTTCAGGGCGCCGACGCTATCCGCGACCTGCTCCGGCCGGCTGGCGCCGATCAGCGCCGAGGTGACGCGGCCGCCGCGCAACACCCAGGCGATCGCCATCTGCGCCAATGTCTGACCGCGCCCCTTGGCGATTTCGTTGAGCGAGCGGATATGGCCGATATTCTTCTCGTTGAGGAAGCCGGTGCGCAGCGACTTCCCCTGCGCGGCGCGGCTGTCGTCCGGAATGCCGTTCAGATATTTGTCGGTCAGCATGCCCTGCGCCAGCGGCGAGAAGACGATCGAGCCGATGCCGAGATCGGAAAGCGTGTCGAGAAGGCCGTCTTCCTCGACCCAGCGGTTGAGCATGGAATAGCTCGGCTGGTGAATGAGGCAGGGCGTGCCGAGGTCCTTCAGGATCGCCGCCGCTTCCTTCGTGCGCTGCGAATTGTAGGATGAGATGCCGGCGTAAAGCGCCTTGCCGGACCGCACCGCATGGTCGAGCGCCATCATCGTCTCTTCCAGCGGCGTTTCGGGATCGAAGCGGTGCGAATAGAAGATATCGACATAATCGATGCCCATGCGCTTCAGGCTCTGGTCGAGGCTCGACAGCAGATATTTGCGGCTTCCCCATTCGCCGTAAGGGCCCGGCCACATCAGATAACCGGCTTTGCTGGAGATGATCAGTTCATCCCGCAAGCCGGCGAAGTCGGTGCGCAATATCTCGCCGAAGGCGGTCTCGGCGCTGCCCGGCGGCGGGCCATAATTGTTGGCGAGATCGAAATGGGTGATGCCGAGATCGAGGGCGGTGCGGCAGATGGCGCGTTTTTTCTCGTGCGGCGTGTCGCCGCCGAAATTGTGCCACAGCCCGAGCGAGAGCGCCGGCAGCTTCAGGCCGGAGCGCCCGCAGCGATTGTAGATCATGCTTTCGTAGCGGCTTTCCGCGGGTTGCCACGCCATTTTTCCATCCTCATCCCGATTGCGGTTGTCACTCATCAGCCGCGTAACGATCCGTCAATATCGTTCCGCGGCCTCGATGGAGCGGCGGGCACAGCGTTCGAGATCGCGCGGATTGTCATGCTCGATGATGAAATATTCCGCCGACGTCTTTTCGCGCAACAGCTTCATGATCTTCGGCCAGTCCACTGTTCCGTCTCCGAGATCGGCCCAGCCGTCCTCATCTATGTTCTCGCCCTCGCGCGCTATGTCCTTCAGATGCACCGCCGTGATGCGGGAATCATGATCCATGATCCATTCGATCGGGTCGCCGCCGCCGCGTACGATCCAGGCGACGTCGATTTCCCAGCCGATCTCGGGAGCGGCGTCGAGCAGGAGCTGCAGCGGCACGGCGCCGTCCGGCAGGGGCCTCAATTCGTAATCATGGTTGTGCCATCCGAAGCTCAGATCCGCCTCTCGCGTGGCTTGGCCGATCTTGGCGAGCCGTGCCCCGAAATCGCGCCAGCCGGCCACGTCGGTCGGCCGCATTTCGGGCGGCAGGAAGGAGCAGACCATCATTTCCATGCCGAGCGTTTCGGCGATCTTGAGCGCGGCGGGGAAATCGGCTTCCAGCATCTTCAGATCGAAATGGCCGGACGGCATGGAAAGGCCGGCGCGGTCCAGCTCGTTGCGGAACGCAGCAGGGTCCTCATAGAGGCCGGGAAAGCCTTCAACGCCGCTGTAACCAGCGTCGGTGAGGAGGTGAAGGACCTCGGACCAAGGCTGGAACTTGCGGGCGCTGTAAAGCTGGAACAACCAGTTCATATTGAAATCCTGCTGGTATTACGTCTTGGACCGCCGGAGCGGCAACAGGGCGAGCAGGTGCATGAAATCAGGGCAAAACGCAACCAAGCGCTGCCCTGATCGCTACGTCATCAACCGTGGCTGCCCCAGGGGCCATGATGCTCGCCGGCTTGATCGATCCGCTCGAAACCATGCGCGCCGAAGAAGTCACGCTGGCCCTGTATGAGATTGGCGGTGCCGCGGCCTTGCCGATAACCGTCGAAATAGGCAAGCGCGGAGGAGAGTGCCGGCGCCGGCAGGCCCGCCGATGCGGCCCATGCTACGGTGCGGCGAAGCGCGGGATGCGCCTCCTTCATCATCTCGATGAAGCCGGGCGCCATGAAGAGATTGTCGAGTTCATTGTCCTGTTCGAAGGCATCCGTGATGCGGCCGAGGAACTGCGAACGGATGATGCAGCCGGCGCGCCAGATCTTGGCGATGGTTCCCATCGGCAGGTTCCAGTTGAATTCGCGCGACGCCGCCGTCATCACCGCGAAGCCCTGCGCATAGGCGCCGATCTTGCCGGCGAAGAGCGCCAGTTCCAGATCGTCATGGGAAATCGCGCCTCTCTGCTCCAGGACAAGCTTGCCATAGGCCTTTCCGGCGGCCTCGCGCTCGCTTTTCATCGCAGACAGGCTGCGTGAGGCCACCGCCGCCTCTATCGCCGTCGCCGGAACGCCCATCTGCTGCGCCTCGATAACCGACCATCGGCCGGTGCCTTTCTGCCCGGCGCGGTCGAGGATCATGTCGACCATCGGCCGCTTCGTCTTCGGATCGTCGGCGGCCAGCACATTCGCCGTGATCTCGATCAGGTAGGAGTTGAGCCGCCCCTTGTTCCAGCTGGCAAAGACCGGAGCGATCTCCTGCGCCTTCATGCCGAGGCCATCGCGGAAGACGCCGTATATCTCCGCGATCATCTGCATATCGGCATATTCGATGCCGTTATGGATGGTCTTGACGAAATGCCCGGCGCCATCGGGGCCAAGCCAGGCGCAACAGGGCTCGCCCTTATATTTGGCGGCGATGTCGTTCAGGACACCTTCGACGCGTTCATAGGACTGCTTGGTGCCGCCGACCATGATCGAGGGTCCGTGGCGCGCGCCTTCCTCGCCGCCCGACACGCCCATGCCGATGAAGGTCAGGCCCGAGCCTTCGAGTTCCCTGAACCGGCGCACCGTGTCATGGAAATTCGCATTGCCGGCGTCGATGATGATGTCGTTCTCGGAAAGCAGCTTCCTGAGCTTGGCGATTTCCTCATCGACGGCCTGTCCCGCCGATACCATCAGGATGATCGGGCGCGGCGGCCGGATAGCGGCGACCAGTTCATCCAGCGAATTGCAGGGAAGGACCCGCTCCCGCAAAGCGCCAGCGGATTCGAAAAAGGTTCCGGTCTTGGAGGTGGTGCGGTTGTAAACCGCGATCGCGTGGCCCTTTTCGGCAATGTTGAGGGCGAGATTGGATCCCATCACCCCGAGGCCGATCAGGCCGATATCTGCTTGCGCCATTATTTTCTTGTCCCGCAGCCGGTTTTCCTCCCGGCGCCCGCGAAAGCAGCTCCGGTTATCAATTTTGAACGCCTTCAGGCGTTCCCGTCAACCGGAGGAGACGCATTGCAGCCATGCAAGGAGGCAAGGCTCGGCGGCTGCGAAAGAGGCGCACACATGAAATACGGCCGCCGTCGCGATGCGGGACGACGCCTCTTTGCAGCACCTGCATCAGGGCGATCGTCTATCGCCAAATGACACCGTCACTGCCGCGCGAAGCCCATTGCGCGCCGTCATCTTCAGGAAAAGCCGACGATGACGGCGGCGTATAGGAAGCCTGGTTCTCCGAACCCCAATGCCACATGCGATTGCCTCCGTACGAAGGCGGAGAAAAGCACCAATCGCTTATGCGTTCGCCTTGGCCACAGCCCTTTTTGCCATCACTTTGATGAGGTTGGCGCGGTAGTCGGCGGAAGCGTGGATGTCGGACATCAACGCGCCGGAGGGGATCGTCACGCTGTCGAGCTTTGAGGCATCGAGAGTGTTCGCAAGCGCCGCCTCGATCTCCCTGGAGCGGAAGACGCCATCCTCGCCGGCGCCCGTCACCGCCGCGCGCACGCCGTTGCCGGTCTTCGCCACGAACACGCCGACGATCGCATAGCGAGAGGCGGGGTTGCGGAACTTTTCGTAACCCGCTTTTTCCGGAGCAGTGAAGGTGACTGCCGTCACCATTTCCCCGTCATCGAGCGCCGTCTCGAACAGGCCGGTGAAGAAATCCTCCGCCGCGATCTCACGCTTGTTGGTAACGACCGTCGCGCCGAGGGCGAGGAGCGCGGCGGGATAATCCGCCGCCGGATCGTTGTTGGCGATCGAGCCGCCAATCGTGCCGCGATGCCGGACCGCCGGATCGCCGATCATGCCGGCGAGGCTGGTAACGGCCGGACAGACCGCCGCCAATTCCCTACTCGCCGCGACTTCCGCATGCGTGGTCGCCGCGCCGATGCGGACATTGCGGCCGTCCACCTTGACGCCTTTCAGGCCGCTTATATGGGTGAGATCGACCAGGTCGGAGGGCGCCGAAAGCCTGATCTTCATCGCCGGGATCAGGGTCATGCCGCCGGAGACGAATTTGCCCTCATCGGCCTCGCCGATCAGCTTCACGGCATCGTCCACGGATGAGGCGCGGTGGTAGGTGACGTTGTACATGGGTTCGGGTCTCCCTAATGGTCTTCGGCAAATCGGCAGATCGGCAGTCGGTTAGCATCCCACTGCCGACTGCCCATTGCCGATTGCCTCCTAGTGTCTCGTTGCCGCCTTCAGCGCCGCCCACACCTTCTGCGGCGTTGCCGGCATGGCGAGATCATTGGTTCCGATGGCGTCGGTAATGGCGTTCATCACGGCTGGCGGCGAACCGATCGCTCCCGCCTCGCCGCAACCCTTCATACCGAGCGGATTGCCGGGGCAGGGCGTGTTCGAGGTCGAGACCTTGAAGGACGGCAGATCGTCGGCGCGCGGCATGGTGTAGTCCATGTAGCTCGCGGTGACGAGCTGGCCGGAATCCCCGTCATACCGGCAGCCTTCCAGCAATGCCTGGCCGATACCCTGCGCGATGCCGCCATGCACCTGCCCCTCGACGATCATCGGATTGATGATGTTGCCGAAATCGTCGGCGGCGACGAATTGCACGATCTCGGTGACGCCCGTATCGGGATCGATTTCGACCTCGCAGATGTAGCAGCCGGCCGGGAAGGTGAAGTTCGACGGATCGTAGAAGGCCGTCTCCTTTAATCCAGGCTCCATGCCGGCCGGCAGGTTATGCGCCGTATAGGCCGCCAACGCCACCTGGAACCAGGGCAAGGTCTTGTCCGTGCCGGCAACCTTCACTTCGCCGTTTTCGATGACGATGTCGCCTTCATCGGCCTCCATCAGATGCGCGGCGATCTTCTTCGCCTTGCCTTCCACCTTGTCGAGCGCTTTGGAGACGGCGCTCATGCCGACCGCGCCGGAGCGCGAGCCGTAAGTGCCCATGCCCATCTGCACCTTGTCGGTGTCGCCATGGACGATGGAGATGGAATCGAGCGGCACGCCGAGGCGCTGCGAGACGAGCTGCGAGAACGTCGTCTCGTGGCCCTGGCCATGGCTGTGAGAGCCGGTCAGCACCTCGATCGTGCCGGCGGCGTTGACGCGCACTTCCGCCGATTCCCACAGGCCGACGCCGGCGCCGAGCGAGCCGACCGCCGCCGAGGGCGCGAGACCACAGGCCTCGATATAGCAGCTCATGCCGATGCCCCTGAGCTTGCCACGCTTCTTCGCCTCTTCCCGGCGCTGGGGGAAGCCCTGGTAGTCGGCCGCCTTCATCGCCGCGTCGAGCGATGTGGCATAGTCGCCCGCGTCATAATTCAGGATCACCGGCGTCTGGTGCGGGAATTCGGTGACGAAATTCTTGCGCCGCAGTTCGGCGGGAGAAACGCCCAGTTCCCGCGCCGCCGTCTCCATCATGCGCTCCACGACATAGGTCGCTTCCGGTCGGCCGGCGCCGCGATAGGCATCGACAGGACTTGTGTTGGTATAAACTGCCCGCACATTCGCATGGATCGCCGGAATATCGTACTGGCCCGACAATAAGGTTGCATAGAGGTAGGTCGGCACCGACGAGGAGAAGAGCGACATGTAGGCGCCGAAATTGGCGATCGTATCGACCTTGAAGCCGATGATACGATTGTCCTTGTCGAAGGCCATTTCGGCATGGGTGTGATGGTCGCGGCCATGGGCGTCGCAGAGGAAGCTTTCGGTGCGGTCCGCCACCCATTTCACCGGAACGCCGGTCTTCTTCGAGGCCCAGAGGCAGACGACCTCTTCCGGATAGATGAATATCTTGGAGCCGAAGCCGCCGCCGACATCGGGCGCGATGACGCGAAGCTTGTTCTCCGGCGCGACATTATAGAACGCGCTCATCACCAGACGAGCGACATGCGGGTTCTGACTCGTCGTCCAGCAGGTGAAATGATCCTCAGCCTTGTCGTAATGGCCGAGTGCGGCGCGCGGCTCCATCGCGTTCGGGACAAGGCGGTTGTTGACGATGTCCATCCTGGTGACATGCGCCGCCGCCTTGAGAGCGGCGTCGGTGGCCTTGGCGTCACCCAGTTCCCAATCGTAGATCAGATTGCCTTCGGCCTCGGGATGAAGCTGAGGCGCCCCCTTCTCCAGCGCCTTGACGGCATCGGAAACAGACGGAAGCTCCTTGTAGCTCACTTCGACCGCTTCCGCCGCGTCGCGCGCCTGGCCCTTTGTCTCGGCAACGACGATAGCCACGGCGTCGCCGACATAGCGCACCCGATCGACCGCGAGCGGCGACCATGCGCCCATCTTCATCGGCGAACCGTCCTTGGAATGGATCATCCAGCCGCAGATCAGATTGCCGATGCCGTCGCCCTTCAGTTCCTTGCCGGTGAGGACGTCGATGACGCCCGGCATTCCCTTCGCCTTCGAAACGTCGAGACTGGTGATCTCGGCATGTGCGTGGGGACTGCGGACGAAGGCGGCATGCTTCATGCCCGGAACCACCATATCGTCGACATAACGTCCGGCGCCGGTGATGAAACGCCTGTCTTCCTTGCGTGCGACGCGTGCGCCTATTCCTTCAACGCCCATGAAGTCCTCCCTTTGGGAGCGGCAGTCGGCAGTTGGCGGTCGGCAGTCATTTCAAAGACTACGCGGAATTGCCTGTGCCGAAGCGCCTCCATCAATCCGATTGCCTACTGCTTATTGCCTTTTCTCACGCCGCTTTCGCCGTGCCCTTCGATCCCTTGCCCATCGCCTCCGAGGCGGCGAGCACCGCCTTGACGATGTTGTGATAGCCGGTGCAGCGGCAGATATTGCCCTCGAGCTCGTGCCTCACGGTCTTCTCGTCCAGCCCTTCCGGATGGCGCGCGATCATATCGACGGTGGTCATGATCATGCCCGGCGTACAGAAGCCGCATTGCAGCCCGTGATGTTCCTTGAAGGCGGCCTGGACGGGATGAAGATCCGCGCCCGCCGTCGCCGCGAGCCCTTCGATGGTGAGGACCTCCGAACCCGAAGCCTGGGCGGCCAGCATGGTACAGCTCTTCACCGCCTTGCCGTCGACATGCACGACGCAGGCGCCGCATTGCGAGGTATCGCAGCCGACATGCGTGCCGGTCAATCCGAGATTTTCCCGCAGGTAATGGACGAGAAGCGTCCGGTCCTCGACATT
This sequence comes from Rhizobiaceae bacterium, assembly GCA_035547755.1. Taxonomy (GTDB): domain Bacteria; phylum Pseudomonadota; class Alphaproteobacteria; order Rhizobiales; family Rhizobiaceae; genus Mesorhizobium_L. Next base: position 8,147 of record DASZUG010000096.1, read on the forward strand.
GCCGGAAACCTTGCGTCCGTTCACCACCATATTGATTTCGGACATGTATCCTCCCTCGAGCATTCTGGTCTGGGTATCGATCTGCCGACCGCAACCATAGCCGCTTTTCTTCGGGAGTACAGCCCGTCTCGTCGGCGGCAAATCGTACTTTTGTACTTTCAAGGAGTGGCAGGCAAGGAGAGACGGGCCGCGCGCATATAAATCGAAAAGCGCCGCCTCCTGTCGGCCCTCTTCCCCGGCGCGCCCACGCCATTAGCGAAACGGCAAGACCTTGGCGCTAGGAAGGAGCGGGCAGAGGCGCAAACAGGAATGCAGAACACAGCCATCTTATCCGTTCGGTCAGGAGCGGCCCTTTGGGGGCGCGATCTCGGCCAGGCTTTCCGCGCTTCGCTCCGGCGGCATCGCTGGCTGCACGCGCTGGCGCTTGCGGTGCTGGCGATGGCGGTGATCGTGGGTGCCAAGACCGGCAACATGCCGGATTTCGGCGCCGTGGAGGAATATGGCAGCTGGCTTTTTCTCGCCTTCGCCGTTTTCGCCTATGCGCTGGCGATCGGACGTTTCCTGTGGCTCGCCTTCGTCGAAAGGAATCCCTCGCCGCTCGGCGCGTTTTTCGCCGCCTTCACGCGTTTTTTCGGCAGCACCGAGCGCATCGCCAACGCGCTGAACGGGCTTTTCGCGATCATCGTCTTCGTTTCCGCCTTCGGCGTGCTGAAAGGGGCGATCGCCATCCTGTCGCCCTTCTATCTCGACCGCACGCTTTCCCATCTCGACCATATCCTCGCTTTTGGCGCGGCGCCCTATGAGAGGCTCTGGTGGCTGGCGACGAGCCCGGCCGCCGTAATGGTGCTGAACTTTGCCTACAATTTCTGGTTCTTAATCCTGATCGGCACCTGCTTTTCCGTTGCGATCAGTGCGCGTGACACCGCGCTGCGCCATCAGTTCATCGCAGCCTTCATGCTGATCTGGACGGTCGGCGGCTTCTTCATGGCGGTGGGTTTTTCCTCTGCCGGCCCCTGCTATTTTGCGCTGATCGGCCTTGGGGACGCCTACCAGCCGCTGGTGGACTCGCTGAAAGCTATTTCCGCTGACCATAGCGTCTGGGCGCTCTACACGCAGGACACGCTGTGGCAAGGTTATATCGGCACCCGCGCCGGCAGCGCCGGCATTTCCGCCTTTCCGTCCATGCATGTCGCGATGGCGACGCTTTACGCCCTCTACTGGAGCAGCCGGTCGAAAGCGGCGGGCATCGCCTTTTGGCTCTTCGCGTTCGTGATCTATGTCGGCTCGATCGTGCTCGGCTGGCATTATGCCGTGGACGGCATCGGCGGCTCCATCCTCGCGCTCTTCCTCTGGAAGCTCGCGGGCGCCGTCTTCGGCCGCTTCGCCGAGGAAACTCCCGCCGCCTGATTCCAATGGCGCTGCAAGGCAGGCCCCGCTTGTGGAAGCGGAGGCCGGCTGCTAAAGCGCCGCACCATGGCCACACCGCTCGACCACATCCGCAATTTCTCCATTGTCGCCCATATCGACCATGGCAAATCGACCCTCGCCGACCGGCTGATCCAGCTGACGGGCGGCCTCGACGCGCGCGAAATGGCGGGCAAGGAGCAGGTGCTCGATTCCATGGACATCGAGCGCGAACGCGGCATCACCATCAAGGCGCAGACCGTGCGCCTGAACTACCGCGCGAAAAACGGCGAGGACTATGTCCTGAACCTCATCGACACGCCCGGCCACGTCGATTTCGCCTATGAGGTCTCCCGCTCGCTGGCCGCTTGCGAGGGCTCGCTGCTCGTCGTCGACGCCAGCCAGGGCGTCGAGGCGCAGACGCTCGCCAATGTCTATCAGGCGATCGACAACGATCACGAGATCGTCGTGGTGCTGAACAAGGTTGATTTGCCGGCCGCCGAGCCGGAGCGCGTCAAGGAGCAGGTGGAGGAGGTGATCGGTCTCGACGCCTCGCAAGCAGTGCTGATCTCCGCCAAGACAGGACTCGGCATCGAGGATGTTCTGGAGGCGATCGTCCATCAGCTGCCGCCGCCGCGTGAGGGCAAGGCCGACGCGCCGCTGAAAGCCATGCTGGTCGACAGCTGGTACGACGCCTATCTCGGCGTCATCGTTTTGGTGCGCGTCATCGACGGCGTGCTGAAGAAGGGCCAGACCATCCGCATGATGGGCACGGGCGCGAAATATCCGGTCGAGCGCGTCGGCGTCTTCACCCCGAAAATGCTGCCGGTGGACGAGCTCGGCCCCGGTGAACTCGGCTTCATCACCGCCTCGATCAAGGAAGTGGCGGATACCCGCGTCGGCGACACGATCACCGAGGACCGACGCCCGACCGCTTCCATGTTGCCGGGCTTCAAGCCGGCGCAGCCGGTCGTGTTCTGCGGCCTCTTCCCGGTCGATGCCGCCGATTTCGAGGATCTGCGCGCCGCGATGGGCAAGCTGCGCCTGAACGACGCTTCTTTTAGCTTCGAAATGGAAACGTCGGCCGCGCTCGGCTTCGGCTTCCGCTGTGGCTTCCTTGGCCTCCTGCACCTCGAAATCATCCAGGAGCGGCTGGAGCGCGAATTCAATCTCGACCTGATCGCCACGGCTCCCAGCGTCGTCTACCGCATGCACCTGACCGACGGTACGGAGAAGGAGCTGCACAATCCCGCCGACATGCCCGACCCGGTGAAGGTGGCGTCCATCGAGGAGCCATGGATCCGCGCCACGATCCTCACTCCCGACGATTATCTCGGCGCGATTCTGAAACTCTGCCAGGAGCGGCGCGGCATCCAGGCCGACCTGAGCTACGTCGGCAAGCGCGCCATGCTGGTCTATGATTTGCCGCTGAACGAGGTGGTGTTCGATTTCTACGACCGGCTGAAGTCGATCTCCAAGGGCTATGCCAGCTTCGACTATCATCTGACCGACTATCGCGAGGGCGACCTCGTGAAGATGTCGATCCTTGTCAATGACGAGCCGGTCGACGCGCTGTCGATGATGGTGCACCGTTCTGCGGCGGAAAAGCGCGGCCGCGCCATGGTGGAGAAGCTGAAGGAGCTGATCCCCAAGCACATGTTCAAGATCCCGATCCAGGCGGCGATCGGCGGCCGCATCATCGCGCGCGAGACGATCTCGGCGCTGAGGAAGGACGTCACCGCCAAATGCTATGGCGGCGACGTGACGCGCAAGCGCAAGCTGCTCGAAAAGCAGAAGGAAGGCAAGAAACGCATGCGCTCCTTCGGCAAGGTGGACATCCCGCAGGAGGCGTTCATCCAGGCGCTGAAGATGGGGGATAGTTGACAGGCAAGTGCCAAGCGCCCTCGTGGTTCGACAAGCTCACCATGAGGGTTACTGAAAGGCCTCACTATCGCGGTTGCTTTATTGATAATTCGGTACAGCCCAGCCAAACTTCCCTTTGAAGGGCGCTATTCTTTGGCGCGACTTATCAGTAGCCCTCATGGTGAGCTTGTCGAACCACGAGGGCGCTTGGCGCCTACTCTCGATGTCCCGGCGCTCACTCCTCCACCGGCGGCCAGCGCTTCACATAGATTATGCCCTGCCGGTTCCTCGCCAGTTCCGGCAGGGCCTCGTAATCGTAGCGGATCAGCGCTTCCTTCTTGACGCGGGTCCAGCCCTTGATCTGCCGCTCGCGCGCGATGGCGTCGATGATCCGGTCATAGGTCTCGGAGAAGACGAGTTCCACCGGCCGCCGCTTCTTCGTGTAGCCGTCATAGGTGCCCGCATTGTGCTCCCAAACGCGCGCCTCGATCTCCTGCTTCGTCAGGCCGGTATAATATGACCCGTCCGCGCAGCGGAGGATATAAACGGTGACTTCCATTTTGTCCCTCCCCTCATGATGGAGCCCTGATCCTGACGAAGAACGGGTGCCAAGCGCCCTCGTGGTTCGACAAGCTCACCATGAGGGCTACTGCCAAGCAGCGCCAATGAATAAAGCCCTTCAAAGGGAAGTTTGGCTGGACTGTAGCGAATTATCAATAAAGCAGCCTCGATAGGGGGAGCCTCTCAGTAGCCCTCATGGTGAGCCTGTCGAACCGGAATGCACGGGTGGGAAACGGGAGGGCCGAAACTCGCCGAGCGGGGGTGAGAAGCGGTCGACCATAGGTCGAACAATCGACAAATCGTTGTCGATTGTTCGGCTCGCGGCCGACCGCTCCTTACCCCCTCCCTTGCGATTTCTAACACTTAGGCTGCGCCTACGGCTTGCCTCGCTTTCTCTCCCGCAAGGGGAGAGATGGGGTGCTCATTGCGTGAAGCGGGTGTTGGCGACGCGTTGCGTATAGTCGCATTTGCCCGTCACGGAATAGAAGAAGTCCGCATTGGAAACGGGGGCCGGAACGGCGTTGCCGCCGTCTTCCCAGGCCTGGTTGCTGGTCTGTCCGCACGGCACGGCGGTGAAGATGTCGACGGTCGTCCCGGCCGCCACTTCGTCTGCGGATATGGCATTGCCGTTATTGTCGTACTGGACGTTGAGATAGAGCCTGTCCGAAGTGTTAGGGTCGTTCGATTTCAACACGCTTGGATAACCCTGGGGTACATCCATCTCGAGATAGAGATCCTGCATCTGGCTGACATCAACGGCGGCGCCGGTGCCGCCGCTGCTGCCGCCGACGGTGAAGTTGCAGGTGGTCAGCAAATTGCCATCCACGAACGAGCCGGAAGGAATAGGCTTCCACGGATTATAGGTCGTGCTGGTGCAGACCTGCTGCTGCTTCACGTTCTTGTTGGTCTTGAACTGTCCGTTGCTGTTGGGCGTCTGCACGATGGTTGTGCCGTAGCCTTTGGCCCCGCCCGCCCCGTTATAGGTATAGGTGATCTGCATCAGCGGGACCGCGGTCGTGGCGCCGAACTTGATGCCGTAGAGCGTCATGGTCTTGTTCCAATAACCCGACGCCTTGGTGATCTTGAACGTCGCCTGCACCAGCGTGGGTTTCTTTACGATGCCGGTCGCAACCGCGATCGGGACCTGGTCGATCCTCGCCAGCTTCATGAAATTGGTCGGCAGGGAATAGTTCGCCTTGGCGCTGACATGCAGCGTCCCGTCGGGATCGAACGTGGCGGATTCGAGCGTGGCCGTGCCCTCGCCGCCATTCGACGCATACATGGTCTGCAACATCTGCTGGCGATCGGAATCGGTCGCGGATTGCGGCATGGTGGTCAGCGACAAAGCAGCCGCATCGAGCGCATTCTGCATCGAATTCTCGCTGCGCACCCCCATCGCATAGTCCGTGGCCATGCCGACGCTCAGCACCAGAGGCACCAGGCACAACGCGACGATCGGGACGAACGACCCGCTCGAAGAACCGATGAATCCTTTGAAATCCAGGCACATTTTGCTTGTTTCCAGCCCGTTGTCCCATTTCATACAGAACCAGGAACGAATGTTGCGCTAAGCAGCCCGTTACAATTTTATCGATCGCCTATCTTTTTCGTGCTCCGGTCGTCCTTCGAAGCGGCGTTCGGTCGCTGGCGTGACTCAATTGATCGAAAATCGTGCTCTCTCATGTTATGATTCGCGGAAAACAGGCCGTCGGAGGTCGGGAATGAAACTTTCGAGGAGGTTTTCCAGCGGGGCGCTGGCGCTCGCTCTTTTCGGATTGGCGGCCCTGGAACTGACGGGAATGGCGGGGCCGGTCCACGCCGATCCGCTCGCCAAGACGCTGTTCGCGGCGGAGAAACTGCCGGCGCTCGGGCGGCCGCAGTCAATCGGCTTCTACAGCAAGGGCTGCTTCACCGGCGGCGTCGCGCTGCCCCTCAAAGGTCCGCACTGGCAGGTGATGCACCCTTCGCGCAACCGCCGCTGGGGCCATCCGGCGATGATCCGTCTGATCGAGCGCTTCTCCGAGGATGCCTATACCAAGCTCGGCTGGCAGGGGCTTTTGATCGGCGACATCGCGCAACCGCGCGGCGGCCCGATGTTCACCGGCCATGCCTCGCACCAGATCGGGCTCGATGCCGACATCTGGTACTGGCCGATGCCGAAGGGCGGCATGAGCGAGGCGGAGGCGGATACGCGCGGCGATCCCTCGGTGCTGAAAAAGGGCACGCTGGAGGTCAACCCGCATCTGTGGACCGCTCAGCGCACGGCGCTGTTGAAACTCGTCGCAAGCTATCCCCAGATCGAGCGCGTGCTCGTCCATCCCGGCATCAAGAAGGAACTCTGCGAAACCGTGAAGGGCGACCGCTCCTGGCTTAGGAAGATCCGGCCTTTCTGGGGCCATGACGACCATTTCCACATCCGCATCGGCTGCCAGCCCGGCTCGCCGGAATGCAAGGAACAGGCGGCGGTGCCGCATGACGACGGTTGCGGCAAGCCGCTTGCCTGGTGGTTCACCGAAGAGCCCTGGCGGCCGGCCAAGCATCCGAAGCCGAAAGCGCGCGACGTCATGACCATGGCCGCGCTGCCAAAAGCCTGCCGCGCCGTGCTTTCCGAACCGTCGCCGGTCTCGGCGGCGGCTGTGACGCTCTATCCGGCGGGTATGGAAGGCACGGAAACGGCGGGCTCCGAAACCGTCACGGTGACGCCGAGCGCCTATTCGGCCGAGCATAAAGAGACCGTGCCGTTGCCGACGTCGCGGCCGAAGATGGGGCGCCCGAAGAAGGAAAGCCGGTAAATATAAGCGGACGCCCTTTTCTTCCAGGATCGGCGCGCCTATAGGTTCAACCGATTTAGGCTGAGGATCGCGCTGGAATTCCGTTGGCGACGTGCGTGGAACGGCTCTGCCATCCACCTCGTTGTTGCGGCAGGGGCGAGCGGTGGGCGCCGAACGGCAAGGCTCGAAACGGCCGGCGGGAACAAAGACCCAGGGAACCAACCATGGTGCAGGTGAGCGGCGAAGACAATATCCTCAAATTCCCGATCCTGATCGGCGATATAGGCGGCACCAATGCGCGCTTCGCCATCCTGGTCGATTCCTATGCGGCGCCGAAGGAATTCCCGACGGTGCGCACCGCAGATTTCGCCACCATAGACGAGGCTATACAAAGCGCGATCCTCGATCATACCTCGATCCTGCCGCGCTCGGCCGTACTGGCAGTCGCGGGTCCCGTCGACAGCGACGAGATCCGGCTCACCAATTGCAACTGGGTGGTGCGGCCGACAGTGATGGCCGAGACGCTCGGCCTGCATGACATCGTGGTGCTGAATGATTTCGAGGCGCAGGCGCTATCCGTCGTCGCGCTCGGCGAAGAGCACATGGAGAAGATCGGCCCCGGCCTGCCGGAACTCAATGCCGGGCGCGTCGTGCTCGGCCCCGGCACCGGTCTCGGTGTCGCCGGCCTCGTCCATGCCTGCCATCGATGGATACCGGTTCCCGGCGAGGGCGGTCATATGGATATCGGCCCGCGTACGGCGCGCGACTACGAGGTGTTCCCGCATATCGAGAAGATCGATGGACGCCTTTCGGGCGAGCAGCTTCTGTGCGGGCGCGGTCTCGTCAATATCTATCGCGCCATCGCCAGGGCCGACGGCAAGGATGCCCCGTTCACGACGCCGGCGGAAATCACCGCCGCGGCGCTCGACAAGACCGACGCGGTAGCCAAGGAAGCACTCGAAATGTTCGTCACCTGCCTTGGGCGCATGGCCGGCGATCTTGCGCTCGTCTTCATGAGCCGCGGCGGCGTCTATCTCACCGGCGGCATCGCGCAGAAGATCATACCGGCGCTCAAGACCGGCGCCTTTCGCGCCGCCTTCGAGGACAAGGCGCCGCACCGCCAACTGCTGGAGGCGATGCCGGTCTATGTCATCACCCACCCGCTCGGCGCGGTGACGGGTCTTGCCGCCTATGCGCGTACGCCGGCACGCTTCGGCGTCGAGACGAAGGGGCGCCGCTGGAGCATCGCTTAAGCGCAGAACCGAAAGTCCGCCGCTGGCACCGGATTGCAACACAAGCTAACCTGTTAATTTGAATGGTGATCTTCTTCGGATCATTGGCCGATCGGCGACTTTGCCGGCACGAGATGTCAAACCCACCGGCCAAATGCTCTGGCGGCCATAGGCAAGAGGTTGCCGGAACGGTATGAGCATGCCACATGCGGGATACTTCCCCGCGAACGGGAATTGCAAGGGAATAAGCCAGGCTTGTCGGCGCGGAAAAAGAAACAGAAAAGTTCTCCAGGTGATGTCATCGCCATCCTCCGGCGCATCATCTCCGAAAACGGGCGTGATTATGCCGGCACCTACGCATTGACGGTCGTCTGCCTGCTGGCGGTTGCCGGCTCGGGCGCGTTCAGCGCCTGGATCATGCGCGACGTGGTCGACGAGGTGTTCTACAAGCAGCGCTACGATCTCATCTGGATCATCTGCGGCTCGATCATGGTCGCCTTCGCGATCCGCGGCTTGGCGAGCTACGGCCAGGCGGTGCTGCTCGCCAAGATTGGCAACAATCTCGTCGCCCGTTACCAGCAGCGGCTGTTCGATCATCTGATGCGGCTGGGCCTCGGCTATTTCTACGCCAACCGCTCCGGCCATCTCGCCGCGCGCATCAACCAGAACGTCACCGGCGTGCGCGACCTGCTCGGCCTGACCCTGACGTCGGTTGCGCGCGACGCCGTCTCCGTCATCGGCCTCGTTGCGGTGATGATCTTCCAGGACCCGCTGCTTTCGGCGATCGCGCTCCTGATCGGCCCCCCGCTTGTGCTCACCATAAACTATCTGATGCGGCGACTGAGGCGCGTCACCCGCGAGGCGGTGGAATACAATTCCCGCCTGATCGGCGCCATGCAGGAGGCGACGCAAGGCATCGCCATCGTCAAGGCCTTCACCATGGAGGACCAGCTCTCGCAAAAGATCGCCGCGCTGATCTCCATCGCTGAAAAGCGCGCCAACCGCATCGCGCGGGTCGCCGAACGCATGTCGCCCATCTCGGAGGTTCTGGCGGGTTTCGCCATCGCCGGCGTCATCGCCTATGCCGGCTATCGCGCATCCATCGATCACCAGCCGCCCGGCAGCGTCTTTTCCTTCATCACCGCGCTTCTTCTTGCCTACGATCCGGCGCGCCGCCTGGCGCGCGTGCAGGTGGGGCTTGAAAAGTCGCTGGTCAATGCGCGCATGATCTATGAGATCCTCGACATCGAGCCACACCAGCGCGACGTATCAGACGCGGCGGAACTCCAGGTCTCCCATGCCGAGATCGATTTCCGCGATGTTTCCTTCTCCTATGAAGGCGGCATGCCTGTCCTGCACGGCGTCAGCTTCACCGCGTCGGCCGGCAAGACGACGGCCATCGTCGGCAGTTCCGGCGCCGGCAAATCGACCCTGGTCGCGCTTCTGCAACGTTTCTATGACCTTGATGCTGGCATAATCGAAATCGACGGGCAGGATATTTCGAAGGTGACGAAACGGTCGCTCCGGCATTCGCTCGCCTATGTCTCGCAGCAGCCGTACCTGTTCGAGGGGACGATCCGCGACAATATCCGCTACGGCCGGCCGGAGGCGACGGACGAGGAGATCGAGGCGGCGGCGCGGCTTGCCCAGGCCGACGAATTCATCCGCCAGCAGAAGGACGGCTATGACACGCTTGTCGGCGAAAACGGCGTGACGCTTTCCGGCGGCCAGCGGCAGCGGCTTTCGATCGCCCGCGCCATGGTGCGCGACGCGCCGATCCTCCTCCTCGACGAGGCGACCTCGGCGCTCGACAATGAATCGGAACTGCGCGTCCAGGAGGCGCTGGCGACGGTCATGAAGGGCCGCACCACCATCGTCATCGCCCACAGGCTGTCGACTGTCGTCGACGCGGACCATATCGTGGTGCTGCATGAGGGCAGGGTCGTGGAGGAGGGCTCGCACCAGGACCTCCTTGCCATCCCGAATGGCGTCTATGCCCGTTTCTACCGTTTGCCGAGCGAAAAGGGTCTGCAATTGGTGGACGACACGCATGTGGCTGAAAGGCCTTCGCCCGCGCCGCGGGCGAGGCGGAAAGCGGGAGGGTCGCTATGAGCGATATGGGGCTGGTGATCGTCGGCGCGGCCGGACGCATGGGGCAGAACCTCGTCCGCACGGTGCACGAAACGCCGGGCGCCTATGTCGCCGCAGCCATCGAACGGGCGGGCTCGCCCGCGCTCGGCAGGGATGCCGGCGAGATCGCCGGCCTCGGCGCGATTGGCATTCCCGTAACGGATGATCCTCTGCCGGCCTTCGCCAAGGCCAATGGCGTGCTTGACTTCACCTCGCCGGCGGCAAGCGTGGAATT
>DASZUG010000097.1:0-21267 GCA_035547755.1 Rhizobiaceae bacterium
AGGCCGCGCTTGGGCTTGCCGTCGAAGGCGTCCTGCGCCTCCTGGTAGGAGAGCTTCGCCGCCGATCGCATCATGATGCGGTGGAAGCGGTGGTTCCGCTTGTGGCCGTCGGCGCCGAACACCATGCGGACGGCGAGGGCAGGGCGGTCCTCGTTTTCCCTCAGCGAGCAGAGATCGTTCGAAATGCGCTCCGGCAGCATCGGGACGACACGGTCGGGGAAATAGACCGAATTGCCGCGCTTCAGCGCCTCGCGATCGAGCGCCGAGCCGGGGCGCACATAAGCCGCGACATCGGCTATGGCGACGGTGACGATGACGCCGCCGGGATTCTTCTCATCCGTATCCGGTTCGGCGAAAACGGCGTCGTCGTGATCCTTGGCGTCGGCCGGATCGATCGTCACGAGCGGTACATCGCGCCAGTCTTCGCGACCGGCCATGGTGGCGGCTTTGGCGGCTTCCGCTTCGGCGAGAACGGCGGGCGGGAAGATGTGCGGGATTTCGTGGGCGTGGATGGCGATCATCGAGACCGCCTTTTCGCTCGTCATCGAGCCGACGACCGACAGGATTTTTCCACGCGGCAGGCCATAGCGCGCGACCCGGAACGGCTCCACCTCGACCAGATCGCCGGCCTTGGCGCCGTTGAGGAAATCAGCCTCGATCACCAATTCCGGCTGCCGGCGCTCGACCGGCTCGATGCGGAAGCTGCCGTCCGGCATCACACGAAGCACGCCGAGCACCGCTTCCTGCCGCCGGTCGATGATCTTCATCACGCGGGCGGTATAGGCGGGGCCTTCGCCGTCCTTGCTCGGCGTCAACTTGGCGAGGACGCGATCGCCGATACCCGGCATAGGACCTTTCAGCCCCTTCGGAATCCGGATGGCGACGAGGGGATTTTGCGTGTCGTCCTCATTGGCGCGTTCCGCCGGGCGCGCCAGCAACCCGCCATCATTGTCCCGGGCGAAAATATCGAGAACTGTCACGCTCGGAAGCGTGCCGCGTCGCGCCAGGCGCTTGCGCCGCGTCTCGATCAGACCCTCGTCCTCGAGATCGCGCAAAATGTCTTTCAGCCAGATGCGGTCGTCATTCTTGAGGGAAAAAGCCCTGGCGATCTCGCGGCGGCCGGCCCGATCGGGGTTTTCGGAGATGTAGCTGAGAATATCCTCGCGGCTCGGCCGGAAAGAGGCCTTGGGGGAAGCGCGGTTTGCCCGTCCCGCCTTGGCGCTCTTCGCTCTGGTTGTATTTCCGGACAGGCTTCGTGCCAATTCTCTCTCAGGCTTTCCGGCCGCGCGCGGCCTTTTTCTGCCCGCCGCCCTTTTCCGCCTTGGCGGCGATCAGCGCCATTGCCTCGTCAAGTGTCACGGATAGCGGCTCCTTGCCCTTTGGCAATGTCGCGTTGATCTTGCCGAAATTGACATAGGGTCCATACCGTCCGTCGCGCACGGTGATATGGCCGCCGCCACCGGGATGCTCTCCCAAGTCCTTCAAGGCCGCCGGTGTTCCGCGGCCCCTGCCGTTCGCTCCCTTCGATTGCTTTTCGGCAAGGACCGAAACGGCGCGGTTGAGGCCGATCGAAAAGACATCCTCGACCGATTCGAGGTTTGCGTAGGTGCCTTCATGCAGGACGAAGGGGCCGTAGCGGCCGATGCCGGCCGAAATCATCTTCCCCGTTTCCGGATGCGCGCCGACATCGCGCGGCAGCGACAGCAGGGCGAGCGCCTTTTCGTGGTCGATGTCCTCGACTTTCCAGCCTTTCGGCAGGCTGGCCCGCTTGGCTTCCTTGCCTTCGCCGCGCTGGACGTAGGGACCGAAACGGCCGGAGCGAAGCGTGATTTCCTCGTCCGTATAGGGGTCCTTGCCCAGCACCCTGGCGCCATCCTCGGCGCCGGCGCCGTCCTCGCCATTGCCGTTCAGCGCATCGCCCAACTGCCTGGTATAGCCGCATTCGGGGTAGTTCGAGCAGCCGACGAAGGCGCCGAACTTGCCGAGCTTCAAAGATAACCTTCCCGAGCCGCAGCGCGGGCAGACACGCGGGTCGGAGCCGTCCTCCTTCGGTGGAAAGACGAGCGGCGCCAGTTCCTCGTTGAGCGCGTCGAGCACGTCGGAAACGCGCAATTCCTTGATGCCGTCCACGGCGCCGGAAAAATCCCGCCAGAAATCGCGCAGCACCTCTTTCCACGAAAGCTTGCCGTCGGAAATCTCGTCGAGCTTCTCTTCGAGCGAGGCGGTGAAGTCATATTCGACATAGCGCTCGAAGAAGCTTTCGAGAAAGGCCGTTACCAGCCGTCCCTTGGCCTCGGGGATCAGGCGGCGCCTCTCTATGGCGACATAGCCGCGGTCCTCCAACGTCTTCAGCGTGCTGGCATAGGTCGATGGCCGGCCGATGCCGAGTTCCTCCATCTTCCTGATGAGCGATGCCTCGGAATAGCGCGGCGGCGGCTCGGTCGTGTGTTGGGTGGCTTCAATGGAGCGCCGGTCGAGCGTCTCGCCCGACCTGATTTCGGGAAGGCGGGTGTTCTCGTCGTCCTCGGCGTCGTCGTCGCGCTGGTCGGCATAGGCGGCGAGGAAACCGTCGAAGCGGGTGACGGAGCCGACGGCGCGCAGGCCGGCGGTGCGACTCCCGTTGACCGCCTCGATCTCGACCGTCGTGCGCTCGATGTCCGCCGCCTGCATCTGGCTGGAAATGGCCCGTTTCCAGACGATGTCGTAGAGGCGCGCCTGGTCGGGATCGAGATATTGCTTCACCGAAGCGGGCGTGCGCGAAAAATCAGTCGGGCGGATGGCCTCGTGGGCTTCCTGGGCGTTCTTGGCCTTGACGGAATATTGGCGCGGCTTTTCCGGCACATAGCGGCTGCCGAACTCGCGGCCGATCACGTCGCGGGCGCTGGCGATCGCCTCCGGCGCCATCTGGACGCCATCGGTTCGCATATAGGTGATGAGGCCTGCCGTCTCGCCGCCGAGATCGACGCCTTCATAAAGACGCTGCGCCACCTGCATGGTGCGGCTCGCCGAAAAGCCGAGCCGCGAGGAGGCGGCCTGCTGCAGGGTGGATGTGGTGAAGGGCGGGGCTGGGTTGCGCTTGGTCGGCTTTGCCTCGACGGAAACGGCGCGGAAGACAGCGCCTTCGAGCATCACCTTGATATCGGCGGCTTGCCCTTCCGTCTTGATGTCGAGCTTTTGTAGCTTTTTGCCGTCGAACGCCGTCAACCGCGCTTGGAAATCCTCCTTGCGCGGCGTCGAGAGAAGGGCGGCGATCTGCCAGTATTCCTCACGGACGAAGCGTTCGATCTCCGCTTCGCGGTCGCAGACGAGGCGCAATGCCACCGACTGCACCCGCCCGGCCGAGCGGGCGCCCGGCAGCTTGCGCCAGAGCACCGGCGAAAGCGTGAAACCGACGAGATAGTCGAGCGCGCGGCGGGCCAGATAGGCATCGACCAGCGGGGCGTCGATCTCGCGTGGATTGGCCATCGCGTCGAGAACGGAGTTCTTGGTGATGGCATTAAAGACGACGCGCCTGACGGGCTTGTCCTTCAAGGCACGTTTCTGGCGCAGCACTTCGAGTACATGCCAGGAGATCGCCTCGCCTTCCCGATCGGGGTCGGTCGCGAGGATCAGGCCGTCCGCATCCTTCAGCGCCTTGACGATTTCGGTTAGGTGTTTCGACGATTTGCCGTCGACGGACCATGACATGGAGAAATCGTCGTCAGGACGCACGGACCCGTCCTTGGCGGGCAAGTCCCGGACATGGCCGAAGGAGGCCAGAACCTTATAGTTGCGGCCAAGATATTTGTTGATCGTTTTCGCCTTTGCGGGCGATTCGACGACGACGACATCCATTTAAAATAAGGCTTTCCCTCACGTGGCAGCCTCTACCGCGCCGGGAACGGCATGCGCAGCCAGACTCTTTGGAAATTCCTCCAGCACATGGCCGCGCTTTCGTCCGCGGTCAAGGGGCGAGGAGGAAATTAGGGTATCGGCATATCGAAATGCAATCGTGAATTGCATATATATGATATTTACAACTTTAACATTTGATGAGAATCTTTTGCAGCTTGCGGCGAGGGCGCGTTGCCCCCCTTCGCGGAGAAGTCCCATTCGGATCGAAGAGGACGCGATGACAGCATCATACAATAAAAGGCGAACCGATAGGCTGGATTATCTTCAGTCCATGCTTGGCCAGTTGCGGACCATGGCTGAAGCGGAACGATGCGACATGCTCGCCTATCTGATCGAGATGGCTTACATCGAGGCCAGCGACATCATCCGCGGAGAGAGGCCGTTCCGGGTGCAGGGCAGCGGCGGCAAACGCCACGATGCTGCCTAACGCCCAACGCCGATCGCCGGGATAATACCGACGGTTCCTATGTTCGACTTTTCTGTTGGTGCGTCCTTCGAGGCTCGCCCTCTGGGCGAGAACCTTAGGATGAGGGTCGTTGGCGCAAACCTCCCTCATCCTGAGGTGCCCGCGAAGCGGGCCTCGAAGGACGCACCGTAGCGACGAAGGGGCAAACGTCAGGGCCTTCGGTATAACATCTTCCGAGGACGGAAAACGCATCGCATCAATGGTTTTCCGCCGCCGGGTCAATGTTTCAGATCAATCAGAAAAAACCCTTCCTTTGCCACCAACCGCTCTTGCGCGGACGGGCTTCCTCCTTCGAGGATTGGCCTGACGACGTGACAACCGGAACGGATGGCTGACTGGCCTCTTCTCCAGCCGACGCTTCCACTTCCTCGGTCACGGTTGCAGGTTCGGGGACTTCGGCCGGCGCCTCCGGTTCCGCCTTGCTCGCTTCCGTTTTTGCCGTTTCGTCCGTCTCGGCCTGCGAGGCATCTTCAGCAGCTTTGACCTTGGTTTTCCGGACCCTGCGGCGCGGTGTCTTCACCACCTCTTCCTGAACAGCCGATTCAGGCGCGGCTTCCGCAAGAGCAGCGATAATGACTTCCTCGGGTCCCGCTGCCGTCGTTTCATCAACCGGCAAGGCGACGCCGCTCGTCGCGGAAGCCATTTCGGCAACGTCCAAGGTTTCTTCATCCTGCGTGGCGAATGTGCCGCTTTCCTGGTCGGATTGCTGTTTGCTTGTCAGATCGTGCTTGTTGCGCCGCCCGCCGCGTTTGCCGCGTCGGCGCTTGCGTGATTCGCCTTCCGCTGCAGGTCCGCCAGGAACTTCGTTCGATTCCGCATCCTCTTCACCGCCGAAAGCCTGTTCGTCGGCATCGGCGATTATTTCGGATGTGCTCGTCGAAGCCGTATGCTCCTCGCCAGCATGATCGCGCCCGCGACGGCGCCGCTTGCGCCGGCGCTTGCGATGATGGTCGCCTTGCTCCGCACCTTCCGCCTCGACGTCGTGATCGGAAGTATCTTCCTGCGCGTCATCGATTTCCATCGCCTCGAAGGCCGGCGTATCGAGAGGCGTTTCACCGCCTTCCTTGCGTTCGACCGCGGCGCCCTTGACGATCGAATAATGCTGGGCCCCAAGCGTTTCGTCGGCCTCGATCGAAATCGTCAATCCGAAACGGTTCTCGAGTTCGGTCAGGTTCGCGCGCTTATGGTTGAGCACATATAGCGCGGTCGCCGCCGGCGTATGGACCGTGATGTGATGGTGCCCATCCTTGAGGAGATGTTCCTCGATGGCGCGGACGACATGAAGCGCGACGGAGGAATCCGAGCGCACATGCCCGGTGCCACCGCAATGCGGGCACGGCTTCATCGTCGATTCGAGCACGCTCGCCCTGATCCGCTGCCGCGACATCTCCATCAGGCCGAAATGCGAGATGCGGCCGACCTGGATGCGGGCACGGTCGTTCTTGAGGCAATCCTTCAGCCGCTTTTCGACGGCGCGGTTGTTGCGGTTCTCCTCCATGTCGATGAAGTCGATGACGATAAGACCCGCCATGTCGCGTAACCGAAGCTGGCGCGCCACTTCATCGGCTGCTTCGAGATTGGTCTGGAGCGCCGTGTCCTCGATCGAATGCTCGCGCGTCGACCGCCCGGAGTTGACGTCGATCGCGACCAGCGCCTCGGTTTGGTTGATGATGATGTAGCCGCCGGATTTCAACGTCACCTGCGGTTGCAGCATGCGGTCAAGCTGCGCCTCGATGCCCTGTCTGGCGAAGATCGGGACGGGATCGCGGTAAGGCTGGACGACTTTCGCATGGCTCGGCATCAGCATGCGCATGAAATCCTTGGCCTCGCGATAGCCTTCCTCGCCGGAGACCAGGATCTCGTCTATATCCTTGTTGTAGAGATCCCTGACCGAACGCTTGATGAGGCTGCCTTCCTCATAGACGAGGGCAGGGGCGGTCGATTGCAGCGTCAGATTTCGGACGTTTTCCCAAAGCCGCATCAGATATTCGTAATCGCGCTTGATCTCCGCCTTCGTCCGGTTCTCGCCGGCGGTGCGCAGGATAACCCCCATGCCTTCCGGCACGTCGAGATCCTTGACGACATCCTTCAGCCGCTTGCGGTCCTGTGCGTTGGTGATCTTGCGCGAAATACCGCCGCCGCGCGCTGTGTTGGGCATGAGAACAGAATAGCGGCCGGCAAGCGACAGATAGGTCGTCAGCGCCGCGCCCTTGTTGCCTCGCTCTTCCTTGACGACCTGCACGAGCAGGATCTGGCGGCGCTTGATGACTTCCTGGATCTTGTACTGGCGGCGCGGGGGGCGCCGACGGGTCCGGATTTCCTCCAGCGCATCCTCGGCGCCGACCGATTCGATGCCGTTTTCGTCGCTGTCGCCATTGCCGTCCGATTCGACGCTTTCCGCCGTCTCGGAGACGACATCGGCCTCGACGCTTTCGGCAAGCGTGCGTCGGGTCCCGCCGTCGTGATCGTCTTCGTTCGCCTCGCCGGCGCTTTCCGGGCCGCTTTCAATCCCATCCTCATTGGAGGACGAGTTCTCTTCCGTCGTGAACTCGCCCGTGGGAAATTCGCCGGGAGTGTTCCCGTCTTCCGTTGCGGCGTCGCTGGTTGAGACGTCCGCGTCGCCGGATGTTTCTTCCGACGCGGATGTTTCCTGCTCGGAAGCACGGACTTCGGTTTTCGCTCGCCCGCGGCCTCTGCCACGCCGGCGGGCGCCGCGCTTGGAGCGGTCTTCCTCGTGCTGCTCGTCTTCTTCGTCGGCCTTCGCGGCCTCCGCTTCGGCGCGCAGGAGCGCCTGGCGATCGGCTACGGGTATCTGATAGTAATCGGGATGGATTTCGTTGAAGGCAAGAAAGCCATGGCGGTTGCCGCCATATTCGACAAAGGCCGCCTGAAGGGAAGGTTCGACGCGGGTGACGCGCGCGAGATAGATGTTTCCTTTGAGTTGCTTCTTGTCCTGTGATTCGAAATCGAATTCCTCGATGCGATTACCGCGAGTGACGACAACCCGCGTTTCCTCCGGGTGGGAGGCGTCTATAAGCATTTTGTTGGGCATTTCTAAAAATCTCCCCGGCAGCGATCGGCCCCGCGGCGCGCGGTATGGCGCAACGCAGCAGGGGAGGATGGGTGCCGGACAATAGGGGGGACGTCGTGAGTCGCCCGAGCATTGGGAATTGGCGCGCAGGCGCGATCGTCGCGCCGTTGGTTGCTGGCCTTTTCCCCTGCGTGCTCGATGCCATCAATTCTCCGACGGAGCCGCTTTTGAACATGGACCTTTCGGGTCCTACCGTTACGCGCGGCGCAGAACGATGCGTCCTGGCCGCTTTTCCTCACGAGAGGCCATCGGCATGCCGATAGCCCCGAGAAAATTCTTCGAGCCGCATGTGATAACGCTCTTTCCGGAATTCAAGCTGCAGGCGCATGAAGGCCGTTTGCAGCGGCAAAAGCCGGTCGCGAGCGTTGCAGCGACCCTGAGCCGCTTTTATGATCTGGCGCGATTTATAGCAACCCCGATTTCATCGTCGGCAAACCAACTCCGCCTGTAGCCCTTGCGGCAAGAATTGATTAACCGTAACCCGCTACCAATCGTTACCATCATCTTAATGAACGCCATTCCGTTTCCGCTGGCCCGAAAACAGGGTTCACATATGGCCCCTCTCATCCTTCGAACCTCCTGGAACGCTGGGATCGTGCGGCTGCCGGGACAATCCTCCCGGACGAATTCCATGCGGCTGCTGCTATCCGTCATCGCTTTCGTTGGCGTTTGCCTCGGTCTTGCCCTGCCTGTCGCCGCGGCTCCGTTGCAGGCGCGCGGCTATGCGATGGCGGGCGACGCGGTGCGGACCCGGATCGTCCTCCAATTCGACCAGAAGCCCGAGATAAGGTGGTTCCTGCTGCGCAATCCGCATCGTCTTGTCGTCGACATGCCGCAGACGGAATTCCATATCGATGCGGCGCAGACCAAGCCGGTCGGTCTCGTCACGGAGGTTCACTATGGGCAGATCGGGGATGGGCAGTCGCGCCTGGTGATCTCGTCCGATGGGCCGTTCGACATAGATGGCCTTCAGGTGATCAAGAACGAGGACACGCCGGGCTACAGGCTCGTTGCGGACATTGCCGCCGCCACGGAGGCGAAATTCGAGGCCGCGCTTACAAGGCAGGCGGGAAATGCGGTAGCGACCGGCGTTTCCGCGCGCGATTCGGCGCCCCGGCCCGCGCCGGCGGGAAAAAAGCGCTTCACCGTCGTACTCGATCCCGGCCATGGAGGCATCGATCCCGGTGCTCAAGGCGTGTCGGGAACGCTCGAGAAGGACATCACCCTCGCATTCGGCCTGCAACTTCGCGATGCGCTGCTTAAGACGGGGAAATACGATGTCTACATGACGCGCGACGACGATCGCTATCTGAGGCTGGATGAGCGCGTGCAGGTTGCCCGCAGGGACGGCGCCGATCTTTTCATATCGATCCATGCCGATACGATAAACGAGCCGGACATACGCGGCGCTACCGTCTACACGCTCTCCGACCGGGCGTCGGATGCCGTGGCCGCTGCGGTCGCCGTTCGCGAAAATCTCTCCGACAAGCTGGCGGGCGCCAAGGTCGACGACCGTAATCACGAGGTATCGGACATATTGGTCGATCTTATCAGGCGCGAGACGCGCAGTTTTTCCGTGCGTTTCGCCCGGACTCTTGTCGGAAAGCTTTCGGACAAGGTTGAATTGATCAACAATCCGCAACGTTCGGCGGGGTTTCGCGTCCTGCGCGCGCCCGACATCCCCTCCGTCCTGGTGGAACTCGGCTACTTGTCCAACCCCAAGGATGAAGCGGAATTGCGCGATCCCGCCTGGCGCGCTAAAGCGGTGGCCAGCATGGTGGATGCCGTCGGCGTTTTCGCCGCGGCGAGGGTGCATGTGGGCGGTTAGTGGGTCCTGTTCTCCGGATGCGACGTTGCACGTGCACAACACCTCATGGTTTAATTGGCCCGGTGAAGGCCTGATTCCGGTGCTGCCGTATTTTACCCACAACGCGACGCCAAGGATGCGCAATAGGACATTGGTGGGGTTTGTAAACCGGCTGATTCGGCCGGGTTCGCTTGCCCCTCGCCAATTCCGTCGACTGGAGCGGGCATGTTACGTCTGATTGGCTATTTCTTTGGCGTGGCTGTGATGCTGGGGCTGCTCGCGGCCGCCGGCGTTGCCGCCTATGTCGGCCAATTGACGAAGGATTTGCCCGATTACGAGGTGTTGGCGAAATATGAACCGCCCGTAATGACACGCATCCACGCGTCCGACGGGTCGCTCATGGCTTCATATGCCCATGAAAGGCGTCTTTACCTGCCGATCCAGGCCATTCCCGACCGCGTCAAGGCGGCGTTCATTTCGGCGGAAGACAAGAACTTCTACACCCATCCCGGCATTGACATCCAGGGGCTGATGCGCGCGGTCATCGTCGATATCCGCAATATCGGCACCGGCCGCCGGCCCGTCGGCGCCTCGACCATCACCCAGCAGGTGGCGAAGAACTTCCTGCTTTCGTCCGACCAGACGATCGCACGCAAGATCAAGGAGATGATCCTCGCCTTCCGCATCGAGCGGGCCTATTCGAAGGACCGTATCCTCGAACTCTATTTGAATGAGATCTTCTTCGGCTATGGCGCTTACGGCATCGCCGGCGCGGCGCTTACTTATTACGACAAATCGGTCAACGAACTGACGATTTCAGAAGCGGCGTATCTGGCGGCGCTGCCGAAGGGTCCTTCCAACTACCAGCCTTTCAAGGACACCCAGCGCGCCATCGACCGGCGCAATTTCGTCATCGACCGGATGGTGGAGAATGGCTATGTCAGCCGCGAGGAAGGCGACAAGGCCAAGGCGGAACCGCTCAACGTCAATATGCGCCACAATGGCAGCTATCTCTTCGCGGCCGACTATTTCACCGAGGAAGTCCGTCGCGAACTGATCGCGCGCTATGGCGATAAGGCGCTTTACGAGGGCGGGCTTTCCGTGCGCACGACGCTCGATCCCGCCATGCAGCGCGAGGCCCGCAAGGCTCTCCAACACGGATTGATCAAATACGATACGCTGCGTGGCTATCGCGGCCCGATCAAGACGATCGACATTTCCGGCGACTGGGGCGTTCCGCTCGGCAAGATCCCTGCGATCGACGACGTGCCGGAATGGCATGTCGCCGTGGTGCTCGACACGAGCAGCAAGGGGGTGACGATCGGCATCCAGCCTGGCCGCGAAGAGTCCGGAGCGCTTTCGCCGAAACGCGAAAAAGGCTTCATCGCGGCCGACGACATGAGTTGGGCGATGCGCCACTACAAGGACGGCCATCTCATGAAGGCGAAGTCTCCCGCCGACGTGTTGTCGCCGGGTGACGTCATCTATGCCGAGCAGAAATCGACCGCCGAGTCCCAGGGCGACCCGGAAAGCGACGCGTCCGACAAGATTCAGGGCGGGGGCTGGATTCTCCGGCAGGTGCCGAAGGTGGAAGGCGGCATGGTCGTGATGGACCCGCATACCGGCCGCGTGCTCGCGCTCGTCGGCGGCTTCTCCTATTCGCTGTCGCAGTTCAACCGCGCCACGCAGGCGATGCGGCAGCCGGGTTCGGCCTTCAAGCCGATCGTCTATTCCGCCGCGCTCGACAATGGCTATACGCCTGCCTCCGTGGTTCTCGATGCGCCGATCACCATCAAGGTCGGCAACACGATCTGGCAGCCGAAGAACTACGGCGGCAAGTTCGTCGGCCCGGCGACGCTCAGGCGCGGCATCGAGCAGTCGCGCAATCTGATGACCGTGCGTCTGGCGAAAGACCTCGGCATGAACATCGTTGCCGAATATGCCGAACGCTTCGGCGTCTACGATCACATGCTGCCTTATCTGCCGATGGCGCTGGGCTCGGGCGAGACAACGGTGATGCGCATGGTGTCGGCCTATGCGGTGATCGCCAATGGCGGCAAACAGATCAAGCCATCCCTTATCGACCGTATACAGGACCGCTACGGCAAGACGATCTACAAGCATGACGATCGCGTCTGCGAGGGCTGCAACGCCAAATCATGGAACAACCAGCCGGAGCCGACCATCGTCGACAATGCCGAGCAGGTGCTCGACCCGATGACGGCATACCAGATCACGTCGATGATGGAGGGCGTGGTTCAGCGGGGAACGGCTCGGACGCTAGCGTCGCTCGGCTATCCGCTCGCCGGCAAGACCGGCACGACGAACGATTCCAAGGATGCCTGGTTCATCGGCTTTACGCCGGACCTGGTCGCCGGCCTCTATATCGGCTACGACCAGCCGCGTTCGCTCGGCCATGGGGCGACCGGCGGCGGGTTGGCTGCGCCGGTCTTCAAGGAATTCATGAAGGTCGAACTGCAAGGCAAGAAGCCCGTCGATTTCCGCGTGCCGCCGGGCATGAAGCTCATCGCCATCAACCGCTTTACGGGCATGCGCGCAGAACCGGGAAGCCCCGACGTCATCATGGAGGCTTTCAAACCCGGAACGGGACCGTCCGACACCTATTCGGTGATCGGCATGGACGACAACAATATGAGCATCTCCGCGCCGAAGAACATCTCGCCCGAGGCGAGCCAGGCGGTTACGACAGGAGGCGGCGGCCTTTATTGATCTTTGCCCGACGGCCCTTGGCGCCTGAAGCCAAACTGTCGTCGGCCGAGGGGCGGCGGTCCTTTACACCGGTGCGAACGGTCCCTATGTTCCGCGCCGATTCCTCTGAACGATAACAAGAAAGCATCATGCGCGCCGAAACCGAGAACCTCGTCGATGAAATCAAGCAGGCCATTAGCCTGCTGAGGAGGCATCTTTGACTGGGATCAGGCGATCAAGCGGCTCGATTATCTGAACAACCGGGCGGAAGACGGCGCCCTCTGGAACGATCCCCAGGAAGCGCAGAAACTGATGCGCGAACGGCAGATGCTGGATGACGGCATCCGTACCGTCAACGGCGTCAGCCAGGCGCTCGAGGACAATATCGACCTGATCGAACTGGGCGAGGAAGAGGGCGACGCCGAGGTTGTGGCGGAAGCCGAGGCCGCCATTCGCGCGCTCTCGGGCGAGGTGAGGGCGCGCCAGATCGAGACGATGCTGTCCGGCGAGGCCGATGCAAACGACACCTATCTCGAAGTGCATGCCGGCGCCGGTGGGACCGAAAGCCAGGATTGGGCGGCGATGCTCCTGCGCATGTACACGCGCTGGGCGGAACGCCGCAGCTTCAAGGTGGAAACGCTGGAGATCCATGACGGCGAAGAGGCGGGCATCAAGTCGGCGACCATTCTCGTCAAGGGCCACAATGCCTATGGCTGGCTGAAGACGGAATCAGGCGTTCACCGTCTCGTCCGGATTTCGCCCTACGATTCCAATGCCCGACGCCATACCTCCTTCGCCAGTATCTGGGTCTATCCCGTCGTCGACGATACGATCGAGATCGACATTCCCGAATCGGATGTCCGCATCGACACGTACCGGTCGTCGGGTGCAGGCGGCCAGCACGTCAACACGACGGATTCCGCCGTGCGTATCACGCACATACCGACGGGCATCGCGGTTGCCTGCCAGGCGGAGCGTTCGCAGCACAAGAACCGCGCCAAGGCCTGGGAGATGCTGCGGTCCAGGCTTTACGAGGAAGAATTGAAGAAGCGCGAAGCGGAAGCCAGCGCCACGGAGGCGGCGAAGACCGACATAGGCTGGGGCTACCAGATACGCTCCTATGTCCTGCAGCCCTACCAACTGGTGAAAGATTTGCGCACGGGCGTCGAGAACACCAGCCCGCAAAGCGTGCTTGACGGCGATCTCGACGATTTCATGGAAGCCTCGCTCTCGCAGCGGATCGAAGGCGGTGTCCAGCAGCCGGTCGCGGATATCGATTAAGCTTGCTCCGGCGGAGACGTCTGGAAGGTCGCTCTCTCCGGCAGCCGAAAAGCGCTCTACAAAAGCTTGTCGATCTTCATTCCGGCTTTGAGGAAGCCAACCGGATTGATGGGGCGACCATCATGGCGGATCTCGTAATGCAAATGAGGCCCGGTCGAGCGTCCGGTGCTTCCTGATTTTCCGATGATCTGGCCAAGCTTCACTTTCTCACCGACCTTCACGTCCACTTCGCTCAGATGGCCGTAGCGGGTGGCGTAGCCATTGCCGTGATCGATCTCGACCATCTTGCCGTAGCCGCCGTCCCAGCCGGCATGGGTCACGACGCCGGCTGCCGTCGCGGGAACCTTCTTGCCGACAGGGGAACGGAAATCGATCCCCGGGTGCAATGCCGGTATGCCGAGAAGAGGATCCGTCCTGACGCCGAAGCCCGATGTCACCGCCGCCCCCGGTTCCGGGTCGGCCAGCGGGTATTTGCGGACGGCCGCCTTGATCGCGTCCAGCCTGTCGAGCGCCTGATCGAGGTCTTCGACCCCGCTGTCGAATCTGGTGTTCTTGTCCACCGGTATGAGCGGGCCGCCCTCATCCTGCTTGCCATAATTGTCGGCGAGTTTGAGGCCGGCTTCCTGAAGGGCCTGCTTGATTTCGTCGCCCGTTTCCCAGGCACGGCTTGAAAGCTTCTGCACGCGCGCGATCTGGTCGTGTTCGATGGATCCGAGAGAAGTATTGATCGCGGCGAACAGGTGATTGGTCCGCTCCGTCCTGTCCACGCCTTCGAGCGTCTGCCTGGTGTTCCACAAAAGAGCCAGTTTCTTCCTGGGCGTTGTCTCGGCGGGCCGCAAGCCGGCGTGCTCTTCGCTCCTGACCTGGTCGGGGGCTGTTTCCACAGCCGAACTGTTGCCTTCCAGCTTTTCGGCGCGTTCAAGAACCGTGCTCAAACGGCTATGGCGTTGCGTGAGCATCTTCTGGCGGGCCAGCAATTCGCTGACTTTCGTCTCGACCGCCTTCTGGTCGAGCAATTGCCGGCTCGTGATGCGGTCCACCTCGGCACGAAGCGCCGATATCCTGTCCTCATAGGCTTGTTCCATTCTCGCCTGCCGCGTCACCGACGCGCTTATCAGGCCGTCGCGGAGTACGAGATAGGAGGTAGCGAGAAGATAGCCGACGGCCATCGCCGCGACCGCGGAGCCCGCCACCGCTACGAGCCAGGGCCTCAGGGTAAAATGACTGATCTCGTCGCCGCGCGCGATGATGATCGTGTGCGGCTCCCGGCGTTTTCCGAATACTGCGGATTGGCGCGCGCGTGACAAGGACGAAATCCACCCCGACCGGATTTAGTAGGAGCGATTACACCCTGTTAAGGTTAACAAAACCTATCGTTGCAGTAAGAAGCGCCACAGGCGGCGGCGAAATGGCCTATAATGTCTTGGCGGCCTCAAGCACTTCCTCGGCGTGGCCGGGAACCTTGACCTTGCGCCAGGCCCTGGCAACCTTGCCCTGGGGGTCGATCAGGAATGTCGAGCGCTCGACGCCCATATATTTGCGCCCGTACATGCTCTTTTCCTTCCAGACGCCATAGGCTTCCAGCGTCTTTTTCTCTTCGTCCGCGACGAGATCGACGGCGAGGTTGTGCTTGGCTTTGAATTTGTCATGGCTCTTCTGGCCGTCCGGCGACATGCCGATGACAGTCGCGCCGAGCTTTTCGAATTGCGGCTTGAGGGCGGAAAAGGCGATCGATTCGGCGGTGCAGCCGCTGGTGTCGTCCTTGGGGTAGAAATAGAGCACCACCGGCTTTCCCTTGAGAGAGGAAAGTTTCAGCGATCGGCCGCCATCGGTCGGGAGATCGAAATCCGGCGCGATTTGTCCCACGTCGATTTCAGCCATAACCATGCCCTTTTCTTGAGATTACGAACGGAAGCGCTGCATATAGCATTTCCCGAGGATTCGTCCACGCACAGGGATTTCTGTTGCATGTGGACAGACGGACAAGGGCAGGAGCCACCGGCAGGAGCCTCTTGTAACTTGGCAGCAGAATATCAGGTAGTCTCGGGTAAGGTGTACTGACGGAAGGGCGCGTGGGAAAACTACCCAAACACGAAAGGATACGGTTCCGGCCGCACGAAATATCGAAGCTGGGGACCTTTCCTTCCGCGGGCCGTCCCGGTCTACCGCCCCGCCGCCGCCACAGGATCAAGCGCACGGTCTGGCGCGGTCTTCTCTGCCTCGGTATTCTCGTGGGGCTTGTCTGTCTCGTGGTGGCGGGAATCTATGTTGCCGGTGCGTCCCGCTTCGGCAGCGAGCAATTGCGACAGGCGGCGGAAGCTCAGCTCTCGGCGCTCACCGGTTCCGATGTCGACGCCCATATCGGCTCCACGCGCATATCGCTCGACAGTTCGCGCTTCATCGCGCTGGAAGCGCGAGACGTGACGCTGGAAGCGCGTGACCGCGACGAGAAGATCCATGCCGGGCTGATCCGCTTCGGAATCCGTTTTCTTCCGCTTCTTTCGGGGAAATTGAAACTGGGAAGCGCGACACTCGCGGACGCCAAGGTCGCCCTCGGTGCGATGAAGGGCGGCGGCGGGGATTGGGCGGAGGCCCTGAAGGACAAGAATGGGCTGTTGGACAGCGACCGCATTCTCGCCGCCGCTTTCGATGTATTTCACAAGTCGTTTGGAGCCCTCGATGCGGGGCAAACGAGAACCATCACCTTGCGCGACGTCGCCATCACGCTGCCCGACGGCGCGCCGGCAAAGAGCCTCCATATCGCGGATCTCACGCTTACCCGATCACTGGCAGGCAGCCTTCAACTCTCCGGCGATGTCGATCTGGCAGATATGGGCATCAACCTGTCGGGCTCGGCGGCGAGAAACGGCGCCGGCAGGATCTCCAGCCTCGATCTCAAGGTCTCCGGCAAGCGCCTTCACCCCGAAGCGCCCGTGCAGCCGCCTCCGAAGGATAGCGCGCGCTTGGGCCCCGTCGACGGTTTCGTCGTCACGCTTGTGGGCCATGAGCATGACACGAGCGGACCTGCCCGCCTTTCGGCGAATGTGGGGTTCAAGGACGCCGCGGTGGATTTTGGCGAAGACGGGGCGACCTCCCTTAGCGGCGATGTCTCGCTTTTGCTCACCGAGCATGTGCAGAAGATAAACGTGGCCAGATTGCTGCTGACGGCTGGCCGGACGCAACTGAATTTCCATGGCGAGGTGCAACCGGTATTGCCGGTAAAAACGGGTAGCGACGGCCCGTCCTATCGCTATTCGCTCGTCAGCAATGATTCGATCGCCGCGCCATCCGACTCTCCCGAGGCAGCCGTCGCCTTCATGGCGCGCGTGAACGGCGAATACCATTCGGCATCGCGGGAGTTGACGCTCGGACAAATCGACGTCCGAACGCTTGGCGGCGAGATGGGCGGAACGGGTGCCATCGTCTTCGCGCCCGGAAAAGCGCCCGGCATGTTCCTCGCCCTTTCGGTGCCGAAGATGCCGTTGCAACAGGTCAAGCAGCTATGGCCGTGGTTTGCGGCCGCGCCGGCGCGGCGCTGGTTCCTCGACAATGCGTTCGGGGGCGAGGTCAGCAACAGCACGCTGCAGTTCAGCGTCGCCACGGGCAGGCTCGGCAATGGCGTGCCGCTCAATGACAAGGAAATCTTCGGCCATTTCGAGGTCAGCGGCACGCGTTTCGACATCACGGGCCAGATTCCGCCGGTACGCGACGGCAATGGCGTGATCGACTTCAAAGGGACGGATGTGGATATTTCCCTGTCGAGCGGCACGGTCTACCTTCCGAGCGGTCGAAAGGTGGATGCAAGCGACGGCACGCTCAAATTGCGCAATGTCAACGTTCCGCCTCTGATCGGCTCGCTGGAACTCGATGTCGCCGGCGACGCCGCGGCGATCACGGAACTCGCTTCCTACGAGCCGATCGACGCGATGAGCCAGATCGGCTTTTCGCCCGACGATTTCAGCGGCAAGGTTTCAGGGCATGTGACGGCGCAGGTGCCGCTTTCCCGCGGCGTGCCCAAAGAGGCGCTCGATTGGAAAGTATCGCTCGACTACACCGACCTTTCCGTCGCCAAGCCGATCGACGGGCAGAAGGTGAGCGACGCTGACGGGTCGATCATCATAGAACCCGGTCGCGCCGACATCGACGCGAAGGCGAAACTCAACGGCATTCCCGCCACGGTATCGCTCCTCGAGCCATTCGGCAAATCCCCGACGCAGAAGCCCGTGCGCAAGATTTCGCTCAATCTCGGGAGTGACGACAGGGCAAAGCTGCTGCCGGGACTGAACACGATCCTGTCCGGACCGGTCGCGGTCGATATCGACGCATCGCCGGGCCATCCCGAAACCGTAAGCGCCAATCTTGGGAAGGCGAAGCTCAGTCTCCCCTGGGTCGGCTGGAGCAAGGGGAGCGGTATTCCCGCGACGGTCTCATTCACGCTGGAAAAGGATGGGAGCATGACGAAACTGTCGTCGTTCAAGCTCTCCAGCAAGAGTTTCGGTGCATCGGGAACGATCAGACTGTCGGACGATTCGCTGTCGGACGCACACTTTTCCTCCCTGGCGCTCAACCCCGACGACGATGTCGCCGTTGATGTGAAGCATTCCAGAGGCGGCTATTCCGTTACCGTGACTGGCGATGCGTTCGACGCGCGGCCGCTGATCAAGCAATTGTCTTCCCGCTCGAGCACGCAAGCGGCCGAGGAAGTCTCGGGCGGAGCGCCTGTCAGCATCAGCGCGACCGTCGATCAGGTCACGGGCTTCAACGATGAGGCATTGAAGAGGCTGAAATTGACCTACCGCAGCGCTGCGGGCGGCCTTGGCGACCTATCCGTCAAGGCTCTGTCGGATTCCGGCGGCCAGGTGTCGGTCGAGACTTCCTCGCCGGGTCAGGCGAAGACCGTCGAGCTTCATGCCGCCGATGCGGGCCAGGTCCTGCGCTTCCTCGATATCTACGACCATATGCGCGGCGGCACGATCCGCATGTCGCTGACGGGCACGCAGGATGGTCCACTCCATGGCGAGGCTGTCGTCAAGGATTTCAAGATCGTCAACGAGCCGCGCCTGCGCTCGCTGGTCTCGACTCCCGCCCCCGCCCCATCGGGCGAGAGACGATCGCTCGATCAGGCGCTGAACCGCCGGATCGATGTTTCGATCGTGCCGTTCGAACGCGCCGCCGCCCATATCGAGAAGGGAGATGGCTATCTCAAGCTCGAGCGCGGCGTTCTCAGGGGGCCGGTGATCGGCACCACCTTCCAGGGAA
Source organism: Rhizobiaceae bacterium (assembly GCA_035547755.1). Taxonomy (GTDB): domain Bacteria; phylum Pseudomonadota; class Alphaproteobacteria; order Rhizobiales; family Rhizobiaceae; genus Mesorhizobium_L. The sequence continues at coordinate 18,508 of DASZUG010000097.1, forward strand.
CGATGTATGACAAGCAGGGCAATATGGACATGACCGGCACCTTCATGCCGGCCTATGGGTTGAACCGGCTGTTCGCCGATATCCCCATCGTCGGCCTGCTTCTCGGCAATGGCCGCGACCGCGGCCTGATCGGCATCACCTACAAGCTTTCAGGCGACGCCAAGAAGCCGACCCTCCAGGTCAATCCGGTGTCGCTGATCGCACCGGGAATCTTCCGCTCGATCTTTGAGTATCAGTAAGCGGGGGGGGCTAAACCGGCCGCACCAGGACGTGCTTCTTCTTGCCGAGGGAAAGCTTGATAACATTGTCGGAAGTGACATCCTGCCGCCCGACAATATAGCGGTCGTCTTTTACCGCCTCATCGTTCAGCCGCACAGCGCCGCCCTGCACGTGCCGCCGGGCCTCGCTGTTCGAAGCGGCAAGGCCAGCCGTGACAAAGAGCGACAGGATACCGATGCCGCCATCGATGACGGATGCCGCGACTTCGACCGTGGGAAGGTCCTGCGACAGGCCGCCTTCCTCGAAGGTCGTTTTTGCCGCCGCCTCCGCTGCTTCCGCCGCCGCGCGGCCATGCAGCATGGCGGTGACTTCCGTCGCCAGGATCTTCTTGGCGTCATTGATCTCCGCACCCTGGAGGGCGCCAAGCCTTTCCGCCTCGTCGAGCGGCAGCGCCGTGAAGAGCTTGAGGAAGCGGCCGACATCGGCATCTTCCGTGTTGCGCCAATACTGCCAGAATTCATATGCCGAAAGCATATCCGGATTGAGCCAGACAGCGCCGTTCACGGACTTGCCCATCTTCGCGCCGGACGCGGTGGTGAGGAGCGGCGAGGTCAGCGCGTAGAGTTGCGGCGTGCCCATGCGATGGCCGAGATCGATGCCGTTGACGATGTTGCCCCATTGGTCGGAACCGCCCATCTGCAGGCGGCAGTCATAGCGCTTGCAGAGCTCGACGAAGTCATAGGCCTGCAGGATCATATAGTTGAATTCGAGGAAGGAGAGCGACTGCTCGCGATCGAGCCGCATCTTGACGCTTTCGAAGGAGAGCATGCGGTTGACCGAGAAGTGCCGGCCGACATCGCGCAGGAACTCCAGATAGTTGAGGCCGCGCAGCCAGTCGGCGTTGTTGATCATCAGCGCGTCCTTCGGGCCGTCGCCATAATTCAGGTAATTCGAGAAGACGCGCTTGATGGAGGCGATGTTGTCCTCGATCGTCTCGACCGTCATCAGTTGACGCGACTCCTCCTTGAAAGAGGGGTCGCCGACCATGCCGGTGCCGCCGCCCATCAGCGAGATCGGGCGGTGGCCGGTCTGCTGCAACCAGTAGAGCAGCATGATCTGGATCAGGCCGCCCGCGTGCAGCGACGGCGCCGTCGGATCGAAGCCGATATAGGCGGTCACGGTTTCCTTCGCCATTAGCGCGTCCAAGCCGGCTTCATCCGAAATCTGGTGGATGAAACCGCGCGTCGCGAGCGTGTGAAGGAAATCGGATTTGAAGGCGGCCATGGAATGCTTTCCCGAAGCGCGGGCGGAATGGAAAACCGGAACGCGGCCCATTAGCATTGGATGGACGGGAATCACAAGGATAGCGAACGAATGACGCCGATTTGCGCGCTGGGGCTGATGAGCGGCACGTCGATGGACGGCATCGATCTTGCTGTTCTCAGGACGGATGGGGAAAGCAAGCTGGAGATCGGCCCCGGCCTGTTCGTTCCTTATGGCGCGGCGTTTCGCAAACGGCTCGAAGGCGCGCTCGAGACGGCGAAAGCGATCAAGGCTCGGGACGAGCGTCCGGGCGACCTTGCGGCCATCGAACGGGAACTGACGCTGCTTCACGCCGACGCTGTCCGGCAGTTTCTGGTTTCGGATGCGGCGCGGTGGGGCAAGCCGGAACTGATCGGCTTCCACGGCCAGACGGTGCTGCATCGCCCACATGTCGGCCTGACGGTGCAGATCGGAGATGGCGGGCTTCTGGCGTCCGAAACGGGGCTACCGGTCGTCTATGACATGCGCGCCAACGACATGGTCCATGGAGGGCAGGGCGCGCCGCTCGTTCCCGCCTATCACATGGCGCTGGCGCGCACTCTTCCGCAGCCCTTCGCCGGGCGGCGCTATCCGGTTGTGTTCGTCAATATCGGCGGCATCTCGAACATCAGCTATATCCCCGACGGGGGCTATCCCATCGCCTTCGATACAGGCCCCGGCAATGCGCTGATCGACCAGTGGGTAGCGCGCGAAGGCGGCGTGCCTTTCGATGCCGACGGCGCCATCGCCAGCGAGGGTGTCGTCCACGGCGAGGTCGTGGCGCGCTATCTCGAAAATCCCTTCTTCGCGCGGAGCGGGGCAAAATCGCTTGACCGCAACGATTTCACCCTGGCCGCCGTCGAAGGTCTCGAACTCGCCGATGGCGCCCGCACGCTCGCGGCTCTCTCGGCGGAGGCGATCATGAAGGCGACGGACCGTCTGCCGGAAAAGCCGAAACTCTGGATTGTCGCGGGCGGCGGGCGCAAAAACCCGCATATCCTCGCCGATCTGAGGGAAAAAGCCGAAGGCGCCGAAGTGGTTCTTGCGGAGGATGTCGGTTTGAGCGGCGATTTCACCGAGGCGGAAGCCTGGGCCTACCTTGCCGTCAGGGCGAAGCGCGGCCTGCCGCTCACATGGCCTTCTACGACCGGTTGCCGCGAAGCTGTCACGGGCGGGGTTGTGGTGAAGCCATAGGTCGTACCAGCAGTTCCGATGTTCGATTCTTGTGTTTAGTTGCGT
>DASZUG010000098.1:0-2378 GCA_035547755.1 Rhizobiaceae bacterium
CGCTTCGTGCGCGGCGTCGTCGATTCCGCCGACCTGCCACTCAACGTCTCGCGCGAGATGATCCAGGAGAGCCCGCTTCTGGCCGCGATCCGCAAGGGCGTGGCCAATCGCATCCTGGCCGAACTTGCCCGGCTGGCGGAAGCCTACGCCGGGATATGGGAGAATTTCGGGACTGTCCTGAAGGAAGGGCTCTACGAAGACTACGAACGGCGCGGGCAACTGTTCAAGCTGGCACGTTTTCGGTCGACAGCCTCCGGTGAGACGCTACGCAGCCTCGACGACTATGTCGCGTCGATGAAGGCGGGGCAGAAGGCTATCTTCTTCATAACCGGCGACGACCGGGCGCGGCTCGAGACCTCGCCCCAGCTCGAGGGGTTCAAGGCGCGCGGCATCGAGGTCCTGCTGCTCACGGATCCCATCGACAGCTTCTGGACGACGGTCGCGCCGGAGTACGAGAGCAAGCCGTTCAGGTCGGTGACGCAAGGGGCGGCCGATCTTTCGGACATTCCCCTGCTGGACGACGCGGCAAAGCCGGATCCCGAGACATCCTCGGAAATCGCGACGTTCATCGCCTTCGTCAAGACGGTGCTCGGCGACGCGGTGTCGGATGTAAAGGCTTCCGGTCGACTGACGGAAAGCCCCGTCTGCCTGGTCGCTCCGGCGCATGGGCCCGACCGGCAGTTCGAGCGCCTGCTCAATGCAGCAGGTCGGCTCGACAAGGCCGCCAAGCCGATCCTCGAGATCAATCCTCGCAACGATCGCATCGTGGCACTGGCGAGGCTCGGAAAGGGAGAGCGGGCTTTCAAGGAAGATGCGGCACACCTCCTCTATGACGAAGCGCGCGTACTGGACGGCGACAAGCCAGCGGATGCGAGGGCCTTCTCGGAGCGGCTGGCACGCCTCGTCGCCCGAGGTCTCCGCAAAAACTGAATACAGTAGTTTTTCCACCTAATGGGCTCCCAGATTGGCGGATCATCGGCACGGCCGAACCGGTGACGGAAAGTGTTAGCCCGGCTGTTGTTCCAGGAGGAGCTGCGGCCGGGCAAATGATGCGGTGGCGCGGCAGTATTGGTCGCCGTTTTACCCAACATCGCTTTATGGTCAGGAATCCTGCAATCGTGCGGGGTTGCGCGGATTTGGCCATTTCGGCACCTATCATCGAATCTAACATAGTCGGGGTGTCTGCCGACCGGGCTAAAAGCCCGGAAAACTGCGGTTTATCGGCATTGGCGGGCCATGTGACGATGGCTACCGAGCAAAAATGCTGTAGCTGCTTGCGCACTGCGACTTGGCCACCCGCATTAAATTGCTGATCTAGGGAGGACCCCAGCGTAATTCGCAGTAATCGGCCTCAATTGAGCAATAAAGCGCTGGAACGCATCGGCCGCACCCCGATTGTTTGCTTCTAGAGCGGATCTTGCGTCTTCCTTCAAAAAGCAGCGCCAGCGCATTGCGCAGGTGTGTCGAACAACGATTGCCCCATAGCGTGCTGGTGGTGATGAACGCCCACATGGTTCGCGCGGATCATCGGCCCGACCGCACAGCCAACCGTGTGACGGCCGGCCGTTGTTCCAGGGAGCTGCGGCCGGACCTTGTACGCCACCGGAAAACGGGGCCCTCAGTCACCGTCGACCTTCATCTTGCCTGGTTCGAAGGCGGGGTTGTCGACGCGTTCCCAGTCGCCGCCTTCGTTCCAAGGTCCGGTCATATCCTTGGCGCCGTCGCCTTCTCCGGTCGAATCGTTGAAATACTGGTCCACCAGCCCTTCGGTCGGCTTGAGCTTTCCAATTTCAAGTGGCTTCTTCCCGAGACTATCGAGCGCCGTCATGAATACCTTCATGTGGGTGATCTCGCGCGTCATCAGAAATTGCAGCGCGTCCTTGCTGCCGGGATCGTCGCAAAAGTCGATGAGGCGTTCATATACGATTTTAGCCCGTGCCTCCGCCGCAATGTTGCTGCGTAGATCGACCTCCGGCTGTCCGGTGATTTTGAGATAGTCGGCGGTCCAAGCGTTTCCCATGGAATTGTAAAGGTTTACGCCACCCCCGCCGCAGATGGCAATCAATGGATCCGCTTCCGCCGCGTCGCGATCCTTCTTCATGGGCTTAAGGTGCATTCGGGCAAGCGTGCCGATAACCTCGAGATGGCTCAACTCCTCAGTGCCGATATCCATCAGCATGTCTTTGAGACCGGGATCGTCGGTATTCAACCCTTGGACCGAATACTGCATCGCTGCGGCAAGTTCGCCGTTGGCGCCGCCGAATTGCTCCAACAGCATGTTCCCAAACCGAGGGTCAGGATCGCCAACCTTGACGGTGTACATAAGCTTTTTTACGTGGTGATACATAATGCCTCCTCTTGCCCCCCAGCAGCAACCT
>DASZUG010000099.1:0-104421 GCA_035547755.1 Rhizobiaceae bacterium
CGCTCACATGAAAAGCTGGATATTGCCGAAGGGCGCGTCGAAATTGACGAGATCGACGCGTTTCAGCACGATTTTGAGGTTTCCTTCCTCCATCCGCAATTCGTGCCGCGCCCAGCCGGCATGGATGTTGAACTCGTCGCCGCGCGTCTCGGCATAGTGGAAGGGCGTATAGGTGCGGTAACGGTTCTCCTCCGGGTTGATCTCGTCCACCTGCGGCGCTTGCAGAAGGTGCTGCGCCCGGCTCTTCGGCTTCTGGCTGAAGGTGCGCGCGCCGGAAAGCCGCTCCACCCGGATTCTGAGCAGCAGCATATCTTCATACATCAGCGAGGCCTGCAGCCTGGGGTCCGTCTGCCGCCATTCGGCCGGCATCCAGTAATGCGCGTCCTCGGCATAAAGGGCGAGCCATTCCTCGTAGCGCAGTTCGTCGAGGAGGCGGGCTTCGCGATAAACGAAATCAATAAGGTCCTTTTCGGTGACGGCGCTCATTGGGCGGCTTCCTGGAATGGGGCGCCTTCGGGCTTCATCGACATGGTCATGTATTTCGTCCAGGCGTGGAACTGGTTGCGCATCTGGCGCTCGCTGGTGCCGCCGGCGATCTCGGTCACGTCCTCCGCCTCGCCCGGTTCGTAGAGACGCTGGATGTTGACCCATTCGAGGCCGTCGGCATGCAGGCCGAGCTGCGCGCGCTCGTACATTTCAAGATCGTCATGGCCGACGATGGAGGTCGGCGCGTTGATCAGCCGATTGTACATGAGCGTGCGCTCGAAGAGCATGTCGGGCGCCCCGACGAGGCGGAAGGTGTAGCTCTCGACCAGCGTCCGGTCGGCGGCGATCGGCTTGAAGACGCGCAATGTCTGGATCGGCCCCTTCACCATGATGTTGGGGAAATAGCAGGTGTTGTGCCGACTCTCGCCGAGGATCGCCCTCGCGCGTTCCTCGCCATAGGCTTCGACCATTTTCTCGAAATAGCCTGGGATCGCCGAATAGTCGGCGTGGATCGAGGTGGTCACGCCGGTATGGCCATGACCGTTCGGCCAGACCCTGATCCCCATCTTCTCGAAGAAGTCGTAGGGCGACATGAAGGGCGCATAGACCTCGACCGCCATCGGCTTCTTGCCGCCCTTCGCCTGCTCGCGCTCCCAGACGGAGACGGCCGTTCCGGCGGAGGATTCATGCGCGACCATCGGATGGCAGGTGTCGGTCTGGTTTTCGACCAGCATCTTCCAGTTGCACGGGTGCATGTAGCGCAAAGGCGCGCCTTCGAGGACCAGCTTTCCTTCCGGCGAACGGTCGATCATATTGTCGATGGACGACAGGCTCTCTCCGAAGAAGGTCGCGAAATCGACGCCGGACGGTGCAAGCCGCGCGAAAATGAAGTCGCGATAGACATGCGCCGCACCGACTGGCGCGAGGCCTTTCACGGCCTCGGATTCCTCCAGGCCTGTACCGTCATAACCCTTTTTGAACGGGATCGCGAGCAGCGCGCCATTCGTCTTGAACGACCAGGCGTGGTAGGGGCAACGAAAGAATTTCCCCGTGTTTCCGCAGGCTTCCGAGGCGATCTTCGTGCCCTTGTGCGGACAGCGATTGTAGAGCACATGGATCGAACCGTCTGTATGGCGCGACGCCATGACTGGCTGGTCGCCGATCTCGGTCGTCAAATAATCGCCCGGATTGGGAATCTGGCTGGCGTGGCCGACATAGACCCAGGTGTTGGCGAAGAGATGCTTCATCTCCAGCCGGAAGATCTCCGGATCGGTATAGACGTCCCTGTGCACGCGCTCGGGATGGATAAGCGCCTTGATGGCAGAGGGATCGGCCGCGTATCGGGTCATCGCAGGAACCTCCTATAGATCGAGCACCAGCCGCGGCGTCTTCGCCCGCGACACGCAGATCTGCATCACATTGTTCGACGCCTTCTCCTCGTCGGTCAGGACGACGTCGCGATGCTCCGGTATGCCCTCCAGCACCGCCGTCTGACAGATGCCGCAATCGCCGCGCCGGCAATCATAGACGATTTCGATGCCGGCTTCTTCCAGCGCATCGATGATCGACTGGTCCGGCGCGACCGTCACCACCTGGCCGGTCGATTTGACCTCGACCTCGAAGGCCTTGTCGCCGGCCGCCGGGGCGGGCGTCGCCGTGAAGAGTTCGTAATGCAGCCGGGCAGACGGCCGGCCGGCAAGCGCCCAGGCCGTCTTCACCGCCTCGATCATCCCGGACGGGCCGCAGACATAGGCATCGCCATCATCGGGCAATCGGCCCAGAAGTTCCGCGAAGTCGGGACGGCCGGGAGGCGTATCGTCGTAATGGACGGACAGACGGTCGCCGCAGATGTCGGCCAATTCCGGCAGGAAGGCCAGTTCGCCTTGCGCCCGGCCGAGATAGTGCAATCGGAAGTCCCTGCCGGTTTCGGCGAGCGCCGCCGCCATCGAGAAAATCGGCGTGATGCCGATGCCGCCCGCGAGCAGGAGAACGGGGCTGTTTCCTTGCCGGAGTTCGAACTGGTTTATCGGGCCGGTCGCCGAAACCTCGTCGCCCTCCTTCAGCGAGTGGATGTAATGCGAACCGCCGGCGCTGTTTTCCTCAAGCAGCGTGCCGAGCACATAATGGCGTCCGCCGCGCCATGCCGCGAGGTCGACCAGCGAATAGGGCCGATCGCCGCCGCCCGGCAGCTTGACGCGGATATGCGCACCGGCCGACCAGCCGGGCAGGGGCATCTCGCCCTTCGCCTCGAGCACGACCGCGCAAACGCGCGGCGTTTCGCGCGTGATCTCGCGGACAGTGAAGAGGAGATCGCTCACCCTTCTCCTCCCGCCGTTATATCCGCCGGCTGGCGGTGCATGCCGCTGCGAACCAGCATGTCGAGGAAATCCTTCATCCGCTCCTGTCGATAGCTGTCGGTGTCGATGTTGCCATAGTCGTAAAAGCCGCGCCCGTCGCGCAGGCCGTTGCGGCCCTCTTCCATGTTGCGGTGGACGATCGCCGGCGCGGCGAAACGCTCGTCCTTCATCGCGCCCGTCATATAGCGGCTGGCATGATAGAGGATGTCGCCGCCGCCCCAATCGATGAATTCGAGCAGGCCGAGCACGGCGAAGCGGAAGCCGAAGCCATATTTGACGGCCTTGTCGATGTCTTCGGCCGACGCCACGCCTTCCTCGACAAGGCGCGCCGCTTCGTTCATGGCCAGCGCCTGGATGCGCGGCACGATGTAGCCGGGCGAAGCCTTGCAGACGACCGGGACCTTGCCGATGCTTTCCAGCAATTCGCACAACTCTGTCACCACTGCGGCGTCGGTCTTGTCCGTCGGGCTTACTTCGACAAGCGGCACGATGAAGGCCGGGTTGAGCCAATGCGCGTTGAGGAAGCGTCTGGGGCGGCCGCTCCAGCCCGCCAATTGCGTCGAAAGGTAGGTCGATGTCGTCGAAGCGACGATGGCGGTCGGGTCGGCGAATCCATCGATCAGGCGAAGCCCGTCGCGCTTGGCGTCGTCCGTTTCCGGAACCGCTTCGAAGACAATGCCGGCATCCTGCAGGCCTTGCGCGACCTCGAGCAGGGAGAAGAACGATATCCGCTCCACAATGCCGTCTATGGCCGCGGCGTCGAATCCGCCAAGACGTGCCACCATGTCGAGTGAGGCGCGGACTTCGCCGAGCGCCGCGTCGAAATAGGCTTGCTGCGCGCCGGCGGGCCGCTCCTTCGCGTCGATGAGACGGACCTCGTGGCCGGCATAGGCGAAGCAATGCGCGATGCCGCGCCCCATGCGGCCGGCGCCGACGCAGGCGATGACCGACCGGCTTGGCATGATCAAAGCCCCTCCTTGAGCAGGGTCCGCATTGCGCTTCGGTCGAGTTCGGCGAGGCCGAGCCGTTCGAGCGTTCTGCCGCTGCGGCGGAAATCGTTCCCCGTTGCCGCGCCGGCGACCGCCAGCAGACCTGCCGCGACCGGGACGGGCACGCTGGCCCATTCGCCGACCGACACGAGGAAAGCGAGGCCCATGGCGACATCCTCCATCATGTAGCGGTGGCTGAGAAGGTCGAGATGTTCGTGCCAGTCGCCGGAATCGACCAGCTTGTCATGGGCGAGATTGCCGTACATCCAGTCGGAGGTGTTGTAGTGGTCGGCCAACGGGAAATGCGGCGCGGCATAGCCGAGCGCCTCCCGGACCGCGATGCGTTCGGCGTCGAGCGCATCGTGGACGCGCCGGATGGAGGGCTGGGTGCCTTCCTTGTGAATATCCCAGCGGTCGAAATGTTCGATCGGCCCGGCATTCATCAGGATCAGCGGCGGATGGATGATCGGCCCCGCATTCATCAGCGCCCCGGACAGCGCATCCTCGACCGGCTCGATCGCGCCGGGAAAGGCGGTGGCGATCACATCGAGCGCGCGCCTCGAATGACGCGCGGGGAAAACGCCGGTCGGCAGCCGCGTGGCGCGGGTCGTGATCGCGATTTCACCCGGACCGTGCTTGCGGGTGAGCCAGGGCAGGGTGCCGGTCTCGGCAATGGCGATATTCGCCTTGCATCCGTTTTCGCGAAGCGCCTTCATCATGGCATAGGAGCCGAAAGTTCCCGGCGGCAGGAAGATCACCTGCCCGTCCGCGAGATGCGGCGCGAGCCGCTTCGCCAGATCCTCCTGCGCGAAGGCGGGAACGGGTGCGATGATCAACTCCGCGTCCCTGACCGCTTCTCCCAGATCGGCCGTGACCATTGCGATATCGATGCGGCGCGTTCCCTTCGAATCCTTCAGCTTAATAGCTTTTTCAAGCAGGATCGGGCGAATGGCTTCCGGATCGCGACGCCAGAACCGAACCGAATGGCCGGCCTCCGACAAATCGGCCAAGGCCGCATGAGACCCGTTGCCGCCACCCAGAACCGCTATCTTCATCACGCATCCTTCAGGAACCACTCGTCTCAGTAAATGCTTTAAACTTAAAATTTTCAAGCCCCACTCGATACGACTTTCAACGACGATATCCGACGGCGCGAGCAGCGGCCTTGCCTATTGAACGAGAAGGTGCGATTGTTTAAGCCTAAAATAATTCCTTGGGCCTGGATACAGCCGGAACGATCCATTGTCGAAAGCCATGCAGAATGATCATGTGCTGATCACGGGCGCGACCCGCGGCATCGGCTTTCGCATCGCCGATGCCTTTATCGCGGCCGGCTACCGCGTCACCGTGCACGGCAGGACGCCGGCCGGCGCGGCGGAAGCCGCCGAGAAGCTCGGGGCGCAGGGCCATGTCGCCGCGGACGTGACGGACGCGGCGGCGTTCGAACGGGCGCTTTCCGACGCGGCGGAACGATCGGGCGGCGTCGATATATTTGTCAGCAATGCCGGCGGCGTCGAGACGGCTGCCGTCGGAAGGACCGAACTTCCGCAGCTTCGAAACATGATGGCGTTGAATGTCGAGCCGCTTTTGACAGCGATCCGGGTGGTGCTGCCGGGCATGGTGGAAAAGGGCTTTGGCAGAATAATTGCCGTCGCATCCACGGCCGGCTTGAAGGGCTATCCCTACGTTTCCGCCTATTGCGCCGCGAAGCATGCGGCAATTGGGCTGACCAAAGCCGTTGCGCTGGAGACCGCCGGCAGCGGCGTGACGGTCAACGCCGTCTGCCCCGGCTTCAGCGATACGGATTTGATAGGCCGCTCGCTCGACAGGCTCGAGGCGAAGACGGGGCGAGCTCGGGAAGAACTCCTTAAATCGTTCACGCGTCAAAATCCGCTAGGCCGCCTGATCGATCCGCGCGAGGTCGCCAACGCGGTGCTGTGGCTGGCGCAGCGCGACGCCTCCGCCATCACCGGCCAGACGATCGCGGTCGCCGGAGGAGAACTATGAGCGATACGCACGGCGCGGCTGCGCAGGACTATATCGATGCCGAATATGCGGTACGGGACAATCCGCATGACCACCGGAGCGAGCTTCGGCTCTGGCTGCGCCTGTTGACCTGCGCCAATCTGATCGAGGCGGAGATCCGCAAGCGGCTGCGCGAACGGTTCGACACAACCTTGCCCCGCTTCGACCTGATGGCGCAACTTTTTCGCACGGAAGAGGGCGTTCTCCTCGGCGAGTTGTCCCAGCGCATGATGGTTTCGAACGGCAATGTCACGGGTCTGGTCGAACGTCTCGTCCAGGAGGGGCTGATCGAGCGGCAGGTCAGCGAAACGGACCGCCGTGCGGTGCGCGTGCGAATGACGAAGCGCGGCCGCGCCGTCTTCGCGGAAATGGCGGAAGCGCATGGCGACTGGATCGCGGAAATGCTCGGCGGCCTCAGCGAGAACGACCGCGAACGCCTGTGGAACCGGCTCGGCGGCCTTAAGGGTTCCGTCCGCGGCGCCATTGCCGGGCGTGACGATGAGAGGAAAGGCAAATGAAGCGACAGAACGCGATTGCGGCGCCGATCGCCAATCTCCGTCCCGATCATTTTCTCCTGTCCGTCGAAAATGGCGTGGCGACGATCACGCTCAACCGGCCGGAACGCAAGAACCCGCTGACCTTCGACAGCTATGCCGAGTTGCGCGACACGTTGCACGCGCTCCGCTTCGACGATTCCGTTACCGCGGTGGTGATCACCGGCGCGGGCGGCAATTTTTCGAGCGGCGGCGACGTCTTCGAGATCATCGAGCCGCTGACGAAACTCGAAGCGGCGGATTTGCATGCCTTTACCGCCATGACCGGCGACCTCGTCAAGGAAATGCGCGCCTGTCCGCAGCCGATCGTCAGCGCGGTCGAAGGCGTGTGCGCCGGGGCGGGCGCGATCATCGCCATGGCATCGGACATGCGCGTCGCCGGCGATGGCGCGAAGGTCGCCTTTCTCTTCAATCGTGTCGGGCTCGCCGGCTGCGACATGGGCGCCTGCGCGATCCTCCCGCGCATCATCGGCCAGGGCCGCGCCTCCGAACTGCTCTATACCGGCCGCTTCATGAGCGCGGAGGAGGGGGAGCGCTGGGGCTTCTTCAATCGCGTGACGGCGAAGGGAGATGCGCTCGCTGCGGCGAACGAGATCGCGACAGCGCTCTCGCATGGCCCCACCTACGCCAATTCGGTGACGAAGCGCATGCTCCACATGGAATGGGCGATGGGCGTTGACGAGGCGATCGATGCGGAGGCCCTGGCGCAGGCGCTCTGCATGAAGACCGGCGACTTCAGCCGCGCCTTCGAAGCGTTCGCCGGCAAGCGCCAGCCGGTATTCCAGGGAAATTGACGTGAGTGATCGCACTTTCCTCGACTGGCCTTTCTTCGAGCCACGGCACCGCGAACTGGCGCGGGAGATCGAGACCTGGGCCGCGAACCATGTCGCCGACCTTGTCGACCATCATGATGTGGACGGAAGCTGCAGGCGGCTTGTCGCCGCGCTCGGGAAAGCGGGTTTTCTCGAATATGCCGTGCCCGCCGACGACCGGTTCGATGTCCGCTCGCTTTGCCTCCTGCGCGAGACGCTGGCGCGCTATGACGGGCTCGCCGATTTTGCCTTTGCCATGCAGGGATTGGGTAGCGGCGCGATCACCCTCGCCGGCGATGCGGCGACGAAGGCGCGCGTGCTGCCCGACATACGCGCCGGCAAAGCCATCGCCGCCTTCGCGCTGACGGAGCCGGAGGCCGGGTCCGATGTCGCCCATATCGCGCTCTCGGCAAGGCCGGACGGCAATGAGACGGTTCGGCTCGATGGCGAAAAGACCTGGATATCGAATGGCGGCATCGCCGACCATTACGTCGTCTTCGCCCGCAGCGGCGAAGCGGAAGGGGCGAGGGGGCTTTCCGCCTTTTCCGTTCCCGCTTCCACGCCCGGCCTCGCGGTCGCGGAACGGCTTGAAACCATTGCGCCGCATCCGCTGGCGCGCCTCCGCTTCGACAATTGCCGGATACCGATCGCGAACCGGATCGGCAGTGGCGGCGAGGGCTTCAAGGTCGCGATGGCGACGCTCGACATCTTTCGTTCGACGGTCGGCGCGGCGGCGCTCGGCTTTGCGCGTCGGGCGCTCGACGCCACGCTCGACCGCGCCCGTGGCCGCAAGCTTTTCGGCGCGCCGCTGGCCGACATGCAACTTACGCAGACCGCGCTTGCCGAGATGGCGACGGGGATCGATTCCTCCGCCCTTCTCGTCTATCGCGCGGCATGGACGCGCGACAACGGCGCACCGCGCGTGACAAGAGAGGCGGCGATGGCGAAGATGGTGGCGACCGAGAGCGCCCAGAAGATCATCGATCTCGCCGTCCAGCTTCACGGCGGCGAAGGGGTACGCTCGGGGTCGGTTCCCGAAACGCTTTATCGCGAAATCAGGGCGCTGCGAATTTATGAGGGGGCGACCGAGGTGCAGAAGCTCGTCATCGCCCGGCAATTGCTGTCGGTGGCCGGCTGAGTTTCGGACCATTGCCACGGCAGGATGATGAGAAGAGAAGAGGAGAATGGCGTTTGAGCGCATTCCTTATTCCCGGCGAGGGCAAAGGCGAAAACGGCATGGCCGATGAAGCCGGAGCGCTGGACATTCTTCAGCCCTCGGGCTGGAAGAAGCCGAAAGGCTATGCCAACGGCGTCATGGGACGCGGCGCCATCGTCCTGACCGGCGGGCTGATCGGCTGGGATGCGGACCATGTTCTGGCCGACGGATTTGTCGCGCAGGTCGAGCAGACGCTTCGCAACATCGTCGCCGTGCTTGCACAGGGTGGCGCACGGCCCGAGCATATTGCGAGGCTCACCTGGTATGTGCGCGACATCGATGCCTATCGCACTTCGCTGAAGGAACTGGGCCCCGTCTATCGCGCCGTGATTGGCACGCACTACCCGGCGATGGCGCTCGTCGAAGTCTCGAACCTCGTCGAACCGGAAGCCCTCGTCGAAATCGAGGCGACCGCCATCATTCCGGACTAGGCTCAGCGATATAGCGCACCCGGTGAGCAGCAATATGCAGTTCTGTTATTTCGCCTTTTTCGAAGACCGGCAAAATCCCGCGGCGCGGATTTCGGCGGATGATCTCGGCCGCTTTCGGGCGTGCGTCCGCAATCTGCAAGGGCTCGTCAAAGCCCATCTCTATACGCCGGCTACCGCAAGCGATCTCTATACGAATGACGGCCGGCCGCCTATTTTCGGCCTGCAACTCTATTTTGACGCCATCGCGAGCCTGGAAAGCGCGATCGGCCCTGACGGCGCATTGAAAAGACTGGCGGAAAGCGGCGAGCTCGAAAGCCTGCGCTCGGCCCATGTCACGCAGCAGGCGATGCTGAACCGCGAATTCCCAGTGCCCGACCCAGCACTCCCGGGTACGAACGCATGTAGCTTTCTCGTTCATTATCCGGGACCGGCGGACGATGTTCATGAATGGCATATGCGTTATTTGACGAACCATCCGCCGCTCATGGCTCGCTTTCCCGGCGTGCGCGAGATCGAGGTGCTGACCGGCATCGACTGGATCGACGCCATGCCGTGGCGGCGAATACGCCACATGCAGCGCAACCGCGTCATGTTCGACAGCGCGGACGCTCTGACGGCGGCCTTGCATTCGCCCGTCCGTCATGAGATGCGCGCGGATTTCGCGCGGCTTCCACCCTTTCAGGGCGGCAATTTCCATTATCCCATGGCCACCGAAATTGTCCGCCCGTTAAACCGTAGGGAAGCGAACCATGGCTGAACGGTCATTTGCCAGGGAAGTCGAAAAGCTCCGCCTGGGTGAAGGCGAGGACTTCCGTGGCGAAGGCATTCTTGCCATCACCAAGGCGCTGCTCGAATGCGGCGTCGGCTATGTCGGCGGCTACCAGGGGGCGCCGATAAGCCATCTGATGGATGTGCTCTCCGACGCGCAGGATATTTTGGGCGAACTTGGCGTGCATTTCGAGGCGAGCGCCTCGGAGGCGACCGCTACTGCGATGCTTGCCGCCTCCGTTCATTATCCGATCCGGGGCGCGGCGACGTTCAAATCGACGGTCGGCGCCAATGTCGCTTCCGACGCGCTTTCCAATCTTGCCTCCGGCGGCGTAACCGGCGGCGCGCTGATCATCGTCGGCGAGGATTATGGCGAAGGCTCCTCGATCATGCAGGAGCGCAGCCACGCCTTCGCCATGAAGAGCCAGGTCTGGCTGCTCGATCCTCGGCCCGACCTGCCGACCATCGTCAAGACCGTGCGTCACGGCTTCGAACTCTCGGAAACCTCGAACACGCCTGTGATGATGGAAGTGCGCATCCGCTGCTGCCATGTCCATGGCAGTTTCACGGCGAGCGACAATCAGCGCCCGCCGATGACGGTGGCGGACGCACTGGAAAAACCGATGCGCGACACGCAGCGCATTGTGCTGCCGCCCGCCTCCTTCCTGCATGAGAAGGAGAAAATCGAGAAGCGCTGGCCGGCCGCGGTCGATTACATTCGCTCGCATAAGGTCAACGAGTTCTTCGGTCCGGCACGCGGCCGGATCGGCATTGTCATGCAGGGCGGCATGTATAATGGCGTGGTTCGCGCCCTGCAGCGCCTCGGCCTTTCCGACATCTATGGCGAGACCGACGTGCCGCTTTATGTCCTGAACGCCGTCTATCCGCTCATCGCCGGCGAATTCCTCGATTTCTGCCGCGATAAGGACGCGGTGCTCGTCGTCGAGGAAGGCCAGCCGAACTATATCGAGCAGGCTTTCGAGGCGATGCTCTACAAGGCCGGAGCCACGACGAGGCTGGCCGGCAAGGATTATCTGCCGATGGCCGGCGAATATACCGGGCAGGTCATGCTCGACGGCATTGGCGCCTTCATCCGCGCCTTTTCGCCGGAGATGCTTTCCGACAGGGACCGCGCGCCGAACGAACCGGCTCGGACAATCGAGCTGCCGAACCTCGCCTCCGCCGTGCCGGGCCGTCCGCCCGGCTTCTGCACCGGCTGCCCGGAACGGCCGATCTTCGCGGCGACGAAACTGGTCGAGCAGGAATTCGGCCCCCATCACATCGCCTCCGACATCGGCTGCCATCTCTTCTCGATCATGCCCCCCTTTGAGCTCGGCGCGACGACCATGGGCTATGGCCTCGGCCCGGCGTCCGCCTCGGCTTTCAATTCGCCCGACGCCAAGCGGCGCTCTATCTCCTTCGTCGGCGACGGCGGTTTTTGGCACAATGGCCTTACCTCATCGATTGGCAATGCCGTCTTCAACCAGAATGACGGCGTCATCGTCATCGTCGATAATTATTATTCCGCCGCGACCGGTGGCCAGGACATCCTGTCCTCACGCGCCAGTAACAAGACAAAATCGACCAAGCATCCCATTACCGAAGCCGTGAAGGGCATAGGGGCGAAATGGGTGCGGCAGATCGACCGCACCTATGACGTGACGAAGATGCGCGAAACGCTGAAGGAGGCGCTGACGACGCCCGAAAAGGGACCGAAAGTCATCGTCGCCTCGTCGGAATGCATGCTGAACCGCCAGCGCCGCGAACGGCCGCTCTTGCAGAAGGCGATCAAGGGTGGCGAGCGCGTCGTCAAGCCGCGCTTCGGCGTCGACGAGGACGTCTGCACCGGTGATCATGCCTGCATGCGGCTGTCGGGCTGCCCGTCCCTCTCGGTCAAGGCGCTCGACGACCCGCTGCGCGACGATCCGGTCGCCCATATCGACCAAAGCTGCGTCGGCTGCGGCAATTGCGGTGAGGTGGCGGATGCGGCCGTGCTCTGCCCGTCCTTCTACCGCGCCGATACGGTACACAACCCGACCGGAATGGAGCGCTTTGCCGACCGGCTGCGCCGGCGCGTGATTTCGTGGCTGCAGGCCCGGCGCGAGCGCCGCCGCATCCGGTTCGTCGAGGCCTGAAATGAACGCTCCGCTCGTTCCGCATCGCGAAGCAACCGGTACGGACCGCATCATCAGCATCGCCACGCTGGCCGTCGGCGGGCAGGGCGGTGGCGTCCTCACCGACTGGATTGTCGATGTCGCCGAACGCAATGGCTACCGGGCGCAATCGACCTCCGTCGCGGGCGTCGCCCAGCGCACCGGCGCGACCATCTATTATGTCGAGATGTGCCCTGATCGCGGGCGGCAGCCGGTCTTCTCGCTCTCGCCCGCGCCGGGCGATGTCGACATCCTGATCGCCGCCGAACTGATGGAAGCGGGCCGCGCCATCATGCGCGGCTTCGTCACGCCCGACCGCACGACGCTGATCGCCTCGGCCCACAGGATCGCCGCTGTTTCGGAGAAGATCGTGCCCGGCGACGGCCGCGGCAATTCGGAGGAAGTGAATGCGGCGGCGCTGAAAGCTGCCAAAAAGTTCGTTTCCTTCGACATGGAAAGGATCGCTGTCGAGGCCGGCAGCGTCATTTCCGCCAGTCTGTTCGGCGCTCTTGCGGGTGCCGGCGTGCTTCCCTTTGCGCGCCAGACCTTCGAGGAGACGATCCGCGCCTCGGGCCGTGGCGTCGAGGCCAGTCTGAAGGCCTTCGGAAAGGCTTGCGAGAGGGCGCAGCAGGGGGGCGTTGCGGAAGAGGCGGTAGAACCGTCCGGACGAAAGCCCCCGCAGGAAGCAGAGGGGGCGCCGCACCTACTTTCGGCCTGGAAAAAAATCCTCGACCGCATTGCAAAGCTGCCGGTTCCCGTTCGGGAGATGGCGGAGCTCGCGGCGCGTAAGGTCGTCGATTTTCAGGACGCGGAATATGGCGCGGACTATCTCGATCGGCTCGACGAGGCAGTCGCCCGCGATTGCGAGGCGAAGGGCTATGAACTGTCGAAGGCGGCGGCGAAATATCTCGCCAACGCCATGTGCTATGACGACATTATTCGCGTCGCCGATCTGAAGACGCGCTCGGCCCGCTCGGCGCGCGTGCGTAGGGAGATCGGCGTTGGCGAGGATGCGGTGCTGCATGTTACCGAATATTTTCATCCGCGCATCGAAGAGTTTTGCGGCACGATGCCGGCCGGCCTCGGCAACTGGATCGAGTCGAAGCCGCGCCTGGCGGAATGGCTCGACAAACGTCTCAACAAGGGACGCCACATCCGCACCGACGGTATGTTCGGCTTTTCGGTTCTATGGGCGATCGCGGGACTGCGCCGCTGGCGGCGGCGACTCTTGCGCCATCGCGTCGAGACCGCCCATATCGAGCAATGGTACGCCATGGCTTTGGCGCGCGCCGACAGGAACTACGATCTCGCCGTCGAGATCCTGAAATGCCGGCGCTTGATCAAGGGCTACAGTGACACCCATGCGCGCGGCCTGTCCAAATTCGACCGTGTCCTCTCCGCCCTGCCAATGCTCGAAGGGCGGGGCGATGCCGCCGATTGGCTGCGGCGTCTGAGGGAAGCAGCCCTCAAGGACGAGAAGGGCAAGATGCTCGACGGCGCGCTCGCAACGGTGGCGTCCTTCGCGGATGCTGGAAATTCCACGGGAAGCTGATGCTGTGTCCGATTGAGATATTTCCAGGCATTCCGGCGGGAATCCACGTCGCCGGGTAAATTTGCATCGTTGCGCAATTCACTCGGACGCCGAGCCATTCCCATCGAACTTTGCGCGTGAGCCCAGAACGCCAAAATCCTGTGATTTCAGCCCTTGGCCGCGCAACATTCCTTCTGCCGTGAGACCTCTGCGCAGCAATTCGCGGACTGCCGCGGCCCGGCTTGGCATCCGCTGTTCGAAACGCCAGTTCTCCAGCGCCGCCAATTCCTCGGCGCTCAGCATGATCTGCAACCGTTCCGGTCGTTCGAGTTCAGCCATCGTTGCCTCCTTCATAACGACAATGAGTGGAATGAGTAAACAACGCAAAATGCTCCATGCGAGTTCCAGAGGCTCGCGTCCACAATCGAATGAGTAAGAAGCTCAATCGACGGAAAGCACTCAAGAAGCGCCTTTGATGATAATTGCTAACTCTATGTATCTATTGTGAAATTTTTAAAATTCTATTGCCGATTCGTCAACATCGGAGCATCATGCAGGAAATCTTTGGCGTCCCCGTCAAGAAAGGCAGGACGATGGTTTCGTTTCTTTCCGAGCAGCTACGGAACGACGTTTTGGCAAGCGTCAGGAACGAAATAGAGCGCACCAGTGTCGTGAATGTGCGCTTGGTCGCGGAGAGAGTACGCGTGCGCAATACCGCGGTGAATATTGCGCGAGAGGATATCGAGGAGATGGTCGTCAACGCGGCGTTGCGGCAGGGGTGTGCCATCGAATTCGATGGCATGATGGAAAAGGACGCCCAATCCCTCGGCTTCACGGTGCTTGAACTTGAATTGAGAAAGGATCGCCGCTGCGCGTGACATCCGCGTGATATATATGCAAGGAGAAGATCACGACGAAGCAGCAGGAGCGGCGGCGGAAGAAGTGGGTTTTTCGTACGATAAGGCGCGGAAAGCCGGGCCTTCCATCATTGCCGTCGCGCCGATGATGGACTGGACGGACAGGCATTGCCGCTTTTTCCATCGCCAGCTGACGCGCCATGCACTGCTCTATACCGAGATGGTGGTGGCCGATGCGGTGATCCATGGCGACCGGGCGCGGCTGCTCGGCTTTTCGCCAAAGGAGCAGCCGATTGCGCTGCAACTTGGCGGTTCCGACCCGGCCAAGCTCGCCATCGCCGCCTTGGTCGGCGAGGCTTTCGGCTATGGAGAGGTCAATCTCAATGTCGGTTGCCCGTCGGACCGGGTACAGTCCGGCACCTTCGGCGCCTGCCTGATGAAGACGCCCGATGTCGTCGCCGATTGCGTGGAGGCGATGGAGCGGGCGGTTTCCATTCCCGTTACGGTGAAATGCCGTATCGGCGTCGACGAGCAGGACCCGGAGGAAGCGCTCGACGAACTGGCGGAGAAGGTCTTCCAGGCCGGCGCCGATGCGCTTTGGGTGCACGCCCGCAAGGCCTGGCTGCAGGGATTGAGCCCGAAGGAAAACAGGGAAATCCCGCCGCTCGACTATGACCGTGTCTATCGGCTGAAGGAGAAATATCCGGAGCGTTTCATCGGCATCAATGGCGGGATCGCCTCGCTTGCGGAATGCCGCCGGCATCTCGACCGCGTGGATGGCGTCATGCTCGGGCGCGCCGCCTACCAGTCTCCGCTTATCCTCGCAGGCGCGGACGATCTTGTTGGCGAGCCATCGGGCGATGTGGATTACGGCCGGCTGGTCGATACTATGGCGGACTATGCCGCAACGCATATCGCCGCCGGGGGCCGGCTTGCGCATGTCACACGCCACATGGTTGGCTTATTCCAAGGACTTCCCGGCGCGAGGCGCTATCGGCAGATACTCTCGACGGAAGCGACCCGTCCCGGCGCCGGCCCGGAGGTGCTCCGCGCCGCCTTCGCCGCGCTCGAGCAATTGTCGGTTGCCGCCTGAGGAACCTTCATGACCAAAGCATGATCTTTTCGGAAAACCGGGATCCGCTTTTTCGGATCATGCTCTAATCGCGCAAAATCATCCTGTCGCCGCGCACCTCGAATCCGGACAGCGAGTTGATGAAATTCATACCAAGCAGGCTCTGGCCGAGGCTGCCCGGCGGGGCGACGAGCACCTGCATATGCCGCCGCACGATTGCGCCGATATGGATTTCCCGCACGCTCGCCATAGCGGCGTTGGCGCGGCCGTTCGCCGTTGTCACGGGCACGGAATAGGAAAGGTCCTTCGTATCGATGCCCGCTCTACGGGCATCCGTTGCGGAGAGAACCGTCGTCGTCGCCCCCGTATCGACGATCATCGGAATGGTGACGCCGTTGACGCTGGCGCGAACGCCGAAATGGCCGTTGTCGAACTTGTCGAGCGTCACGCTCCGCTCTCCGTCCCGCCCGACGAAGGAGATCGGGCTTCCCGGAACGAAGCCGGCTGTGACACGGTTGGCGAAGTCCTGCAATTCGTAGCGGTATTGGTAGCCGGCAACGAGGACGAAGATGATCGCCAGCCACAGCACCAGATGCCGCGCCACGTCGCCCATGCGTCGCCGCATGCCGAAAAGACCGGCCGCGATGACAAGGCCCCAGACAGCCAGATAGGCCGATTGCCCGAACTGCTCATTGTCGATGCCGAAAGTCTCGCCCGCATTGTTGTTCCAGGCGAGAAGCGCGACCGCGATGCCGATGATCGCGAGGATGAGAAGAAGGAGCCGGTTGCGCATGAAAATCATGCCGAGCCGCGTTCCCGCGCCATGCGCGCGCGCCGCGTCTCGCGCCGGGGCCGCCGCTCGACGGTTTCGAGCCGCGCCGGCAGCGTCGCCATGATGGCGCTGCGCTCTCCCGGCGACATCGTCAGCCACGCGCCGATTTCCTCGCGCGTACGGCCGCAACCGAAGCAATAGCCGGTCTTCATGTCGATGGAACAGACCAGGATGCAGGGAGATTCGATGCCGCTCATGCTTGTCTCTTCGTGCCTGCCGATCACATGATGCCTTTGCGTGGCCTTTGCAAGGCCTGCGGCAGGGGGAAGGGACTTGCGGTCCGGAAGACTTGCTCCACGATAAAACCGGAGGCATTGCGATGATATCGCCGGCGGTCTATGCGGGACGCATTCATTGCAGAGTGCCATCATGATCAGCGGACTGCCCTTTGACGACTTTCGCTCGCTCCTTGCGAATTTGGGCCCGCTCGATGCCGCGGCCGCCGAAATGGCAGCGGCCGAGTTCCGGCAGGCGGGCGGCGATAGGAATTCCCCAGCGACTCTGGAAGGGATCGCCGCATGGCTCGCCGGATCGAGCGGCCGCGCCATGCCTGCGGTCAGGCGGCCTGTTCTGGCGATCTTCGCCGGCAATCATGGCGTCGCGGCTGAAGGTGTATCGCCACGGCCGCAGAGCGCGACCGCGGAAGAGGTGGCGCTTTGCGGCAGCGGCGGTGCGGCCGTCAACCGCCTCTGCGCCGTCGGCGATCTCGGCCTGAAAGTGCTCGATCTGGCGCTCGACCTTCCGACCGGGAACATCAGCCGTGAAGCCGCCTTCGACGAGCGGACGGCAGCGGCCACCATGGCTTTCGGCATGGAGGCGATCGCCGGCGGCGCCGACCTTCTCGGCATAGGCGATTTCGGCGTCGGCAATTCGACCGTGGCGGCGGCCGTCGCGGCCGCGCTTTTCGGCGGCCAGGCCGCGGACTGGGTTGGCGCAGGATCCGGTGCGGACGAAGCGATGATCGCGCGGAAAGCCGCCATGGTCGATCGCGCGCTTGCCTGCCACGCCGGGCACTTCGGCGATCCGCTGGAAGTCCTGCGGCGGCTCGGAGGGCGCGAATTCGCTGCCATAGCGGGGGCCGTAGTGGCTGCGAGAATGGAGAAAATACCGGTGATCCTGGACGGCTATGCCGCGATGGCTGCCGCGGCGGTGCTCCATGCCGCCAATCCGGCTGCGCTCGATCATTGCAGGCTCGCTTCAACCCCGATCGAACCGGCACAGGCGAAGCTGGCGGCGCTCATCGGCCTGAAGCCGCTGCTTGCTTTCGATGCAGGCGGTTCGGGGGGCGTCGGCGCGGCGATCGCCATGATAGCCGTCAAGAACGCACTGCTTTGCCGTCAAGCGGATTGACGACCGGCAGGTGACGCTCTACCGCCGCGCCATCTTGCGCGGCGCTTCGGTGGGCATCGGCGGCAACACTTCCATGACGCGGCTTGCCGGGAAGATGGCGATGGCTTCGGTGCCCTCGCGCAATTTGGAATGGAATTCGAACGTGCCGCCATGGAGCGCCACCAGTCCCTGGACGATCGGCAGGCCGAGCCCGGTTCCCTGCTCGGCGCTTTTGATGGCGATCGTCCCCTGGCCGAAGGCGGAAAGGACGACCGGAATCTCGTCTGGCGGAACGCCGGGCCCATTATCCTTGATGGAAGCATATTGCCCGCCTCCCGCCGTCCAACCGACGCGGACGAGGATTTCGCCGCCGCTCGGCGTGAACTTGATCGCGTTCGACAGAAGATTGAGCACGATTTGGCGCACCGCGCGCTCATCGGCGAAAAGGCGGGGAAGGTTCGGCTCGAATTGCTGGGCGACGCGGATGTTCTTCGTCCGCGCCTTCAGTTCGATGAGATGGCAGCAATCCTCCGCTACGGCGGCAAGCCCCAGCGGCTCCTCGTTCAGCTGATAGCGGCCCGCTTCGATGCGCGACAGATCAAGGATCTCGTTGATCAGATCGAGAAGGTGCTGGCCGGAATCGTGGATGTCTCGCGCATATTCCCGGTAGGATTGGTTATCGATCCGGCCGAGCACCTCCTTTGCCATGACTTCGGAGAAGCCGAGTATGGCGTTGAGCGGGGTGCGCAATTCGTGGCTCATCGAGGCGAGGAAGCGCGATTTGGCGAGGTTGGCTTCCTCCGCCCGCCGCCGCGCCTCGTCCGACATCGATTTCGCCGTTTCGAGTTCGGCGATCAGACCATCCTTTTCGGATCGAAAAGAGAGATACATCAGCGCCGAGCGGTTGAGATAGCTTGCGATGGAGAGGAAGAAAGGCAGCGAGGCGAAAAGCAGCGCCGCCATCAGCGCGTCGACAGGGACGGCGTAATTCGCTGCGATGGTGGCGTAAACCGTGACGGGGAGCGCGAAAGTGACGATCATCGCATAGCGCAGCGAGGACGTGATGAGCGCAGTCGCGGCGATCGCGATGAGGAGGATCATGGCCTTGATGATGGTGAACTGATCGACCCGGCATTCGGCACAGCCTAGCGAGGCGAAATAGGCCCAGCTGAGACCACTGCAGAAATGCGCCGAAAGGAGAGTCCGCGTTTCCGCGGCGACATTGATGGAAGCGGTCTCCATCTGCTCCACGCGACGCGCCGCCACTGCCAGAATCGCATAGAAGACCGTTGAGAAGAATGCCCAGATGAGGATGTCCGTGCCCATACCGGCGAAAAGGCCGCCGGCGGTAACGAGAAAGACCATTAGCGGGATGGCCATGGCGCTGGCGCCGACGGAACCCGCATGCAGTTTGAGGAGTTCCCTGTCGAATGCGGGATTGCCTGCCTGCAGCGAGAGACGGTCGCGCGTTTTGCGCACGGTGCGGGCCACGTCGCTGTTGCGGCGCGTCCTCGTCCGGTCGACAATGATCTTGTCCGCGGTTTGCGGTGCGTTCAGCGACATTCCGCCATGACTACATGGTTACTGGTAAGAATTCGCAAACTACGTTTGAATGATTAAGAGACCCTTTTGCCGATGACTGAGCGGTGGACCTATGGCCGGTTTCGGCGGTATCGCTCCGCACCGGTTTCCCCGTGGGCACGGCTCGCGGATTTCGCGGTCGCGCTCACCATTCTCGCGGTAGCCGTCTTCTTCGTTCTGCGCCTGCACAAGCTCGACGTCGAAAAAGTCGTCGGCACTCCCGTTCTTGTCGATGGCGACAGCCTGCGCGTCGGGGGAGAGCGGATCAGGCTGAAAGGGATCGATGCGCCGGAATACCGTCAGGAATGCCGGAAGGCGGGAGAGGATTATTCCTGCGGCCATCTGGCGCGGCAAGCGCTGGAAAAGATGATCGGCGGCAATGAGATAAGCTGCAAGGGCTCGGACCGAGACCGGTATGGCCGCCTTCTTGCGGTGTGCCGGGTAAACGGCGAGAATTTGAATCTTCGCATGGTAAGGACGGGCTGGGCGGTGGCCTATGGCGACTATCACCGCGAAGAACGCGAAGCGCGGCAGGAGAAGCTTGGTCTTTGGGTCGGAACATTCGAGCAGCCGCGCCAATGGCGACGCGACCATCGCACTTCCGACGACAAGCGCAAAGCGCAAGTGAATTTTCTTTCTTGGCTTCGCGAATTCTTTCGGATGAAGTGAGATGGGGGCTATAAAGGCGGCCGCGACATTATTTTGCAGGATGCTGAGAGCAGATGAAACTTTTCGACGGCGGACGTGCGCCCAACCCGAGGCGTGTCAGGGTTTTTCTGGCGGAGAAGAGCATCGAGGTGCCCCTGGTGCCGATCGACATGGGCGCGCTCGAACACAAATCGTCCGAGGTGACATCGCGCAATCCGCTCCAGCGTCTTCCGGTGCTTGAACTGGATGATGGCACGGTTATCACGGAATCCGTCGCCATCTGCCGCTATTTCGAGGAATTGTATCCGGAACCGCCGCTTTTCGGCGCTGGAGCGCTTGGCAAGGCTCTGGTGGAGATGTGGCAGCGGCGGATGGAATTGACCTTCATGTTCGCGGTGCAACAGGCGTTCCGTCATATCCATCCGGCCATGAAGGGATGGGAAGTGCCGCAAATTCCCGAATGGGGAGAGGCCAACAAGCCGAAGGCGCTCGATTTCCTCGCGCTTCTTGACCGCGAATTGGCGGGCAGGGAATTCATTGCCGGTGACGCCTATTCGATAGCCGACATTACCGGCATGATCGCCGTGGATTTCATGAAGCCGGCGCGCATCCAGATGCCCGAGCATCTCTTGAACGTCCGGCGCTGGTACGAGGCCGTTTCCTCTCGGCCAAGCGCCAAGGCCTGAGCAATTTCAGAAGTGAACACCGAACTTGATGATCTTGCCCGGCAAGCCCGCGCCTGCCGTCTGTGCCGCGACAGTCCGAGCGGCCTCCCGCTTCCGCATGAGCCCAGGCCCGTCTTCACCGTTTCCACCAAAGCGCGGATATTGATCGCGAGCCAGGCGCCGGGCGTAAAGGTCAACGAGAGCGGAAAACCTTTCACCGACCGGTCCGGCGATCGCCTGCGCGAATGGATGGCTGTCTCCTCGGAGGAATTCTACGATCCCGATCTCGTCGCCATCTTGCCGATGGGCTTCTGCTTTCCCGGCAATGATCGTCATGGCGGCGACCTGCCGCCGCGGCGCGAATGCGCGCCCAGATGGCGCGCCGATATGCTCGCGCTGATGCCGCAGATCGATCTCATCCTGCTGATCGGCCGATATGCGCAAAACTGGCATCTGGGGAAGGCGAGGGGTGCTTCGCTGAGTGAGACGGTTGGGGAGTGGCGGCTGCACATGCGCCGCAACATCATGCCCCTGCCGCATCCCTCATGGCGCAATACGGCCTGGCTGAAGCGCAATCCGTGGTTCGAAACGGAATTGCTGCCGGTCCTCAGGAAGGAAATCCGTGACCGGATTTCCCCTCCAGAATAGAAAGCGTCGGTGCGGAACGGGCCGTCGCGAGGAATTTCTTTCTTGTGAAGAAGGGGGGATTTCCGCCAGAATAGGGAAAAATATTCTCTCGGAGCCTCCATGGACCGCCTGGATCGGAAAATTCTTCGCCTTCTGCAGGAAGATGCGACCCTCGCTGTTGCCGACGTCGCGAAAAAGGTCGGCCTGTCGACGACGCCCTGCTGGCGGCGCATCCAGAAACTCGAGGAGGAAGGCGTCATCAAGCGCAGGGTGGCCGTGCTCGATCCGGTCCGCATTAATGCGCGGGTGAATGTCTTCGTCTCGATCCGGACGAGTTCGCATTCCAACGAATGGCTGCGGCGCTTCTCCGAAGTCGTGCAGGAATTCCCCGAAGTGGTGGAATTCTATCGCATGAGCGGCGAGGTCGATTATCTGCTGCGTGTCGTGGTGCCGGACATCGCCGCCTACGACGCCTTCTACAAGCGCCTTATCGCGAAGATCGAGATCCGCGACGTCTCCTCGGCCTTCGCCATGGAGCAGATCAAATACACGACCGAAATGCCGCTCGACTACATGATGCTGGAAAAGGAATCCAACGCTTCGGCGGCGTGAGAGGCTCGGTGCGTCCTTCGAGGCTCGCTTTGCTCGCGCCTCAGGATGAGGAGCGCTATGCAAGGCTCCTCCGATACTGAACGGTTGCGCTGAACCCTTGTGCGGAACTGTTGGCGCCGACCTTCCTCATCCTGAGGTGCTCGCCCGAAGGGCGAGCCTCGAAGGACGCAGTGCGGTGGCGAAGGCCCGACGTCTGCGTCGTCACTTCTCCAGCCTTGCCAGCAGCGAGGACGTATCCCAGCGCCTGCCGCCCATCTCCTGCACGTCCTTGTAGAACTGATCGACCAGCGCGGTAAGCGGCAGTTTCGCGCCGCTGCGGTTCGCCTCGGCGAGGCAGATGCCGAGATCCTTGCGCATCCAGTCCACCGCGAAGCCGTAATCGTACTTGCCCTCGTTCATCGTCTTGTGGCGGTTCTCCATCTGCCAGGAGCCGGCAGCACCCTTGGAGATGACCTCCACCACCTTCTCGATGTCGAGTCCCGCCTTCTTGCCGAAATGGATGCCTTCGGCGAGACCTTGCACGATACCGGCGATGCAGATCTGGTTGATCATCTTGGTCAGTTGGCCGGAGCCGGCCGGTCCCATCAGGCCGATCATGCGCGCATAGGCGTCGATCACCGGCTTCGCCTTGTCGAAGGTCGCCTGTTCGCCGCCCACCATGACGGTAAGGACGCCGTTCTCCGCGCCGGCCTGTCCGCCGGAAACGGGAGCATCGAGAAAGCCGAAACCGCTCTTTTTCGCGGCGGCATCGAGTTCGCGCGCGATCTCGGCGGAAGCCGTCGTGTTGTCGATGAAGATCGAACCGGCCTTCATCGCCTTGAAGGCGCCGTCCTCGCCGAGCGTCACCTGCCGGAGATCGTCGTCATTGCCGACACAGGAAAAGACGAAATCCTGCCCTTCGGCCGCGGCCTTGGGGGTAGGGGCACTCTTGCCCCCGTGCTCCGCAACCCATTTCTCCGCCTTCGCCGTGGTGCGGTTGTAGACGGTGACCTCATGGCCGCCCTTGTGCTTCAGATGCGCGGCCATGGGGTAGCCCATGACGCCGAGGCCGAGAAACGCGACTTTTGCCATGATTCGTCCAATCCTTCTCAAATGCTGTTCGACGGCCCGCCGGCATCGGCGGCGGCTTGCCATTCGTCTATGCCATATGCCGGGGGCGTCAAGCTTATGCCGCGGGAACCTCGATCAGCCGCCCTGTTTCAGACCGACCATCCGCTCGATCAGGTCGGCCATGCCCGCTATGTCGTTGATGTCGAAGACCGGTAGGGTCCCGCCCGCGATCGGGTGATCCGACGCGATTGCGACGATGTTGGGATCGCCGGGCGCAAGCGGCTCTTGGCTTCTCGCTTCAGCGCGCCTTGCCTCGATCTTCTTGTGACTATCGCGCTTATAGCCTTCGACGAGCACGATATCGGAGGGAGAAAGGCGGGCAAGGATGTTCTCAAGACGCGGCTCCGCCTCGTCGCGCAGTTCGTGCATCAGCGCCCAGCGCCTGTCGGAGACGATCGCGACTTCCCGCGCGCCAGCCCGGCGGTGGCGGAAAGAATCGGTGCCTTCCTTGTCGATGTCGAAATCATGATGCGCGTGCTTCACCGTCGCGACCGTAAAGCCGCGCCGGGTCAGTTCGGAGACCAGCGCCTCGACCAGCGTCGTCTTGCCGGAATTCTTCCAGCCCGTCACCCCGAAGACGTTTCTGTTCACCGATACCGTTCCCGAAAAAGTGTCTCGGCCTTAGCCAGATCCTCAGGGGTGTTGATATTGAAAAACGGGTCCGCCGTCATCGTCCCAAATGTCTCAAGCGGATAGTCCTGTTCGACAGCGTGGTGGCTCGCGGCGAAGGCGGCGACGCTGCGATCGTTCTTTTCCGTCAGGAAGGTGGAGAGCGGATCCCTCAGGGAAAGGGGCCACAGGGCGAACACGGGATGGCGACGGCCGCCGGAACAGGCGATGACGATCCTGTCCAACCGCCCTTTCGTGGCGTTTGCCAATTCGGCGACAAGGTTGTCGGGAAAAAAGGGCGTGTCGCCAGCCACCGATACCAGCGCCTTCACTCCATCCTTTTGCCGCGCCCATTCCATCCCTGCGAGAACGCCGGCAAGCGGGCCTGCGAAACCCTCTATCGTGTCGGAAACGACAGGCAGTCCGAAAGAACGGAGACGCGCCGGGTCGCCATTGGCATTGAGGGCTATCGGCCCGACCTGCCGCCCCAGTCCGCTGATGACATGGGAAAGCAACGGCCGGCCGCCCAGGACAAGCAGTGTTTTGTCGCCGCCACCCATGCGCCGGGAGAGACCGCCCGCGAGAATGACGCCCGCAATGCCATCCATCGTCATCTCTCCGTTTGCGCCGGCTGCCTTCGTGTCCGACAAAAGCTCCTTATGCGTTTCCATCAGCCGAAGAGATAGGTCCAACCTATCGCTTTTCCGTGAAAACGGCCATCTTGTGCCCATCGAGCAGAGCGCCTAATCCTTGAGTTCGATCAAGGAAAATCGAACCGAAATGCGCCGCCTCCCTCCCTTGAACGCACTCCGAGCCTTCGAAGTCGCAGCCCGTCATATGAGTTTTCAGAAGGCGGCGGAAGAGTTGAGCGTCACGCCGTCGGCGCTTTCCTACCAGATTCGCCAACTGGAAAATTTTCTGCAGGTGGATCTGTTCGAACGGCTCAACCGCGCCGTGCGGCTGACGGAAGCGGGTCAGCGGATCGCGCCGGGCGTGCGTGACGCTTTCGAGCGCCTCGCCGACGCAATGGAGCGCCTGAAAAGCGCGCCGCCAGCGAACGTCCTGACGGTTTCGACCGGCCCCGCCTTCGCCGCGAAATGGCTGACGCCACGCCTTCACAAATTTCTGGAGCGTCATCCGGAGATCGATATCCGCATATCGGCGAATCTGAAGCTGGCGGATTTCCATAGTGACGAGGTCGATGTGGCGATCCGCTTTGGAGCGGGCAAGTATACCGGGCTTCATGCAGAAGCGCTGGCGGACGAATATGTGCTTCCTCTCGTCAGTCCGAAACTGCTGGAAGAATTTGGCGGCAAATTCGAGCCGCACGATCTCTCCCGGCTGACCCTTCTTCATGATGATTCCGCCAATTTCCTTTCGAACGCAGCGAACTGGACGGAATGGCTGCGCCTTGCCCGCATCGAGAATATCGACACCTCCCGCGGTTTGCACTTCAGCCACGCGGACCATGCGTTGGAAGCGGCGCTCGACGGTGCCGGCATCGTTCTGGGGCGCCTGACGCTCGCCGTCAGGGATATTGCGCTTGGTCGACTTGTTGCCCCGTTCGATCTGATGCTGCGGGCGCAGGCCGCTTTCTTCTTCTGCTGTCTGTCCGCCCGCGTGGAAGAAGCGAAGATCAGGGCGTTCCGAACATTCCTTTTCAATGAAATTCAGGAAGAGCGAGCCTTCCTGGAGACATTTTTGCAGGGTAAGAGACGGGTCTGATTGCTGCCGATATGCAGGCAGGCGGCTGTTACATTCGGCTATGACAATACCGCCATTGTGACAGGAACGACCATATCTGATGGTGACATATCCTGTTCCCGTGTTGCCGCCGCGCCTCACCTTGGAGGCAATGCAACATTCCCTTAACTGGGTTATGGTAAAAATCGATTGAAAAAAATAGGACCGATGTGACCTTTAGGCAGGGCAACAAATAATCGGGTGATTCGGGCATTGGCGCTGGGGCAGCGAAGAGCGGATGGAGTTGACGGGCGGTGGCGGAAGGCCGCAGCCGAGGAGATGACGCCGGTTTCTTCGATGCAGGATTTCTGGGGGCTGATGAAGTCCTACTGGCTTTCCGACCAGTGGCTTTCGGCCTGGATCCTGACCTTCCTGATCATGGCTTTGACCGCGGCATCCAGCAAGGCCGGAGTCTGGATGGCGGAAAGCTCCGGCGACCTCGTCAACGCCATCGCCTCCTTCCATGATCAGGGCAATCATAACCCGCTCCGCATGCTTCTCACCAGCGGGGGAACGCTTCTGGGGCTGGCGATCTTCAAGGATGCCGGCCTGATTGGTATCCGCGCCTACATTTCCTCGACGCTTCACCGGAAATGGCGCGGCTGGCTGAACGGCCGTTTCAACGAGGCGCTGCTTGACGCCAATCACACCCATTTGCATCTGCAGCACGATGCGGGCGAGGAGAACGGGCAGGCGCCCGACAACGTCGACCAGCGCGTCCAGGAATCAATCAAGAGCATGACCGGAGGCGCGATTGGCCTGGCGATGGGGATCGTCGGCGTGCTGATGTCGCTCTTCTTCGTCGGCCAGGTGCTGATCCGCAGTTCCGTCCCGGTGCGGGGGATGGCGTTCCTCGGCGATTATGGCAGCGCCGCGCTCGCGCTCGGCGCGGTCGCGGTCTATGTGCCCCTCAACACGTTCATCGCTGTCAAGCTCGGCGGCTTCATGGAGCGGCTGAACGTCGCCATGCAGCAGGCCGAAGGGACCTATCGTGGCGAACTCACCACGCTCTTGCGGCGCAGCATGCAGATGGCGGCCTCGGGCGCGGAACACGTGCAAAAAAACCTGCATCGCCGCCTCTATGACGATATCGACAAGACTTGGGCGAGGCTGAACAAGGTCAATGCGAGTTATCAGGCTTTCCAACTCACCTATGATTTCATGGCGGCGCGTATCGTTGCCTATGCGCCGGGCCTGATTTCCTATGCCGCGGGCGAGATCAGCCTGAAACGCTACATCACCGGCTCCGAACTGATCGCATCGTTGATCGGCCAGTGTTCCTGGTTCATTCATGTCATGCCCGCGATCGCCACGCTGAAAGCAGACTCGCAACGCGTTACCGGTCTGGCGAGGGCGATCGAACAGGTCCAGCAGCCGCAGGAATTCTACCGCAAGACCGGCCGTTCCAATTTCCGTTATGCCACCCAGAAGGCAAAACGCGGCCTGACCATCCGGAATGTCGAATTGCAGCATCAGGGAATGAATGCGGTGCCGTTCCTGATGACGGGTGATGTCACTTTCAGACCGGGCGAGTGGACGATCGTGCGTGGCCCTTCCGGCTCCGGCAAGACCTCGCTTTTGAAGGCCATCAATGGCTTGTGGGCTTATGGCTCAGGCGACATCATCCTGCCCGAAGGCGTGGCTCCCTTTTATGCCTCGCAGGAAGTGAAGCTGCAGCGGCTGACCCTGAAGGAACTGGTGTGCCTTCCCGCTGA
This sequence comes from Rhizobiaceae bacterium, assembly GCA_035547755.1. GTDB lineage: Bacteria > Pseudomonadota > Alphaproteobacteria > Rhizobiales > Rhizobiaceae > Mesorhizobium_L. The sequence goes on from DASZUG010000099.1 coordinate 26,723, forward strand.
GGGCGCGAAATTCACCGACGCCCGCGTGGCGTCGGCGCTGCACAAGGCAGGGCTCGGCGCTTACATCGAGAACATGGGAGAAGAAAGCCGAGAGGGAAAATTGTGGGATCAGATTCTCTCCGGCGGTCAGAAGCAGAAGCTGGTGCTGGCGCGGATCGTGCTGCATCGGCCGCAGCTTCTCTTCCTCGACGAGGCGACGGGAGCGCTCGATCCCGTTGCGAAGGTCGATTTTCATCAGGTCATCAAGGATAATTGCCCCGACGCCATCGTCATCAGCGTCATGCACGAAATCGAGCCGCCGATCGCAGCGACCGGCGTGGAATTTTACGACAGCATGCTCAAGATCGCTGAAGGCATGGCGACCAAGCTGCCCTGGGATACGATCTGGAAGCCGTCCAAGGTCGCCGCCGCTCCGCTGGCGTGAACCAACTGGCAAACCATATACCTATGGTGCCTCGAAGGACGCACTGCAAACCTGAAGCAGAAAAATCTTGGAAGACGGAATCACCCCCCCGTCACGCTCATATGACGGGAGACGGCGGGGCGCTTGGTCCTGCGGTCTATAACGAAATCATGGCCCTTGGGCTTTCGCCCGATGGCCTCGTCGATCGCCTGTGAGATGAGTTCGTTGCCTTCTGAGCGGCGGAGCGGCGCCCTGAGATCGGCGGCGTCTTCCTGGCCGAGGCACATGAAGAGCGTCCCGGTGCAGGTGAGCCGCACACGGTTGCAGCTTTCACAGAAATTGTGCGTCATCGGCGTAATGAAGCCGACACGCCCGCCGGTTTCGGCGACATCGACATAACGCGCAGGGCCACCGGTGCGGAAGGGAATGTCGGTCAGCGTGAACTGCCGTTCCAGATCGGCCCGCAAGAGCGAGAGAGGCAGATACTGGTCGGTGCGATCGGCATCGATCTCGCCCATGGGCATTGTTTCGATCAGCGTCAGGTCCATGCCGCGTCCGTGCGCCCAGCGCATCAGGTCGGGGATTTCCGCGTCGTTGAAGCCTTTGAGCGCGACGGCGTTGAGCTTCACCTTCAGTCCCGCCGCTATCGCCGCATCGATGCCCTCCAACACGCGCGAAAGATTGCCCCACCGGGTTATGGCGTGGAACTTGTCCGGATCGAGCGTATCGAGCGAGATATTGATGCGCCTGACGCCGCAATCCGCCAGTTCAGTTGCATAACGTGCTAGTTGCGAGCCGTTGGTCGTCAACGTCAGTTCATCGAGCGCGCCGCTTGTCAGGTGCCGCGATAACTGCCGGAAAAGATGCATGACATTTTTGCGCACCAGCGGTTCGCCGCCCGTCAGGCGCAGTTTCCTGACGCCTTTCTCTATGAAGACCGAGCAGAGGCGGTCGAGCTCCTCCAGCGTCAGCAGGTCTTTCTTGGGAAGGAAGACCATGTTTTCCGCCATGCAATAAGTGCAGCGGAAGTCACACCGATCCGTCACCGAGACGCGCAGATAGGTGATGTCCCGTCCGAAGGGATCGGTCATGCTGGTGATGGGAGTCGCGAAATCCATCCTGCCCCGCGTGTTTTGCTTCGGCTGCCTTGCGCCGGATCATGTTTACTACATCTCGTTCAAGCGAAGCACGGTTTCAATCCCTTTTAAAGCAGGGATCGCCGCATCAATGGCCGCTTTGCGTCACTTCTCGCTCCCAAATCTCTTTTCCATTGCTGAAAATAGGCATAGCGGAAGCGGAAAAGGAGAATGCGATGACCGCCCCGACGGAATTGAGAGTGTCGAAAGACCGGAGGCTTCTGACCGTGACCTTTCCCGGCTCCGGTGTCTATCAGTTGCCCGCCGAGATGCTGCGGGTTCTGTCTCCATCGGCCGAAGTGCAGGGACATTCGCCGGAGCAGCGCGTCACGGTGCCCGGCAAAAGCGACGTCGCCATCCGCGATATCGTTCCTACCGGAAATTATGCGGCGCGCATCGTCTTCGACGACGGGCACGATACAGGCATCTTCACCTGGACCTATCTGGAGGAACTTGGTCGCGAAAAGGAAACGCGCTGGCAGGCCTATCTCGCTGAACTCGAGGCAAAAGGCCTCAGCCGCGAACCGCGGAGATAGGGCCTTCCTTCTCCCGGCATAATGGGGGCTCAGTCCTTCTTTTCCACTTGCTCGACCGGCAGCCCTGCTTTTTTCCAAGCGCTGAACCCACCCTCGATGTGCTTGACCGGCTCCAGTCCCATATCTTGCATTGCCTTGGTCGCAAGCGCCGATCGCCAGCCGGACGCACAGTAGAAGATGAAAGTCTTGCCGGAAGAGAAGATTTCCTTGTGATAGGGGCTTTCCGGATCGACCCAGAATTCCAGCATGCCGCGCGGAGCGTGAAGGGCGTTCGGAACTTTGCCCTCACGCTGCAATTCGCGGATGTCTCGGATATCGACCAATTGTACGTCGTCGCGCTTGGCGAGTGCTGCCGCTTCTTCGGGTGACACGGCCTCGATTGCGGCGTTCGCTTCCGCCAGAAGCGCTTTGTAGCCCTTTTTCATACCGGTACCTTTCCTGTCTTGCTCATTCCATCACGGTCACCTTGTGGGTTGCCGGTGGGCAGCGCCACAAGGGAAATGTGTTGCAGGAATAGCGCATTTGGGAACAGGCTGCTGCGGAAGCGCCATCGTTAACAGAATGTGATCAACTTCCTCGTGATTTGCGGCTATTGCGCTATGCGGTTTAACGTCCTCGCAAGGATTCGCCATTGTAGTGACGGGGGTATCCGCCTCCGGCGGTTGGAATTCGACTGCGCACGGATGAGTTGCAAAGCGCCGACAAACGGTTCAAGGCTCTTTGGAGGGTGCGGTCGTCAAGGCAACACTGACCATAACGGGTAAAGGATGACATTCCGTATCGGGAAATCGGCAGTGCTGCCGCTCGTTTCGCTTGCGACCGTACTGGCGCTGGGTGTGCCACAGGCGGGCGCCGAGAATATTTTCGACACGCTTTTCGGCCATAACCGCTTTCCCGCGCCGCCGCCGCCACCGAATCCTTCTCAGCCGCTTCCGGGCAGGAGTGTCAGGCCGGCATCGCTTCCGAAGGTGGCGCAGCCGACCTACCGTGATTACAACGTCGACCCGTTGGTGAAGGTCGATTTCGCCCCGGTCATCTCCGCGACCTATCCGGGAGAGCAGATGTCGCTGGCGAGCGGTGGCTTTGAAAATGCGCGCCAGGGCCTGGATGGCTTTGACCTGATGGCCGGGAAGCAGATCGCGAAGGCTCTTGTCGATTATTACAGCAAACATCCCGATTTCATTTGGGTAAGCGGATTGGCGCCGAACGGCCGCGCCGAACAGGTAATGAAAATCCTGGGCGACGCGGCGAGCTATGGTCTCAATCCGGTGGATTATGCCGTAGCCCCGCCGCCGGCGGACTCCCCAGCGGACGATCCGGCCGGGCACATGAAGGACCTGATCCGTTTCGAGATGAAGCTGTCCGCGCGCGTGCTGCGCTATGTCAGCGACGCCTCGAACGGGCGCATCGATCCAGATCGCCTTTCCGACTATTTCGACCTGCCGCAAAAGCGGATCGACATGGTCGACGTGCTGACGAAGTTCGCCGCCAGCGACGACGCGGGCGCCTATCTGCTTTCCTTCCATCCGCAAAGCAAGCAGTACCAGGCTTTGCGGGATGAATTGGCGCGCCTGCGTCAAAGCACCGAGGCCGAAGTGTCGGTGGACCCGAAGATCCTTGTCCATCCCGGCGAAAGCAATCCGGAATTCCCCAAGGTCCTGCAGCTGATAGCCGACAAGGCCGACGATGCCTACCGAACCCAATTTGGCGCGCTCCTGTCGAGCCACTCCGGCGACGTTCTCTATTCCGACGACCTGATCCCGGCGATCAAGGCCGCACAGAAGGCGCATGGCCTGTCGGGCGACGGCGTCATCGGCCCCCGTACGATCCAGGCGTTTCAGGGCGTTTCGAAGACCGCCCGCATCGAGAAGGTGCTCGTAGCGCTGGAATCGATGCGCTGGCTGCCGCGCAATCTCGGCGATACCTATGTCTTCATCAACGAGCCGGCTTTCCGCGTCACCTACACCAAGGATGGCGTCGACCAACTGAACATGGAGGCGGTAGTCGGCAAGCCGACGAACCAGACGACCTTCTTCTACGACAAGATAGAGGAAGTCACCTACAATCCCTATTGGGGCGTGCCGCGCTCGATCATCGTCAATGAGATGTTGCCCCGGCTCCTCAGGGACCCCGGCTATCTCGATCGTTCCGGCTATGAGGTGACGGACGAGAAGGGGCGCCGCATTCCTTCCGCCTCGATCGATTGGGCGAAATACGGCTCCAACATTCCCTTCAATGTCCGGCAGGAACCGAGTGAGGAAAACGCGCTCGGCGTCCTGAAGATATTGTTTCCGAACAAGCATGCCATCTACATGCATGACACGCCGGAGAAATATCTCTTCAAGCGCGACGTTCGTGCCTTCAGCCATGGCTGCGTCAGGTTGCAGGAGCCGCGCCAGATGGCGGCCGCGGTTCTCGACACGACGGTCGCCCATATCGACGAGAAGCTGAAGGAAGGGCATTCCTCGGAGAAGGTGCCTGTCCGGATTCCCGTTTATGTCGCCTATTTCACCGCATGGCCGGATCAATCCGGAAAAGTAAACTACTACAACGACATCTATGGACGCGATGACAAGATAGAAGCGGCAATCGCGAAAGTCGAAGCCATGCGTGAGCCGCAGGACGTGGATTTGACGGGCGCGGTGCAGCGAGAACCGCTGGCGCCGCCCAAATCCTGATCACTGTTTCCGTGCGTCCTTCGAGGCTCGCTTCGCTCGCGCCTCAGGATGAGGACCATTAGCGCCATCGATCCTCATCCTGAGGTGCCCGCGAAGCGGGCCTCGAAGGACGCACTGCGAGGATGAGGGGTCAAAACGTCAAAGGCCCTTGGGATCAGTCGTGCCCGCGGCGGGCTTTCTGCTGCTCGACCGCCAATTCCTGTTCGACTGTCGGCTGGGCTGGACCAGGCTCCACATAGCGGGATTCGACGCTCATCGGCGAGCCGCCACATGCGGCGAGGGGAAGGAGCAGCATCGTCGCCGCGACGAGCTGCGCGGCGATCGCCACCGCGCTGAGTGCGGAACAGCCGATCCTGCCTGTCGATCCATTGAAGCCATGCCGCATGAAAAGTCTCCAGCCCGCATACGCCATCCGGGGATGGTGGGCGATACTGGGATTGAACCAGTGACCCCACCCGTGTGAAGGGTGTGCTCTCCCGCTGAGCTAATCGCCCGTTCCGAAGCCTTCCGGCTGAACGCGTCGCGATATAATGGCCGGCAGGGCGACAAGTCAACGGGTCTTGTCACCGCCGCCTGTGTAAGACCCACTGTCAGTTCTTGAGGCGATAGCCGGTCTTGAAGATCCACGCGATGATGGCAAGACAGATCACCAGGAAGGCCAGGGTCATGCCGAGACTAATGCCCACCGTCACGTCCGCCAGCCCATAGAAACTCCAGCGAAAGCCGCTGATCAGATAGATCACGGGATTGAAGAGCGTGATCTTTTGCCAGAGCGGCGGCAGCATGTGGATGGAATAAAAGCTGCCGCCGAGGAAGGTGAGCGGCGTTACGATGAGCAGCGGTATAAGCTGCAGCTTTTCGAAACCATCGGCCCAGATGCCGATGATGAAGCCGAACAGACTGAACGTCACCGCCGTCAAAACGAGGAAAAGCAGCATCCACAAGGGATGTTCGATACGGAGCGGCACGAACAGGCTCGCCGTTCCGAGAATGATCAGGCCGATGATGATCGATTTCGTCGCAGCCGCGCCGACATAGCTGACGACGATCTCGAAATAGGAAATCGGCGCTGACAGCAATTCGTAGATCGTGCCGACGAATTTCGGGAAGTAAATGGCGAAGGAGGCGTTGGCGATGCTCTGCTGCAAAAGGGTGAGCATGATGAGCCCCGGCACGATGAAGGCGCCATAAGTGACGCCTTCGACCTGGCTGATGCGCGAACCGATCGCCGCGCCGAAGACGACGAAATAGAGGGAGGTCGAGATGACCGGCGACACCAGGCTCTGCAGCAGCGTGCGCCCCCAGCGCGCCATTTCATAGCGATAGATCGCGCGGATGCCGTAGAGATTCATTGCGCGTCCCTCACCAGGCTGACGAAGATGTCTTCGAGCGAACTCTGGCTGGTCTGGAGATCGCGGAAACGAATGCCGGCTTGGCTGACGGCTGCCAGAAGGGCGGTGATGCCGGTCCGCTCGCCGCGCGTGTCATAGGTGTAGACCAGCTCATTGCCCCCGGAAGCGAGGTCGAGATTATATTCGGAAAGTTCGGCGGGAACGGTTTCAAGGGGCTCGTGCAACTGCAGCGTCAGCTGCTTCTTGCCCATGCGCTGCATCAATTCGGTCTTTTCCTGGACGAGGATCAATTCGCCCTTGTTGATGACGCCGACCCGGTCCGCCATCTCCTCCGCCTCCTCGATATAATGGGTGGTGAGGATGATGGTGACGCCGGTGGCGCGGAGCCGGCGCACGAGCTCCCACATGTCGCGTCTGAGATCGACATCGACGCCCGCGGTCGGCTCGTCGAGGAAAAGGATCGACGGCTCGTGCGCCAGCGCCTTGGCGATCATGACGCGGCGTTTCATGCCGCCGGAAAGCGTCCTGATGCGATTGTCCTTCTTGTCCCATAAAGACAGCTCGCGCAGGATTTTTTCGACATAGGCCGGATTCTTCGGCTTGCCGAAGAGCCCACGGCTGAAGCTGACGGTCGCCCACACCGTCTCGAACATATCGGCGGTCAGTTCCTGCGGAACGAGGCCGATCAGCGAACGAGCGCCGCGATAATCGTTGAGTATATCGTGTCCGGCGGCATGAACCGCGCCCGTCGAAGGATTAACGATGCCGCATATGATGCTGATGAGCGTCGTCTTGCCGGCGCCGTTCGGTCCGAGCAGGGCGAAGATCTCGCCGCGCCTGATATCGAGGTCGATCGTCTTCAGCGCCTGGAAGCCGGACGCATAGGTCTTTGTCAAGCCGGCGATCGAAATCACCGGTTCGTCGGCAAGACGGGCGCGATCGCTGGTGGCGGGACTCTGGATGTTCATGAGGAGACTGGCCGTTTGTCGTGCAGCCTATTTAGGCGAACGCGACTGTTTTTGCGACAGCCGGCGGCCACGAAATGTCGGCGTCGATTCACGATTGAGGACTGTTTCATACACTTTTGACGAATGAGGACCACTCCGGCAGACAGCCGGGACGAAAAATTATGACAGCCCGTCGCCGATCGGTTATTTTCGAGCCGAAGGGGCTACGTCGATGCCATGGGCATCAGGAGAGGATATCATGCTCTGGAAGGGCCGCCGGCAAAGTGACAACATAGAGGATCGCCGCGGCGACGGCGGCGGATTTCCCGGCGGCTTCGGCGGCGATGACGGCCCCGGCGGCGGCTTCCGCATCCCGATCGGCAGGACGGCGGGCGGGGGCGGCATTTCCGGAATCATCATCCTGATCGTGCTCTTCTTCGTGCTGAAGGCGATCGGCGTCGATCCGATGCAGATATTGGGGCAGGGCGACCTGACCGGCGGCCAGCGCGGGCAGACCATGTCCAGCAACCAGCCGGCGGCCAATGACGAAATGAAGCAGTTCGTCGCGACCGTGCTGGCCGAGACGGAAGACACCTGGAGCGGCATCTTCAAATCGCAGGGTCTGACCTATCAGGACCCAACGCTCGTCCTGTTCAGCGGCTACACGCAGAGCGCCTGCGGCACGGCGCAGCGGGCGATGGGGCCGTTCTATTGCCCGAACGATCGCAAGGTTTATCTGGATACGGCTTTCTTCAGGCAGCTATCGCAGCAATTTCATGCGTCGGGCGACTTTGCGCAGGCCTATGTCATCGCCCATGAGGTCGGCCATCATGTGCAGAACCTGATCGGCATCCTGCCGAAATTCAACCAGATGCGGCAGAGCATGAGCAAGACGCAGGCGAACGCCATGTCGGTCAGGGTCGAGTTGCAGGCGGACTGTTTCGCCGGCATCTGGGCGCATTTCACCGAACAGAAGGGCATTCTGGAGAAGGGCGACGTCGACGAGGCGCTGAACGCCGCCTCGCAGATCGGCGACGACACGCTGCAGAAGGAAACGCAGGGCTATGTCGTGCCCGACAGTTTCACGCATGGTACGTCGGCCGAGCGCAAGCACTGGTTCCAGACGGGATACCAGTCCGGCAAGCTTTCGGCCTGCGATACGTTCAACAATCCGATCTGATCGGGCGGGTGTCGCAAGGGTCATAAGCTGGCGGCAGGTGTCAGCATGAAAAATATTGAATGTTTCGGCCGTTGTTGCGGCCGGACCGCTCGCCTATAACCGTCGCCCGTTCGCGCCGGCGGAAAACGGCGATCCAGTTTTGGAATAGAGCATGATCGACGCCGCCACCCGCAGGCGAGGCCTTGTCCTCGTCTTCACCACGCTATTGCTCGATATTATCGGCTTCGGCATCATCATGCCGGTCCTGCCTGCCTATCTTAGCGAACTCACGGGCGTCTCCATCAGCGAAGCCGCGATCGAAGGCGGCTGGTTGTTCTTCGTCTATGCGGCGATGCAGTTCTTCTTCGCGCCCGTCGTCGGCAATCTGAGCGACCGTTTCGGGCGGCGGCCGATCCTGCTCGCATCGGTGCTGACTTTTTCGATCGACAATTTCATCTGCGCCATCGCGTGGTCCTATCCGATGCTCTTCATCGGCCGTGTTCTCGCCGGCATCAGCGGCGCGAGCTATTCGACCTCATCGGCCTTCATCGCCGACGTCAGCAACGACGAGAACCGCGCGAAAAATTTCGGCCTGCTCGGCATCGCCTTCGGCATAGGTTTCGTCATCGGCCCGGTGCTCGGCGGGTTGCTCGGCACGTTTGGCCCGCGCGTTCCCTTCTATTTCGCCGCCGCACTCGCCTTCGTTAATTTCCTGGTCGGATTCTTCCTTTTGCCGGAAACGCTCGCTGAGGAGCATCGCCGCCCGTTCGAGTGGCGGCGCGCCAGCCCGCTCGGTGCGCTCAGGCAGATGCGCCACTATCCCGGCATCGGCTGGATCGGCCTCGTCTTCTTCCTGATGACGCTCGGCCATATGGTCTATCCGGCAGTGTGGGCGTTCGTCGGCAGCTATCGCTATGGCTGGGGCGAGGGGCAGATCGGGCTTTCGCTGGGCGCTTTCGGGCTTTGCGGCGCCCTGATCATGGGGCTGGTGCTGCCGCGCGTCGTGCCTCGTCTCGGCGAATGGCGCTCGGCGGCGATCGGGCTCACCTTCACGACGCTTGCCGCCTTCGGCTATGCAGCGTCCTGGCAAGGCTGGATGGTCTATGCCGTGATCCTGGCGACCTGCTTGGAGGCGCTGGCCGACCCGCCTCTCAGGAGCCTTGCCGCTGCCAAGGTGCCGCCTTCCGCGCAAGGCGAACTGCAGGGCGCGATGACCTCGATCTTCTCGATCACCTCGATCATCACGCCGCTGCTCTATACCAACATCTTCGCCTGGTTCACCGGCCCGCACGCGCCGGTAAAATTCGCCGGCGCGCCCTATGTCGTCGGCGGAGTCTTCCTGGCGCTGGCGCTCTTCGTCCTTGTCGTCAAGGTAGCCAGACCGGAGCCGAAAAAGGGTTGACCACCAGCCCCTATCGTTCCGCCAGCGCGGGCTCGCCTTTCCGCTCGCGGATCAGATTGGCGAAGCGGCGGAAGAGATAGTGCGAATCCTGCGGGCCGGGTGACGCTTCCGGATGGTGCTGCACGGAGAAGACCGGCTTGCCGGTGATCGAAAGGCCGCAATTCGATCCGTCGAAGAGCGAGACATGCGTTTCCTCGACGCCGTCCGGCAGCGTGTCCGCGTCGAGCGCGAAGCCGTGATTCATCGACACGATCTCGACCTTGCCGGTCGTGTAGTCCTTGACCGGATGGTTGGCGCCATGATGCCCCTGATGCATCTTGACCGTGTTGCCGCCGAGCGCGAGGCCGAGCATCTGGTGGCCGAGGCAGATGCCGAAGATCGGAATATCGGCTTCCAGAAGATCGCGGATGATCGGCACGGCGTACTCGCCCGTCGCGGCCGGGTCGCCCGGGCCGTTCGACAGGAAGACGCCATCCGGCTCGAGCGCCAGAATGTCGGCCGCCGGCATGGTCGCGGGCACAACGGTTACTTTCGCCCCGATGCTGGCGAGAAGGCGCAATATATTGCGCTTTATGCCATAATCGACCGCAACGACATGCATCGTCGGTTCGTTCTGTTCGTCATAGCCCTCGTTCCAGACCCAGGGCGTCTCGGTCCATGTCGAGGACTGGCCGGAGGTCACGTCCTTGGCCAGGTCGAGATCGATGAGGCCCGACCATGCGCGCGCACGTTCCTTCAGGTTTTCGATGTCGAAAATGCCGTCCGGATGGTGGGCGACGATGGCGTTCGGCATCCCCTCCGAGCGGATCAGCGCGGTCAGCGCGCGCGTGTCGATGCCGCTTATTGCGACGATGCCGCGACGCCTCAGCCAATGATCGAGCCCGCCTTCGGCGCGATAGTTGGACGGGTCGGTGATGCTGGCGCGGAAGATGGCGCCGACCGCGCCCGCGCGCGCCGCCGGATGCAAATCCTCTATATCTTCCTCATTGGCGCCGACATTGCCGATATGGGGAAAGGTGAAGGTGACGATCTGCCCGGTGTAGGAAGGATCGGTCAGGATTTCCTCATAGCCGGTGAGGGCCGTGTTGAAACAGATCTCGCCAACTGCGCTGCCGGTCGCGCCGAGACCTCGGCCCTCGATCACCGTCCCATTCGCCAGCACGATGAGGCCGGTCGGCTTGTTCGTGGTCCAGGGGGCGGTGCTCGCCATCAAGGTTCTCCTTCGCGGGAAATGACATACGCGCATGATGCGCCATCGGCGGGACGCGCGGGTCCGCAAATTCCGTGCACATTCACATGATATTCGCTAAGACGAGGATCAATAGGCGAGGGCGAGGGTGCGGTCAACAGCCGCGCCGGAATTGTCAAGCCCGAAACAGGAGAATGATATGGCGTTGCGCGACACAATCGAGGAAGCGCTGAAGACCGCATTGAAAGCCAAGGCGGCGGACGATGTGTCGGCTCTTCGCATGGTGCGCGCCGCGATTCAGCAGCGCGACATCGAGAACAGGGGCACGGGCAAGCCGGCCGCGACCGATGAGGAAGTGCTTCAGGTCATGGCGAAGATGGTGAAGCAGCGCGAGGAATCCGCCGCCGCTTTCGACGCGGGCAAGCGGCCGGAACTTGCCGCCAGGGAACGCGGCGAAATCGCGCTTATCCGCCGATTCATGCCGAAGCAGATGGACGAGGCGGAAACCCGCGCTGCTGCCGAAGCCGCCGTCAGGGAGACGGGCGCGGCAAGCATGAAGGATATGGGCAAGGTCATCGCCAGGCTGCGCGAGAAGCATGCCGGTCAAATGGATTTCGCCAAGGCAAGCGCGATCGTGAAAAACCTGCTCGGCTGAGGGGAAGCCCGCGCCGTCCGTCGAGGCTGTGTCGGCAGGCGGGTCTCTTCGCTGGCGGGCCACCGGGGTAGGATGTTCATGAGGCATCTCCAATTCCTCCGAAGTACGCCGCTGAGACTGGCGCTCATCTTCGGCGGCCTGTTTCTCTGTGCCTTTCTCATATCCGGGTTTTCCGTTTATGAGATCATGCGCTGGCAAATGCTGCGGCATCACGACAAGGCGATCGGCGAACTCTTTGCTTCCATGGTCGGAAACAAGGGCGATGACGATACGGATTTCCTCGACACGGTTGAAGCGAATGTCCGTGCGGCGCACGGCCATGACAGGGTGATCCTGGCCACGAAGGCGGATGGAGCCATTCTGGCCGGGAACATACCCTTCATCAACCTGCCCGACGGGTGGTCGACGATCCCGGCTTACAAATTGGGTCTCCATGGCCACAGGCTATATCGTCTGTTTGCGGGCACTGCTCATAATGACCGACTGATCGTAGGGCAAAGCTATCAGGATATCGATGAACTCCAGAAAATCGCAGCCGCGGGTTTCGGCTGGACATCGATCATTGTCGTCCTGCTTGCCTTGACGGGAGGAAGCTTGATTGCGCGTGGAGCGCAGCGGCGTTTTCGAGCGGTGCAGCACACGATGGATCGCATCTCCAAGGGAGATTTCTCGGCTCGTCTGCCTCTCCTTGGAAAGGGGGATGACGTTGACCAGCTTTCCATCCACCTCAATCGGGCTCTGCAACAATTGGAGGCGACGGTCGAAGGCATGCGCCAGGTCAGCGTCGACATCGCCCATGATTTGAAAACCCCACTCAATCGGCTTCGAATCAATATCGACGAAGCCAGAGGCGAGATTGGCGGAAGGGGGAAGGCAGGCGTAGCGCTCAATGCCGCGACCGCCGAAATCCAGCAGGTCAATCAGATATTCGAAGCGCTGCTCAGAATTTCGCAACTTGAGTCCGGCGCCAGGCGGAAACGGTTCAAAGTCCTCGATCTGAACAAAATCATTCTTGAAGCGGCCGACCTTTATGACGGCACTCCCGAAAATGCGCAAAACAGCCTGTCCCTCGACCTGGCTCCCCAAGGCTGCATGATTTATGGCGACCGCGAACTTTTGATCCAGTTGTATTGCAATCTCGTCGAGAACGCATTCCGCCATTGTCCGCCCGGCACTCGCATTCAAATAAGCACATCGGCCTCTCCGAACGGTCCAATTGCCATTGTGGAGGACAGCGGCCCGGGAATCCCGGTCGAAGAGCGTGAAAAAGTGTTCCGGCGGCTTTACCGTCTCGAACGAAGCCGTTCGACGCCCGGTACGGGATTGGGGCTCAGCCTCGTGAAAGCCATTGCGGACCTCCATGATGCGCAGATCGTTCTCGAAGATGCGCAACCGGGATTGCGTGTCGTGACGAGGTTTGCAGGGCCGCTACCGGGCGCGACGGAGACGACTGAGCGTGCGTCTCATTTCTCTGTTTGATCCGCCGAATTGACGGCCCGCCGGTGTTCCGCCGCGATTGATCGCATAAGGAAGCTCCCTATCTCAAGAGGCACTTCCAGAGAAAAGCCATAAGCCTGTCCGCCGTCCGGACGTTGAACCGCGGCAGGAAGAAGGGATCGTCCGTCGCTGCCGCCCGCTTCTTCAACGTGGTGACCGCGCTGGTGAAGCCAGCCTTTCGGGCAAGCGCGCCGGTCATATAGTTGAAGCTGCCATAGGGGTAGCTGAATGCCTCGACGCGTTCGCCGGACAGGTCCTCGAGTTCGCGTCGGCAGTCGGCGATTTGCCGCCATGCTTCACCGGGCGCCATTTCTCCCAAGCGACGGTGCTCGAGCGTGTGTCCGCCGATCTCGTGGCCAAGCGTTTTCCATTGCCGCATCTGTTGCAGGGTCATGCACCGGGCCAAGGGGAAACGAAGATCGGAATCCCATTTGTTGAAGCCGCCGACTTCCCTGCTCACGAAATAGGCCGTCGCCGTAAACCCGGTTTCCTGGAGGATGGGAAGAGCGTTGGCGTAAACATCTTCATAGCCGTCATCGAAAGTGATGCCGAGGTATTTCCCCGGCTTTTCCAGCAGAAAGCGCGGGACCAATTCCGCTATCGAACAGCCCTGATAGCCGAGTTGTTTCAGAGCATGCATCTGGCGCTTGAAACGCGCCGGATCTACGAACAGATGGCGCGACGGCGTGCCTTCGGGGGGAGGCGGGGCGATATGGTGATACATGAGAATGGGAAGCGTTTCGGTAAGCGGAGCGGCCCATCTGCGCCTGCGGGCTGCTTCGCTGTCGACCGCCGCATCAACGAGAACGTGTCGAGAATCGTCTGATTCAGACAACATCGGAGACGGCTTCATCTTCCGTGCATATGTGCTTCCAGTAGGACTGCCCCTGGAGGACATATTTCTCGATCCCGCGCCTGTCCCTCCATTCCCGCCCCGTGTCCACGATATAATAGTCCGGCGCTTCACCGACCATGATATTGTGAAAAGCGGAGACGTGAGATTCCAGCGCCATGTTGATCTGGCTGAAAAATTGCTTTTCCGGATCGTAATTCAGGTCAAGCAGATCGGCCGCCTTCCGGAGGAATGAGCCGCGAAAAAAGCTCGGACAAGTGAGGAAGGCCGGCACCTTTCGTTTGAGAGGCGTCGGCAAACCCAGGAAAGTGCGTCGCTGCCTATGATAGCAGGCAGTTCCCCTTCTCTTGACGTCCCATGCCTTTGTCGCGTGGTTGAAGCAGACCTGCGCGAGCGATGCGTCTTTCCCGAAAGCATCGATGATATCGGCCGGCACGGGGCGCAGGAGGAGCCAATCGTCTTCAAGGTGGAGCACTGTTTCCGCCGTCGTCGCACTCCAGTTTCTTTTTATCGCAGCGGTAAACCCAGGGGTTTGGGGGAGATGAATGATCGCATCCTTCCGATAGGAGCGAATGAGATCGATACAGGCTTCTTCATCGTCCAAGGTTCCGAAAACCGGATCGATATTGATGATGAATCGGCTGATTTCGAAATTCGAGAGCAGATTCTTATGGAAGGAACCGAGTGTCGCCCCCAACAGATCCGGTCTCCTTCCCGCCGTGATACAAACATCTATCGCGCTCGATTTCCCGAATACGGAACCGTGACCGACCTGCGCAACAGGAGGATGTCTTGCGGGAAGCAGAATCTGGTTCATGGGGTGGCGGTCAATTTGGCGAGAGGGACGCGCCGGCGCTCGCCGGATGGCCCGTCGCGGTTCAGCAAAGAGGGAATGACGCTATCGAGAGCGGGGTTTCGGGACGTGAACGGTCGCGAACGCCACAATCCGCCAAGGCAGGGCGGTGTTCCTATATGCTTCTTTCATTCCGCCTTTATGGGGAGGTAAGTTTGCCCGTCGCTCTCCGGCAGGATAAATTTTCGTAAACTATGGAAGAGGCGCCGGGCGACAAAGGCACGTTAGCGGCGCATGCCGGTTTTGGGTGGACCCTCTGCGCGGGCTCCGTCATCCTGTTCAGCATCTCAAAAGAGATAAATGGGATTGGAGAATATCCAGGTCATTTTACGGCCGAAGCCCCAGAAAGTCGGCATTTCGACGACAACTTCCACCCGATAGGATCCGGGCAAGCTGCTCTGGAATTCAAAGGAGCGGGGAGGG
This sequence comes from Rhizobiaceae bacterium, assembly GCA_035547755.1. Taxonomy (GTDB): domain Bacteria; phylum Pseudomonadota; class Alphaproteobacteria; order Rhizobiales; family Rhizobiaceae; genus Mesorhizobium_L. The sequence goes on from DASZUG010000099.1 coordinate 41,806, forward strand.
CCTGTGATGATCTTCTTGCCGTCCCGGTAAACTTCTATGTGCAGTTTCCGTCGGCTCTCGACGACTGGCAGGGTCACTTTGAAAAAAGTCTCTTCGCCTGCTTTCAGCACGCCACCCATCGTGGCCGTTATGCCGGCCTGCTCGGCCGAAAACACGAATCCCCTGGCATCTCCCAAAACATCGACGGCCATGAAGAGGCAGCCCGACCGGATCGCCGAGAAAACCATTTCGCGGTCGGTTTGAAAATCTCCCGAAGGCCCGCGCGGGCAGATCAGGTGATTGAGCGCGAAGGGCATGAGATCCTTCGCTTTCGGGAATTTGAACCGCTTTTTGAATATTCTGAGGTTCTGATGAATGTCCGATGCGAAGATGCCGACGAACGGCCTCTGTGCCGAAACGGCGTCCCACAAGCCGATGGCCGAGCGCGGGCGATGGTAAAGTGCAAGGAATGCGTAGAGTCTATTTACCGGAAAGGACAGGGCAGCCATGATCTTGCACGACAACGATGCATCGTAGATCTGGTCCGCGAAGTCGATGACCTCGATCCCGCTCATTCTGGGGTCGATCAGACCCTTCCACGGCCAATGCGAGTTGCGCGCATGCGCCATGATCACGAACCCGCCTTGCCCGGCGATTTGGGAGAGAAAAGCGTCGGTTGGATCGGCGCGTGCGGTTTTATGGCCGGTGATGGCCAGTCCCAGCAAATAGCCTTCCTGTCGGGTGCTCTCGACGCCGGTCATCACCAGCGTCTTTCCATAAATCCCTTCCTTGCCGTCTTCGATTGCGTCGGTGTTGTTGTGATCGGTGACGATCATGAAGTCGAGTTCGTGTTCGCCGGCGACTTCGGCGAGTTCTTCGTAACTGCCTTGAGCATCGCCTGAATATTCGGAATGGAGATGAATCAGGCCGACAAGCTCGTTGGCGCCCGACAGGTTGTCTTTTTTGCTCTGCTTGTTCTCGATTATTCCCCGCACTTTCAATGAGTAGATACGGGCGTCGAACGCGGCAACGCAAAGCGCGACAAGAAGATAAATGTGCCGCCATACATCGTGGAAGGCCATGTAAGGTCCCCGGACTCGCCCCTTGCCGTGAATGGATGAATTATGAATCCTTGAAGCCGAATATTGGCTCCAGACGTTCCCAGCTCTCGTTCATGGCGTAAGCCGGGGACAGATATGGAATGCCGAAATGCCCGTAACGGATCGACAATTGACTTTCCGCCGCGCGCTCGCCTTCATGAGCGACCTCACTGACGTAGAGCGCGGAAGCCAAACCGCTTCGGTCCGCCCCGCCTTCACAATGGACGAGGATCGGCTTTTGCGCGGCGCGCATGATCGCGATCAGTTTTTCGGCGCGATCAGGACTGAGGAGATGTCGGGCGGACATCCGGAAGTCGATATGGGTTATGCCCATTTGCTTCGTTACGGTCAGTTCATCGCGATACCATCCAGCTTTGGGATTGGGACCGCGAAGATTGATGATAGTCTGGATTCCATAGTCGCGGACATATTCGCGGATCTCGCGCGGGTCAGGTTGAGCCGAGCGATAAAGTTGGTGAGCTATCACGACATGAAAGTTTCCGGTGAGGCGTAACGCGACGAAATAGACGGAGGCCAGCACGATGAAGAGAAGCGCGATCCTTACGATGCGCTTCGGACGAAAGGCTGAAATCATGTCTTTTCTTGCCGCGCCGCCGATATTGTTCGGGGCGGAATATGGAAGAGCACTTATGCCGCCAAATGACCGTCTGCTTACAATTTTGTAAGATGGCGCTTCCTTTTGCGATTTACTTCGAAGCGGGCGGCGCGATATCCCTCGCATCTTTGGAGCGATCAAATGCGGATACTTTTGCTGGAAGACGACGCGAAACTTGCCGCCTTCATTGCAAAGGGGTTGAAGGAAGCCGGCCATATTTTGCAATCCGTTTCGAACGGGCATGACGCGCTGTTCATCGCGACCAAGGAAAGTTTCGACCTGCTTATCGCGGACCGGATGGTTCCGGGGCTGGACGGGCTTTCCGCGATCAAGGCCATCAGGGCCGCCGGCGTAAAGATCCCGATCATCATCCTCACGGCAATAGGCGGTGTCGATGACCGCGTCGAAGGACTGGAAGCGGGAGCGGATGACTATCTGGTGAAGCCTTTCGCCTTCTCGGAACTACTGGCGCGGGTCAATGCACTGTCGCGACGGCCGCCGCTGAAAGCGGAAAAGACGTTATTGACGGTGGCCGATCTCCAACTGGATCTCATTCGACGCCGCGTAACGCGCCAGGGGCGATCAATCGAGTTGCAACCGCGTGAGTTCGTCCTTCTGGAAGTATTGATGCGGAATGAAGGACGGGTCGTCACGAGGACGATGCTTCTCGAGCAAGTCTGGGACCTGCACTTTGATCCACAGACGAGCGTCGTCGAGACGCATGTCAGCAGGCTGCGAGCGAAGATCGACAAGCCATTCGGGAAACCGTTGCTGCATACCGTCCGGAATATCGGCTATAGCCTCTATCCGCCGGAATAGGATCGAGCCAAAACAGGACGGTGTTCGAGCGTCTGTGATGCATCCGCGCACCGATGGCCGTCGCCCGGTCAGCGCAGCAAGAACCCTTTGTTGAAGAAATCCTGCCAGCTGTCGAGTTTCTCGACTTTTTTGCGTGCGGTGGGCTCTCCGATCCGGAATGCGCCCGGCGCGGTCTTCATCACCATGTCCCATTCGATCGGCATCGACACCGTTCCGTCAGGTTTGCCGCGGCTGGAATAGGCCACGACCGTCGTCGCGCCACGGCCGTTCCTGAGATAGTCGATGAAGATGCGGCCCTTGCGGGCGGCTTTCGACAGCGTCGCGGTGTAGCGGTCGGGCTCCGCCTGTTCCATGGCGCGCGCGAAATCATGGGCGAAGCCCTTCACCCTGTCCCAGTCTGCATTGGGCTTCAGCGGTACAGCGACGTGGAAACCCTTGCCGCCCGAGGTTTTCACGAAGGTCGGCATGCCGAGCTCCTCGAGCCGCTCGCGAACGGCGAGCGTCGCCTTCTGCACGTCCGCGACGGCAAGCCCTTCATCGGGATCGAGATCGAAGATGACTTGGTCGGGCGTCTCCAAGGCGTCGATCGTCGAACCCCATATGTGAACCTCGATGACGCCCAATTGAACAAGCGCGGCCAGCCCGTCGAAATCCTTGATATAGAGCAGTTCCTCACCGTTCTTGGGGTCGCGCATTCTGCCGATCGCCTGATGCGTGCCCGGCGAGGCGTGCTTCTGGAAGAAACGCTGGCCGCCCACGCCATCGGGCGCACGCACCAGCGCCAGCGGGCGGTTGATGACGAACTTTTCCATCAGCGGCCAGACGGAAGCGTAATAATCGAGCAGGTCCTGCTTGCTGATCCTGGCCTTGGGCCACAACAGCTTGTCGGGATGGCTGAGAGTCACGCCCGCTTCCACCTTCGATGGGGAAGACTTTTTAGCAGGCGTCTTCGCATTTGCCGAATCGGCTTCCCTTTTCGGCGCCTTGTCCTCCGGCAATTCGGCGACGACTTCCTCGGCCGCCTTGTCCTCGCGCAGGCCCTGGAAGGAGGCATGGCGCAGGATGCGGTCAGAGGTCCAGTCGCGGAACTCGATCTCCGCAACGAGTTCTGGCTTGACCCAGACAACGCCTTTCTCGCGCGCCGCCGCCCCGGAAACCGGCGCCGCCTTTTGCTTCAGGCGATCGAGCTTCTTCTGGAGATCGGGAGCAGTCGTCGCCGAAAAGCCGGTGCCGACATGGCCGGCGGACTTCAACTCACCGTTCTCGTTGTAAGCGACGACAATGTTGCGCAGGCTGCGGCCGCTCTTGTCGGAAGGCACATAGCCGGCGATGACGAATTCCTGGCGATGGGTACATTTGGACTTGATCCAGTCATGTCCGCGGCCGCTGTGATAGGGCGCGTCGGCGCGCTTGGAAACAACGCCTTCCAACCCCAGCCGGCAGGTATGTTCGAGCATGACATTGCCGGGCTCGACGAAATGCTCGCTGTAACGAACAGGCGAATTCTCGCCGAGCGGGGCCAGAAGGTCGCGCAGGCGCTCCTTGCGGTCCATCAGCGGTTCGCCCGTCAGATCCGCGCCATCGAGAAACAGGAGATCGAAGACGAAATAGACGAGATTTTGCGTTCGCTTTTCGGATAGGGCTTCCTGCAGCGCGGAGAAGGAACTCGAACCATTCTCCGCCAGCACGACGATCTCCCCGTCGAGCATGGCGTTCTGGCAATCGAGTTGTTCGAGCGCCGCGGGGATCGCAGTGCCGAAACGCTCCGTCCAGTCCAGCCCCTTGCGGGTAAGGAAGGTGGTTTCACCGCCGTCGATGCGCGCCTCGGTGCGATAGCCGTCGAACTTCACCTCGTGCAGCCAGCCGTCGCCGGCAGGCGGCGTGCGCTGGAGCGTCGCTAGGCAGGGCGGGATGAAATCCGGAATTTTATGCGCTTTACCGGGAGCGGCTTTTTTCCGTGTGGCGGGTTTCTTCGATCGAGGCTTGGAATGCCAGACCTCGCCATCCGCCTGCTCGCCGATTTCGTCGATCGTGAGGCCCGATTTTACCGATTGCGGTGCTTCCTCCAGAATATCGCCGCGCGAGCGCGCGAACTCGTCCTTGGACTTGATCAGGAGCCAATTATCGCGCTTTTCTCCCGGCCTTGGCTTCAGCCGGACCAGATGCCAGCGGCCGTTCAGCTTGTTGCCCTTGAGCTCGAAGTCGATATGCCCTTTTTTCATCCCGGCGATCGGATCGCCTTCCGGGATCCATTCGCCATTGTCCCAGACGAGGACGGAGCCGCCGCCATATTCGCCCTTCGGGATGGTGCCTTCGAAATCGCCATAGTCGATCGGGTGGTCCTCGACATGCACGGCGAGCCGCTTTTCGGACGGGTCGAGGCTCGGGCCGCGCGTCACCGCCCAACTCCAGAGCACGCCATTGTGCTCCAGCCGGAAATCATAGTGCAGCCTTGTCGCCGCGTGTTTCTGGATGACGTAGAGGCCGCCCGTTTTCTTGGTGGCCGCGCGGCCGCGGGAAGACTTTCCGGAAGGCTCGCGCGTCTTCTTGAAGTCCCGCTTGCTGCGATATTGTTCGAGGCTGGGCATGGCGCTCAGGCGGATTTGCGTTTTTTACCGGAAGGTGATTTGCGCGAAGACGAGGAGGACCTCGGCGAGGTCTTCTTACTCGCCGACTTCGTGGAGGACGATTTGGCGCGGGAAGCGGGCTTTTGCGGCTTGTTGTCAGACTCCTGCTTTTCCGAAGCGAGGCTCTTCTTCAGGGCATCGAAGAGATTGACGACGTTCGAAGGCGTTTCCGCCGGCTTGGCGATATCCGCCTTCTTTCCCTTCCGTCTCTTGGTGATCATGTCGAGCAACGCCTCTTCATAGCGATCGTCGAAGGTCGAGGGATCGAATTTCATTGTCTTGCGGTCGACGATGCCCTCGGCCATCTCGATCATATCGGGATCGACGCTGGTTTTTCCGAGACCTTCGAAGATCTCATTCTCTCCCCGCACCGTCTTGTCATAGCGCAAGGTCGTGAGCAGCATTCCCTTTTCATATGGTTCGATCAGGGCGGGATGTTCGCGGCGATAGAGCACGATCCGTGTCAGACCGGCCATTTTCCTTTCGGCCATTGCATCCCGGATCACCGCGAAAGCTTCCTCGGAAACGTCGTCCGCCGGCGTCACATAATAAGGCGTGTCAAGATAGAGGGCAGGGACGTCCTTTTTCGAAACGAAGCCGTCCAGATCGAGCGTGTGGGAGGATTCGATCTGCACGGCATCGATCTCGTCTTCCTCGAACAGCAGGAACTCGTCGCTGCCGGTTTCGTGACCCCGCACTTGGTCGTCTTCCGCAACCGGCTTGCCGCTGGTCGAGTCGATATATTGCCGCTTCACGGTGTTGCCGGTCTTCTGGTTGAGGATGCGGAAGCGGACTTTCTCGCTCTCTGTCGTGGCGCCGGTCAGTTCGACAGCGCAGGTCACAAGGGAAAGCTTCAGGTAGCCTCTCCATGCGGGGCGTGGAGCCATCAGGAACTCCGTGTTGCATGGGGGTAGGGGCGTTCCCAGGGATAGGCGAAGTCTTCCGCCAGTTCGATGTCTTCTCTTGTCGCGACGGAGAGGGGGTTGGAGAGCATGATTCTCGCATTTTCCGGGGTGATCGCGCCGGCGTTCACAGCACTTTCGAACGCTTCGCGCGCTTCTCTTTCCGCGCGCAGGAGAGCCGAAAGCGCGCAGATCAGTCTGTCCCTATGATCCATTCATTTTACCCTGATGTGGTCGGTCTCAGCCGCAAAGAGCGGCAACTTGACAGAACGTCACGGGAGGAGGGAGGTTCCAGAGACAAAACGGCTTTTTATCTTTGTAGCGCAATTCCGCCCTGCGCGATTGTGACACGTCGCGTTTTGGCCAAGGTTTGACTTGCGCCGCGAAGCAGGCTGCGCTAACCGTCGCCGCATTGCAACACAGGCATTGCCGTACCCACCATGCCGCTCGGATTTGCGGCACGCGCGGTTCTCCCCGGACCAAGGCGCGGCAGGCAACGGAAAGTCAGAGATGAACGAACTTCTCGTTTCATACTTGCCGATCGTGATTTTCATCATCGTGGCGCTTGTCGTCGGCGTCGCGCTTCTGGTCACGCCCTTCGCGGTGGCCTATAAGTCGCCCGATCCGGAAAAGCTGTCGGCCTATGAATGCGGCTTCAATGCGTTCGACGATGCGCGCATGAAGTTCGACATCCGCTTCTATCTCGTATCGATCCTGTTCATCATCTTCGACCTCGAGGTCGCTTTCCTCTTTCCGTGGTCGGTATCGTTCGCGAAGATCGGATGGCTTGGCTTCTGGTCGATGATCGTCTTCCTCGTCGTTCTGACGATCGGCTTCATCTATGAATGGAAGAAAGGAGCGCTGGAATGGGATTGAGCGATAGTTCCAGCACGCTCGTTGCGCCCAGGCCGAAGGGGATCATCGATCCTTCGACCGGCAAGCCGGTCGGGGCCAACGATCCGTTTTTCGGCGAGATCAACAACGAACTCGCGGACAAGGGGTTCCTCGTCACCTCGACTCAGGCTCTGATCACCTGGGCGCGTTCAGGCTCGCTGATGTTCATGACATTCGGCCTCGCCTGCTGCGCGGTCGAGATGATCCAGACCTCGATGCCGCGCTATGACAGCGAAAGGTTCGGCGTCGCGCCGCGCGCCTCGCCGCGCCAGTCCGACGTGATGATCGTCGCCGGCACGCTGACCAACAAGATGGCGCCCGCACTCCGCAAGGTCTATGACCAGATGCCGGAGCCGCGCTACGTCATCTCCATGGGAAGCTGCGCCAATGGCGGCGGCTATTATCATTATTCCTATTCCGTGGTGCGCGGCTGCGACCGCGTGGTGCCGGTCGATATCTATATCCCCGGCTGCCCGCCGACGGCGGAAGCCCTGCTTTACGGCATCCTGCTCCTGCAGAAGAAAATCCGCCGTACCGGCACCATAGAGCGCTGAGGACAAAATGAGCGAAGCGCTGCAAGCCCTTTCGGAAAGCCTGGGCAGGAAACTCGGCAATGGCATCGACAAGGCCGTGCTCGCCTATGGCGAACTGACCGTGACGGTGCCGAAGAACATGATCGTCGAAGTCGTGATGCTGCTGCGCGACGATCCGGAATATCAGTTCATCTCGATCATCGATATTTCCGGCGCCGATTATCCTTATCGCGAGGAGCGTTTCGACGTCGTCTATCACCTCCTGTCGCCGAGGAAGAACCTGCGCATCCGCGTCAAGGTGACGACGAGCGAGAATGAGCCCGTGCCGTCCGTCACCGGCGTCTATCCTGGCGCGCTGTGGTACGAGCGCGAGGTGTACGACCTTTATGGCGTGCTCTTCACCGGCCATCCGGATCTGCGCCGCATCCTCACCGATTACGGCTTTGAAGGTTATCCGCTCAGGAAGGATTTTCCGCTGACCGGCTTCGTCGAGGTCCGCTACGACGACGAGGTGAAACGCGTCGTCTACGAACCGGTGGAGCTTCGGCAGGAATTCCGCAATTTCGACTTCCTCTCGCCCTGGGAAGGCACGGATTACGTGCTGCCGGGCGATGAAAAGGCGAAACAGTGAATGGTGAATGGTGAATGGTGAATGGGCGAAAATTCCGGCCAGATACGCGACTATCGCGATCTGATCGTCTGGAAAGAGGCGATGGACATCGCCGAGCAGGTCTATTCTCTCACGCGATCGTTTCCGCGCGAGGAGGCATTTGGCCTTACTTCGCAGATGCGTCGATCCGCAGTTTCCATTCCTTCGAATATCGCGGAAGGATTTGGCCGTGCGCAGCGGCGGAGCTTCGTGCAATTCCTCCGCATCGCGCAAGGATCGTTGAAGGAACTGGAGACGCAAATGCTACTGGCGGCCCGCGTCGGGCTATTATCGGCGGAACAGGTTACGGCTGTGACGGCTCAAACCGAGCGGCTTGGCAAAAGACTGGTGCAATTCGTCCGCTCTCTGGAGCGTCCCGTGCCGGCTTCATGACCATTCACCATTCACCATTCACCATTCACCACTCGCCTGCCGCGCCGAGGGCGACGCAATGACCGAACACTCCGTCCGCAACTTCAACATCAATTTCGGACCGCAGCACCCTGCCGCGCATGGCGTTTTGCGGCTCGTTCTGGAACTCGACGGCGAAGTCGTAGAGCGCGTCGATCCGCATATCGGCCTGCTTCACCGCGGCACCGAGAAGCTGATCGAGGCGAAGACCTATCTTCAGGCCGTGCCCTATTTCGACCGGCTCGATTATGTCGCGCCGATGAACCAGGAGCACGCCTTCGCGCTCGCCACGGAGCGGTTGCTGGACATCGAGGTGCCGATTCGCGGTCAGTTGATCCGGGTGCTCTTTTCCGAGATCGGCCGCATCCTGTCGCATCTCCTCAACGTCACGACCCAGGCCATGGATGTCGGCGCGCTGACGCCGCCGCTCTGGGGTTTCGAGGAACGCGAGAAACTGATGGTGTTCTACGAGCGGGCTTCCGGCGCACGTATGCACGCGGCCTATTTCCGTCCGGGCGGCGTGCATCAGGATTTGCCGGAAAAGCTGGTCGAGGATATCGGCAAGTGGATCGATCCGTTCCATAAGACGCTTGACGATCTCGAAGTGCTCCTGACGGGCAACCGCATCTTCAAGCAGCGCAACGCCGATATCGGTGTTATCTCTCTTGCCGATGCCTGGGCCTGGGGTTTTTCGGGCGTGATGGTGCGCGGCTCCGGTGCCGCCTGGGACCTCAGGAAATCGCAGCCTTACGAATGCTATTCGGAGATGGAGTTCGACATTCCGGTCGGCAAGAACGGCGACTGCTACGACCGCTATCTCATTCGCATGGAGGAGATGCGCCAGTCGGCGAAGATCATGCGTCAATGCGTCGAGCGGCTGCTCGGCAAGGACAAGGTCGGTCCCGTTTCCAATACGGACGGCAAGATCGTGCCGCCCAAGCGCGGCGAAATGAAGCGTTCCATGGAAGCGCTGATTCACCATTTCAAGCTCTATACCGAGGGTTATCGCGTGCCGGCCGGCGAGGTCTATGCCGCGGTCGAGGCGCCGAAAGGCGAATTCGGCGTCTATCTGGTCTCGGACGGCACCAACAAGCCTTATCGCTGCAAGTTGCGCGCGCCCGGCTTCGCGCATCTGCAGGCCATGGATTTCCTCTGCCGGGGCCACATGCTGGCCGATGTCACGGCCGTTCTGGGATCGATCGACATCGTTTTCGGCGAGGTGGATCGGTAAACGGCCGGCGAGAGAAAAAGACGATGAGCGTACGCAGACTTGCAGAGATCCAGCCGGAGAGCTTCGCCTTCACGCAGGCGAATATGGCTTTGGCCAATGAATGGATCGCCAAATATCCGGAAGGCCGCCAGCAATCCGCTGTCATCCCGCTTCTGATGATCGCGCAGGATCAGGAAGGCTGGGTGACGAAGCCGGCGATCGAATATGTCGCCAAGATGCTCGATATGCCGCTCATCCGCGTGCTGGAAGTCGCGACCTTCTATACCCAGTACCAGTTGAGCCCGGTCGGCACGCGCGCCCACGTCCAGGTCTGCGGCACGACACCGTGCATGCTGATGGGCGCCGGCGAACTCATGGACGTCTGCCGCTCGAAAATCCATCCCGAGCAGTTTCACACCAATGCGGACGGCACGCTTTCCTGGGAAGAGGTCGAGTGCCTCGGGGCTTGCGTCAACGCGCCGATGGTCATGATCTTCAAGGATACCTACGAGGACCTGACGCCAGAGCGCCTCGGCGAGATCATCGACGCCTTCGAGGCGGGCAACGGCGCTTCCATCAAGCCCGGCACGCAGATCGATCGTATCTCTTCCGCGCCGATCGGAGGCTTGACGTCGCTCAAGGACGAGCAGGCGATACTGAAGCCCTCGAACGGAAAAGGGCGGGACACGGACGCCAACGTGCCGCCGAGTAAATCCGCGCGGCCCGACACCCATGCGGAGGAAACAGGCAGCGCCCTGAAGTCGCCATCGCCGAAAAAGACGAGCGAAAAGGCTGAGAATGCGAAGAGCGTTCCGCCGCTGCCGCTCGACAAGACGCGTGCGAACCAGACGGTGGACGACGCCGGCGCGCCCGGACGTCAGCGCAAAAGCAGGCCTGCGAACCCGGATGAGAAAAAGGCGGAATACAAATCGCCGGAGCTTATGGCGGGCCAGCCCATCGGTCCCGATGGGAAGGAGATACCGGGGGCCCAAAGAAGCGGGGGAGGCCCGCTTTCCGCCATACCGTCGCTCGATTCCCCCGATCGTCCTATCGGCATCGAGAAACCCGGCAAGCCCGACGACCTCAAGCTCATTTCGGGGGTCGGTCCGAAAATCGAGCATACGCTCAACGATCTCGGAATCTACACCTTCGCCCAGATCGCTTCATGGAAGAAAGCGCAACGCAATTGGATCGACGCCTATCTCTCGTTTCACGGCAGGGTGGAGCGGGACGATTGGGTGAAGCAGGCGAAAGCGCTCGCCAAGGGCGGCGAAGCGGAATACATCCGCGTTTTCGGCAAGAAGCCGCGTTGAGGAGCATGATCGATGCTGGCTGACAAGGATCGCATCTTCACCAACCTGTACGGGATGTTCGACAAGTCCCTGAAGGGCGCGATGGCGCGCGGCCAGTGGGACAACACCAAGGGCATCCTCGAAAAGGGACGCGACTGGATCATCAACGAGATGAAGGCGTCGGGCTTGCGCGGCCGCGGCGGCGCCGGCTTCCCGACCGGCATGAAATGGTCGTTCATGCCCAAGGCGAGCGATGGCCGTCCCGCCTATCTCGTCGTCAACGCGGACGAATCCGAACCCGGAACCTGCAAGGATCGCGATATCATGCGGCACGATCCTCACACTTTGGTTGAGGGCTGTCTCATCGCCGGTTTCGCCATGGGCGCGATCGCGGCCTACATCTATGTGCGCGGCGAGTTCATCCGCGAGCGCGAGGCGCTGCAGCAGGCGATCGACGAGGCCTACGAAGCCGGGCTGATCGGCAAGAACAACAAGAACGGCTATGATTTCGAAATCTATGTCCATCATGGCGCCGGCGCCTATATCTGCGGCGAGGAAACCGGGCTGCTCGAAAGCCTCGAGGGCAAGAAGGGCCAGCCGCGGCTGAAGCCGCCGTTTCCGGCGAATGTCGGCCTCTATGGCTGCCCGACGACCGTCAACAATGTCGAATCGATCGCTGTCGCGCCGACCATCCTGCGGCGCGGCGCGGCGTGGTTTTCGAGCATTGGCCGGCCGAACAATACCGGCACCAAGCTTTTCATGCTGGTCGGCCATGTTAACACGCCCTGCACCGTCGAGGAGGCGATGGGCATCACCTTCCGCGAACTCGTCGAGACGCATGGCGGCGGCATTCGCGGTGGCTGGGACAATCTGCTCGCGGTGATCCCCGGAGGAGCGTCCTGCCCGGTTGTGAAGGCCGAAGACATCCTCGACTGCCCGATGGATTTCGACGGCTTGAGGGACAGAAAGTCCTCTTTCGGCACCGCCGCCGTCATCGTCATGGATAAGTCCACGGACATCGTGAAGGCAATCGCGCGCTTGTCCTACTTCTTCAAGCATGAGAGTTGCGGCCAGTGCACGCCGTGCCGCGAGGGTACGGGCTGGATGTGGCGCGTTATGGAGCGGCTGGTGCGCGGCGAGGCGCAGAAGCGCGAGATCGACATGCTGCTCGACGTGACCAAGCAGGTCGAGGGCCACACGATCTGCGCGCTGGGCGACGCCGCCGCCTGGCCGATCCAGGGGCTTATCCGCAATTTCAGGCCGGAGATCGAGCGGCGGATCGATGAATTCACCCGCAACGCGCATCGCGTCGAGCCGGTGTTGCAGGCAGCGGAATAGGACAATGCTGGTCAGTTTCGTTTCGGTGGCATACGAAGCGGCGCAAACCGCAGGGGCAGTCAATGGCTAAGATCAAGGTCGACGGGAAAGAGATCGACGTACCCGACCACTACACGCTCCTGCAGGCGGCGGAAGCGGCGGGCGCCGAGATTCCGCGCTTCTGTTTCCACGAGCGTCTGTCGATCGCCGGCAATTGCCGCATGTGCCTCGTCGAGGTGAAGGGCGGACCGCCGAAGCCGCAAGCCTCCTGCGCCGTGGGGGTCAAGGATCTGCGCCCCGGTCCGAATGGCGAGGCGCCGGAAATGTTCACCAACACGCCAATGGTGAAGAAGGCGCGCGAAGGGGTGATGGAGTTCCTGCTCATCAATCACCCGCTGGACTGCCCGATCTGCGACCAGGGCGGCGAATGCGACCTGCAGGATCAGGCGATGGCCTTCGGCGTCGATTCCTCGCGCTACAAGGAAAACAAGCGCGCGGTCGAGGACAAATATATCGGCCCGCTGGTGAAGACGATCATGACGCGCTGCATCCATTGCACGCGCTGCGTCCGCTTCACGACCGAAGTCGGCGGCATTTCCGAACTTGGCCTCATCGGCCGCGGCGAGGATGCCGAGATCACCACCTATCTCGAACGGGCGATGACATCGGAACTGCAGGGCAATGTGATCGATCTGTGCCCCGTCGGCGCGCTGACCGCCAGGCCCTATGCTTTCCAGGCGCGGCCCTGGGAATTGTCGAAGACCGAATCGATCGACGTCATGGATGCGGTCGGCTCGGCCATCCGCGTCGATACGCGCGGCCGCGAGGTCATGCGCATCCTGCCGCGCGTCAATGACGACGTGAATGAGGAATGGATTTCCGACAAGACCCGCTTCATCTGGGATGGTTTGAAATCGCAGCGCCTCGATCGCCCCTATGTGCGGCGCGGCGGCAAGCTCGTGCCGGCCAGCTGGCCCGAGGCTTTCGCGACGATCAAGGACGCGGTGGCCAAGACGAGCGGCGATAAAATCGGCGCTATCGCCGGCGACCTTTCGACCGTGGAGGAAATGTACGCGCTGAAGCTCCTGATGGGGTCGCTTGGCTCGACGAATATCGACTGCCGCCAGGACGGCGTCGCGCTCAATCCGGCCAATGGCCGCGCCAGCTATCTCTTCAACCCGACGATCGCTGGCATCGAGAAGGCGGACGCGCTCCTCCTCATCGGGTCCAATCCGCGTTTCGAGGCGTCGGTGCTCAGCGCCCGCATCCGCAAGCGCTGGCGGATGGGCGATTTCCCGATCGCGGCGATCGGCGATGTCGGTGATACGCGCTACGATTATGAGAGGCTCGGCACGGGAGCCGATACGCTCGCCGATCTCGCAAAGGGCAACGGAAAGTTCTTCTCCGTCCTGAAAGAGGCCGAGCGCCCGCTCATCCTCATCGGGCAGGGCGCTCTGGCGCGGCCGGATGGCGCGGCGGTTCTCGCTCTGGCGGCGAAACTCGCGGGCGCGGTCGGCGCCGTGAGCGAAGAGTGGAACGGTTTCGCGGTGCTTCATGACGCGGCGGCGCGGGTCGGCGGCCTCGATGTCGGCTTCGTGCCGGGCGAGGGCGGCAAGAATGCCGCCGGGATGATGGGGACGCTCGATGTCCTCTTCCTGCTCGGCGCCGACGAGTTCGATATGAACACGATCGGAAACGCCTTCACCGTCTATATCGGCACGCATGGCGATGCCGGTGCGCATCGGGCGGACGTGATCCTGCCGGGCGCGGCCTATACGGAAAAGTCCGGCACCTATGTGAACACCGAAGGCCGCGTACAGATGACGAGTCGCGCCGGCTTCGCGCCGGGCGAAGCGCGCGAGGACTGGGCGGTGCTGCGCGCGCTGTCGGACGTTCTGGGCAAGAAGCTGCCCTTCGATTCGCTGGCGCAACTGCGCGGTAGGCTCTATGCCGATCATCCGCATCTCGCGGCGATCGACGAGATCACGCCCGGCGACGCGGCCGATATCGGCAGGCTGGCGAAAGCGAGTGACGGAAAGCCAGGCTCAGGTGCATTCGTATCGAAGGTGAAGGATTTCTATTTCACCAATCCGATCGCGCGGGCATCGGCGGTCATGGCGGAATGTTCCGCCCTGGCGAAGAACGGCTTTCAACAGGCGGCCGAATAGGACGGGATGATGGATTCCTTTTTCACGACTTACATCCTGCCCGGGCTGATCATGCTCCTGGAATCGGTCGTCCTGATCGTCATCCTGTTGATCGGCGTCGCCTATATCCTCTATGCCGACCGCAAGATCTGGGCGGCCGTGCAACTGCGCCGCGGCCCGAACGTCGTCGGCCCCTGGGGCACGCTGCAGGCCTTTGCCGACCTTTTGAAATTCGTTTTCAAGGAGCCGATCATCCCGTCGGGCGCCAACAAGGGCGTTTTCCTTCTCGCTCCTCTCGTTTCGGCGGTTCTGGCGATCTCGGCCTGGGCGGTGATACCGGTCAATGCCGGCTGGGAGGTCGCCAATATCAATGTCGGCATCCTCTACGTTTTCGCCATATCCTCGCTCGAAGTCTATGGCGTGATCATGGGCGGCTGGGCGTCGAACTCGAAATATCCGTTCCTCGGCGCGCTCCGCTCCGCGGCGCAAATGGTGTCCTACGAGGTTTCGATCGGCTTCGTCATCGTTTGCGTGCTGCTTTCGGTCGGTTCGCTCAACCTCTCCGACATCGTCATGTCGCAGACGGACGGGCTCGGAACGCATCTCGGCCTGCCCAACACCTTCCTCGATTGGCACTGGCTTTCGCTGCTGCCGATGTTCATCGTCTTCTTCATATCGGCGATGGCGGAAACGAATCGCCCGCCCTTTGATCTGGTGGAAGCCGAATCGGAACTGGTCGCGGGCCATATGGTCGAATATTCCTCGACGCCGTTCCTGCTCTTTTTCCTTGGAGAGTATGTCGCTGTCGTCCTGATGTGCGCGCTGACTACGATCCTCTTCCTCGGAGGCTGGCTGCCGCCCTTCAACTTCGCGCCCTTCACCTGGGTGCCGGGCGTCATCTGGTTCGTGCTGAAGCTTTTCGGCGTGTTCTTCATGTTCGCTCTGGTGAAGGCCTTCGTGCCGCGCTACCGCTACGACCAGCTGATGCGGTTGGGCTGGAAGGTCTTCCTGCCGATCTCGCTGTTCATGGTCTTCGCCACCGCCTTCTTCCTCAAGCTGACGGGGCTGGCGTGAGATGACCGCTTCTTTTTCCCGCCGCCTCGTGGCGACGACCAATTTCGAAGGCCGATGAGATGGGTGCTCTCGCACAAGCCGCAAAGTCGCTGCTCCTGAAGGAGTTTTTGGAGGCCACCGCGCTTTCCATGAAGCTCTTCTTCGCGCCGAAGGCGACGATCAACTATCCGCATGAGAAAAACCCGCAGAGCCCGCGCTTTCGCGGCGAGCATGCGTTGCGCCGCTATCCGAACGGCGAGGAACGCTGCATCGCCTGCAAATTGTGCGAAGCGATTTGCCCGGCGCAGGCGATCACCATCGAAGCCGGCCCCCGCCGCAATGACGGCACGCGCCGTACGGTGCGCTACGACATCGACATGGTGAAATGCATCTATTGCGGCTTCTGCCAGGAGGCTTGCCCCGTCGACGCCATCGTCGAGGGGCCGAACTTCGAATTCTCGACGGAAACCCGCGAGGAACTCTATTACGACAAGGACAAGCTGCTGGCGAACGGCGACAGGTGGGAGCGCGAGATCGCCCGCAATATCGCAATGGATGCGCCCTATCGCTGAGGCGATCGGGCAGAGGTGGACGGGCCGAAAAAGCTTGTCTAAGAGACACGCAATTCTCCTCGGTATGGTGAGGAGATTGCAGAAGGGCCGGTTATGGGGTGAGCCATATTCCGCCCGTAATCAGGATTAGGGGAAACCCATGGTTTCAGGCTTAGGGGCGATCTTCTTCTATCTGTTCGCCTTCATACTGGTCGCATCGGCCTTCATGGTCATTGCGGCCCGCAACCCGGTGCATTCCGTTCTGTTCCTGATTCTCGCCTTCTTCAACGCGGCGGGGCTGTTCCTGCTTGCCGGCGCCGAGTTCCTCGCGATGATCCTGCTGATCGTCTATGTCGGCGCGGTGATGGTGCTGTTCCTGTTCGTGGTGATGATGCTCGACGTGGATTTCACCGCGCTGAGGCGCGGCGTCCTCGACTATGCGCCAGCCGGCGCGCTGATCGGCATCATCCTGCTTGCGGAACTGATCGTGGTGCTGGGCGGCTATACTTTCTCGCCGGATCTGGCGTCGACCATCGCTCAACCGATCCCCGCGCTGGCCCAGCGCAGCAATACGGCGGCGCTCGGCGACATCATCTATACGGATTACATCTACTACTTCCAGATCGCGGGCATGGTGCTCCTGGTCGCCATGATCGGAGCGATCGTGCTGACGCTCCGTCACAAGGTCGGCGTCAAGCGCCAGTCGATCGCCGCGCAGGTGGCCCGCACGCCGGCCACCGCGATCGAGATCCGCAAGGTCAAGACGGGCGAGGGGGTCTGACGATGCATGTCGGCATTGCGCATTTCCTGACTGTTTCGGCGATCCTGCTGACGTTGGGCGTTTTCGGTATCTTCCTGAACCGGAAGAACATCATCGTCATTCTCATGTCGATCGAACTGATCCTGCTCGCGGCCAACATCAATTTCGTCGCCTTCTCGGCGGCGCTGCATGACCTCGTCGGCCAGGTCTTCGCGCTGTTCGTGCTGACGGTCGCGGCCGCCGAAGCCGCGATCGGACTTGCCATTCTGGTGGTGTTCTACCGCAATCGCGGCTCCATCGCCGTCGAAGACGTCAATTCGATGAAGGGCTGAAACGAGCCATGTATCTTGCCATCGTCTTCCTCCCTCTCATCGGCTTCCTGATCGCCGGGCTGTTCGGCAGCCAGATCGGCGCGCGCGCTTGCGAATACATCACCTCCGGTTTCCTGGTGATCGCCGGCGTCCTGTCCTGGATCGCTTTCTTCCAGGTCGGCTTCGGCGACGTGCAGACCTTCACCGTCCCGGTCCTGGACTTCATCAAGTCCGGCGGGCTGGAGGTGAACTGGGCGCTGAGGGTCGATACGCTGACGGTCGTCATGCTGGTCGTGGTCACGACGGTTTCGTCGCTCGTCCACATCTATTCGATCGGCTACATGCACCACGACCCCGACAGGCCGCGCTTCTTCGCCTATCTGTCGCTCTTCACCTTCGCCATGCTGGCGCTGGTGACGTCGGACAATCTGGTGCAGATGTTCTTCGGCTGGGAAGGCGTCGGCCTCGCTTCCTATCTGCTGATCGGCTTCTGGTACAAGAAGCCGTCCGCCAACGCCGCCGCGATCAAGGCCTTCGTCGTCAACCGCATCGGCGATTTCGGCTTCGCGCTCGGCATATTCGGCGTGTTCGTGCTGTTCGGCTCGATCAATCTCGGCACGGTCTTCGCCAATGCCGCGACCTACCTGCCGGCGGCGGGTGCTCCCGCGGGCGCGCCCGTGCTGACCTTCCTTGGCTACGCGCTCGACAAGCAGGCGGCCATCACGGTGGTGTGCTTCCTCCTGTTCATGGGCGCGATGGGCAAATCCGCGCAGGTGCCGCTTCATACCTGGCTGCCGGACGCGATGGAGGGTCCGACGCCGGTTTCCGCCCTCATTCATGCCGCCACCATGGTCACGGCGGGCGTCTTCATGGTCGCGCGCCTGTCGCCGCTCTTCGAACTGTCGCATACGACGCTCACCATCGTCACCATCATCGGCGCCATCACCGCCTTCTTCGCCGCCACGGTCGGTCTGGTGCAGAACGACATCAAGCGCGTCATCGCCTATTCGACCTGCTCGCAACTCGGCTACATGTTCGTTGCGCTCGGCGTCGGCGCCTATGGCGCGGGCATCTTCCACCTCTTCACCCACGCCTTCTTCAAGGCCTTGCTCTTCCTCTGCTCCGGTTCGGTCATTCACGCCATGTCGGACGAGCAGGACATGCGCAACATGGGCGGCCTGAGAAAGCTCATCCCCTATACCTACTGGACGATGATCATCGGCACGCTGGCGCTCACCGGCGTCGGCATTCCCCTGACGATCATCGGCGCCGCCGGCTTCATCTCCAAGGACGCCATCATCAACGCTTCCTTTGTCGGCCAGAACGCCGCGGCGGGCTTCGCCTTTGTTCTTCTGGTCATCGCCGCGGGTTTCACCAGCTTCTATTCCTGGCGGCTGATCTTCATGACCTTCCACGGCCGGTCGCGCGCCAGCCACGAGGTCCTTCATCACGTGCATGAATCCCCGCCGGTGATGCTGGTGCCCCTCTTCCTGCTCTCGCTCGGCGCGCTTTTCGCCGGCATGATCTTCCGTACCTATTTCATCGGCGAGGGCTATCACGAATTCTGGAAGACGGCGCTCTTCACGCTGCCCAGCAACCATGTCCTAGAGCAGATCGAGCATCTGCCGCTCTGGGTCGAGCTGTCGCCCTTCGTCACCATGCTGATCGGCCTCTGGATCGCCTGGGTGTTCTACATCCGCTCGCCGCAGGCGCCGGTCAGGCTGGCGGAACAGCATCGCGGGCTTTACGCCTTCCTCTTGAACAAATGGTACTTTGACGAGGCCTACGACTTCCTCTTCGTCCGGCCCGCCAAGCGTCTCGGCTATTTCCTCTGGAAGAAGGGCGACGGTGCGGTCATCGACGGCCTCGGCCCCGACGGCATCTCGGCGCGGGTCGTCGACGTCACCCGCGAAGTGGTGCGGCTGCAGACGGGCTACCTCTATCACTACGCCTTCGTGATGCTGATCGGCATTGCCGCGCTCGTCACCTGGATGATGCTCGGGAGCACTTTCCAATGACCGCCTGGCCGATCCTCTCGACCGTCACCTTCCTGCCGCTGGTCGGCGTTCTCCTGATCCTCTTCATCCGCGACGAGGGCGAGGCGGCGCGGCGCAACATCCGCATGATCGCGCTCCTGACGACGATCGTGACATTCATCGTATCGCTGTTCATCTGGATCGGCTTCGATACCTCGAATCCGGGCTTCCAGATGGTCGAGAAGCACGAATGGCTGGATTCGGGCATCTCCTATCATATGGGCGTCGACGGCATTTCGATGCTGTTCGTCATCCTCACCACCTTCCTGATGCCGTTCTGCATCCTGGCGAGTTGGGAAGCGATCAATGTGCGGGTGAAGGCCTATATGATCGCCTTCCTGGTGCTGGAAACGCTGATGACCGGCGTGTTCTGCGCGCTCGACATCGTGCTGTTCTACGTCTTCTTCGAAGGCGGCCTGATCCCGATGTTCATCATCATTGGCGTCTGGGGCGGCAAGCGGCGCGTCTATGCGAGCTTCAAGTTCTTCCTCTATACGCTGCTCGGATCGGTCCTGATGCTGCTCGCCATTATGGCGATGTTCTGGCAGGCGGGCACGACGGACATCACCCAGCTTCTGACCTACCACTTCCCGGTCGGCATGCAGAAATGGCTGTGGTTCGCCTTCTTCGCCTCCTTTGCGGTGAAGATGCCGATGTGGCCGGTGCACACCTGGCTGCCCGATGCGCATGTCGAGGCGCCGACGGCCGGGTCCGTCATCCTGGCGGGCATCCTGTTGAAGATGGGCGGGTACGGCTTCCTGCGCTTCTCGCTACCGATGTTCCCGAACGCCTCGGCGGATTTCGCGCCTTTCATCTTCACGCTCTCCGTCGTCGCGATCATCTACACGTCGCTGGTCGCGCTGATGCAGGACGACATGAAGAAGCTGATCGCCTATTCGTCGGTCGCGCATATGGGCTTCGTGACGATGGGCATCTTCGTGATGAACACGCAGGGCCTGCAGGGCGCACTCTTCCTGATGCTCAGCCATGGCCTTGTCTCCGGCGCGCTCTTCCTCTGCGTCGGCGTCATCTATGACCGCATGCACACGCGCGAGATCGCGGCCTATGGCGGGCTGGTCAACAACATGCCGAAATATGCGGTCGCCCTGATGGTGTTCACGATGGCCAATGTCGGCCTGCCCGGAACGAGCGGTTTCGTCGGCGAGTTCCTGACGCTCCTCGGCGCCTTCCGCTTCAACACCTGGGTGGCCTTCTTCGCCACGACCGGCGTCATCCTGTCGGCGGCTTACGCGCTTTGGCTTTATCGGCGCGTTATCTTCGGCGTGCTGGACAAGGACAGCTTGAAGGGGCTGCTCGATCTTTCCGTGCGCGAGAAGTCGATCCTCTACCCGCTGATTATCCTCGTGGTCTTCTTCGGCTTCTATCCCGCGCCGATCCTCAACGCGACGTCGGCGTCCGTGGACAATCTCCTGCACAACGTCACAGCTTCGATCGATGCGACCCATCAGGTCGCATCGGCACAGAAATAACGGGATCCGGAACCCATGACCGCCTCTCTTTCCATGAGCCTGTGGCTGGCGACGCCGGAACTGATTATGGCTGTCGGAGCCATGGCGCTCCTGATGGTCGGCGCCTTTTCGGGCGAGCGTTCGAGCGGCACGGTGACGTTCCTCGCGATCCTGCTGATGATCGTCGCCGGCGCCTGGATCATCCTGGTCGGCGGCGAGGGGACGGCGTTCGGAGGCGCTTTCGTCGTCGACAATTTCGCCCGCTTCATGAAGGTCCTTTCCCTGATCGGTTCCGTCGTGGCGCTCTTCATGTCGTCGCAATACATCCGCGCCGAACGCTTCGAGAAATTCGAATATCCGGTGCTCATCGTCATCTCGACGCTCGGCATGATGCTGATGATCTCGGCTTTCAACATGATCGGGCTTTATCTCGGCCTCGAGTTGCAATCCTTCTCGATCTACGTTCTGGCCGCGATCCATCGCGACGATTTGAAATCCTCCGAAGCAGGCCTGAAATATTTCGTCCTCGGCGCGCTTGCCTCCGGCCTGCTCCTCTATGGCATCTCGCTCGTTTACGGCTATACCGGCAACACCGGCTTCCAGGAGATCGCCGCGGCTCTTTCCGGCGGCCGGCATCTCGGCCTGACCTTCGGCCTCGTCTTCCTGCTGGCCGGCATCGCCTTCAAGATATCGGCCGTTCCGTTCCACATGTGGACGCCGGACGTCTACCAGGGCGCGCCGACGCCGGTGACGACGTTCCTGGCCTCCGCGCCGAAGATGGCGGCTATGGCGCTGATGGTCCGTGTCACCGTCGGCCCGTTCGAGCCGATCGCGCGCGAATGGCAGCAGATCATCGTTTTCATCTCCATCGCCTCGATGGTGCTCGGTTCCTTCGCCGCCATCGGCCAACGCAATTTCAAGCGCCTGATGGCTTATTCCTCGATCGGCCATGTTGGATACGCGCTGGTCGGGCTCGCGGCCAACACCCAGGCCGGCGTGCGCGGCGTCGTCATCTACATGCTCATCTATCTTGTCATGACGCTCGGCACCTTCGCCGTCATCCTGTCGATGCGGCGCAAGGAAGGCTATTTGCAGGATATCAGCGAGCTTTCCGGCCTGTCGCATACGAATCCGATGATGGCGACCATCCTCACTATCCTCATGTTCTCGCTTGCCGGCATCCCGCCGCTTGCCGGGTTCTGGGGGAAGTGGTACGTCTTCCTGGCCGCAATCAACGCCAATCTCTACACGCTTGCCGTAATCGGCGTGCTTGCCTCGGTCGTCGGCGCTTACTACTATCTCAGGATCGTCAAGATCATGTGGTTCGACGAACCTGTGGCGGCTTACCTGCCGGCGTCGCTCAATCTGCGCATCGTCCTCGGCGTCTCCGGCCTGTTCATGCTCTTCTACGTCCTGATCGGCGGTCCGATCAGCACGGTGGCGGAAGCCGCCGCCAAGAGCTTCTTCTGAACATATGGGGTTTGTGCTCGCTCCCTCGGCGGCATTGGCGGGCTATCGCCTGGAAGCACATGACAGCGTGGGATCGACCAATTCGCTTGCGCTTGAAGCGGCGCGGGCCGGCGATACCGGAAATCTCTGGATCGTTTCCCGGAAGCAGGAGAGCGGCCGCGGCCGGCGCGGAAGGGCGTGGCAGACGCCGGAGGGCAATCTCGCCGCGACGCTTCTGGCGCGGAGCGATTTCGATCTGAAGCTTGCCGCGACGCTCGGATTTGTCGCCGGCCTTTCTCTTGCGGATGCGTTGGCGGCGGTGGTTCCTGGAAAAGCGCGCGTTTCCATTGCCGCCGATGGCGGCAGCGGAAGCCATGAGGATGGCGAGGGCGCTCGGTTTACGCTCAAATGGCCGAATGACGTCTTGGCCGGGGGGCAGAAGCTCGCCGGTATCCTGCTTGAATCCTCGCTGCTGGAAGGAGGGCGCTTCGCGGTCGCGGTCGGCATCGGCGTCAATGTCGTCGCCTATCCGGACGACCTGCCTTACCCTGCGACCTCCCTTGCCGCGATGGGCGCGGATTGCGACGCCGAGACGCTGTTCCTGGCGCTTTCCGATGCCTGGATGAGCTATGTCGGCCTGTGGGACAACGGCCGCGGCCTCGACCGGATAAGGCGATTGTGGCTGACGCAGGCCGCCGGTCTCGGCGGCGAGGTGGCGGTACGGGTCGGCGGGAGGGTCGTGCGCGGCATATTCGAGACCATCGACGAGGAATGCCGCTTCGTCATCCGCGATGCTTCGGGCGCGACAATACCGATCGCCGCCGGGGACGTGCATTTCGGCGCCGTGGCCTCGGAAAAAGCAGGGTAGAAGCGGGATGGCAGCGACGGACGAACTGGTTTTTGTGCCCTTGGGCGGCGTCGGCGAGATCGGCATGAATTTCGCCCTTTACGGCTTCGGCCCGGCAAGCCGGCGCGAGTGGATCATCGTCGATTGCGGTGTCACCTTCGCCACGCCCGAAACGCCCGGCATCGATCTCATCCTGCCCGATACACGCTTCATCGAAGGCGAATTGGATCGCTTGCGCGGCATGGTCATCACCCATGCGCATGAGGATCATTACGGCGCCGTCCTCGATCTCTGGCCGCGCCTCAAGGTGCCAGTCTGGATGACGCCCTTCACGGCGGGGCTCCTGGAAGCAAAGCGGGTGTCCGAACCCGGCGCGCCGCAGGTGCCCGTTTCGATTTTCCATGCAGGCGAAACGTTCACCGTCGGCCCTTTCAGCATCGAGGCGGTGGCGGTCAACCATTCCATTCCCGAGCCGGTGTCGCTCGCCATCACCAGCCCGGCCGGCACTGTGATCCATACGGGCGACTGGAAAATCGATCCAGGCCCGACGATCGGGCCGGTGATCGACGGGCCGCGTTTCAAGGCGCTCGGCGATGGCGGGGTTCTCGCGCTCGTCTGCGATTCCACCAATGCGATGCGTGAGGGCGAATCGCCTTCCGAAACGCAAGTCGGCGAGAGCCTCGCCGAATTGATCCGCAAGGCAGCCGGCCGCGTTGCCATCACCACATTTTCCTCCAATGTCGGACGCATCCGCGCCGTGGCCGAGGCCGCGCGGGATGCGGGGCGCGAGGTGCTGGTGATGGGGCGCTCGCTGAAGCGCGTCATCGACGTCGCTTCCGATCTCGGTTATCTCGACGGCCTGCCGGGTTTCATCGACGAGGCCGAATATGCACTGATCCCGCGCGAGCGGCTGGTGATCCTGTGCACCGGAAGCCAGGGTGAGCCGCGCGCGGCGATGGCAAAACTTGCCCGCGACGAATTGAAGACCATCTCGCTTGCCCCCGGCGACACGGTGATTTTCTCCTCGCGCGTCATACCCGGCAACGAGAAGGCCATCATCGCGATCAAGAACGGCCTGATCGATCAGGGCGTCCGGGTCATAGAGGATAGCGATGCGCTCGTTCACGTCTCGGGTCATCCGCGCCGCGCGGAACTCCGGCGTATGTATGAATGGGTCCGTCCCCAGATCGCCGTCCCAGTGCACGGCGAAGCGGCGCATCTGGTGGCGCATGGCTCGCTCGCCGCGGAAGTGGGCGTTCCCCAGGTCGCGCAGGTGCGCGACGGCGACATGCTGCGGCTTTTCCCCGGGCCCGCCGAGATCATCGACCAGGTGCCGTTCGGACGCGTCTATAAGGACGGGCTGCTGATCGGCTCGGAAGAGGAGATGGGCATCCGCGAGCGCCGCAAGCTCTCCTTCGCCGGCCATATCGTCGTCAATGTCGTGCTCGACGAGCGTTACGATCTGGCGGGCGATCCCGATATTGTCGGCGTCGGCGTGGCGAAAGCCGACGCGGCAGGCAGGCCGCTCGAAGACCAGATGCTGGATGCGGCGATTGGCGCCGTTGAAAGCATCCCGCGGCAAAGGCGAAAAGACCTCGATCTCGTATCGGAAGCCGTGCGCCGCGCCGTGCGTAGCGAGGCCAATGAAATATGGGGCAAGAAGCCGCTCGTGACGGTATTTGTGACGAGGTAAACTATTGCGGCAGTCGGCATTCGGCAGTCGACAATAGAGTTTGATTTTCCGGCAGCCGTCTGCCCGTGGCTCGCTACTGCCGACTGACGATTGACGATTGCCCGGAACCGGAGGTTCCAATGCTCGACCGCCTGAACCACGTCGCCATCGCCGTTCCCGACCTCTCGGCCGCTGTCCGGACCTACCGCGATACGCTCGGCGCTAAGGTCAGCGCTCCGCAGGCGCTTCCCGAGCATGGCGTGACTGTGGTTTTTATCGATGTCGCCAATACCAAGATCGAACTTCTAGAGCCGCTGGGCGAAAATTCCCCCATCGCGGCCTTCCTGGAACGCAATCCGGGCGGCGGGATGCACCATCTCTGCTATGAGGTTGAGGATATTCTTAAGGCGCGCGACCGCCTGAAGGAGACAGGTGCGCGCGTGATCGGAGACGGAACGCCGAAAATCGGAGCGCACGGGAAGCCAGTGCTTTTCCTGCATCCGAAGGATTTCCAGGGCACGCTCATCGAACTCGAGCAGGCTTGATCCAAGGAGGACGGTGGAATGGGTTGGGTCAGCATCACGGCGTTCTTTTTCCTGATGTGGTGGGTCGTGCTTTTCGCCGCGCTCCCGCTCGGCCTGCGCACCCAACAGGACGACAACAATGTAACGCTCGGCACCATCGCGAGCGCCCCGCGCGGCCGGCATATGCTGAGGGCCATCCTCATCGCCACAGTATTCGATATCATCCTGGTCGGTGTCGTCGTTTTCGCCGTTAATTATCTGGGGCTTGGCTTCGATGATCTGCCCCAGGTTCTGCCGAGTTTCAGATGAAGCCCGCATTGTCGATGGAGAGGATATGAACCGATGATAGAGAGCGGGCCATCTGTCATCATAAGGCGGGCCGAACAACGCGACATTGCAGCGATCATCGCGCTCTTCGCCGACGATGCCGTCGGCGGTCATGGCGACACGAATGACGAATCGGCGCGGCCGGATTACGAAGCTGCCTTCGAAGCCATTGCCGCGAATCCCCTGAGCCAACTCCATGTTGCCGAACTCGGAGGCGAGGTTGTCGGCACCTTCCAGACGACCATCGTGACGACGATGAGCGGGCGCGGCGCCTCGAGCGTCCTCCTTTCGGCGGTACAGACGAGGCGCGACATGCGCTCCAAAGGCGTCGGGCATGCCATGATCCGCCATGTCGTGGAAACGGCACGGACGAGCGGCGCCGCATTCGTGCAACTGACATCGAACAGCCTGAGGACCGACGCTCATCGCTTCTATGAGCGGGAAGGCTTTGCGAAAAGCCACACAGGCTTCAAGATGAAGTTGCGTTAAGCCTATTGTTCTTGCGTTCATCGCGCCACAAGGCCATAAGGTTCACCGAACCGGCCGGACTGCATTCCGGCCCAGGCAAGGTTTGCAATGTTGAAATTCCTTCTTGAATTCTTCACCTGGTGGAACGGGCAGACGCTCGGGACGCGTTTTTTCACCTGGCGTTTCGGCAAGCGTGTCGGCGAGGACGAGTTCGGCAACGTTTACTACGAAGGCACGACCGATTCGGAAGGCCGCACGCGGCGCTGGGTGATCTACAAGGGGTATTCCGAGGCATCCGACATCCCGCCGGGATGGCATGGCTGGATCCATCATCGCGTCGATGTTCCTCCGACCGAGGAGAATTATAAGCCGCGCGAATGGCAGAAGCCGCATCTGCCCAATCTGACCGGAACGACGGCCGCTTACCGGCCGAAGGGATCGATCCTCGGTCAGTCGCGGCGGCCGAGAGTGGATGGCGATTACGACGCCTGGACGCCGGGGAGTTGAGGGGGACGGCGATTGCGGGGGGTGTTTTCTCGCCACAATTGTGAGCTAATCGCGCGTTGTTCCACCCCCTTGGCAGGGACAATCAGGCGGCAGGACACCGGCGGCGAATCCTCATGACCCTTCATCGATTGAGTCCGAAATCGGCGACTCCTCGTTTTCACGCAATTCCGGGTGCAAAGCCGCTGCGCACTTTCGCTGGAATTGCCCTCGCCATGATGGCTTTTGCCGCCATGTTGCCGGTGTCGGCGCATGCCGAGCGCATTTCCAATCCGGTCGCCGAATTCATCGGCATGGACAAGATCACTGGCCGGATCATCACTTTCGACGTCTATCTCGACGAAACCGTGCAGTTCGGGGCGCTCCAGGTCACGCCGCGCGTCTGTTTTTCTTCCTCTGATTCGGAGGAGCCGAAGACCGACTCCTTTGTTGCGGTGGACGAGATCACGCTCGACCGCAAGATAAGACGGATCTTCACTGGTTGGATGTTCGCGGAAAGTCCCGGCCTCAATGCGGTAGAACACCCGATCTACGATGTCTGGCTGAAGGCTTGCAAGGAAACCTCGAGCGTTCCCATGCCGAAAGGGGACAAGGCCGCGGAGAGGGCCGCCGCTGCGGCTGCGGCCGCCGCTAAAAGGGAAGAGACGCCGGCGGCCCAACCTACTGGGCCGAAAGCCGGCGACGAACTGGGTCCATCGACCGAGAAGCCCGAAGATCCCAATCACCCGAGCGATTGAGACCAGGCTCAACGTAGCTTCTGATATTATTCGGCTGCCTCCGCCGGCTCCTCCGCCATGCCGAGCCATGATCTGCAATCCTGAAGGGCGCGGGCAGTGATGGCGCGCCGCTTTGCCACGGTCTTTTCCTTGCCTCGCAGTCTTTTTCCTTCCGCCCTGGGGGCTTCGATCGGCGGAAAAAGCCCGAAATTGACATTCATCGGCTGGAAGGAGCGCTTGCCAGGTTCCTCATCCGAGACAATATGGCCGCCGGTAATATGGCCGAGCAGCGCGCCGAAAGCGGTTGACGCGGGCGGAAGAAAGGTCTGGCCGCCCAGCCTCTCCGCCGCCGCGAAACGGCCTGCGAGAAGGCCGATGGCCGCGGATTCGACATAACCTTCGCAGCCGGTGATCTGGCCGGCGAACCGCAGCCCCGGCCGCGCCTTCAATTGCAAAGTCGCGTCGAGGAGCGTCGGCGAATTGAGATAGGTGTTGCGGTGCAGGCCGCCGAGGCGGGCGAATTCAGCGTTCTCAAGTCCCGGAATGGTCCGGAAAATCCGCACCTGTTCGCCATGCTTCAGCTTGGTCTGGAAACCGACCATGTTGTAAAGCGTGCCGAGCGCATTGTCCTGGCGTAACTGAACCACGGCATAAGGCTTGACGGTTGGATTGTGCGGATTGGTAAGCCCGATCGGCTTCATCGGTCCGTGGCGCAACGTCTCGACGCCGCGCTCGGCCATGGTTTCGATCGGCAGGCAGCCGTCGAAATAGGGCGTCCCTTCCCACTCCTTGAATTCGGTTTTCTGGCCGTCGAGCAGCGCCCGGACGAACGCGTCATATTGATCGCGGTCGAGCGGGCAGTTGATATAGTCCTTGCCGGTGCCGCCGGGCCCGACCTTGTCGTAGCGCGACTGGAACCAGCAGACATCCATGTCGATCGTGTCGAAATGGACGATCGGAGCGATAGCGTCGAAAAAGGCGAGCGACTCCGCGCCAGTTGCTTCGGCGATCGCATCCGCCAGCGCGGCAGAGGTGAGGGGGCCCGTGGCGATGATCGACTGATCCCATTCGGCGGGAGGGAGGCCGGTGATCTCCTCGCGCCTGATCCCGATCAAAGGATGGGCTTCAAGACGAGCCGTCACGGCCGCCGAAAAGCCGTCGCGGTCGACCGCCAGCGCGCCGCCCGCCGGAACCTGATTGCCGTCTCCGCACGCCATGATCAGCGAATTCGCCAGCCGCATCTCTGCATGCAGAAGCCCGACGGCATTCGATTGGGCGTCGTCGGAGCGAAAGGAATTGGAGCAGACGAGCTCCGCCAGCCCATCCGTCTTGTGGGCCTCGGTGCCGCGCACGGGGCGCATTTCATGAAGGATGACAGGCACGCCGGCCTCGGCGATCTGCCATGCGGCTTCCGAACCCGCCAGGCCGCCGCCGATAATGTGGATCGGATCGGTTTTCATGAAGGGTGAAGTAATGGCATCCGCCTGCCGATGCAATCGCGGGCTCATTGGAGGAGCCGGAAAAAAAACAACACCCGCCGGGGGAGGAGGTCCGGCGGGTGTCGCTTTAAGTGACCAGCGATCGGGAGGAGGAGAACGCTGGTCTTATCCGCCAGGGTCGGGAGGAGGAGACCCTGACGAAATTCCTTGAAATTTTTAAATCGCCTTGCGGGCGACGTAGCGGATATCGGTCCGGTTGATGCCGAGGTCGGCCAGTTCGCGGTTCGAAAGGCGGCTCAGCTCACTCACGGTCTCGCGATAGCGGCGCCAGTTGCGGTAGTTGTGGATCAGGTTCATCGTCTTGCTCTATTCGGTTCGTCGCGGCCTCATCGGCCTCGTTGATGAGCGGTATATACGGGTTCCCAAATCGATTTGGAAGGCAGGATGTTGCATGGCAGCATTGCAGATTGTGCAACGCAACATAGTTGGGAATTCATGCGATTTTTAAGACTTCCTTGATGTCTTCCCCGTTTTCGCCGCAACCGACGAACGGCCGTTGGCCATGCAGCCTCCCATTGCTGCCTTGCCCGGATCGCGAACGGGTTGAAAAAAGGCCCGAATTTCAGGCAAATTTCCTTTGAACGGCACGCTGCCGATGATATAGAACCTCGCGCTTTCGGGAGCCGCGAGGCTCTCAGAGCGGGTGTGGTGGAACGGCAGACACACTTGGTTTAGGTCCAAGCGCCGAAAGGCATGGGGGTTCAAATCCCTCCACCCGCACCAAGCCATCCCCGGCAAGATTTCCGGCAGGCTGAGCGGCCCATGAACCGCGCGCCACGCCACACCGAATAAAAGGTTGAGAGATGCAGGTAACAGAAACACTGAATTCCGGTCTGAAGCGCGAGATAAAGGTGCTTGTCCCTGCCGGCGATATGGAATCGAAGCTGGTGGCCCGGCTCAACGATGCCAAGGACAAGGTCCGTCTCAACGGCTTCCGGCCCGGCAAGGTGCCGGTCCAGCATCTGCGCAAAATGTACGGCAAGTCCTTCATGGCCGAGGTCGTCAACGAGATCCTTTCGGATTCGACCCGTTCGATCCTGTCGGACCGCGGCGAGAAGGCGGCGATGCAGCCTGAAG
Source organism: Rhizobiaceae bacterium (assembly GCA_035547755.1). Classification (GTDB taxonomy): domain Bacteria; phylum Pseudomonadota; class Alphaproteobacteria; order Rhizobiales; family Rhizobiaceae; genus Mesorhizobium_L. The sequence goes on from DASZUG010000099.1 coordinate 71,565, forward strand.
TCTCGATGACGGAAGACGAGAAGGAAGCCGAGAAGATCCTTTCCGGCGGCGCCGATCTCGAATTCTCGCTGTCCTATGAAGTCATCCCGCCGATCGAGATCAAGGATTATTCCGGTATCAAGGTCACGCGGCCGGTCTATAACGTGCCGGAAGAGGAAATCGAGGAACAGGTCAAACGCGTCGGTGAATCTGCCCGCACTTACGAAACGAAGAAAGGCAAGGCCGAAAACGGCGATCGCGTGACCATGGACTTCGTCGGCAAGATCGACGGCGAGGCGTTCGAAGGCGGTTCGGCCGAAGACCAGCCGCTCGTTCTCGGCTCCAACCAGTTCATCCCCGGCTTCGAGGACCAGCTTATCGGCGTCAAGGCCGGCGACGAGAAGGCGGTGACGGTGACGTTCCCCGAGGAATACGGTGCGGCGCATCTCGCGGGCAAGAAAGCCGTGTTCGACGTCAAGGTGAAGGATGTTGCCAAGCCGAACGAACTCGAATTGACGGACGATCTGGCGAAGAGCCTTGGGCTGGAATCGATCGAGCGGCTGCGCGAGATCGTCAAGGGGCAGCTCGAGAACCAGTATGGCCAGATGACACGCCAGAAGGTAAAGCGCGAGCTGCTCGACGCGCTCGATGAGGCCTACAAATTCGAAGCGCCCTCCAAGCTGATTGATGCGGAGTTCGAGAATATCTGGCGTCAGGTGACGAACGAGCTTCAGCAATCGGGGCGTAGCTTCGCCGACGAGGATACGACCGAGGAAAAGGCGCGCGAGGAATACCGCCAGCTTGCCGAGCGTCGCGTGCGTCTCGGCCTAGTCCTCGCCGAAATCGGCGAGAAGGCGAATATCCAGATCACCGATGATGAGATGCAGCGCCTGCTTTACGAATATGCGCGCCAGGCTCCACAGGGCCAACAGCAGCAATTCTTCGACTATTACAGGAAGAACCCCGAGGCGCTTGCCAATTTGAGGGCGCCGCTCTTCGAGGAAAAGGTCGTCGATTACATGCTGACTGAGATCGACGTGACCGATAAGCCCGTGACCAAGGAAGAACTCCTCGCGGAAGACGAGGAAGAGGGCGCGGCCGAGAAGACGGAAAAGAAGGCGGCTCCGAAGAAAAAGGCTGCGCCGAAGAAGAAGGCTGCCGCGAAAGGCGAAGAGGCCGAGAAGACGCCGGACGCCGAGTAATCGGATCCCTTACAGGCTCCAGATCGAAAACGGCTGCGCTCCAATGCGCGGCCGTTTTCTTTTCCGTCTTGGCTTAAGGCCGTAAATCGCACCATAAACAAAGCTGGCAAATCGCAGCCTGATCAAATCAGCTTCAGGCCCTTGAGGCTGGCATGGCCGCTTTTGCCGATGATGACGTGATCGTGCACGGTTATGCCAAGTGGACGCGCCGTTTCCATGACGGTCTTCGTCATGTCGATATCCGCCCGTGATGGCGTCGGATCGCCCGAGGGATGATTGTGGACGAGAATGATCGCGGTTGCCGAGAGCTCGAGCGCACGACGCACCACTTCGCGCGGATAGACAGGCGTATGGTCGACCGTTCCTTTCTGCTGCACCTCGTCGGCGATCATCGCGTTCTTCTTGTCGAGGAACAGAATGCGGAACTGCTCGATCGTCTCGAAGGCCATCGCCGCTCGGCAATAATCGATGACATGACTCCATGAGGCGAGGACCTGGCGGCCTTTGATTTCGCCTTTCGCCATCCGCTGCGCCGCCGCCGCGACGATCTTCAGGTCCAGCGCCGCGGAATCGCCGATATCCGGCACTTCGGTCAGCAGCCGCTCGGGCGCGCCCAACACTTCGGCGAGCGAGCCGAAACGCTTGATCAGCGCCTTGGCGCGCTCCTTTGTGTCGGCGCGCGGGATGGTGCGGAACAGGAGGAGTTCCAGGATTTCGTAGTCCGACAGCGCATCGGCGCCAGCCTCTCGGAAGCGTGCGCGGAGCCTGTCGCGATGGCCGTAATAATGGGGCTTTTCCTTCGCAGGCTTGCCCGCCTGCGGCGCCTCGATCCGCCGCTCGGCGAAGAAGCCTCGTTCATCGTCAGGATCACCCTGCTCAGGATCAGAAGACATGCCTGCGCCCGCGCCACCGGCTGGATACCGGCTCCCGGCACGATCTTAGGATGGAAGACCGGGGCGGTCGAGGCCTGCCGGCGAGAGCGTGAAAATTTCGCAGCCGTCCTTGGTGACGCCGACCGTGTGCTCATATTGCGCTGAAAGCGACCGGTCGCGCGTGACCGCGGTCCAGCCGTCTGAAAGCACCTTCACATGCGGACGGCCGAGATTGATCATCGGCTCGATCGTGAAGATCATGCCCTCACGCATCTCGACCCCCTCGTTGGGCGTGCCGTAATGCAGGATATTGGGCGCGTCGTGGAACAGAAGCCCGACACCGTGGCCGCAGAAATCGCGCACCACGGAGCAGCGCTCCGCTTCGGCATAGCTCTGGATCGCCGCGCCGATCGCGCCTGTCCGCACACCGGGGCGGACAGCAGCGACGCCGCGCATCAAGCACTCATGCGTCACTTCCAGCAGCCGTTCGGCGGCGCGCTTGATCTGGCCGACGGGATACATGCGGCTCGAATCGCCGTGCCAGCCATCAAGGATGTAGGTGACGTCGATATTGACGATGTCGCCTTCCCGGAGCGGCTTGTTGTCAGGGATGCCGTGACAGACGACATGGTTGATCGAGGTGCAGACCGATTTGGTGTAGCCGCGATAATTGAGCGTCGCGGGCAGCGCGCCATGATCCATGCCGAAGTCGAAGACGAAGCGGTCGATCGTCTCCGTCGTGACGCCCGGCGCGACGATCCCCGCGAGTTCGTCGAGGCAGCGGGCCGTGAGATTGCAGGCCTTGCGCATGCCCTCGAACCCGTCCGGGCCATAGAGCCTGATCTGGCCGGTGTTTTTCAAGGGAGCAGTTGCAGCGTCGAGATATGTGATCATCGGAACATGAAGACAAAGAGGAAAGACGCCCCATGATGTGACATCTGGGAGACGAGGCTTCAACCCCTAAAGCGGCGATTGCCCCGTTCAGGCGGCGGCCTGCAGGTCCTTATTGGCTTTCGCCACGATCTCGAACGAACGTTTCCGCGCACCGTGATCGAAGATTTGCGCCGTGACCATCAATTCGTCCGCGCCGGTGCGCCGGACGAAATCGTCGATACCGCGGCGCACCGTCTCTTCCGAACCGACAATCGCGCAGGAAAAGGACTGGTCGAGCATCATTTTCGCCATCGGCTCGAGCGTGGCCGTGAAATTCTCGACCGGCGGCGGCAATCTGCCGGGGCGGCCGCTTCTGAGACTGACGAAAGCCTGCTGGAGCGAACTGAACAGGAACTCGGCCTCGGCATCGGTCTCGGCAGCGAAGATGTTGATGCCGAGCATGATGTAGGGCTTGGCTAGGCGTTCCGAAGGCTGGAAACGCTCGCGATAGATGGCGATCGCGCGATCAAGTTCCTGCGGTGCGAAATGCGAGGCGAAGGCATAGGGCAGGCCGAGCATGGCTGCCAGTTGCGCACCGAACAGGCTGGAGCCGAGGATCCAGATCGGAACGTCGAGACCGACGCCGGGCACCGCCCTGACCCGTTGTCCGGGCTGTTCAGGCTGGAAATAGCCCATGAGTTCCACGACATCCTGCGGGAAGGAATCGGCATCCGCATTGAGGTTGCGCCGCAGCGCGCGGGCCGTCAGCGGGTCCGTTCCCGGCGCGCGTCCGAGCCCGAGATCGATGCGACCGGGAAAAAGCGTCGCCAGCGTGCCGAACGCTTCCGCAACCATCAGGGGAGAATGGTTCGGCAGCATGATGCCGCCGGCGCCGACCCTGATGGTCGACGTTCCCGCGGCCACATGGCCGATGACGACAGCCGTCGCCGCACTGGCGATGCCCGGCATGTTGTGATGCTCGGCCAGCCAATAGCGGTTGTAGCCGAGCTTCTCGGCCTGCCTTGCCAGATCGAGCGTGTTTTCCAGCGATTGCGCGGCGCCAGAGCCTTCGCAGATGGGAGCAAGGTCGAGGACGGAAAGTAGAGCCATCCGGCGAATATAGGAGATGCGGACCGGACTGCAATCGGCGTCACGACGCCATGCTGGCGCTTGACAGTCGACGCCAAAAATGGAACCAATATTCCGCGATGCGTCGCTAATGGTATAAAAATTCCATTAAGGGCCGTTGCTTACGATGCCGATTGCCGTGCCGGCCGGCGGAGGTAAGATGCGGTGCCTGAGCGTGTCAAAGGGAGGAACAGGACATGAAATCTGCCTTGCTGCGTGGCGTGCTTATCGCCGCGACGGTAATTGCTGGCGTGGCGACGACGGCCTCGTCGGCGTTTGCCGACAATGAACGCTTCGTCTTCGTCAGTCATGCGCCGGATTCGGACTCGTGGTGGAACGTCATCAAGAACGCGCTGAAGAACGCCGAGCATGACGAAGGTGTGAAGGTCGAATACCGCAATCCGCCGACCGGCGACATCGCCGACATGGCGCGCATCATTCAGCAGGCGACAGCGTCCAACCCGAACGGTATCGTCACCACCATCGCCGACTTCGATGTTCTCCAGTCGGCCATACAGGGCGCGGTCGCCAAAGGCATCCCGGTGATCACCGTCAATTCCGGCACCGCCGAACAGTCCAAGAAGCTCGGCGCGCTGATGCATATCGGCCAGCCGGAATATGATGCCGGCAAGGGCGCGGGCGAGCGCGCCAAGGCAGCTGGCGTCACCCATTTCCTTTGCGTGAACCACTACATCACCAACGCTGCTTCCGTGGAGCGTTGCCAGGGCTATGCCGACGGATTGGGCGTCAAGCTCGGCGACCAGATGCTCGATTCCGGCCTCGATCCGACCGAGGTCTATAACAAGGTCAAGGCGTTTCTCGCCTCGCATCCCGACACAAACGGAATCCTGGCGCTGGGGCCGAATTCGGCGGATCCCACGATCAAATATCTGCGCGACACCGGGTCGGCGTCCAAATTCAAGAGCGTGATCTCGTTCGACCTGGACGGCGACATCTCAAAGGCGATCAAGGACGGCATCGTGAGTGCCGCGATCGACCAGCAGCCCTACCTGCAGGGCTATCTGCCGATCGTCTTCCTGACGCAGTATGTCCGCTACGGCGTCATTCCGTCGAACAACGTCAATACTGGCCCCGGCTTCGTCACCAAGGATAACATCGCCATGGTGGAGAAGCTGGCGGGTGAATACCGCTAATGCATGAAGGGCGGGCGAATTCGCCCGCCCTAACCTCTTTCCGGGACCGTGATCCCGCGGCGCGGTCGGGGAATAGCGCGAGGCATGGGATGACCGAACAGACGAACTCCGGAAGCATGCAGCCGCCAATCGTGGATGTGATCGACGAGCGTCTCAATCGCCAGTCCTGGTTCCGGCGTATGTTGTCGCGGCCGGATCTTGGCGCCTTTGCGGGCGCGGTCCTGGTTTTCGTCTTCTTCGCCTTCACGGCGGGCGGCACTGGCATGTTCGCCGCCGACGGCGTCATGAACTGGCTGACGGTGACCGCGCAGCTGATGATCATCGGCACGGGCGCGGCCCTGCTGATGATCGGCGGCGAATTCGACCTCTCCGTCGGCTCCATGATCGGCTTCGCCGGCATGGTGATCGCGATACCGACCATCTATTTCCATGTGCCGGTTGGCGTGAGCGTGATCCTGGCGTTCGTCATGGCAATGGCCATCGGCGCGCTGAACGGCTACATCATCGTGCGCACGCGCCTCCCTTCCTTCATCGTCACGCTCGCTTCGCTTTACATCCTGCGCGGCCTGACGATCGCGCTCTCGATCGTCTTCACCAACCGAACCATCGTCAGCGGCCTGAAGCAATACTCGAACGAGAGCTTCGTCGCTTCGCTCTTTGCCGCCAAGCTGTTCCCCGGCTTCTTCCAATGGCTGGCCGACAACGGCATCATCAACAGGCTGCCGAACGGGGCGCCGGCCGTATCAGGTCTGCCGATGCTCCTGGTCTGGGCCGTGGTGATAGCGGTGATCGCGCATGTCGTCCTGATGAAGACGCGCGTCGGCAACTGGATTTTCGCCTCGGGCGGCGACGCCAACGCGGCGCGCAATGTCGGTGTTCCAGTTAGCGCCATCAAGATATCGCTGTTCATGGTCACGGCATTCTGCGCCACCGTCTTTGCCGCGTGCCAGGTATTCGAGTTCGGCTCCGCCGCCTCCGATCGCGGCCTCTTGAAGGAGTTTGAGGCGATCATCGCCGCCGTCATCGGCGGCTGCCTCCTGACAGGTGGCTACGGCTCGGTGGTCGGCGCATGCCTCGGGGCTTTGATCTTTGGCGTCGTGCAGATGGGAATCCTCTTCACCGGCGCGCCAAGCGACTGGTTCCAGGTCTTCCTTGGCGCCATGCTGTTGATCGCGGTGCTGTTCAACAGCTCGATCCGCCGGCGCGTGACGGGAGAACGCTGATGACCACGGCAATGCGGACAGCCTCTCCGGAGGATGTGACGTGGCCGCAAGGCTGGGGCCGTCCGCTGATCGAGGTACGCGAGCTGACCAAGCATTTTGGCCCCGTTGTCGCTCTGTCGGGCGTGTCGATGACAGTCAGGGCAGGTGAGGTGCACTGCCTCCTTGGCGATAACGGCGCCGGCAAGTCGACGATGATCAAGACGCTGTCGGGCGTTTACCGGCCGACAGGCGGCGATTTCGTGGTTGACGGGACGCCCGTGACGTTTTCCAGCCCCCGCGAGGCGCTCGACGCCGGCATCGCCACCGTCTTCCAGGATCTGGCGATGATCCCGCTTCTCTCCATCACCCGCAATTTCTTCATGGGGCGGGAGCCGGTGAGGAGGTTCGGACCCTTGTCCTTCATGGATATGGCGTTCGCCAACAGGATCGCGCGCGAGGAGATGCGCCGGATCGGCATCGACGTGCGCGATCCCGAGCAGGCTGTCGGCACGCTGTCAGGCGGCGAGCGGCAATGTGTGGCGATCGCGCGCGCCGTCTATTTCGGCGCCAAGGTGCTGATTCTGGACGAGCCGACCTCGGCGCTCGGCGTGGCGCAGACGTCGATGGTGCTGAAATTCATCCGCCAGGTGCGCCAGAAAGGGCTCGGCGTCATCTTCATTACCCACAACGTCCGCCATGCCTACGCGGTCGGCGACAGGTTCACAATCCTCAATCGCGGCCGAACGCTTGGCACGTTCGCCAAGGCGGAGATCGGCCTTGAGGAACTGCAGACCAAGATGGCTGGTGACAAGGAACTGCAGGACCTTTCCGAGGAACTTGGCGGGACCGTCTGAATCGTCGGCCATCAAGCGGTGTGGAAACGAGGACGTCGGATCGCGTCGACGATACCGGTTGACAGCACCTTTCTCTCACGTGAGCAACAACCGACACCATCAGCGCTGAGTCTCTTCATGTCCGACGGCACGCCATTTCCACGCTTCGCCCTCAATCACATGGCCGCTCCCGGCCTCGAACTCCCGGCTTTCTTTGCCTTGGCGAGTGCGTTGGGCATCGAAGCCGTCGAAATCCGCAATGATATCGCCGGCAAAGCGATAGTGGACGGTACTTCGGCATCAGAGGTGCGTTCAACGGGTGAAAAGGCGGGCCTGTCGATCCTGACCATCAATGCGTTGCAGCGCTTCAACGAATGGACGCCCGCTCGGGAGCGCGAAGCGGTCGAATTGGCGGATTACGCCGCCGCGTGCGGCGCCCAGGCGCTCGTCCTCGTCCCTGTCAACGATGGTTCGGGAAGGGAGGACGGCAAGCGGCAGGAAAATCTTCGTCATGCGCTTCAGCATCTGAAGACGATCCTCGACGCCCGGTCGCTGAGGGGTTTCGTGGAACCGCTCGGCTTCGAAATCTGCTCGCTACGCTCCAAAAAGGAAGCGCTCGCGGCGATCGAAGCGGTTGGCGGTCGGGATACATTCCGTCTCGTCCATGACACGTTCCATCATCATCTCGCCGGTGAGCCTGAGATCTTCGCCGCAATGACCGGGCTCGTGCATATCTCCGGTGTCGATGATCCCGCCGTCACCGTGGCCGCGATGCGCGATCCGCATCGCGTGCTCGTCACCGGCGACGACCGCATTGGCAATCTGGCGCAGATTCAGGCGCTGTGCGAAGGAGGCTATGACGGATGGTTTTCCTTCGAGCCCTTTGCGCCTTCCGTCCATACCCTTGTCGACCCGGCCGTCGCGTTGCGGCAGAGCATGGATTTCATCCGCCATGGGCGGAACGGTTCGGATCAGTGACGCGCTAAATGGAATGGACATTTCATTTCCTGCGGTGCAATAGTCCATTCATTCCGTTTCTCGCCCTGCCGCGGAATGGTTTGGGGGTTTGATGCCGGGGAAACGCGGGGAGGGAATGACACTCTGCGCCGCTTCCACGCATACTCAATCGAAGCAAAAAATGAAAAGGTCTGTTCAATGACGATGAGGTTCGGGCTTCTTGGGGCCGGGCGGATTGGCAAGGTTCATGCGAAGGCGGTCGCGGGTAATCCCGAGGCGAGGCTGGTGGCCGTCGCCGACGCCGTTGCCGCGGCCGCTTCCGATCTGGCGAAAGCCTATGGCGCGGAAGTGCGCTCCATCGACGCGATCGAGAGCGCCGGCGATATCGATGCTGTCATCATCTGTACCCCGACCGATACCCATGCCGATTTGATCGAGCGTTTCGCGCGGGCGGGGAAGGCGATCTTTTGCGAAAAGCCGATCGACCTCGACATTTCCCGCGTCAGGGCCTGCCTTGGCGTGGTGAAAGAGACCGGCGCCACGCTGATGGTCGGGTTCAACCGACGCTTCGACCCGCATTTCATGGCGGTGCGGCAGGCGATCGATGCGGGGCAGATAGGAACGGTCGAAATGGTTCAGATCGTCTCGCGCGATCCGGGCGCGCCCCCGGCGGAATATATTACCCGCTCGGGCGGCATTTTCCGCGACATGACCATCCACGATTTCGATATGGCGCGTTTCTTATTGGGCGAGGAGCCCGTCTCGATCACCGCCCAGGCGTCCGTGCTGGTCGACAAGAAGATCGGCGAACTCGGCGACTATGATTCGGCGAGCGTGATGATCGAGACCGCCTCGGGCAAGCATTGCACCATCTCCAATTCCCGCCGGGCGACCTATGGTTACGACCAGCGCATCGAGGTGCACGGCTCCAACGGAATGGTGGCCGCCGAAAACCAGCGCCCGGTCTCGATCGAAATCGCCGATGCTTCCGGCTATACGCGGCCGCCGCTCTACGATTTCTTCATGACGCGCTATACCGAAGCCTATGCACGCGAGATCGCCGCCTTCATCGAGAGCGTGGCGGAAGGCAAGAAGGCTTCTCCGAGTGGTGAGGACGGGCTGATCGCGCTCGGTATGGCGGAAGCGGCGCTTCGCTCCATAAAGGAAAAGCGTATGGTGAAGCTGAGCGAGGTGCTTGGCTGAGGCCTTTTCCTCAGCCGATTTCGGCGATCAACTCTTCCAGCCCATGCAGGCTCTCGATCCGCCGGAAGCGCGGCTCGGCTGCCGGTTCGTCGTCATGTTCCAACGCCCATGTGAGTTCGTGCGGGACATAGACGCCCCAGCTTCCCGCCCGGAGCGCCGGCACGACATCGGATTTCAGCGAATTGCCGACCATCATCGCCTGTTCCGGTCCGTCGCCGTGCTGTCGGAAAACACGGCTGTATGTGGCTTCGCTCTTGTCGCTGACGATCTCGACAGCGCTGAAAAGCTCACCGAGGCCCGATGCGGCCAGCTTGCGTTCCTGATCGAAGAGATCGCCCTTGGTGATGAGGATCAGCCGATGACGGCCAGCAACCGCTTCGAGCGTTTCGCGGGCATGGGGTAGCGTTTCGACGGGGTGCACAAGCATCTCGCGTCCTGCCGCCAATATGCCGTCGATGACCTTGGCCGGGACTTTGCCCTCCGTCACCTCGATCGCGGTTTCGACCATCGAGAGCGTAAAACCCTTTATGCCGAAGCCATAGAGTTTCAGATTGCGCTTTTCAGTTTCCAGCAACCGCTCCGACAGATGGTTGGGTTCGGCATAGTCTGAGAGAAGCGCCGCGAAGCGCTCCTCGGTCAGCCGGTAGAACTGTTCGTTCTGCCAGAGCGTGTCGTCGGCGTCGAAACCTATGGTGGTCAGGTGTTGTTGTGACATGGTTTCTTCCGGAATCGGCGAAACATATCTCCCGCCGAATGTGGCTGTCCACCGATGTTCCTACAGCAATGTCTGCGCCACCAGATCGGCCGCAATAGCGAGAAAGACGCCTGCTCCCGTGATGATGGCGCCGGTGAGGAAGACGCGGCTCGCCCTTTGGAAAAGATGCTTCTTGACCGAATCCGTGTGCAGGAGAAGCGCCAGCGCCCGGAACTGGATGACAATCCCGATGCAAAGCGCCCCGACTGGAATGGCGTCATAGAGACGCCAGGGCAGGGGATTGGCGCCCCATTGCGCCAGGAAGCCAAGCGAAAAAGAGAGGATGATCCCGACGACGGTGAGCGTGCCATTGCGAAACAGCGTGTCGATAAGCTGCTCGTTCTCGTCGTTGAGGTTCATCGGCTCCCCCGAACCGGATTCCATTGAAATGCCGGCAATTGATTGTGTTGCCGAAAACAAAAGCCTGCAAGCGGGATTTTACGGGCACTCGCTACATCCATCGTTGAAGGCGAGACAATTGTGCCAGAGCGCGCATACCGGGTATGCAGCGGCAAGTTTGGCGTCGCGCGCGGTTGACGGGGCCGTCCATGCCACGCTAGCGCGGTTGCCCGACATCCACCGGGTCCCCCATGTCCGACATCATCGGTCTTATCCTGCCGTTTTTCGGCTTGATCTTCCTCGGCTTTGTGGTCGCGCGTTTCGCGCGGCAGCCGATCGAGGCGCTCGGCTGGATGAATGTTTTCGTCATCTATGTCGCGCTCCCAGCCCTTTTCTTCCAGCTTTTGTCGAAAACGCCGATCGAACAGCTGACGGAATGGAAGTTCATTTTCGGCTCTGTCTTCTCCACCTTCCTGATCTTTCTCGCCATGTTCCTGCTGTCGCTCGTTTTCTCGCGCGGCGAGATCGCGGAAAGCACGATCAGGGGACTGGCTTCCGCCTATGGCAATATCGGCTATATGGGACCGGGGCTCGCTCTTCTAGCACTCGGCGAAGAGGCCGCGGTTCCGATCGCGCTCATCTTCTGCTTCGAGAACATGATGCATTTCATCATCGCGCCGACACTGATGGCCTTATCCGGCAAGGACAAGGAAAGGCCGCTCGAACTCGCCATGAAGGCCGCGAAAGGTATTGTCCTTCACCCGTTTATCATCGCCACGGCGCTGGGCGTGCTGGCGGCCTGGTTCCATTTCCGTTCTCCGTTGGCGATCGACCGTCTGCTCGACTCGCTTGCGAAGGCCGCGGCGCCTTGCGCGCTCTTTGCCATGGGCGTTACGCTCGCGCTCCGCCCGCTCAAGCGCGTCCCGCATGAACTCGGCGTCATCGCGCTTCTGAAGCTCGCGATCCATCCGGCGCTCTGCTACGTCATGTTGAGCCTTGTCGGCCATTTCTCGCCGGTATGGGTCTTTTCGGCGGTTTTGCTCGCTTCCTTGCCGACGGCGACCAACGTGTTCGTCATCGCCCAGCAATATGGCGTCTGGGTCGAGCGCGCCTCCGCGAGCATCCTTTTGACGACGGTGCTTTCCGTCGTCACGGTCACTGCGGCGCTTTACGTCATCAAAAGCGGAATGTTACCGCCTGACCTCTTTCCGTAGGTCGGAAAAGAGGTTCTTCCAACCGCTTCCCGGATGCAGGCCTTCGCGCATGAAGAAGCTGCGGACCGGCGCCAGATTGCCGATGACGGAGAGGCCAGCCGTGCGCAGAAGCTGCGCCGGCAGGAAGTCCGTCAGGAGCGACATGTTGAGCATGTTGACGGCCGTGCTGCGGGCCATGACGTCGGGCCGCCGCTTGGCGTCATAGCGCCACATCACAGGGCCGGAGCCGGGATCGTTCCTGTCGAGGAGGGTGGAAGCAACCAGATCCTCGATATCTCGAATGCCGAGGTTGAGCCCTTGCGCGCCGATCGGCGGAAAGACATGCGCCGCCTCGCCAACGAGTGCGATGCGGTTGCGCGCGAAGCGCATGGGAAGCGCCGATGAGAGCGGATAGATCTGCCGCCCCGGCTCGACCTCGACCTTGCCCAGCATCGACTGCATCTTTTCCTCGATGCGCCGCGATAGTTCCTGGTCGTCGAGCGCCAGCAACTCGCGAGCCGTTCCGGGCCTGACGACCCAGACGAGCGACGAGCGCTTGCTGGGCAGGGGCACCTGCGTGAACGGACCTGTTTCGGTGTGGAATTCCGTCGAGATGCCTGCGTGGTCGCGCGTATGCATAAAGTTCAGGACCAGCGCCGATTGCCGCCGGTCGCGCGTGAACGCCCTGATGCCGGCTGCGCCGCGGGCGGGGGACAGGCGTCCATCGGCCGCTACGGCAAGTTTGGCGGAAATCCGGCTTCCGTCCTCCATTTCCGCCTCGACCGCATCTCGGGTCGTCTGCCAGTGCCGCACCATTTCCTGCCGCCATGATATGCCTTGCGCACCCTGGACCGCTCTTTCTAGCTGCCGGCTGAGATGCATGTTGGGGATGTTGTAGCCGAAGGCCTCCTCGCCGATGTCGGAGGAACGGAAAGTGACGACCGGGCTCCTGATAAGCCTTGATGTCGCGTCTATGATCCGCATGGTCTTGAGCGGCGCTGCGTCGGCCTTGAGGTCATCGGCCAGTCCAATTCGCTCCATCAGCGTCATCGCCGGCATCATCAGCGCGGTGGTGCGCCGGTCCTCATGCGTGGGCCGAGGTCCGGCCAAAACGACTTCGAAACCCGCATCGGCAAGGGCGAGCGCGGCGATCATGCCGGCCGGCCCAGTGCCGGCGACCAGGATTTCGGTTGCTTGATCGGCGCTCATCTCGTCCTCTGACAGGTTTTTCCGTCTTGGATCTAATCTAGAGGGTGGTGTGCTTGTTGCAAATCCTCCGAATGAAGCATCTGGAGGAGATTGCCTTTTACGGCCGATCGAAACTGCGCCCAACCGGCCACTCGATCACCACTTTCTCTTTACCTCGAACCAATTCCGGTCTAGCGCGCTCTATATGCTCAAGAGGGCGGGGCGATAAAACTTGTCTGGAAGCTGTCATCCCGCATATTCTGGGATTGGAGAGGGCAGTTGATGGAAGAGAAAGCGGGGCAAAACGCGGTTGCCAGGCCGTTGCGTGCGGTCGCGCCCGGGAGGGCTGGCCCGATCGGGTCGAACGTGCGAACGCGCCGACGCCGGACATCTTCCTTCATAGCGAACGGGGCCTTGGCAATCGATAAAGGATGGCGAAATCATCGCCCATTGTCCTGAATGACACGACCGATGAAACGCAAGAAGGTCACTTGGCCGCAAACGAGGGCGTTTTCCGTTCACCTTTTGACGGCTTCGGGCTCATTTCTTGCTTTCCTTTCCCTCGTCGCGGCGAGCGAGGAGCGCTGGACGGCCATGTTCTGCTGGCTTGGTCTCGCGCTCTTTGTCGACGGGATCGACGGGCCGATGGCGCGCAAGCTCGAAGTCAAGCAGATCCTGCCGACCTGGTCGGGCGACATGCTCGACAATGTCATCGACTACGTGACCTATGTGCTCATTCCGGCCTTCGCGCTCTACCAGCGCGGCTTCATGGGACCGGGACTCTCCTTCACCTCGGCGGCGCTCATCGTCATCACCAGCGCGATCTACTATGCCGACACCGGCATGAAGACGAAGGAGAACTTCTTCAAGGGGTTCCCCGTCGTCTGGAACATGGTCGTCTTCACGTTGTTTGTGATCGAACCGGGGGAATATCCCTCTTTCGCCGTCGTACTGGTATCGGCCATACTGACGTTCGTGCCGATGAATTTCCTGCATCCCGTCAGGGTGGAGCGCCTGCGCAATATCAACTTGCCGATCTTCCTGGCATGGTGCGCCTTTGCCATAATCGCATTGATGCAGGATATGGAGGCATCGCCCGTCATCAAAGCCGGAATTGCCGCCACCGGCGCCTATCTCTTTGTCATAGGCGGTATCATGCAACTGTTTCCGAGACTTGGAATGAGAAGAGGCCAGTCATGAGCAAAGCCATCCGCATCCACCAGAATGGCGGCCCCGACATGATGAAATATGAAGATTACGAGCCGGGGAAGCCCGGCGCGGGGCAGGTCCTGATCGAACAAACCGCGATCGGGCTTAACTTCATCGACGTCTATTTCCGCACCGGCCTTTATCCCGCACCGAACGGCTTGCCGTTAACTCCCGGTTCCGAGGGCGCGGGACGCGTGCTCGAACTCGGCCCCGATGTGACCGGCTTCAAGGTCGGCGATCGCGTGGCCTATGCCGGACCGCTCGGCGCGTACGCGGCGCAGCGCGTTGTTCCGGCGGACCGCCTGGTCAAGATACCCGAAGGGATTTCCGACGAGCAGGCCGCCGGCATGATGCTGAAGGGGATGACGGCGGAATACCTTCTTCGCCGCACGTACAAGGTGAAAAAAGGCGATACCATCCTCTTCCATGCGGCCGCAGGTGGCGTCGGCCTGATTGCCGGCCAATGGGCGAAGCATCTCGGCGCGACCGTGATCGGCACGGCGGGATCGGACGAGAAGATCGCGCTCGCCAAGGCGCATGGCTATGACCACGTCATCAACTATCGCACGCAGGACTTCGTCGCCGAAGTGAACAGGATCACCAACGGCGAAAAATGCGCCGTGGTCTATGATTCGGTGGGACGGGACACTTTCCCCGGCTCCCTCGATTGCCTGAGGCCGATGGGCATGTGGGCAAGCTTCGGCCAATCCTCGGGCGCGCTCGAACCCGTCAATCTCGGTATATTGGCGCAGAAAGGTTCTCTCTTCGCGACACGGCCGACGCTCTTCACCTACGTCGCCAAGCGGGCGGACCTTGAGGAATCCGCGGCGGCCCTTTTCGACGTGGTGGCGAAAGGCGCCGTCAAGATCGAGGTGAAGCAGAAATACAAGCTCGCCGATGCGGCTCAGGCGCATCGCGACCTGGAAGGCCGCAGGACCACCGGCGTCACGGTCTTGATCCCTTGAATAGGACCTGATCCGGATCGAATGGTTGAAGCACTTTCAAATTCGATCGTGCTTTGCGCCGGCGGAATTTCTCGCCTAGGATCGCAGGCGGGAACATAAAAGAAGGCGGAGGACATCCGTTGGAAGCAGAAAGCGGCGAACGGGATGCCGCCCTTCTCGATGTGCGCGGCCTTACTAAGATTTTCGGCGCGCTCAAGGCTTGTGACAATGTCGATCTGACCATCGGCAAGGGGCAAATTCACGCGCTTCTGGGCGAAAACGGCGCCGGAAAATCGACCTTCGTGAAAATGCTGTTCGGCTCGCTCCAGCCGAACGCGGGCGAGATCAGATGGAAGGGCAGGCGCGTTGCGATCACCAGCCCCGGCGAAGCCCGTCGGCTTGGGATCGGCATGGTCTTCCAGCATTTCTCGCTGTTCGAGGCGCTGACCGCGGCCGAAAACATTGCGCTGTCGCTGGACAACGACACGCCGATCGCGGCGATTGCCGCCAAGGCGCAGGCACTCTCCTACAGCTATGGCCTGCCGCTCGATCCCTTTTCGCTCGTCGGCGATCTTTCGGTCGGGGAGCGGCAGCGCATCGAGATCATCCGCTGCCTCTTGCAGACGCCGGACCTTATCATCCTGGACGAACCGACCTCGGTCCTGACGCCGCAGGAAGCCGAGAAGCTCTTCGAGACGCTGGAGCGGCTGCGTTCCGAGGGGAAATCGATCCTCTATATCTCGCATCGCCTGGAGGAGGTGAAGCGACTCTGCGACGGGGCCACGGTTCTGCGTCACGGCAGGGTCGTCGGTCATTGCGACCCCCGGCAGGAGACAGCCGCGTCGCTGGCGCGCATGATGGTCGGCAACGAGGTCGCCGCCGTCATTCGCCCGCCTGTCGATCAGGAGGGCGACCGGCCGCCGCTGCTTGAGATAAACAGCCTCAATCGCACGCCCGCGACCCCTTTTTCGATCCCGCTGCGCAACATCGATCTTGCGGTGCGCGCAGGCGAGGTGGTCGGCATTGCGGGCGTTGCCGGCAATGGGCAAGGCGAACTGTTCGAGGCGCTTTCCGGCGAAGTGCAGCAGGACAATGCCGGCACGGTTCGCCTGCGTGGGAAGGATGCCGGCCGGCTGGGCATCTCTGGCCGACGCGAACTTGGCGCCGCCTTCGTTCCCGAGGAGCGTCTCGGCCATGGCGCCGCGCCGCGAATGACGCTGTCGGAAAATCTCCTGCTTTCGCGCTACAAGACCGACGGCAAGGCGCTGCTCGGTGGCCTCGGCACGATCAGGCGCGGCGCGCTTGCCACTGCCGCCAGACGCATCGTCGAGAAGATGGATGTGAGGAAAAGCGGGGAAGACCCTGAAGCGGCTGCGCTTTCCGGCGGCAATCTGCAAAAGTTCATCGTCGGCCGCGAGCTTGACCGCCAGCCAGCGGTCATGGTCGTCAACCAGCCGACATGGGGTGTCGATGCCGGTGCGGCGGCGCGCATCCGCCAAGCCCTGATCGAGCTTGCGCGCAACGGCTCGGCGGTGCTTGTGATCAGCCAGGATCTGGATGAGCTTTTCGAGATATCGGATTTCATCGCGGTGATGCACGATGGCGGATTATCGAAAGCCTTGCCAGTCGCGGAGGCGACCTATGAGAGGATCGGCCTTTTGATGGGCGGCGCAACACCCGAAAGTGCTCCCCATTCGGTGGAAGTCGCCTGATGAGAATAGAACTTGTCCGCCGGCCGCAGCATTCTGTTCTCTTCTCTGTCCTATCGCCTTTCATCGCGCTTGTGCTGACGCTGATTTTCGGCGCCATTCTTTTCGCGCTTCTCGGGAAAAACCCGGCGGCGACGATGTATGTCTTTTTCATCGAGCCGTTGACGCAGGTGTGGTCGCTGCATGAACTCGCCTTGAAGGCGGCGCCGCTCATCATGATCGCGGTCGGGCTGTCGGTCTGCTACCTCTCCAACAACTGGAACATCGGTGCGGAAGGGCAATTCACCATTGGCGCTATTACAGGCTCGATCCTGCCGGTGATGTACCCCGAATTCCAGAACGCTTTTACGTTGCCGCTTATGCTCCTGATGGGCATGGCGGGCGGCGCGCTTTATGCCGCAATTCCCGCGTTCCTCAAGGTCAGGTTCAACACCAACGAGATATTGACCAGCCTGATGCTGGTCTATGTCGCGGGTCTTTTCCTCGACTGGATGGTGCGCGGGCCCTGGCGCGATCCTCAGGGCCACGGCTTCCCCCAGACGATCCAGTTTAGCGACGCGGCCACGCTTCCGGAAATCTTTCCCCAATCCGGCAATGCCAATTGGGGCATCGTCATCGCCATCGCAGCGGCTCTCATCCTCTGGTTTGTGCTTGGCCGGACGCTCAAGGGCTTCGAAGTCAAGGTGATCGGACAGAGTCCGCGAGCAGGGCGCTTCGCGGGCTTTTCCGCCGCCAGGATGGTATTCTTTTCCTTCATTATCTCGGGTGCATTGGCTGGGCTCGCCGGCATTTGCGAAGTGGCGGGCAATGTGAACCAGTTGCAACCCGTGATCTCGCCCGGATACGGCTTCACCGCCATCATTGTTGCCTTCCTCGGGCGCCTCAATCCGCTCGGCATTGTTGCCGCCGGGCTCGTGCTCGGCCTGTCCTATCTTGGCGGCGAGGCGGCACAGGTCGCGCTCGGTGTCTCCGACAAGGCGGCACGCGTCTTCCAGGGCATGCTGCTTTTCTTCGTGCTCGCCAGCGATACGCTCATCCTCTACCAGATACGATTGGTCCGCTCACGCAAAGCGGCAGGCGAGGGGGCCGTCGCCAGCCATGCTTGAAGCCATCCTTCTCACCATCGCGACCGCTTCGACGCCCCTTCTCCTGGCGGGAATCGGAGAGCTTGTGGCGGAACGTTCCGGCGTTCTCAATCTTGGCGTCGAGGGCATGATGCTGATGGGCGCGGTCAGCGGCTTCGCCGCTGCGCAGATGACCGGCTCCGCCTGGGCCGGGGTCTTCGCCGCCCTGATCGTGGGTGCGCTTTTTTCCCTCCTTTTTGCCTTTCTCACGCTCACCCTCGTCACCAACCAGGTGGCGACCGGCCTTGCGCTGACGCTTCTGGGAACCGGCCTCTCGGGTATGCTTGGCGTCTCCTATGTCGGCCGGCCGGGCTTGAGGCTGGGCTCGCTCCACATACCCGGTCTGACGGAACTGCCGCTCGTCGGACATCTTCTCTTCGGCGAGGATCCGCTCTTTTACATTTCCATCATTCTCGTCATTGGGGTGTCATGGTTCCTGTTCCGCACGCGGGCGGGCCTGACATTGCGCTCGATCGGCGACAATCACGGCTCCGCCCATGCGCTCGGCATACCGGTCATCGGCATCCGCTATCTCGCCGTGCTTTTCGGCGGCGCTTGCGCAGGTCTGGCGGGGGCGCAACTCACGCTCGTCTATACGCCGCAATGGGTGGAGAATATGAGTGCGGGCCGTGGCTGGATCGCCCTGGCGCTGGTGGTTTTCGCGTCATGGCGGCCGTGGCGTGTCTTCGCGGGGGCCTATCTCTTCGGCGCCATCACCATCGCGCAGTTGAATATCCAGGCCCTCAGCATGCCCGATATGACCTTCCTGCCCGCGCCGGTCTATTGGCTGCTGGCGACCATCAAGGCCGTTCCGTCGCAATTTCTCTCTTCTCTGCCTTATCTTGCGACGGTGGTGGTGCTCGTCTTGATTTCCCGCAACCGCAGGCTGACCATGATGAACACGCCCGCGTCGCTCGGCCGTGCATTCGTTCCCGATCGGTAAGCGCGATGAGGTTGTGGAGAGATGTGAAAGGACTTGCTGTTTGCGGCGGAAGTCGTGAGAAGAATCGGATGAGAGGATCCGAGCTAATACTCCAGAGAGGTGTGAAATGAAAAAACTGCTCCTTGCCGTAACAACGGCGGCCATTTTCGGCATGGCGGTCACTGCGCAAGCCGCCGATAAGATGAAGGCCTGCTGGGTCTATGTCGGTCCGATAGGGGACTTTGGTTATTCCTACCAGCACAATCTAGGGCGGCTTGCCGTTCAGAAAGAGCTGGGTGACAAGGTCCAGACCTCCTATCTCGAGAATGTCAGTGAGGGACCGGATGCCGAGCGCGCCTTCGAGCGTCTGGCGCGCGATCATTGCAAGATCATCTTCGGCACGTCCTTCGGCTTCATGGATGCCGAGGTGAAGGTCGCGAAGAAGTTCCCGAACGTCTATTTCGAGCACGCGACCGGCTTCAAGACCGCCAAGAATCTGGGCATCTACAATCTTCGCTGGTACGAAGGCCGCTACATCATGGGCCAGATTGCCGCCAAGGTGTCGAAGTCGCACATCGGCGGCTACATCGTGTCGTTCCCGATCCCTGAAGTCCTGATGGACATCAATGCGTTCGTTCTCGGTGCGCATTCGGTCGACCCGAACTTCAAACTGAAGATCGTCTGGGTCAATTCGTGGTTCGATCCGGGCAAGGAGGCCGACGCCGCCAAGGCGCTGATCGACCAGGGCGCCGACGTGCTCGGTCAGCACACCGATTCCACCGCGGCGATGCAGGTTGCCGAAAAGCGCGGCGTGCATGCCTTTGGGCAGGCGTCGGACATGATCAAGTTCGGTCCGCACGCGCAACTCACCGCGCTGGAGGATAATTGGGCGCCCTATTATGTGAGCCGCGTCAAGGCGGCGCTCGATGGCACCTGGAAACCCGACAATGTCTGGCTCGGGATCAAGGACGATAATGCGGTTGAACTGGCGCCTTTCACCAACATGTCCGACGACGTGAAGGCGATGGCCGAAGCCACCAGGAAGAAGATCGCCGGCGGCTGGAACCCGTTCACCGGGCCGATCAACAAGCAGGACGGCACACCATGGCTGAAGGACGGCCAGGTCGCCAAGGACTCGGTCCTGCTCGGCATGAATTTCTACGTCCAGGGCGTCGAAGGCACCTTGCCGAAATAAGCAGCCCCGAATGACTGGCTGAGAAGGGCGCCCCTGCGGCGCCCTTTTTTATGATCCGCTTGCTGACATATCTCCTGACAAAAGGATGTCAGCAGGATGCTGATACGAATCCGAATATCGGAAACGGTTCAGAGAAACCCCACCGGAGACCCGCCATGCTCAAATTCTACCACTGCCCATGGTCCCGTTCCTCCAGCATATTCTGGCTCCTGGAAGAACTCGGCCAACCCTATGAAATGGAACTCATCGACGTTCGCGTCCCGGGCGGCCCTCCCGAGAGCTATCGTGCTATTCAGCCCAGCAAGAAAGTGCCCGCGATCGCCCATGACGGCAATATCGTTACCGAGCGCGCTGCAATCGCGCTTTACCTCGGCGATGCCTTCCCGGAGGCCGGCCTCGCGCCGGCGATCGGAGACAAGGATCGCGCCGCCTATCTCACGGCGATGGTCTATTGCGATTCCGTCCTCGACCCCGTCGTTGCGGCTCGGGCGCATGGCCTGGAATATCAAGGCAGGGATTATTCCTTTGGCTTGTTCGACGACATGGTCGCTTATGTGGAACGCATGCTGTCACGCCATCCTTATGCGGCGGGCGACCGCTTCACGGCGGCGGATACGCAACTCGCCAGCGCTATCGCCTTCACCATGGGCATCATGAAGGTTCTGCCTCAAAAGCCGGCCTTCGTCGATTATCTCGCCCGCATCTCCGACCGTCCGGCCTATCAGCGCGTGCAGGCACGCGACGCGGAACTGGCGAAGAGCGTGACGCCGCTGCCGTCATTCAGCGGATAAGTTGAAGCGTTAAACCGCCATGCCGTGGAGGTCGTAGGCGTCGGACCCCTCGATCTTGACCGTCACGATATCCCCGGCTCTGAGCGGCTTGTTGGCGTGAATGTGGACGGCGCCGTCGATTTCGGGCGCGTCGTAGCGCGTCCGGCCCTTGGCTGTCCGGCCATCCGCTTCATCGATGATGACGGGCAGGCGCTTGCCGATCTTCTTCTTCAACTGTGTGGCGGATATTTTCTGCTGCCGCGCCATGAAGCGGTTCCAGCGCGCCGTCTTCGTGTCTTCCGGCACGGCGTCGAGGCCTAGATCGTTGGCGCGCGCACCCTTCACCGGCTCATATTTGAAACAGCCGGCCCGATCGATCCTCGCTTCGTCGAGCCATGAAAGCAGCGTCTCGAAATCTTCTTCCGTTTCGCCGGGAAAGCCGACGATGAAGGTCGAACGCACCGCGAGGTCCGGGCAGATGTCGCGCCAGCGGCGGATACGGTCGAGCGTCTTTTCCTGATGCGCCGGCCGACGCATGGTCTTCAGGACGGCAGGCGAGGCGTGCTGGAAGGGAATGTCGAGATAGGGCAGGATTTTCCCTTCCGCCATCAACGGGATCACCTCGTCCACATGCGGGTAGGGATAGACGTAATGCAGCCGCACCCAAACGCCCATTTCGCCCAGTTCGCGCGCGAGGTCGAGGAATTTCGTCCTGACCTCCTTCTCCTGCCACAGATCAGTTTGGTATTTCAGGTCGATGCCATAGGCGCTGGTGTCCTGCGAAATGACGAGGATTTCCTTCACGCCGGCCTTCACCAGCCGCTCGGCCTCGCGCAGCACGTCGCCGACCGGCCGCGAGACCAGATCACCGCGCAGCGCCGGGATGATGCAGAAGGAGCAGCGATTGTTGCAGCCTTCGGAAATCTTCAGATAGGCATAGTGCCTCGGCGTGAGCTTGACGCCCTGCGGCGGGATCAGGTCGAGATAAGGATCATGCGCCGGCGGTGCAACCTCGTGTACGGCCGCCATGACGCTCTCATAGGCCTGCGGCCCCGTGATCGCGAGCACGTTCGGGTGTTTTTCACGGATGACATCCGGTTCGGCCCCGAGGCAGCCGGTGACGATGACCTTGCCGTTTTCCGACAACGCCGAGCCTATGGCGCCGAGCGATTCATCGCGCGCGGAATCGAGGAAACCGCAGGTGTTGACGACGACCAGGTCGGCGCCGTCATGCTTGCGCGCGATCTCGTAGCCCTCGGAGCGCAATCGCGTAATGATGCGTTCGGAATCCACCAATGCCTTGGGGCATCCAAGGCTCACGAAACTGACGCGCGGCGCTGGCATTCTCACTCGCTTTCGGCGGCATGATCGGAGGAAAGGGTACTTTTCGGCGGGATCACGCTTGAACAGACAGACGGGATCACGGCGGTTTCCACCATCGGTGCGATCCAGGAAAATCGGCGCCGCTCTACCACATTCCTGCCGTTCCGCAAAAGCGGTTTCAATGATGAATGTCGATCAAGGAGCGTCGATGAAAGAAGGAAGGGGACGATGGCGGTTTGCCAGGGCGGGCAAGAAAGGTTGGGGGAACCGTCGCCACCGTCCGACGAAATAACCACAGGCGCGCAGAAAGGTTCCGCGGCTTTCAAAATTTTTCGCCTTCGCATTCCAATCTGGCTTGGGCGAATCCGTCTCAGAGGCTGCATTGGGTGCGACGCGGAGAAGATAGCTAGGGTCAGGACCCATTAATCTGGTCGAAATGGTGTGAGGCCATCCTTTCGGATAAGAGGAGCGAAGGCGCAGGAAACCATTCGGTTTTCAAGTCCTTCGCGACGAAGTAGCCGGGCGGATGGGCCACATCCTGCGGACGCCGAAACGGCTGCGACCTGCCACGTCGAACCGCTTGGCCGATGGAACCCCATCGACCTTCGCGCTTCTCCTCGCATCTCGTTGCCGTTTCAGGCGCCATTTCGATCATATTAATGGGTCCTGACCCTAGCCCAGTGTAAAGGATTTGATTCAAACTTTGTTGATGAATCCCCGCTAAGCATTCGCCTTCGTATGGCGGTTGTCCGTCCCTGGCTCTGTTTTGTTCTGTGTACGGCCGATGCGGTCCCGGATCGTCCCTTTCCTTTTTCTGGCCGCGCTGATCGCGGGCTGCTCCTCGACGCCGGACGTTGCGGGTGCGCTAAGGATTCCGCCGCCTTCGCATGAGAAGACGGCCTCGATCGCCAAGCCCTCTATCCCGCTGGCTCCGATCGTTTCCGTTGCCGCCGCGCCGCGGCGGCTTCCTGTCGAGAAGCCGATGGCGCTTGCCGAGGAGAAGGAAACGCAATCAGAAGAGGCGATGGCGCTGATGATTCCGCCCACGCCGACGACACGCCCCCGCATTTCCCGGCCGAGAAAAATCGTCGAAGGCAGGATATATCGGACCAAATTCCGCGATTCCGATCCGGTCGATTTCGGCCGGCATTCTCCGCGCCGGATGGAGGTGCATGGCGTCGACGTATCGCGCTGGCAGGGCAATATCGATTGGGGACAGTTGCGCGACCAGGGCGCCAATTTCGCCTATATCAAGGCGACGGATGGCGGCGACCATGTCGATCCGATGTTCATGAGGAACTGGCGCGGCGCCGAGGAAGCCGGCCTCAAGCGCGGCGCCTATCATTTCTTCTATTGGTGCCGGCCGGCAAGCGAGCAGGCAGACTGGTTCATCCGTAATGTGCCGAACGATCCCGATGCGCTGCCGCCCGTCATCGACGTCGAATGGAACCACATGTCCAGCTGCAAGCGTCACCCGTCGCGCGATGTAGTGCTGGAAAAGATGCAGGTCTTCATGGATCGGCTGGAGCGGCATTACGGCAAGCGGCCGGTCATTTATACCACGCCCGACTTCTACTATGACAATCTGCGCGGCGCCTTCCGCGGCTATGGCTTTTGGCTGCGCTCGACGGCGGACATCCCGGCTCGCGTCTATCCGGACCGCAAATGGCTGTTCTGGCAATATTCAGGCTCCGGCAAATCGCACGGCGTCGAAGGCCCGATCGACCTCAACGTCTTCAATGGCGACGAGGGCGATTGGTGGCGCTGGAGCGGCGGCGCGCAACTGGTCGCCGACGCGGATTGAGAGCGATATAGCGATATTGCTGACCGTCCTTTTCGCGGAATAGGCCCGCTCCGCTCTGCCGCTCGTCCATAATCCGGGCTACCTTCTTTCGGTCGAAAAAAAATAGCGACGGAATGTGTTCGCATTGTCGGATTTGCGAGCACTCGCGCGTCCTCGGGGCGAAAGGAGCGCGACGCGCTGCAAGGCGCGTCCGCCCGCTTGATTGGCAATCCGGAGAAGGGTCATGGCTCATTCCTATCGTTGGGTGATCGTCGCCGCGGGCGGCGTGCTTGGCTGCGTCGCGGTCGGCGCGATGTTTTCGCTTCCCGTCTTCCTGTTGACGATGGCGCGGGAGACCGGCTGGTCGGTCGCCGCCATTTCCGGCGCCATGACGATCGGCTTCCTGGCCATGGCTTTCGCCAGCATGATCTGGGGCGGCCTGTCCGACCGGTTCGGGCCACGCCCGGTGGTGCTGGCCGGCTCGATCATCCTCCCGACCGCTCTGGCGCTCGCCAGCCGGGCGGGTTCGCTGATCGAGTTCCAGCTTCTCTTCGGCCTGTTTGTCGGCGGCGCGGCTACCGCCGTTCTGATTCCAATGATGGCGACCGTTACCGGCTGGTTCGATACGCAGCGCAGCCTTGCCATATCGCTCGTTTCCGCCGGCATGGGCATGGCGCCGATGACCATGTCGCCGCTCGCGGCCTGGCTGATCACCACGCATGGCTGGCGCGCTTCGATGCTCATCGTCGCCTGCATCGCCGCGATCGTCATGATCCCGACGGCCCTGCTTGTGCGCCGCCCGCCGCAGCTCGAAGCCGGGGAGGGCGCCTTTGCGGAGACCGGGCCGCGGCCGGACATGACGGTGCGTGAGGCGGTGCGCTCGCCGCAATTTCTCGTGCTTGTCGCGGCAAATTTCTTCTGCTGCGCCACGCATTCCGGCCCGATCTTCCACACGGTCAGCTATGCGATCACCTGCGGCATCCCGACCATCGCCGCTGTCTCGATCTACAGCGTCGAAGGCTTTGCCGGCATGTTCGGGCGGCTCGCTTTCGGCATCATGGGCGACCGCTTCGGCGCGCAGCGCGTGCTGGTGCTGGGTTTGCTGGCGCAGGCCTTCGGCGTGCTCGCCTATGTCTTCGCCAGCCGGATCGGAGAGTTCTACGGCGTGGCGGCCGTGGTCGGCTTCATCTATGCCGGCGTCATGCCGCTTTATGCCGTGATCGTGCGCGAAAACTTTCCGCTTCGCATGATGGGCACGATCATCGGCGGCACGGCGATGGCGGGCAGCCTCGGCATGTCGTTGGGACCGCTCGTCGGCGGCTTGCTCTATGACCGCTTCGACTCTTACGCCTATCTCTACATCGCCTCCTGGGGCATGGGGCTGGCGGCCTTCCTGATCGCGATGACGTTCCGGCCGTTCCCCAAAGCGGAAAGGGAGATGGTGGCGGCTTGATGCGTTCCTCGCCCCGTCGGGGAGAGGATAGGGAGCCCCCGCGAGGCGAAGCCGAGTGGCTGGGCGAACTTGGTGAGGGGGGTGCAGGAAGCGCCCAATTTCCCCGAAGGCTGCTGCCGAAAGGAAACAGAATGCACCGCGAAATCAATCTGCAATCGCCGGGAGCTCTCCGATGACTCCAATCATCACCGCATTCGAGCGGTCGCCCGATCGCGGCCGGGGGCTGGCGCGCGACATGCGCGCTCGCTGGGCGCTCGAAGAAGTGGGCCAGCCCTACGAGGTCCGTCTCGTCTCGTTCGCTGATATGAAAGAACCCGCGCATCGCGCGCTCCATCCTTTCGGGCAGATTCCGACCTATGAAGAAGGCGATCTCGTCCTGTTCGAGTCCGGCGCGATCGTGTTTCATATCGCGGAGCGCCATGCCGGCCTGCTGCCGGACGATGCGAATGCCCGGGCGCGCGCGATTGCATGGATGTTTGCCGCGCTCAACACGGTGGAGCCGCCGATTTTCGAGCGCAGCCTCGCGAAAATTCTGGAGAGCGGTGAACCCTGGTACGAGCAGCGCCTGCGTGTTCTCGATGACAGCATCCGGAAACGGCTGGACGACCTGTCCCGCCGGCTTGGCGACGCCGACTGGCTCGACGGGGCGTTCAGCGTCGGCGATCTGTTGATGGTGCATGTGCTGCAAAGGTTGAAGGGGGCGGGCATCCTGGAAGACTACCCCAACCTCTCGGCCTACATCGCCCGCGGCGAGGCCCGCCCTGCATACAAACGAGCCTTCGCGGATCAACTGGCGGTGTTTGAGGGAAGCGAGGGGACAGGTGAATGAAGCCCGGTCAACGTCACCTTGTCATCCTCAGGCAAGCCTCTCCCTTCGTCATCCTCGGGCAAGCGAAGCGCGACCCGAGGATCCATGCCTGAGCATCCCTGATACGCGCGGCGGTTCAGAACGGCATTCCTTCTACACCGCCTCGTGCGGCCGCTCTGCTCAGGCATGGATCCCAGGGTCTCCGCCTCGCGTCGCTCGGCTCCACCCTAGGATGACGAAAGTGAGGCTTTCTCCGCGCAGCACACGATGACAAAGGGCAATGTTCTCTCTTGCTTTTTACGTCTAACCTCCCATCATGACCGGCTACGTCTACATGACCGCAAGCCAGAAACGCGGCACGATCTATATCGGCGTCACCAACGATCTGGCGCGGCGCATGCCTGAGCACAAATCGGGGAAGGGCTCGCGTTTCACTGCCCGCTATGGCGTCCAGCGGCTCGTCTGGTACGAGGAGCATTTCGACATCCGCGATGCCATCCAGCGCGAGAAGTCGCTGAAGCGCTGGCTGCGCCAATGGAAGATCGACCTGATCGAGAAGACCAATCCTGACTGGAACGAACTCTTCATCGGCTTAGGATGGTAAGAGCGAGTTCTACGCCTTCGTCATCCTCGGGCAAGCGAAGCGCGACCCGAGGATCCATGCCTGTGCATCAATGAGGACGCTGCGGTTCAGAACGGCGTTCCTTCCGCACCGCCTCATCCGGCCGCATCGCTCAGGCATGGATCCCAGGGTCTCCGCCTCGCTTCGCTCGGCTCCGCCCTAGGATGACGAAGAGGGGGCGGTGCTTCTGGAGCCGGTCAGAGAAATAGACTGGTTGGTCACTCGATCCCCTGTTAGATGTCGGATATGACCATCAGGGTTTCCAGCTTCCGAAACATGCGCGCGCGCCATTGGGGCGCACCGATGTTCGGAGGCATTCATGCATTTCAAGAGAAAGCGGTGTAAGAACGCCAGGGCCGGCTGCCTGCTATGCAAGCCGCACAAGGCGAACGGCAACTATCCGCGCCACCGCAATATGCGATTCGGCAATTTCAAGCGGTATTGCCGCGGAACAGATCAACTGCGCTGTGAAGGCGTCGTTGTGTCAGGGAAGTGGCGTGGCATCGATGGTTGATAATTAAAGATAGACTGAAAGATGCCCTGCCTTTCCTCTTTCATCATCCTTGGGCGAGCCTCTACCCTCGTCATCCTCGGGCAAGCGAAGCGCGACCCGAGGATCCATGCCTGTGCATCGATGAGGACGCTGCGGTGCAGAACTGCCTTCCTTCTGCCTCGCCTCATCCGGCCGCGTCGCTCAGGCATGGATCCCAGGGTCTCCGCCTCGCGTCGCTCGGCTCCGCCCTGGAATGACGAAGGCGGAAGGGCTGCCGCACCTGCGCTTCTGGATCAATGATGCTTTGGCATAATGGCGGGGAGGGTTGCGACAGGCGGCGTGATTCCAAGGGGCCGCAACACCCCCTATTCGTCATCCTCGGGCAAGCGAAGCGCGACCCGAGGATCCATGCCTGAGCATCCCTGATACGCGCGGCGGTTCAGAACGGCATTCCTTTTACACCGCCTCGTGCGGCCGCTCTGCTCAGGCATGGATCCCAGGGTCTCCGCCTCGCGGTGCTCGGCTGCGCCCTGGGATGACGAGGGCGGAAGGGCTGCCGCACCTGCGCTTCTGGAACGATGATGCCTCGATGGGCTATTATAACATTATCAGGGGTGCTACTCGAACCTACGAGGTCATATTGCCTTGGTTTTGCTTTTCCAAAGCGGATAGTGAATCCGGCTCTACGTATTGACCATAAATACCTAAAACCGATCCTCTTGGATGGTATTTTCCATCGGTTCCCAGGAACGATCCGGGGAGATGGTACCTGCCATCTTGACCAAGAAATGACCCTTTGAGGTGATAACGACCGTCTTGTCCGAGGAACGAGCCTGCGGGGTGATATAGACCATCCTGCCCGAGAAAGGAACCAAATGCATGATAGATCCCGTCTCTGCCTAGAAATTGCCCTTGCGGGTGATAACGCCCATCGCGACCTAGAAATTGACCAGCAGGATGGTAGTTACCGTCTCGCCCCAAGAACGAGCCTCGGGGGTGATATTTTCCATCATTGCCAAGAAAATAGCCTCGAGGATGGTATTTTCCATCCAATCCCAACGCTGATCCCTTCGGATGATATTTCCCATCCAATCCTAAGAAAGAGCCAGTGGGATGGTATTCGCCGTCGAGTCCTAAAAACTTAGTGTTCATTAGATATCCTCAATTGTTGCCATTTTGTTCTGTAAATCGCTTGCGTGCAAGGCAATCCGCCTTGCACGCGTAGGCTCAGCTCTTCACAATTCCTCAACTACACCCGCTGGTCGCTCCGCACGTATCGCATTTCTCGCATGTCCCGTTCCGCACCATGGTGAAATTCTGGCATTCGGAGCACATGTTGCCGGTGTAGCCCTGGAGCAGGGCCTGCTGGCGGCGGGAGGCGTTGAGCTTCTTCGCTTCCGCCGCTTCCTCGGCCGCGGCGTCGGTGAAGAGGGCGGCTGACGCTTCCTCTTCGTCGATGTCCTCAAGCTCCGCGGCGCGGTCTTCATAGTCGCGGCGGAAGGCGGTCGCTTCCTTGGCGAGTTCGGAGACGGTGGGGCGGAGCGCCGTCACCGTCGCCGTGGCGCTCGACAGGGCGCGCACGTTCGAGCCGGAAAAGGCCGTGGGGGCCGCGCGCTGAGGGGAGGATTTCTCGCTCGCAGCCCCCCCGGCAAAGCCTTTCGGTTCGCTGCCGCCGACGACCTTGAAGGTCTGGCCGCGCGTCAGTCCCTTGGAGACGGGAAGCTTGCCTTCCGACATGCCGCGCCCGAGAGAGGTATTGGAAATCTCGGACGGATCGACATGCGCAAGGTCGTTGCGGCCGAGATAGGAGATCGCCAGTTCGCGGAAGACATAGTCGATGATCGAGGTCGCGGTCTTGATCGCCTCATTGCCGATGACCATGCCGGCCGGCTCGAACTTCACGAAAGTGAACGCCTCGACATATTCCTCCAGCGGCACGCCATATTGCAGGCCCAGGCTGATGGCGATGGCGAAATTGTTCATCATGGCGCGGAAGGCGGCGCCTTCCTTGTGCATGTCGATGAAGATCTCGCCGAGCCGCCCGTCGTCGAACTCGCCGGTGCGGAGATAGACCTTGTGGCCGCCGACGACTGCCTTTTGCGTATAGCCCTTGCGGCGGTTGGGCAGCCGCTCGCGGTCGCGCACCACGCGCTCGACGATCCGTTCGACGATCTTTTCCGTCACAGCCGCCGCGCGGGCGGCGGCGGGGGCCGCGGCAAGCTCCTCGATCAGATCGTCTGCTTCCTCCTCGTCGTCGGAGAGCAGCGAGGCATTGAGCGGCTGCGACAGCTTGGAACCGTCGCGATAGAGCGCGTTGGCCTTCAGCGCCAGCTTCCAGGAGAGCATGTAGGCCGACTTGCAGTCCTCGACGGTCGCGTCGTTCGGCATGTTGATGGTCTTGGAGATGGCGCCGGAGATGAAGGGCTGCGCCGCCGCCATCATGCGGATATGGCTCTCGACGGAGAGATAGCGCTTGCCGATCTTGCCGCAGGGATTGGCACAATCGAAGACGGGCAGGTGCTCTTCCTTCAGGTGCGGCGCGCCTTCCAGCGTCATGGCGCCGCAGACATGGATATTGGCCGCCTCGATTTCCTTCCTGGAGAAGCCGAGGGCAGGGAGCATCTCGAAAGTGAAATCATCGAGCTGCTCGTCGGTAAAGCCGAGCACGTCGCGGCAGAAATCCTCGCCGAGCGTCCATTTGTTGAAGACGAATTTGATGTCGAAGGCGCTCTTCAACGCCGCGTTCAGCGCCGCGATCTTTTCGTCGCTAAAACCCTTGGCCTTGAGCGATCTGGGATTGATGCCGGGCGCCTGGTTCAGATTGCCGTGGCCGACGGCATAGGCCTCGATCTCGGCGATCTGGCTTTCCGGATAGTCGAGCGAGCGCAGCGCTTCCGGCACCGCACGGTTGATGATCTTGAAATAGCCGCCGCCGGCGAGCTTCTTGAATTTCACCAGCGCGAAATCGGGCTCGATCCCGGTCGTGTCGCAATCCATGACCAGCCCGATCGTGCCGGTCGGCGCGATGACGGTCGCCTGCGCGTTGCGGTAGCCATGCTCCTCGCCGAGCTCGATGGCGCGGTCCCAAGCCTGCCGCGCATGCTCGATCAATGCGGGCTGCGGGCAGTCCCCGGCGACGAGCGGCACCGGATTGACCGACAGCTTCTCATAGCCATCGTGATCGCCATAGGCGGAGCGGCGGTGGTTGCGCATGACGCGCAGCATGTTCTCGGCATTGCGGTCATAGTCGGGGAAGGCGCCGAGCTCGCCGGCCATTTCGGCCGAGGTCGCATAGGCGGTGCCGGTCATGATCGCGGTCAGTGCGCCGCAGATGGCGCGGCCTTCCGGCGAGTCGTACGGAATGCCCGACGTCATCAGGAGGCCGCCTATGTTGGCGTAGCCGAGTCCGAGCGTGCGGTATTCGTATGAAAGACGCGCGATCTCCTTCGACGGGAACTGCGCCATCATGACGGAGATTTCGAGCACGACGGTCCAGAGGCGGACCGAATGCTCATAGGCAGCGATGTCGATCGTGCCGTCTGCGTTGCGGTAAGGCAGCAGATTGATCGAGGCGAGATTGCAGGCCGTGTCGTCGAGGAACATATATTCCGAGCACGGGTTCGACGCGCGGATCGGGCCGGCTGCCGGCGAAGTGTGCCAGTCGTTCATCGTCGTGTTGAAGTGCAGGCCCGGATCGGCCGAAGCCCAAGCGGCGTAGCCGATCTTCTCCCAGAGATCGCGCGCCTTCAGCGTCTTCGCCACTTTGCCATCGATGCGGTTGATCAGCTTCCAGTCGCCGTCATTCTCGACCGCGCGCAGGAAATCCTCCTTGAGCGAGACGGAATTGTTGGAGTTCTGGCCGGAAACGGTGAGATAGGCCTCCGAATCCCAATCCGTGTCATAGGTCTTGAACGCGATCGAGGTGTAGCCCTGCCTGGCGAACTGAATGACGCGTTTGACGTAGTTTTCCGGCACGGCATCGCGCTTGGCGG
The DNA here is from genome assembly GCA_035547755.1 of Rhizobiaceae bacterium. GTDB lineage: Bacteria > Pseudomonadota > Alphaproteobacteria > Rhizobiales > Rhizobiaceae > Mesorhizobium_L. The sequence continues at coordinate 102,789 of DASZUG010000099.1, forward strand.
CGCGGATGGCGCGCTTCAGGGCTGAGTTCAGCGATGGATCGTAGCAATCGTCGTCATGACCCTCGCAATTGACGCAGGCCTTCATGATCTCGGCGAGATGCTTCTTGACGATCTTCGAACCGGTGACGAGCGCGGCGACCTTCTGCTCCTCATTCACCTTCCAGTCGATATACTGCTCGATATCGGGATGGTCGATGTCCACCACGACCATCTTGGCGGCGCGGCGCGTCGTGCCACCCGATTTGATGGCGCCGGCGGCGCGGTCGCCGATCTTGAGGAAGCTCATCAGGCCGGACGACTTGCCGCCGCCCGAAAGCTTTTCGCCCTCGCCGCGCAGCATCGAGAAATTGGAGCCGGTGCCTGAACCGTATTTGAAGAGCCGTGCCTCGCGCACCCACAAATCCATGATGCCGCCCTCATTGACGAGGTCGTCGCCGACGGACTGGATGAAGCAGGCATGCGGTTGCGGATGCTCATAGGCAGATTTCGACTTGGTAAGCTTGCCGGTGAAGGGATCGACATAGAAATGGCCCTGGCTCGGCCCGTCTATGCCATAGGCCCAGTGGAGACCGGTGTTGAACCATTGCGGCGAATTCGGCGCGACGCGCTGGGTGGCGAGCATGTAGGCAAGCTCGTCGCGGAAGGCGCGGGCGTCTTCCTCCGAGGCGAAATAGCCGCCCCTCCAACCCCAATAGGTCCAGGTGCCGGCAAGCCGGTCGAAGACCTGGCGGGCGTCGGTTTCGGAGCCATAACGCTCGTTCTCCGGCAATTCGGCGAGCGCCGCCTCGTCGGCGACGGAACGCCACAGGAAGGAGGGGACGGAAGTCTCTTCGATCTTCTTCAGGCGCGCAGGCACGCCGGCCTTGCGGAAATATTTTTGCGCCAGAACGTCGGTCGCGACCTGGCTGAACTGAGCCGGCACATCGATATCGGCCAATCGAAAGACGATCGAGCCGTCGGGATTCTTGATCTCGGAGAGCGCCTTGCGGAATTCGATCTCCGCGTAGGGTGACTGGCCTGTCTTGGTGAAACGCCGCTCGATGCGCATCTTCGTGTCCCTTTAAGTCATCTATATATAGCGCATTCCGAAACGATTTCCCGTCCCGTTTCGATAAGCGCAGTCCGCCGCATCCGGCCTCCATGCGAAGACCGGCTCTCCTTCCGCGGGAACGATCCAAAACCTGCCGGGCCTCCATAATTGTCCGGCATAAGCCTCGGAACCTATCCGCGGGTCCCTATCACCTTCACGCTGATAACGACTCTCTCCGAAGAGAGGAGTTTTACGCTATCTAGTGCCGAGTTTCTCCGCAAACACTAAATATAGTATTAACAGGAGATTTAGTCCAGCCCGGCAGCCCCTTCTTATCCAGTCCCCATACCCACGGCAAACACACTCCCGCTGCTCCGAACGGAGCGGCGAACCGCCTGAAAACGCACCTGAAATCTGAAAAAGCCGGCCTCTACACGTCCCGGCCGCGCTCACGCACAGAAGCGCATGACCCATAAAAAGCGACTCGCCCCGAACCGTCAAGGATTCGTTTTTGGAAGTTTTATGACCCCCAATATGTTGTGGGCGAGCTGTGTGGATAACGGGGATGAAACACGTTCGTCGATCACCTGCCGCACGACCTGG
>DASZUG010000100.1:0-1731 GCA_035547755.1 Rhizobiaceae bacterium
GCGTAGAGATTGTCGGTCGGGATATCGAAGAATCCCTGGATCTGCCCGGCATGAAGATCGACCGACAGCACGCGGTCGGCGCCCGCCACGGTGACGAGATTGGCGACCAGTTTGGCCGAAATCGGCGTGCGTGGGCCGGGCTTTCGATCCTGCCTGGCATAGCCGAAATAGGGCACGACCGCGGTGATCCGCTTGGCCGAGGCGCGCTTGAGCGCGTCGATGCAGATCAGCAGCTCCATCAGATTGTCGTTGGCGGGAAAACCGGTCGACTGAAGCAGGAAGACGTCCTCGCCGCGGACGTTTTCGAGAATTTCGACGAAGATCTCCTCGTCGGCGAAGCGCCGCACATGCGCCTCGGTGAGCGGCAACTCGAGATAGGCCGCGATCGCTCGCGCCAGCGGAAGGTTCGAGTTGCCCGCCATCAATTTCATTCGATCAGCCCTCCCGCCCGGTCCGAGGCCGGCTCATAGGCGCTAAGCGGCGCGGAGCAAAGCCCCGGCCATGCCCCATTCATCCCAGGTTGCTGGCGAAAAATTCGGCGGTGCGGCGATCCGCCAATTCGGCCGCTGCTTCGGATCGGCGCCGGCCGAATTCGGTGGCGAAGCCATGGTCCTCGCCGGGATAATCGTACAGCGTCACCTTGGGGTGTTTGTCGAGTCCCTCGTGCATCCGCCGCTGCGCCGCTTTGTCGACGAAATGGTCCTCTTCGGGAATGTGCAGCAGAACCGGATGCGCGATCGCGCGCGCCTCCCCCAGCAGATTGTCGATGCCGACGCCGTAATAGCCGACGCTGGCGTCGACATCGGTCCGCGTCGCCGTCATGAAGGCGAGCCGGCCGCCCAGGCAATAACCGACCGCGCCGACCTTGCCGCCCTTGCCCAGTCGGGCGCGCGCCGCCCGGATCGTCGCCTCGATGTCGCGCACCCCGGCATCCTGGTTGAACTTGCCCATCAGCGCCAATGCGCGCTGAAACTCGGGCTCGATATCGGGATCGAGCTCGATGCCGCGTTCGAGCCGCCAGAACAGGTCGGGCGCGATCGCGAGATAGCCCTCTTCCGCCAGGCGGTCGCACTTGCGGCGAATACCCGCGTTGACGCCGAAGATCTCCTGAATGACGACGATCGCCGCCTTGGCCTCCCCCGCCGGCGCGGCGGCATAGGCGTCGAACCGGTCATCGCCGTCGAGCGTTTCGATTTTTATCATTTCGGCCATCGTGATCTCCCACGCGATATCTAATGAAGACACTGATTCATATAGATATTTTCGACCCCTGCCGCAGTGTTCCACGTGGAACGGCTGGTTTTGGCGCTTTTATGGCCCTATCAGCAAGCTGACTCAATCGCCTGGGAGCACCGCATGAAGATCAATGTCGAGATCGACTGCACGCCCGAAGAGGCGCGCCGCTTGATGGGACTGCCCGATCTGACGCCGCTGCAAGAGAAATATGTCGCCGCGCTGTCCGAAATGATGGACCCCAAGGCGCATCCCGAGCTGATCGACACGCTGATGAAGAGCTGGGCGCCGATGGGTGACAGCGCCATGGCGCTATGGCGACAGATGCTGGATGGAATGCGCAGCAGCGGATGACGGACTCGATTTTCGCCGTTTCGAGCGGCGCGCCGCCGGCAGCGATCGCCGTGCTGCGGCTCAGCGGGCCGGCGGCCGGTCCAGCGCTGATGGCAATGACGGGCGCTGGCCGCCTGCCGCCGGCACGGCAGGCCTCGCTGCGAA